>NZ_ABGR01000016.1 GCF_000171815.1 Vibrio sp. AND4 | reverse complement strand
AATAGACGCTTTGCCCTCAACAATATGGCGGTACGCTGCGAGCTGAGACTGTGAGTTGAAAATCAATTTGTCACAAATATCCGCCACTTCGAGCACATCATCCTCACTATAACCAACACTGTATGCGTGCGTTTCACCGCCAAAAGTCTCATAGCCCAGCCTTACTTCAAACGGACCAGAGCTGGTCGAACCATCTAAATAAGGCTTGATGATGTCAAATACTCCCCATGTTGAAAAGCATTTCAGAGCTAATACCAGCTTCACGCCAGAAATGTCTTTTAACTGCTTTGCTTTCTCTAGGTTTTCGATCAACTTGTCTTCATTAATCATGAAGTACGGAGTTTTAAGTTGTTCTTTGCTCATAACTAGCCATTTATCAAACTTTCTGCCTCTCGAACTTTCCCCTGTTCAAAAGGAAACTTCTAGAGCGAAAGTGGTCAGCATAAATATGATAAAAGCAGCCATGAAATTTCACCATGACTGCTCAGATCATCTAAACATATTAAGTTAATATTAAAGTTTATTTGTTTAGTTCGTGAATCAAGGGCAAGCCTTTGCCTGCTTCCAGCTCCTGAACATGCCAGTCTAGGCCAATCGATGGCATCGTTTCTAGGAACATATCTGGGTCTAGCTGTTCCATATTAAACACCCCTTTATCAGCCCACTCACCTCGGAAGAATTGCAGCGCTGCGGTGATCGCAGGCACGCCCGTAGTGTAAGAGATAGCTTGGTGTTCTACGTCCTCGTATGCCACTTCATGGTCGGCATTGTTGTAGATGAATACGCTACGCTCTTTACCGTCTTTTTTACCTTGAACCCAAGTACCAATACAGGTTAAACCTGTGTAACCTGGAGCAAGAGACGTAGGATCCGGCAACATCGCTTTTAGTACATGCAGAGGCTGCACGACCGTACCATCGTGTAGCGTCAATGGCTCTGGGCTGAGCAAACCAATATCACGCATCACATTGAAATAGTTTAAGTAACGGTCACCAAACCCCATCCAAAACTCTATACGTTTTGCAGGAATGAACTCTTTCATTGAGCGGACTTCATCATGCGCCATTGAGTACACTTTGTGTGTACCACAATTTGGGAAATCGAACTCCAACATACGAGAATGACAAGGTACTTGTTTCCACTCGCCATTTTCCCAGTAGAACGAATCACCTTGGATCTCGAGCATGTTTGTTTCTGGATCAAAGTTAGTGGCGAACTTTTTACCATGATCGCCTGCATTGACATCCATTACGTCAATCGTATCGATTTCATCGAACAGATGCTTCACAGCGTACGCCGCAAATACCGATACTACGCCTGGATCAAAACCAGCACCGAGAATACCGGTAATACCTGCCTGTTCGAACTTCTCACGATAGCCCCACTGCCAGTCGTAAGCTTGTGGAACTTGCTGCCCCTCAGAACATAGATCAACGGCCACGGATGTATCTAAGTAAGAGACTTTTGCTCGATAACACGCTTCCATAATGGACATGTTGACCCACGGAGGACCCGCATTGATAACGAGATCCGGTTTGACTTCCTCAATCAGTGCAACAAGAGCATCTACGTCATCAGCATTAACTGAGCGCACCTCCAGTTTCTTCGCTGAATCCTTCAGGTTGTTTTTTTTCTGAATCGATTCAATAATCTTCTCACACTTCTCAATAGTACGAGATGCGATTGTGATATCACCCAGAACATCATTGTTTTGTGCCGCTTTGTGCGCAACAACCCAGCCAACGCCACCTGCACCAATCTGTAAAACTGCCATAATTTTCCGTTACCTTTATTAGACTAGCTCAACCACTAGTAGGTTTATTTTCAAGAGCAAAGATTCAAAGTCCGCTGTCGTCAGACAAGGGTTTAAAATCGTAAATTTAAGAGCGGTTTTACCATCAACGATAGTTTCACCGAGAACTGCGATACCACGAGTCAAGGCTTCAAGACGCAGTGTTTTATTCAATTCATCTAAATCGGCTGATGCGCTTGTCATGCGGCCGTTAGTTGCACGAAATAAAACCGTAGAAAGCGTAGGCTCTGCTAAAAGTTCAAACCTTTCATGAGCGCGCACCATGTCGGCAACTTGCTGAGTGAGTACTAATAAGTGATCGTACATTTCACCAAGTACGCTAGGACCGACGTTTTGCATTGTCATAAAGACTTTTAATGCATCAAAACGTTTCGTCGTCGCGATGGATTTGTCGACCAAGTTTGGTAACTCATCGTGTTCTCGGTTTAAATAATCAGCATGATGAAGCAAGAACTTAAAGTTCGATTTGTCATTGATCAGCAGTGCACCACAGCTAATTGTTTGATAGAAAAGTTTGTGGAAGTCGACACTGACAGAGTGTGCTCGCTCTATGCCTTTCAGGCGTGATTTGTGACTACTCAGAATCATTGCGCCACCGTAAGCGCCATCAACATGCATCCACATCTCGTGTCTCGCTGCCATATCAGCTATAAAATCAAGATCATCGATTGCACCGTGGTCGGTCGTACCCGCCGTGCCAACAATAGCAAATGGGATCAGACCTTCAGATTTCGCCTGTATTAGAGCTTGATCTAACTGAGTAACATCCATTGTTCCGTCAGCGTTTACATCGATGGTCATCACGGCTTTCTCACCGAGCCCCATCCAAGATGCTGACTTTTGCACCGTAAAATGTGACTTTTCTGAACAAACAATACGTAATTTGGCTGCGTACTCAGGAAGGCCTAAGTTTTGAATTGAGTGGCCAGTCAGTTTGTCCGCAATCCAGTCACGCGCCAACATTAGGCCCATCTGATTACTCTGAGTTCCACCACTAGTGAAGATGCCGTCAGCCTTCTCTCCAAGCTCGTACTTGTCACACAGCCAGTTAATCATTTTTTGCTCTACATAGGTCGCAGAAGAGGCTTGATCCCATGAATCCATTGATTGGTTCAGCGACGCAATAATGGCCTCTGCCGCTACCGCTGGCATCAAAGGAGGTGTGTGTAGGTGAGCGATACAATCAGGGTGTTGAGTGAAGATTGCATTCTTCGCGACAAGCTCTATTGCTTCATCGATCACAGCTTTTAGCGGTGCGTTTTTATGGTCTAAATCAACGGCGTAAATTGCGGCTTCCAACCGCTTGGGATCCAGTCCAGAATACGGCGCACGCACGTGTTCGAATACCGACTTCATCGCCGCTGTCGTATGGTTCATCACCGATGCAAATTCAGCGCCGCCAAGTTCACCAGTATGAATAAAGTGCTTTTTCCACTCTTCTTGTGACGATGTTTCAACATGACTACCGCCTGCTGCGATAATTGCGTCTTCCAGAACACGAAGCGCAAAGTCAATTTGCTCGAGAGAAATGATAAGTGGTGGGAGGAAACGAATCACAGAGCCGTCACGGCCCCCCTTCTCTACCATCAAGCCACGCTCAAGTGCCGCATATTGAATATCAAGAGTAAGTTGGCCATCCGACAAAGGCTCGCCGAACTTATTGAGTTCGCCGTTTGGATTCTTAATTTCCACGCCCAGCATTAAGCCTTTACCGCGAACGTCTGCGATGCAGTTAACGCGCTTTTGCATACTTTCAAGGCCAAGGCGTAAATACTGGCCTGCGTTGTTGGCGTGCTTAACAAGATTATCGCGCTGGATGATTTCTAGCGCTTTCGCACCTGATACCATCGCTAATTGATTACCTCGAAACGTGCCAGTGTGTTCACCTGGCTTCCACGTGTCGTGCTGTTTGTTGATCACCAATAGTGACATTGGTAAGCCGCCGCCGATCGCTTTAGATAAACACAATATATCAGGCACAATCCCAGCTTCTTCGAATGCAAAGTTGTAGCCGGATTTCCCAACACCACATTGAATTTCATCAAAAATCAGTAAGATATCTTGATCGTCACAGATCCGGCGTAACTCGCGCAGCCAGAACGCAGGCGCAGGAATAACGCCACCCTCGCCTTGCACTGGTTCCACAATGATTGCCGCTGGCTTCATGATACCCGCTTCGTCGTCGTTCAGTAGACGTTCGATGTAACGAATGCTCGCTTTCGCGCCTTCATCTCCGCCTAGACCAAACGGACACCGTAAGTTGTAAGGGAAAGGCATGAAGTGTACGTCTGACATCAAACCCGTCCGGCGAGCTTTGGTGCCCAAGTTCCCCATCATGCCCATGGTGCCGTTCGTCATTCCATGGTAGGCACCACGAAAAGCCAACATAGTATTACGACCTGTGGTTTGCTTCGCTAATTTGATGGCCGCTTCAACGGCATCTGCACCTGAAGGACCACAGAATTGAATCACGCAGTTGTCACTCAATTCTTGGGGAAGGAAGCCCTTAACAGATTTAATAAAATGCGTTTTGGCAGATGTCGCGATATCTAGAGTCTGGTATGGCAAACCAGAGTCTAACTGTGCTTTTAGCGCTTGGTTAATTTCTGGATGGTTGTAACCAAGAGCTAATGTGCCCGCACCAGCAAGACAGTCTAGGAAGATTTGTCCTCGTGTATCTTCAACCAAGCAACCGTAAGCTCGCTTGATTGCGATGGGTAAACGACGTGGGTACGAGCGAACCTCAGATTCATGCTCAGCCTGCTCGAGAAGGACTTGGTCCGGTGTTAAATCATACTTTCCTTCGACAACAGGAACTTGGGAGGAAAAGTAATTTGCGATAGTGTCATCGACTTCAAAAACAGTACTCATACTGCGTAGGTCCTTGGATTATAATGATTCTCTTTCCTGTATTTATTCTTATTCGTATTGAATGTCAGGAATATAGATATACCTCCGCCTTCATCGTTATTTAAACGACAAACACGGATAATCGGCCACGATGAGCGTGACTTTTAGTATGTCTGGAGACGAATCAAGGTTCCGTAATGCATCCGTTTTGTAAAACGGGACATTTTGGCAATATGAAGCTGATTGATGTGTATGTATTTAAAGATTTCAATGTTGGGTTTCCCATTAGCATGCTGCTTTTTACAGCACTAGTATCCCTTCTATCGACACAAGGCTTTGCCGATACCTACCCTACGTAGTATCACCGTCAGCTTGAATGATCACTACGCGTATCCCCCAGAGAATCAAAGTCGTAATAATACGCTCCGAGATTGCGCAAAAACTTATCACAAAATAAAATCTTCTGACAAACTATTTTCGTCGATGCATATTGATTTAGATCACAATCAGAAGCAAACGTTTACTCATCTAGCACAACGTAAGTTCGATATATATCGCATAAAGTCACCCCAAACAAGAAGTGAGATAAGAGGGGGCACGCCTTAAATCTGGCAGTATTGATTGAGATGGGAATAGTGAAACTTCAAAAACAAAAAACCCAGTATAAATACTGGGCTTTAAAATTTGGAGCGACACACGAGGTTCGAACTCGTGACCTCAACCTTGGCAAGGTTGCGCTCTACCAACTGAGCTAGTGTCGCAAATTTTGAGATGGTGCCCCGGGCCGGACTTGAACCGGCACAACGCGAACGTCGAGGGATTTTAAATCCCTTGTGTCTACCAATTCCACCACCAGGGCACACAAATTTAATTTGTGATGCCTTTACAGAAAAGTAAAACACCATCAGATATCGCTAAACGCCATATCATTTTAATTTGGAGCGACACACGAGGTTCGAACTCGTGACCTCAACCTTGGCAAGGTTGCGCTCTACCAACTGAGCTAGTGTCGCATTTATTCCTGAAAGCCATTCACTTTCAAAAAATAATGGAGGCGCCTCCCGGAGTCGAACCGAGGTCCACGGATTTGCAATCCGCTGCATAGCCACTCTGCCAAGGCGCCTCATTTGTGAAAGAATTATAACTTCTATCACCCCCCTTTTGAGCTGTGCTCTCTTGGGTACGACGTGCATTTTACGGATTCGAGCAATCGAGTCAACACTATTTTTATTTTTTTAAATCGTTTGACCAGATTTTGTGCGAAAGGCAGTAAATTGATTAGTTTTGCTACTGAGAACACCCAAAATACTCTGGTTTATCATGGATATTAGGGCATTTCATTTAGCCACTCATCGGTGTTCTTCTCTATTTCAACTGCAGATAATCAACGGAACAGATATGAACAAGGAATGATGCAGAAGAAAGTAAGACTTAGATCACGCTAATCTCGTACGTCTAGCAATCCACATAAAAAAAGCAGGCTAAATTGCCTGCTTTTTAAAATACTATTGCATTGGATTCATTAATGGTGCTCTTCATTGAGCAAATCATCTTTCGCCGCAGCTAAGTACTGAACCATTGACCAGTAAGTTAGGAAGGTTGCAACGTACAAGGCACCAAAGCCCAGCCAAACCATCCAATCGTCATAACGCCAGATGAGTACCCAAAGAGCGAACATTTGGGACACAGTTTTAACTTTACCGACCCAAGAAACCGCAACACTGGCTCGTTTACCAATTTCAGCCATCCATTCACGCAACGCAGAAATAATGATTTCACGCGCTATCATCGTCACTGCGGGGATAGTCACCCAAATGCTATGATAATGCTCTGTAATCAAAATCAATGCTGTAGCAACCAGTACCTTGTCCGCTACAGGATCAATAAAAGCACCAAAGCGAGATGTTTGACCTAACTTACGAGCAAGCATGCCATCTAGCCAATCAGTAAAACCTGCGACCCAGAAAACCATTGCCGCAGCAAAAGGAGCCCAAGAGTATGGTAAATAAAAGACAACCACAAAAACTGGGATTAAGAATAGTCTTAGTAGAGATAGAATGTTCGGGATATTCAAACGCATTTTATTATTCTCTTACACATTGCGGCTTAATGGTGCGGGATTTTCTTTATTGTTTCAATGCTTGGAAAATAATTTCTGCCAAAGAGTGACTAATTCCCGGTACTTTGGTTATTTCTTCGACACTTGCACGCTTCAACTCCTGTAAGCCCCCCATGTATTTAAGTAAGGCTTGACGACGTTTAGGCCCTACCCCTTCAATTCCCTCTAAAGCACTGGTGCGGCGCGTTTTTCCACGTTTCGCTCTGTGCCCAGCAATGGCATGATTATGACTTTCATCTCGAATATGCTGAATCAAATGCAAGGCTGGTGCATCGCTTGGCAAGTTAAATTCGTCACCATCTACGGTAATTAAGGTTTCAAGACCCGGCTTGCGGGTAACACCCTTGGCAATACCAATCATGGTCGGACGCTTGGGCCAATCTCCCCAATATTGACAAATGATCTCATGAGCTCGATTAAGCTGACCTTTGCCACCATCGATGAAGATAATCTCTGGTATTTTTTCAACATCAAGCTGCTTCGAATAACGACGCTCTAGAGCTTGCCCCATCGCAGCGTAATCATCGCCACCAGTAATACCGGTGATGTTGTAACGACGGTACTCTTGCTTAACTGGGCCCTCACTGTTAAAGACTACGCAGGAGGCAATGGTGCTCTCTCCCATCGTGTGCGAAATATCGAAACATTCCATTCGCGAGATAGTCTCCATCGCCAAGACTTCTCGTAGTGCTTTGAAGCGTTGGTTGATGGTCATTTTATGATTGATCTTGGTGGTGATTGCCGTTAATGCATTAGTATTCGACAGTTTGAGGTAACGACCTCGCACCCCTGCTGGTGAGGTGTGGAACTGAACTTTGCGACCAGCCACTTCACTCAAAGCTTGCTGAATAGGTTCGATATCACCACCCAGTTCTTGATTTAAAATGATACGCGTTGGAATAGTGCGGGCTTCATTGTGACTCAAATAGTACTGAGTGAGAAAGCTATCAAACACCTCTTGCTGGCTGGTATTATGCGGGATCTTAGGGAAATGGCTACGACTACCCAACACTTTACCTTGGCGAATCATCAAGATATGAATACAAGCAATACCGTTCTCTTGCGCAAAACCCAGTACGTCCATATCATCCATGCTATCTTCTGAGACGTATTGTTGCTCTTGTACACGTCGAATCGCTTGGATTTGATCACGAAACTTAGCGGCATCTTCAAAATGGAGTCGTTGGCTCGCCACTTCCATCTTCTCGATTAGCTGTTCAAGTACTTGGTTATCTTTGCCTTGCAAAAACAAACGCACGAATCCGACTAGATCTGCGTACTCCTCATCAGAAATAATCGTGCTCACACACGGCCCCGCACAACGGCCAATTTGGTACATCAGACAAGGGCGTGTGCGGTTGGAATAAACCGTATCTTCGCACTGACGAACAGGGAGTATTTTCTGCAAAAGGTGTAACGTTTCCCTCACCGCCCCTGAGTCAGGGTACGGGCCAAAATACTCACCTTTTCGCTTTTTAGACCCGCGATGCATAGACAATCTCGGATGTTTATGACCGCTAATAAAAATGTATGGATACGACTTGTCGTCACGCAGAAGTACGTTGTATTTCGGTAAATATTGCTTGATGTAATTGTGCTCGAGGATAAGCGCTTCCGTCTCGGTGTGAGTTACCGTGACATCAATTTTTGCGATATTACTTACTAGGGCACGAGTCTTCTCACTATCTACTTTGGTGCGAAAGTAACTTGAGAGACGTTTTTTGAGATCTTTGGCTTTACCCACATAAATGACAACAGCCTCGACGTTGTACATTCTGTAAACGCCAGGCTGATGAGTTACTGTCTTGAGAAAGGAAGCCGAATCGAAGGGTTGATTCACACTAAAGGGTCTCGGTATCCAGCATTCCGTGTCGGATCGCTAAGTGTGTTAACTCAACATCTCCATTGATGTCCAATTTACTAAACAGACGGTAGCGGTAGCTGTTGACCGTTTTTGGACTTAAATTCAGTTGATCAGAAATGTCTGTGACTTTCTGCCCTTTAGTGATCATCATCATGATCTGGAGTTCGCGTTCAGAGAGATCTTTAAATGGGTTTTCTGAAGCAGGTGAGAATTGACTCAAGGCCATTTGTTGCGCGATCTCTGGGGAGATGTAGCGCTGCCCACTATTAACCACACGAATTGCGTTGACCATTTCATCAGGGCCTGCACCCTTGGTTAGATAACCAGAAGCTCCTGCCTGCATCACTTTCGTTGGGAACGGATTTTCCGTATGAACGGTCAATACGATGATTTTTACATCAGGATTCACACGAAGAATCTTTTTGGTGGCTTCTAAGCCGCCAATTCCTGGCATGTTCATATCCATCAAAATAACGTCAGCATGATTGCTGCGACACCATTTTACTGCTTCTTCACCGCTGTCAGCTACTCCTGCTACGTTCATTCCACGGACGTCTTCAATAATACGTCGTATCCCTGTGCGAACCAGCTCGTGATCATCTACAAGGAAAACATTTATCAAACTTGTATCTCCACACTTTTATCGGCTCTGCTCCCACATAACTATTAGTTACATGGATATCAGTATGAGTGCCTATATAATACCGTATTAGGCAATAGATTGCTTCATTTGAATATGTGCTCAAACGCAAAATTTGGCAAGAACTTATTCATAAACTACATCATTATTTCAGTGTACATCATGCAACGCCAAATTTTAAGACAAGACAATTAACAACATATACTCCGAGAAATCAAGCAACTAGATTTCACTTTGCTCTTTCACATGGAATATAGTCCTTAAATGGTTATTCTGTAAGCAAAAGCTCAGCGGTTTTGTACGCTCGTAACACTAGCACTGGTCCGTAAAATTGAGCATAGGTATTTTACTGGTTATTTTTACAGTTCTTAATGATAGAATTCGTGCTCCACTGGTTTACAAGGTTTCTCTATTGAAAATCCAACAAGGCTTCCTTCTCACTCGACAAGCCCGAGACATCAAAGGTCAAACTCAAATTGAGCTTTGGCTTTCGACCGAGAGTGGCCCAACCCAATTGTTGATTCAAGGAGAAAGACCAGTCTTCTTTATTGAACAAGCGCGAACAGATCAAATCTATAAGATCGCAACTGCCAAGCAAATTTCTGTCGATATACGTTCGCTCGAATTAAAGAACTTTCAACTCACGCCATTGGCGGCATGTTACACGCAAACGTCAAAAGACGCGTTCACCCTACAAGATGAGCTCAAGCAACATGACATTGTTCATTTCGAAGGTGACGTGCGTCTTGCTGACCGATACTTGATGGAACGGTTTATCAAGGGCAGCATTGAATTTACGGGTAATTTGCAATCACTCAATGGCTTCCAGCGTATCCAAAATGCAAAGTGCCGTTCTGGTGAATATCAGCCAAAGCTGCATATCGCTTCCCTTGATTTAGAATGCTCAGAAAAAGGGGTTCTCTACTCGATTGGTATAGATAGTCCTTTTGACTCACGGGTCATCATGATTGGTGAACCTGAACCAGCAGATACACCAATGCAATGGGTGAAAGATGAAAAGGCATTACTCGATGCTTTGATCGCTTGGTTTAAACGGTTTGACCCGGATGTCATTATTGGCTGGAACGTTATCGACTTTGATTTCCGCTTGCTCCATAAGCGTGCAGAATGGCACAACATGAAGCTGGTATTAGGTCGCGCGGACCAACCCAGCTACTTTCGCAGTTCCGCGCAGAGCCAGCAGGGCTTTATATCGATCCCCGGTCGCGTCGTGCTAGATGGTATCGATACACTAAAAACCGCCACTTATCATTTCCGATCTTGGTCACTTGAGTCTGTTTCGCAAGAACTCCTTGGCGAAGGAAAAGAGATTCATAACGTGCATGATCGCATGGATGAAATCAATCGCATGTTCCGTACAGACAAAACGGCTCTTGCCAAATACAACCTACAAGACTGTGTGTTGGTCAACAAGATTTTTAACCATACTCATCTACTCGATTTCGCCATTGAGCGCTCTCGATTAACGGGTGTGGAGCTTGATCGCATTGGTGGTTCGGTAGCAGCGTTCACCAATTTATATCTGCCTCAAATTCATCGTGCTGGTTATATCGCGCCAAACTTGCACCCAGAAAACTGGATTGCCAGCCCTGGTGGCTATGTGATGGACTCCATCCCAAACCTTTACGACTCGGTATTGGTCCTCGATTTTAAGAGCCTGTACCCCTCTATTATTCGCTCCTTCTTGATCGATCCTATGGGTTTAGTCGAAGGCTTACAGCTTGAAATCGGCAAAGCCGATAATGAAGCGGTACCGGGGTTTCGCGGCGGTCAGTTCCATCGTAGTAAGCATTTTTTGCCAGAGATGATCGAAAACCTCTGGGCGGCACGTGATGTCGCCAAAAAGAACAATGAAAAAGCATTCTCACAAGCAATCAAGATCATCATGAACTCTTTTTATGGTGTGCTTGGCTCTTCTGGCTGTCGTTTCTTTGATACCCGCCTTGCTTCGAGCATCACTATGCGTGGGCACGAAATCATGAAGCAGACCAAGGTACTGATCGAAGACAAAGGCTATCAAGTTATTTATGGTGATACTGACTCAACTTTTGTCTCTTTAAACGGCGCATTTGATCAAGCAGATGCAGATAAGATTGGTAATGAGTTAGTCGACTACATCAACCAATGGTGGTGTGAACACTTACGCCGTGAATACAACCTCAACTCGATTCTTGAACTTGAGTACGAGACCCATTATCGCAAGTTCTTGATGCCAACCATTCGTGGTGCAGAAACGGGCTCTAAGAAACGCTACGCAGGTTTAATTGGTGAAGGCGAACAAGAGCGCATTATCTTCAAAGGATTAGAGAGTGCACGTACCGACTGGACACCGCTGGCACAGCGATTCCAAAACACGTTGTACCAAATGATCTTCCATGGCGAAGACCCGAGTGATTACGTGCGAGAGATGGTTGAGAAAACCAATAATGGTGAGTTTGATGATCATTTGGTGTATCAAAAACGCTTACGCCGCAAGCTAAATGAATACCAAAAGAATATCCCCCCCCAAGTGCGTGCGGCACGCTTGGCCGATGACATCAATGCCAAATTAGGCAGGCCGTTACAATATCAAAACCGCGGTCGAATTGAGTACTTGATTACCCTTAACGGGCCAGAGCCGCACGAATATCGCAATAGCCCTATCGATTATCAACATTACATTGATAAACAGTTAAAACCGATCGCGGACGCGATTTTGCCGTTTATTGGCAAAGACTTTGAGCGACTCTCTGCACCACAAATGGGCCTGTTCTAAATCAGACTCTGATTTAGAACAGGCTTACGCAAGTGAGCTTAACCGATGCGGAATTCGGTTTTCTTATACTGCATCACCAGCCAGTCACCAAAACCGTCTAACAACCCAAGCACCGAACGCTTTGGAATCGGTCGTCCTGTAAGCAGGATACCAAGGCGCTCTATCTCAAGTTGCTTTTCTGGATGGTAGTTCAAAAACACCTTGCCGCATTCTGTTGGGTCGTCAAACCATTGTTTGTCACGATACATGATTAAAGAGTAGGAAGCGCGAAGCAGTTTCTTGGCTATAACCACTTGGGCGCTGAGTTGATCTTCAATACGTTGTGCTTGAACTATCTTAGTACGATAGACTGATACCCACTCTTCCACATCCATATTCCAGTGTTTAGCTATCTCCCAACTGGGTACATAATCTCCAAAGCAATCAGCTAAGTTATCGCCATAAATGCACACACAGCAATGCTTAAGCATAAAACCCCAAGTAAAGATGCTATCAAGATTCGCGACCTCATTAACTAATGCGGTACGAATAGATACCCCTTTTACTTGTGGATGCCTTTGTTGCGCTCGCCATTTAATGGTATTTAATAATGTGGCGCGATTGTGTTCGAAACCAGACTTTGTGACGACCACCAAGTCAAGGTTGGATTTACCTGCCATGGCTGACTTACGTGCCACACTCCCGTAAACATAAACACTATGTAAGTTAGAACCAAGCCCACCTTTGAGGCACGCCAACACCTCTCTGAGCAGAGGTTCAAATTCGGGTTGGAAAGGCTGTTTTGGATCGATAACAGGGAGAGACATTGAAGAAAACGTGATCTCGAGATTTTGACAGTAGATACGCTATATGATCCACCAGCCTTGCGTTTGGATCAAGCGATTCAGCTCATATTGATGCTGAATTTACCGTGTTTAATTTTGGTGCTAGGCGAGCAACTTAGCGCTATAATCACTAAGTTTTGCTTAACAAATGTGAATAGGAAAATACAATGCCAAAGGCAAGTGAAATCAAAAAAGGCTTCGCAATCGAGTCTAATGGTAAAACTCTTCTAGTTAAAGACATCGAAGTAACCACTCCTGGTGGTCGTGGCGGCGCTAAAATCTACAAAATGCGTTGCACAGATCTAAACACTGGCGCACGTGTAGACGAGCGTTACAAGTCAGACGACGTCGTAGAAACAGTAGAAATGAATAAACGTGCAGTCGTTTACTCATACGCTGACGGCGATGAGCATATCTTCATGGACAACGAAGACTACTCACAATACACATTCAAGCACAATGAAGTTGAAGACGACATGCTGTTCATCAACGAAGACACACAAGGTATCCATATCATCCTTGTGAACGGTGCTGCTGTGGGCATCGAATTACCCTCTTCTGTTGAACTAGTGATTGAAGAAACTGATCCTTCAATCAAAGGGGCTTCTGCATCTGCACGAACTAAGCCAGCACGCTTTGCTTCAGGTCTTGTAATCCAAGTTCCGGAGTACATTGCGACGGGTGACCGCGTGATCATTAACACTACAGAACGTAAATACATGAGCCGAGCATAAGCATGTCTGATTTGATTTCTTACGATGACATTATCGATGCTGCATACGACATCTTCCTTGAGATGGCCCCAGACAACCTAGAGCCTGCTGATGTCATTCTGTTTACTGCGCAATTTGAAGACCGCGGTGCAGCCGAAATTGTTGAAACTGGTGATGATTGGATTGAGCATGTTGGCTTCGATATCGACAAAGAAGTGTATGCAGAAGTTAGAATTGGTCTAGTAAACGAGAAAAATGACGTACTTGATGACGTTTTTGCTCGCATGCTAATCAGTCGAGACCCAGAACATAAGTTCTGCCATATGCTTTGGAAACGTGACTAACGCTTCCCATATCAGCTCAAAAACACCAGCTTTGCTGGTGTTTTTTATGTCTGAAAGCTACGTGTAATAAGTGGAGTAGAAGCACAATAGCCTCTTAAGTACCAGACAAGAAAAAGACCTGCCAAGTGGGCAAGCCTTTACTATCAATTGTTATCTTTGATATCAATTAACGATGCTTGTTACGTGCTCCTTGATCACCAGCGCTCTTCTTCGGCTTACGGCGAGAGGGGTTGTTACTGCGACCTTTTGGAGTGTTTACACGCTCTTCATGACGCTTAACCGCGCGACGGATTTTTTGGCTACGTGCGCGTTCACGTTTGCGTGAGGTGTTGTCTTTGTTAAGATCAAGCATGGTTTCTTTTTCTGGACGAAGTTCTACCAGCTCACGCAAGTAGTTTACTTCTTTGAGATCAAGCTCCATCCAACCGCCACGAGGCAGTTTCTTATCCAAGTAGATGTCACCGTAACGAACACGTTTTAGGCGACTCACCGTGGTGTCTTGCGATTCCCAAAGACGGCGTACTTCACGGTTACGACCTTCGTTGATGGCAACATAAAACGTGTGATTCATACCTTCACCACCCGCGTACACTACATCTTCGAAACGAGCCATACCATCTTCAAGCTCAACACCTCGGACCAAGTTTTTGACTTTCTGTTCAGTAACTTCACCGAAAACACGAACAAGATACTCACGTTCGACTTGGCGGCTTGGGTGCATTAGGCGGTTTGCCAATTCACCATCTGTTGTAAATAACAGTAGACCTGATGTGTTTGCATCAAGACGACCAACTGAAATCCAACGAGAACCACGTATCTTTGGCAGGCGATCGAAAACAGTGCGACGACCTTCAGGGTCGTGACGAGTACATAGTTCACCTTCCGGCTTGTAGTAAGCCAAAACACGACAGATCACTTCTTCTTGTATCTTCGCAGACACAACGTGACCATCGATACGAACCACGCTGTTCTCATCTTCTAGTCTTTCACCAAGTTTAGCTACGATTCCGTTCACGCTAACGCGACCAGATTTAATAAACGATTCAATCTCACGACGAGAACCGTGTCCAGCACGTGCTAATACTTTTTGTAACTTTTCGCTCATTTATCTACCTATGTGTCGTCTTCACAGACGTCGAGACCAAGATTGGTCTTCATTGTGCAAGTTACCCAACCTATTGGGAATTTTTTCGGTCGCTCATTATACGGGATTCTCTATTTTAATGTAAGTGAAATCGTCCATATTGCCGCAGCAAATTATGTCCGAAATTTCACACTTAACTCATCACTCCTCCCACTTAGTACTAGAGGTTCCAAGAACAGAACCCCACTTTTATGGGTCGGGAGAGAACATCAAAAACATTGGCCTGACTGATAGAATTGCCAAAGTGATAAGTAACAACTTATCGCTTGCTAACTTACTTATATAAATGAAAAGGTATAATAAATGACACATGCAAATCTTGACCTAAACTGGATATTCGGTACCTCTGAAAACGACAATATGACGGGTATTAAGGGCTCGAATTCGAGCGATGTTTTTTTCGGCTTTGGTGGCGATGATAAGTTTGTTGGCTTTGGTGGCAATGACTACGTTTTTGGTGGTTGCGGTGACGATACACTGCTCGGCGGCAGAGGTAACGACCAGTTGGTCGGTGGCCATGGTGATGATTATTTATCAGGCGGCCTAGGTAATGATTCTCTGTTTGGAGGTTGTGGAGACGACACTATTTTCGATTACTCTGGTAACAATTTCATCGATGCGGGTTGGGGGAACGATACCGTGGTTGTTGGTGATGGTCATTCTGCCATCGCGGGCGGTTGTGGCGCAGATAAGTTTGTTATGACTAATCGACTTGCCATTAACGTTCCGGATCAGCCAGTTTCATCAAACGACATCGAAGTAAAAGCAGATATTCTCGATTTCAACATTTGTCAGGATAAATTGGTATTTGATATGGGGATGGATACCAACAATGACGGCATTCGTGATACATTCTTAGACTCTGCAGATGATTTAACGCTTTCTTACAACAATTTTGGCTTTGCTGTCTTCTCCAGTGATGAGTTTAATGTCGATGTCACTTTGTGGGGGGTTGATGCTTGCCAAATGAACTACGTCGAATACTACGATATTGACATCTTTGACTTCGCATAAATCGTCTGGTTACGAGTTATTTGAGAACACCTTTCTAAAGCACGTACTCTCTTAAACGAACAATTTAGCAGTCAACATGAAAAAAGTTGGCCATTCTGCGGCTTTATTTTCTTGTAGGGCGAATCAATGACAATCCTTTTAGTTACGCATTTTGCAGTAATTGGGGCAAATTGAATGAATAAAGGGAGGCGTTAGAGCCTCCCTTAATCATTTAATCGAAAGTAAAACGAGTTACTCAAATGACGCAGGGTCACCGGAGCCAACACGCGCAACAACTGCCTCACCTTCACTGAAGTCAATAACCGTTGTTGGCTGCTCACCCAGGTAACCACCGTTAAGAATCACATCTACTGCATGCTCGAGTTTGTCACGGATATCCTCTGGGTCTGATTCCGTTACATCACTACCCGGCAGGATTAACGACGTAGACATCATTGGCTCACCAAGCGCTTCAAGCAGGTCTAGTGCAATACGATTGTCAGGGACACGGATACCTATAGTCTTACGTTTTGCGTTCATCAAACGACGCGGCACTTCTTTAGTACCTTTGAAGATAAAAGTGTAAGGACCCGGTGTGTTGTTTTTCAGTAATCTGAATGCCGAGTTATCTACTCTCGCATACAGAGAAAGCTCTGACAAATCACGGCACAATAAGGTAAAGTTGTGCTTATCATCTAGACGGCGGATCTGACAGATTCGTTCTAGCGCCTGTTTGTTCTCCAATTGACAACCTAGTGCGTAACCCGAATCGGTTGGGTATACCACCACACCGCCGTTACGAATAATAGCGACTGCTTGATTGATCAAGCGAGCCTGGGGGTTTTCGGGATGAACGTAAAAAAACTGGCTCATTTTAATTCCTCACTATCGAGCCTCTCGGCTCTATACTTTTACGGGTTCTCAGCTTCGCCTTATTGAGCAATATTCAACGAAGGATCAATACCCCAATCTTTCCAAACTGGTTCTACGCCCGCAGGCAACCAGAGATTTCTTCCCAGTTCCATCCATGGTGATGGATAGTGAAAATCACTGCCTTGAGAAGCTAATAGTCTGTATTGTATCGCATAATCGGCCAAGCTGCGTCTTTCTTGTTGCGCTTGTTGGGGCTGAGCTACTTCCATTGCATCGCCGCCCGCTTCCACAAAAGCAGCCAGTAATCGCTTCACCCACTTTGCGGTCAGTTGATACCGCCCCGGATGTGCTAAGACCGCTTGCCCGCCAGCAGCATGAATAGCGTCAACAGCGTCTTTCATCGAGCACCAACTTGGTGGTACATAACCCGGATTGTTGCGCGTCAAAAACTTCTTGAACACCATCTGCATGCTTTTAGCGTAACCATTATCCACCAACCACTTTGCGAAATGCGCGCGAGTGATCGGTGCATCGCCGGCAATTTGCTGAACCTCTTCTAGCACACCTTCACGAGTGGCTTTCTGTAAACGCTCTGCAATCAACTGCGCTCTCGCGACCCGATGCGTTTTCTGTTGTTGAATTAACTTAGCCAGTGCTGGGCTGGCCGGGTCAATATTCAAACCCACAATATGGATATCTTTGTTCTGCCAAACGGTCGAAATCTCGATACCATTGATGATTTTGATCGGGAGATTGTTCTCTTCAACGTATTGCTTGGCCGGAGCTAAGCCGTCAACCGTATCATGATCTGTGATCGCCAAAACCTCGATATCAAAACTCAGCGCCCTATCCACCAAATCTTGGGGGGTAAATCGACCATCTGAAGCTGTGGTGTGGCTGTGTAAATCAATTCTCATTTTTTTGTCGTTTTAATGCTGTTTTGGGGTTGACTTTTCACTTCCGCACTAGTTAACTAGTACACAAATACAAAGTACCTAATTAAGGCCCACCATGTTACAAGAATTTAACCCAAACCAGAAAGCGAAAGTTGCTGTTCGTCTGAATAAGATAAGCTCTGCACATCTTGCTTGGTGGCGCACTTGGTCAAGTTCTTGGTGGGCAAACGTGTATTTCTAGTTTAGAGAACTAAATGTCACAAAGCCCGCTTCTTCAGCGGGCTTTTTGTTTTGTCGTCCATCTCACATTTAACTGACTAAACATTCATCGGTTCTGACCAAATCTTGATTGGGTGAACGTTTGCTTTGTGCGACTATGTACGACAGGAAGATAAAAACAGCATTAAGGAGGTCTTGTGAACAAGGCCATTGAAATTAAAAATCTCGGGCAGCTTGAAGTGCTTACGGCTTCCGTGCCATATAATCAAGACCCAACTCGTTTGTTCCATACGCTATGTGCGAACAAAACTGACAGCTTATTGCTGGAGTCTGCCGAGATCGACTCAAAACAAAATTTAAAATCTCTGCTAATTGTTGATTCAGCGGTGCGCATTGTATGTTACGGCCACACGGTGAGTATGCATGCGTTAAGCAACAACGGTAAAAACCTGCTTTCTCATTTAAGCCAAAATATTCGTGGTGTGGTCAAGAGTGAGTTTGATGGCAAAGCCCTAACTTTGGAATTCACTCAACCGCATGACACGCTCGATGAAGATTCTCGTCTACGTGAAGCCTCTTCATTTGATGCGCTGCGTTTGGTGCAACACAGCTTCGATATTTCAGAGCAACATAAGCACGCGATTTTCCTTGGTGGTTTGTTCGCTTACGACTTAGTCGCTAACTTCGAACCACTTGGCAATGCAGAAACAACTAACCAATGCCCAGATTACGTTTTCTATGTAGCAGAAACGCTGTTAGTAGTGGATCATCAAACCGAATCTTGCCAACTGCAAGCGACTTTGTTTGTCGATGACTCAGAGAAAACAACGCTAGAAACACGTATAGAAGAAATCAGCGCTCAATGCGCGGCACCAAAACTGCTGCCAAGTGCAGAGCAAATCGCCGACATCACGATAGAACCAAGCGTGTCTGATTCTGACTTCTGCCAAATCGTTCGTGACCTAAAAGAGTTCGTAGTGAAAGGCGATGTGTTCCAAGTCGTACCGTCTCGTAGATTCACTCTACCTTGCCCTTCTCCATTGGCAGCCTACAAAGAACTCAAACAAAGTAACCCAAGCCCTTACATGTTCTACATGCAAGATGAGCTGTTCACTTTGTTTGGCGCATCACCAGAAAGCGCGCTTAAGTACGAAACCGATACTAACCAAATTGAAATCTACCCAATCGCAGGCACTCGTCGCCGTGGTAAGCGCCCTAACGGCGAGATCGATTTCGACTTGGATAGCCGCATCGAACTTGAACTGCGTACCGACATGAAAGAAAACGCAGAACACATGATGTTGGTTGACTTAGCACGTAACGACGTTGCTCGTATTGCACAAGCTGGCACTCGCTACGTTGCAGACCTACTAAAAGTCGACCGTTACAGCCACGTAATGCACTTGGTATCACGCGTAGTTGGCCAGCTACGTGACGATCTAGACGCACTACACGCATACCAAGCTTGTATGAACATGGGCACGCTCACTGGTGCACCAAAGATTCGTGCGATGCAGTTGATTCGCGATGTGGAAGGCGCACGACGCGGTAGCTACGGCGGTGCTGTGGGTTACCTTACTGGTGAAGGCACACTCGACACGTGTATCGTCATTCGCTCTGCTTACGTAGAAAACGACATTGCTCAAGTTCAAGCCGGTGCTGGCGTGGTATTTGACTCTGATCCGCAAGCGGAAGCAGACGAAACGCGCGGTAAAGCGCAAGCGGTAATCTCTGCTATCCAAGCAGCGCATAAGTCACAATAAGAAATAGGGTTCAGAGATGGCTAATATCATTTTTATCGATAACTTTGACTCGTTCACCTACAACCTTGTGGATCAGTTCCGCTCGCTAGGTCACTCAGTCAAGATTTACCGAAACAACATCCCAGCAGAAACCGTCGAACAAGCGATAAACGAGCTTGAAAACCCAGTGATTCTGCTATCGCCAGGCCCTGGTGCTCCTTCAGCAGCAGGCTCAATGCCTGAGCTTATCCAACGCATGAAAGGCAAAGTGCCGATGGTCGGCATTTGTCTTGGTCACCAAGCGATTGTTGAAGCTTACGGCGGCACCGTTGCTGGCGCAGGCGAAATCATTCACGGTAAGGTCTCTATGATGGAGCACCAAGACCATGCGATTTACCAAAACCTACCATCACCACTTGCGATTGCACGTTACCACTCGCTGGTTGCGACCAAGGTTCCTGAGAGCCTAACCATCACAGCAGAAGTAGACGATTTGGTGATGTCTGTTGTACATGAAGAAGATAAAGTTTGCGGGTTCCAGTTCCACCCGGAATCTATTATGACGACCTACGGAGCAACACTGTTGGCCAATGCCATTGAGTGGGCACTTGAAGAACAAACTTCAGCGAACCCACTTACTGCTTAAAAAGCACTGGCACATAAGAAATTTAGGAGAGAAATATGGAAGCAATCATCAACCCTATTATTAGCAAACTTTACGATCAAGAATCGCTTACTCAGGAAGAGAGCCAACAGCTGTTCGACGTCATCATCCGTGGTGAACTAGACCCAATTTTGATGGCATCAGCACTGACTGCACTAAAAATCAAAGGCGAAACGCCGGATGAAATTGCAGGCGCGGCAAAAGCATTGTTAGCAAACGCTAAATCATTTCCTCGCCCAGATTACGATTTCGCAGATATCGTAGGTACTGGCGGTGATGGCCACAACACCATCAATATTTCAACGACAGCGGCGTTTGTTGCTGCGGCATGTGGCCTGAAAGTAGCGAAACACGGTAACCGCAGTGTTTCAAGTAAATCGGGCTCTTCTGACCTTCTTGATTCATTTGGTATCAACCTAGCTATGAGCGCAGAAGATACGCGCAAAGCGGTAGACGACATCGGTGTTGCTTTCCTATTTGCACCTCAATACCACGGTGGTGTGCGCCATGCGATGCCCGTACGTCAAACCATGAAAACACGCACTATTTTCAACATTCTCGGTCCACTGATTAACCCTGCTCGTCCAAACATCGAATTGATGGGCGTATACAGTGAAGAACTGGTTCGTCCTATTGCAGAAACCATGCTACAAATGGGTATGAAGCGAGCAGCTGTAGTGCACGGTAGCGGTTTGGACGAAGTAGCAATCCACGGTGAAACAACCGTTGCCGAGATCAAAGACGGTAAGATCACAGAATACAAGCTAACACCTGCAGACTTCGGTCTAGAAGCGCACCCGTTAGAAGCAATAAAAGGTGGTGATCCAGAAGAAAACAGAGCGATCATTACCCATATCCTCACGGGTAAAGGGACTGATGCCCAACTGGGCGCAGTGGCAGTGAACGTCGCTCTGCTAATGCGTCTATTCGGCCACGAAGATTTAAAAGCCAACACGCAACAAGCGATTGAGGCAATGAATTCAGGCAAGGCGTACCAATTAGTACAACAACTTGCCGCGCACGCTTAAGGAATTGACGATGATGACTGACTCCAAGACTGAGCTCGCTGACAACCTCTCTGAGCACGTATCTAAACAAGATGCAGAAATGGCAGAAGTACTGGCGAAAATTGTCCGCGACAAATATCAGTGGGTAGCAGACCGTAAGGTGTCTCAACCGCTAAGCACATTTCAGTCTGATTTGCTGCCATCGGACCGCAGCTTCTACGATGCTCTGAGTGGAGAAAAGACGGCCTTCATCACCGAATGTAAGAAGGCATCTCCTTCTAAAGGTTTGATTCGTGATCACTTCGACTTGGATTACATTGCATCGGTTTACAACAACCACGCAGATGCTATTTCAGTCCTAACAGACGAGAAGTACTTTCAAGGTGACTTTGACTTTCTTCCTCAAGTACGCGGTCAAGTCAAACAACCCGTTCTGTGCAAAGACTTCATGGTGGACACCTACCAAGTTTACCTTGCGCGTCATTATAGTGCTGATGCTGTATTACTGATGCTGTCTGTCCTGAATGACGAAGAATACAAAGCACTAGAGGAAGCGGCACACAGCCTGAACATGGGTATTCTGACCGAAGTCAGCAACGAAGAAGAGCTTCACCGTGCCGTTAAGCTAGGCGCTCGCGTTATCGGCATCAATAACCGTAACCTTCGCGACCTAAGCACCGATTTGAATCGAACCAAAGAGCTGGCACCGACAATTCGTGAACTGGCCCCTAACGCAACAGTAATCTCAGAATCTGGCATTTATACGCATCAACAAGTTCGTGATTTAGCCGAATACGCAGACGGATTCCTGATTGGCAGTTCGCTGATGGCAGAAGACAACCTAGAACTTGCCGTACGCAAAGTGACGCTGGGCGAAAACAAAGTCTGTGGTCTCACTCATCCAGATGATGCAGCGAAAGCGTATCAAGCTGGTGCGGTATTTGGTGGCCTGATTTTCGTTGAGAAGTCGAAACGCGCCGTTGATCTTGAAGGTGCGCGCTTAACCATGAGCGGCGCCCCACTGAACTATGTAGGCGTGTTCCAAAATCACGACATCGATTTTGTTGCTTCCGTTGTGACCTCTCTGGGTTTGAAAGCAGCTCAACTGCATGGTCAAGAAGACCAAGCTTACGTTAACCAGCTAAAAGCCGAGCTGCCAGCATGTGTTGAAATCTGGAAAGCTTACGGTGTGACAGATGCGAAGCCAGAACTGCTTGCAGATAACATTGACCGTCACCTATTAGATGCGCAAGTCGGCACTCAAACAGGTGGAACCGGTCAAGTGTTCGACTGGTCACTGATCGGCGACCCAAGCCAAATTATGCTAGCGGGCGGACTGTCGCCAGAAAATGCTCAACAAGCAGCGACACTAGGTTGCTTGGGATTAGATTTAAACTCTGGCGTAGAAAGCGCACCAGGCAAAAAAGATTCACAGAAGTTGCTCGCGGCCTTCAGCGCCATTCGCAACTACTAAAGCTGGATATCAGCTAAAAAATTTAACGCTATTCGTAGCGAAAAATACGAGAAGGAATATAACGATGGCAAAACTGAATGCCTACTTTGGCGAATACGGCGGTCAGTACGTTCCGCAAATTCTAGTTCCAGCCTTAGAGCAACTAGAGCAAGCGTTTATCGACGCACAAGAAGATCCAGAATTCCGCAGCGAATTCATGACGCTTCTTCAAGAGTATGCGGGCCGCCCAACGGCTTTGACGCTAACTCGTAACCTAACTAAAGGTACGAAAACCAAACTGTACCTAAAACGTGAAGACCTGCTTCACGGTGGTGCCCACAAGACTAACCAAGTGTTAGGTCAAGCGCTACTTGCGAAACGCATGGGCAAAAACGAAATCATCGCTGAAACTGGTGCAGGTCAACACGGTGTGGCAACCGCACTAGCATGTGCACTGCTTGGCCTTAAGTGCCGCGTTTACATGGGTGCAAAAGACGTTGAGCGTCAAAGCCCGAACGTATTCCGTATGAAACTCATGGGTGCCGAGGTCCTCCCTGTCCACTCGGGTTCTGCAACACTGAAAGACGCATGTAACGAGGCGCTCCGCGACTGGTCTGCAACTTATGAAGACGCGCACTACCTATTAGGTACAGCGGCAGGTCCTCACCCATTCCCAACCATAGTACGCGATTTCCAACGCATGATTGGTGAAGAAACGAAGAATCAGATTTTGGCACGTGAAGGTCGTCTTCCTGACGCAGTTATCGCATGCGTGGGCGGTGGTTCAAACGCTATCGGCATGTTTGCTGACTTCATCGAAGAAGAAAGTGTTCGCCTAATTGGTGTTGAGCCAGCAGGCAAAGGTATCAATACCGACCAACACGGCGCGCCACTTAAACATGGTAAAACGGGTATCTTCTTTGGTATGAAAGCGCCACTGATGCAAGATCTAAACGGTCAGGTTGAAGAATCATACTCTGTTTCTGCAGGTCTTGATTTCCCATCAGTTGGTCCACAGCACGCACATCTGAACGCAATCGGCCGTGCTGAATACGACAACGTAACGGACGATGAAGCGCTAGAGGCGTTCCAAGAAATTGCGCGTCACGAAGGCATCATCCCAGCTCTAGAGTCCTCTCACGCTGTGGCACATGCACTGCGTATGGCTCGTGAGAATCCAGAAAAAGAACAATTATTAGTTGTGAACCTATCAGGTCGTGGTGATAAAGATATCTTCACTGTACATGCCATCCTAGAAGAAAAAGGAGCGATCTAATGAGCCGTTATGCAAAGATGTTTGAGCGCCTAAACGAGAAAAACCAAGGCGCGTTTGTACCCTTCGTAACGGTTTGCGATCCCAACGCAGAGCAGTCTTACAAGATCATGGAAACATTAGTTGAGTCAGGCGCTGATGCTCTAGAACTTGGTATTCCATTCTCAGATCCTCTTGCGGATGGCCCGACTATCCAAGGTGCGAACATTCGTGCGCTCGATTCAGGCGCAACACCGGATATCTGTTTCGAGCAGATTGGTAAGATCCGAGCGAAGTACCCAGAGCTACCTATTGGTCTTCTGATGTACGCGAACCTTGTGTACTCACGTGGTATCGAAAACTTCTACGAGCGTTGTGCAAAAGCGGGCATCGATTCTGTTTTGATTGCAGACGTACCAACCAACGAGAGCGCAGAATTTGTTGCAGCAGCAGAGAAGTTTGGAATTCACCCAATCTTCATTGCCCCACCAACAGCAAGTGATGAAACGCTGAAGCACGTATCCGAACTCGGTGGCGGCTACACTTACCTACTTTCTCGTGCAGGTGTTACTGGCGCTGAGACCAAGGCAAACATGCCTGTTGACCACATGTTAGATAAACTGAATCAATTCAATGCACCACCAGCGCTGCTTGGTTTTGGTATTTCAGAGCCTGCACAAGTAAAACAAGCTCTAGAATCTGGTGCCGCTGGTGCGATTTCTGGTTCTGCCGTGGTAAAAATTATCGAAGCGAACGTCGAGCAACCACAAATCATGCTCGATAAGCTAGGTGAATTCGTTTCTGCAATGAAAGCTGCAACACAAAAATAACGTATCACTAATTTGATAAATATGAGATCGATTCTTTATTAACCATCAGGAATCGATCTTTTTTATTAACATTTCCTTTAGTAATCAAACCAGCACACCGTTTAAGTCACACAAACAAGTGGGAAGAATTGCTATTCCAACAAAGAGTGAATAGTCCTATTTATTAGGGGCATTCCACGAACAATTTCGTTCTTGAATCTAGATTCGATATATATCCTTACCGTACGACCCATCACAGGAAACGCCGTATATTCAGTGATTGTAGACGCTGAAGAATAAAGCACAGCTACCTGAGTTTCAACACAACAAGCCCAATAAAAAACTATTTTCAACCAACCGATCTTTTGAGTAACTTTTATTCTCACCATGAATTATTTCGACGAATAAAATAAACTAGTGGAATATTTATTTTGAAATGGTATAAAAGCGGCCTAAATAAATAAACAAAAAATATGGCTAGGTTGTCTAATGAATTTTATGTCTTGCTTTGAAGTGTTGTCTACGGACAGTATGTCTATTGAAAGTAAACAGGTTGCGATTATCGATACGATCCTTGATGATTTTAATACACAAGAACGCAAAGCTATATTCCAGTCAGTGACCGACTATAGAAAAAAGCAGCTCATTGCGCTTTTCCCAGAGCATAAAGCTAAAAGCTTGTCGGTCTTATTTGAATTAATGGACTATCGTGATTTGATACAAAATTACCCTTCTAATTTCTCTCCATATATTGCTGCATTGGAAATCGTGGTCTCACAATGCTTTATGCATTGGTTAGAATTCTGGTGCGAGTGTGAAATCCGAGCAATCAAACAAAAATCTTTAATAAACAATCAGCCTATATCGCAGCTGAGTCTTCCACTCGAAGACGAAGCATATTATGGCATCTTAATTGATGAACTCGAACACTCCGATATGATGGTACGTACACCAAGTCACGCAAATATCATGTCAATAAGCGACGCTGTAACATTAACTAACCTCGAACTTTTTATCAAAGGTAAAAAATGGTATGAGATGCTACCTCTCCTATCCATGTCGCAAACAGGAAAGCATTTTGTATTGCTTAAAAAGGTCAACTCAGAAGAAGCCAATGTCCTTGTCTCTTCCATGCTTGTTCAGGACTGGGATAATCGAGATTCTTGGTTAAGCCATGCCCCGCAGTTTAGTAATTCAAAGTGGAACTATTGCCTTACAAACTTGGAATGTTCAAATCTCGAACACTTGGGAGTTTTAGAATCAATTACCTCTTTAAATATTCAGTCTATTGAAGAGTTTGACAACACATTCAAAAAAGCACTAAAAGATAAACACAAAGTATGCGAAATACTGAGGTTAGCTATCAGTGGCAATACACGCCAAAAGCTTTTTTTTATATACCTTACTCAAAAAAAACTCGCTCAAGTATTGTATACTCACGGATATAAAGTTAGTTTTACCGTAATAGATCAACCTTTTATTCTTGATTTTTACTCCAACCTCAAAGAGGGAGGGTACTGTAGCTTAGGGTTTTGTGATTTAAACAACAACAAAACGTTAACTTATCGAGGATTCTGGAATATAACCAATCTCAACGCAGAGTTTAATAAATTATCTTTTTATGACTACATCAATTTGGTTAATAACAAAAAAGAAGATAAGTGGGTAAGAAGAGGTACAAATGTCTGAAATAATAGTTGATGTGATATTGTACCCAAAAGCAGCGGCATTATTATTGATAGTTCTATTTGTTTCAGTTTGGCTTGCCTATTACTGTATACATTTAAAGCACAATGTTGGAAGGATATTAGGCACCTACCATTCTTCATACATAGCTTATTCTACATGTATTATTGGCTGGATTCTTAGTAATGCTTACTTCCACACAAATTTCTTGCCAGATTTAGGTAGTCATGTAGGTGTAATCATGGCAAGGGTAGCCAACATAGCTACATCATTAGCCTTCTGTTTCGCTTATTACTTTTCATGTCAACTGTCTGCAGAACAGAGGAAAAGTCGGATATATTTATGGCAAAGATGTCTCATCATCTTTGCTGTTTTATACTCTTTATATGTAAACATAACACCGAGACTAACTGTAGAAAGTATCGACATAATTGGTCCCAGTCAATTCACAATTGAATTTGGCAGTCAAACACCATACTTTTTCTTCACTATGTTATGCTTAATGATGCTCTATCTGAGTAATCTAATTAGCATGCGCAAGTATAGTAACCGTCTTGTTTTAGCCAAAACTAGTTACATGATAGCTGGAATACTCGTATACATGCTATCCACTGTGGTCTTACACATAGGCGTGACATACTTCCTAAAAGACTTTTCCCTTACTTGGCTCCCTCCGGCATTGTCAATCAGCGAAATGTTATTTATGGGTTACGCATTGCTAACATCCAGGTTTTACAGTGCTAAATACCTTATTTATCTAACATCATGCGTATTTTTCACCTGCATGATGATTGCGATCCCTCTTGGGGTAATATTTATCCCAATGCCTGACAATGTTCAATGGTTGGCAGCCGCCCCTATATGTGCCTTAATTGGCGTGACGTGGCATATGCTATACAAACAAGTCGGGGTCTACGCTGCACTTTTAATTTATGGTAGTAAAAAAACACCTGTACAAAAAATATTGGTATTAGAAGAGGATTTCAAAGTATCTATCGATGATGCTATGCGTCGTCTGGGTCAGCTACTGCAAATTCCAAATGACAAACTTAAGCTTGTAGCCAGCAACTACGATGAAACATTTTATGAAGAATACCTTTCATCGAAGCGATCGGTGTTGGTGTTTGATGAACTTTCTGAAGAGCTCGAGTATAAAGTATCCTCAAAGCGCTCTTTAAAGGCGCTCTACGACAAAATGAGTTCAAACAACACGGCTTTGGTTATGCCCCTGTTCGGACAAGGTAAATCGGTTACGCATTTATTAGTTTCTCCTCATAAGAGTAACAACCATATGTTCTCGAACGAGGAAATATCTGCGCTTCAGACCCTACTAACTCGAGTTCAAAGTACAATTGAAGCAGATCGACGAATCCGACAAAGCCGTGCATTAGCCAACTCCATTGCTCATGAGATGCGTAATCCTCTTGCTCAAGTTCAGTTGCAGTTTGAAGCATTGAAACAGCATATTGAAAATGAGGCATCCACAGAACAGCTCAGACTTGATATAGAGAATGGCCAAGCCTCGATTCAGCGTGGTCGCCAACTCATCAATATTATTTTACGAGAGGTAAGTGACAGTTCCCTAGAACATGAACCTATCGCAATGAGCTCTATTCACAAAGCTGTTGACCAAGCAGTAAGTCACTACGGTTTTGAAAATGAGAAAATAATTGAAAGGATTTGTTTGCCACAGCAATCTGATTTTGTGGCAAAACTCAACGAGACCTTATTTAACTTTGTCATCTTCAATTTGATTCGTAACGCTATTTATTATTTTGACTCGTATCCAGACAGTCAAATTGAGATCTGTACAAAAACCGGCCACTACGAGAATATTTTGATTTTTCGTGACACCGGACCGGGGATCGACGAGACGATCTCTC
The DNA here is from genome assembly GCF_000171815.1 of Vibrio sp. AND4. Taxonomy (GTDB): domain Bacteria; phylum Pseudomonadota; class Gammaproteobacteria; order Enterobacterales; family Vibrionaceae; genus Vibrio. The sequence continues at coordinate 32,745 of NZ_ABGR01000016.1, read as the reverse complement.
ATAAAATCTTTGATGACTTTTTTTCTTACCAAAAGAGTGGTGGTAGCGGCTTGGGCTTAGGGTACTGCCAACGTGTAATGCGTTCATTTGGCGGCAGAATCGAGTGCAAGTCGACACTCGGTGAGTTCACGGAGTTTCATTTATACTTCCCAGTGGTTCCGAATGCACCAAAAGCCGAGACACTCCGAACGCCGTACTTTAATGACTGGAGGCAGAGCAAGCGAAACAGCGAACACAGAGTTATCGACAACTTGCAACCGGATAACCCCACACCAACCGTGCTGATCGTTGACGACAAAGAGGTACAACGTGCGCTGGTTGAAATGTATTTGAAGCAACTCGGTGTCAATAGCTTACAAGCCAAAAACGGTGAGGATGCCGTCGAAACGTTCAAAACTAACCCGGTAGATTTGATTCTGATGGACGTGCAAATGCCTATAATGAATGGTTTTGATGCTTGCCAAAAGATCAAAGAGTTATCACCTAAAACCCCAATCATTGCGCTCTCAGGAGAGTCTGGGGAAAATGAATTAAACATGATTCAAAAGCTAATGGACGGCCGACTAGAAAAGCCTACAACATTGAGCGCTTTGCGTTGTGTTTTAGGCAACTGGTTAAATAAAAGCACTGAATCTATCTCATCTGAAATCCAGAAGGAATAGTTGGCACCTGATATGCATTTCTTTAGGACAAATTAGATTACACGCACACTTAATTCCTCTTCTAGATGAAAGGCACTTGATAAGGAGTGAATATGATGCTTCACAGACACACCTATTATGGCTTGATTCATCACGGCATCAAAACACTGTTGCTCGATCGCGTAGGTCATTACACGGAAGAAGAATATCACCAGTATCTGAATTCAATGACCGGAAAGTCGACGTGTTTTACCATGTCACATAACGAGCTTGAAGCGACCGTTGACAGCCTGTTACGCGAAGGCTACCTCGAAGACGTTAAAACGTTGATCACCCGCTACCAAAACATCGTTTAACCTCCAGTGACATCAGAGATTGCCGCTTTGAGATCGTTTGATTGTTAGATAATCGCGTGGTTTTATAGCCTAAGCTCAAAGTATCGTCAGTGACCCGAGCTCACAGAAAGCAACAAAGTGGAATAGCGAGTTCTTTCTATGTTGTTTGGCGCAGCAATTCAGTTTTGCTTGGATATATATTTTCACATTGCCTAAGATTTCGCTAGACTATCAGCTACTCAACAACTAGGTAGCGTTTGCCAAATGAAGCAAATCCTTGATTTTATCCCCCTTATCATCTTTTTTGCCCTATACAAGATGTACGATATCTACGTTGCGACTGGCGCATTGATTGTCGCTACAGCAATTCAATTGATCGTTACGTTCATACTGTACAAAAAAATAGAAAAAATGCAGTTAATCACTTTCGCTATGGTGTCCATCTTCGGCAGTATGACCATCTTACTGCACGACGAGAACTTCATTAAATGGAAAGTGACCATTGTCTATGCAATCTTCGCGACTGGCTTAGCCATCAGTCACGTCATGGGTAAATCGTCCATCAAAGCTATGCTCGGTAAAGAAATAACGCTACCTGATGCGATTTGGGCCAAAATAAACTGGGCTTGGGTGGCTTTCTTCTCGTTCTGTGCAGGCTTGAATCTCTATGTTGCTCACGAGTTTCCATTAGATGTCTGGGTGAACTTCAAAGTGTTTGGTCTATTATTCGCAATGCTTGCTTACATGGTTGCGACGGGCTTATACATATACAAACACATGCCAAAAGAACAGGAAAAGCAAAAAGGGAACTCATCCGATGTATCGCTTGATGATTAAAAACTCAATTTTGCTATAATTCACATGTATTGATTATTCACAGCGACCTTTTTGGTCGCTGTTTTGTTCTTGCTGTCTGAGCTTTTGGCGTTGCCTTATTTCAACCCTCTCAGACGGCGTTGCTAGATTTAATGGATGTCATAATGAGTCAGGAAATTCAATCCCCTCGCGGCCAACTGCTGCTCCGTACCCTTGCTATGCCTGCCGATACCAATGCTAACGGTGATATTTTCGGTGGCTGGATCATGTCTCAGCTCGATTTAGCAGGCGGTATCCTCGCCAAGGAAATCTCTTCTGGCCGAATCGTAACAGTATCAGTATCAGGCATCACTTTTAAAAGGCCTGTCCGAGTCGGTGATGTTGTATGTTGTTACGGTGAGTGTACGAAGATCGGCCGCACTTCAATGAGTATCGATTTAGAAGTCTGGGTGAAGCCAATCAAAGAGCACGGAATCGAAGATCGTTTCATGGTCTGTGACGCCACGTTCAACTACGTTGCCATTGATAGCGACGGTAAACCTCGCCCCATTCGCAAGTGGCAAATAAATCAATAGCAATAATGAATTAGGAAGAAGGTCGCAATTTTTCATTTTCACTTGTGAGTAGAACAAAAAACGCGTTAAATTAAGGTTTTACCTTACCAATTAAGGAACTATGCTATGTGGTACGTTATCTTTGCTCAGGACGTAGAAAACTCACTGGAAAAACGTCTGAGTGTTCGACCTCAACATATTGAGCGCTTGAAACAACTCCAAGACGAAGGTCGCTTACTCACAGCAGGTCCAATGCCAGCTATTGACTCTGATAATCCAGGTGAAGCGGGCTTTACTGGCTCGACCGTCATAGCAGATTTTGCTTCTTTGGAAGAAGCGCAATCATGGGCAAATTCCGACCCATACATCGCGGTGGGAGTTTACGAAAACGTCATCGTAAAACCATTCAAGAAAGTGTTTTAATTTATGAAAAAATTTTTGTGTCTTTGCCTCGTGCTCGGTGCGTTAGTGGGTTGTTCATCAAGTGATGACAAGCAACATCAACTTGAGTTAATGGCTTCTAACCGCGCGGGTGCTCTTTCTTCGGGTTTACCCGTTGAATATGGACCGTTAAAAATCTTGCGGGTTTCTTCAAACAAAAATGTGATTGAAATGATGATGATTTATAACGACAGCGCGCTCGGAGCGAAGCCGTTAAAACAAGTCTTGAACACCAGTATATACACGTACTGTAATACGCCTGCGGTGCGTGAACAAATTGATATGGGTTTAATGTACCGAATCAAAGTCCGCAACTCGCGTGGCCAATTAATGGCGGATGAGCTGGTCTCTTCACAAACATGCAGCGCTGGTAACAAAGCAAAGTAATACATCACTCAAGAAGATTGAGTTAGTCACATTCTTAAATACAAAAGCGAGGACACACAAGTATCCTCGCTTTTTTGTATCAGTCCGATAACGCATTTCAACAAGAAACCTAGCCTCAGCGATAAGTATTATTGCCTGAATTTTTATTGCTGATTTTTGCACTTGTTACTCGCCTATATCCTCTCATCTTGTTCATATTCAGCACTGGGATGTTGAGCTCAGTCGCATAAGACTAAATAATGCGGACGTCTAGACGTTTACATATCTATTTTTTCTCTGTAAGTTAGACAAATCAGAGTAAAACAGTGAGCAAAGTTAGCGCAGAGAGCATGCTTTAAAATAAGGCTAAATTTTTAAGCAATGATTGAACGTTATAACAACTAGAATGACGCGTTACTTACTACGATTGGTATAAACAGAGCCCGAGATACACAAGGATGAAAGGGATTAATGATAGAACTCAAGCACTTACGCACCCTGAGCTCGCTCAGAGATACGGGGTCACTGACCGCGACAGCGACTGCGTTACACTTAACACAATCCGCACTTTCACACCAAATTAAGGACCTTGAATCTCGTATCGGTGGGCAGCTATTTTTACGAAAAACTCGCCCAGTGAAGTTCACTTCGGAGGGAGAGATCCTGCTTCGTCTCGCCGATGAAGTATTGCCAACACTCGCTAAAGCCGAGAACGAACTGGCTGGTCTCAAAGAAGACGTAAACGGCCGTTTACATATGGCGATAGAGTGTCATTCTTGCTTCCAATGGCTAATGCCAGCCCTAAAAGAATATCAACTCACTTGGCCAAGCGTCGCTCTCGATTTCTCCTCAGGTTTTGGTTTTGAACCACTTCCAGCCTTACTTGCTGGAGAACTTGATTTAGTCATCACATCAGACATACAAGCACGCGCAGAAGTTTACTATGAGCCGTTATTCGATTTCGAGATGAGACTGATCACATCAACCAGCCATCCGCTTGCCGATAAAGACGTCATTGAGCCTATCGATCTTGCCGACCAAACCATGCTTACCTACCCTGTTCAGAAACAGAGATTAGATGTCGTAAAGCACTTTTTGCAACCTGCGGGGATTGAACCCGCTAAATGGAAACAAGCCGACAATACCTTGATGTTGATTCAAATGGTGTCGGCAGGCCTAGGAGTGGCGGCATTGCCAAATTGGGCAATATCTGAGTTTTCTCGCCAAGGGCTTATCACGAGTAAACCTTTAAATGAAGGGTTATGGCGTCGATTGTTTGCTGCGATACGTAAATCAGAAAAGGATAAGCGTTACTTGCAAGCTTTCTTTGCAACCGCGCGCCAACAGTGTAAAAGCCACCTTGACGGTATCAAGATGACTTAAAGATTGGGAGAAGGCGACGTAGTCAGCGTTGGTAAGATTTGAATTGATTCGTAAGTGGATCGTATTGATACCCGAGCATATCCAGCTTACCTACCACCGATTCCACGTCCATCTCGTACATAGAAACAAGTTCTTCAAAGCTATCGCACTCCAAGCGCAGCTTCTCATTAACGATACCTAACAGGATAATGCTATCCCAATTTCTCACATTACTTAAATCCATAACAACACTCCTCTAAAACAAGGTGTTCGCCCCCAATAGTGTTGAACTCACGTATCTTGGCGTGCTCCCAAGAATAAAGGCGATACCTAAAGCTTAGACTTAATCGAATGATTTGAAAGTGAGCTTGGTCTAATCCTTAACCTACCAGAAAAGTTCTGACCGCTATTGTGTCCTTCGGCCTATGCGCCAAGCAGACTTTGAAGGCTGACCATTGAAGCAAGAGCAAAAAACAGCGCCGTTGCGAGCTGAACTTTGTTCGGCGCTTGATGAGTAAAAATGTGCCAGCACCAAACCACAATCGCCGTAATGAGCATCGCCAGAGACGCTAAGATAGGTTGCGTGACCGAATTGAGTGCTGCTTCATCCAATTGATAAGCCGAGAACAACATCATCACAACCAATAACATACCCGATACCACGCCAGTCACAGGTAAAATACGATGGAAAGCTTGCAGACGGCTACGTGCGATAACAAGAAGCAAATGAGCAAAAACCGCCCCCAAAAAGAGGACCATTAGTGCCGTTACAGCTGAAGACGCCCAATGCGGTTGCTCGAATACTTGGATAGTCACGTAGACAAACGCCAAACCATTCGCCAAATGCAGTGCCCATAACGGCCCCTTTTCACGCGTCTTTTTGGTTTGCACTTGCGAGAAAAAATAAAATATCGCGAACACGGTCAAAAAAGCTTCAATACGTAAAGAAGCCACTGCCAACCAGAGTGTACCAATTGATGGCAACATCTTGTGCAGACGACCACGTTGACCCGGACAGATATCGCCCTTAATTAAAACCAAGGTCAACAGCGCTTGTGCGCCAAACAGCATTGGAGGAAAAGTTAACAGCAGTTGTTGAATCATGTTAAATGCAAACTCAAAAGTCATTTTGGGGTGGCGATAATAGCAAATCGCCTAGCACCAAACCACCGAAACCAACATCGCTATTCGACCGCTAAAGAATGTTCATCACTTGGTTCACCAAGCACTCCAAATGTCTTTTTGTGCTGACGACCAAAAAATAGTTTTCATCACACGCGTCAAATTTAAATTGACTTGCTCCCAAGCGCAGAAACGACAATAGCGCTCACCTCACCAAGTCACAAAAATTACGCTGAATAATTGCAGCATCAACTAAGCATGGTGTTTTAATCCAAGCAAAACCAATAACCATAAGGGTTTGAAGGACATAAAACACTGAAAACCACCAACCTAATTGCGAGTCATTTTCATCTAATAATAAAACTTACTCAACAAGGCTTGATATGGGGACTTGGGTATAGATACCTGATCATCAAATCGCTATAATTCGCGCTCCCTGGAACAGAGAACAAAATATGACCAACGACATTACTCCTATTCACGAGTACAAAAAATACTGGGCGGAGTGTTTTGGTACGGCACCTTTCTTGCCGACCAGCCGCAAAGAAATGGATGCCCTAGGATGGGATAGTTGTGACATCATCATTGTCACGGGTGACGCTTATGTAGACCACCCGAGCTTTGGTATGGCTATCATTGGTCGTTTGTTAGAAGCGCAAGGCTTCCGTGTCGGTATCATTGCTCAGCCAGAATGGAACAACAAAGATGCCTTCATGCAGCTTGGTCAACCAAATCTGTTCTTCGGGATCACCGCGGGTAACATGGACTCGATGATCAACCGTTACACAGCGGACAGAAAACTTCGTCACGATGACGCTTACACACCAAACAACGAAGGCGGCAAACGCCCTGATCGTGCCACCTTGGTGTACTCACAACGCTGTCGTGAAGCTTACAAAGGCACGCCTATTGTCCTTGGCGGCATCGAAGCAAGTTTGCGTCGTGTCGCCCACTATGATTATTGGTCTGATAAAGTTCGTCGCTCTGTTCTATTCGATGCAAAAGCGGACATTCTTCTGTTTGGTAACGCTGAGCGAGCCCTAGTAGAAGTCGCGCACCGTCTTGCTGATGGTGAAGACATTTCGACCATGATCAATATTCGCGGTACTGCGGTTAACCTACCCGCAGCGCCAGAAAGTTACACCGTTATTGACTCTTCTCGTATTGAGAAGCCTCGTAAGGAAGCTTTTGTACCGAAAAACCCTTACGAAGTGGAAACCGAGTGCGATACCAAAAAAGAAGAGCCTGTTGCACAGCCAATCACGATTCGCCCATCACGTCATGATGCAGCGAACACAGCGGTACGCCTGCCAGCCTTCGAAAAACTGCACAATGACCGCATTCTTTATGCACATGCCAGCCGTATACTGCACTTAGAAACCAACCCGTACTCAGGTCGTGCTCTGCTGCAGCGTCATGGTGACCGTGAACTTTGGGTAAACCAAGCACCAATCCCTCTAACCACAGAAGAGATGGATTACGTATTTGGCCTATCGTACGCGCGCGTCCCACATCCTATGTACGGCAAGGCAAAGATCCCTGCTTACGACATGATCAAGACTTCGGTTAACATCATGCGTGGCTGTTTTGGTGGCTGTTCTTTCTGTTCGATTACCGAGCACGAAGGTCGGATCATTCAAAACCGTTCACAAGAATCCATCATCAATGAGTTGGAAGAGATCCGCGACAAAGTGCCTGGCTTTACCGGTACGATTTCTGACCTGGGCGGCCCAACAGCAAACATGTACCGTCTTGGCTGTAGCGATCCAAAAGCAGAAGCAAACTGTCGTCGCCCATCGTGTGTATTCCCTGGCATCTGTAACAAGCTAAATACCGACCACAAGCACACCATCGACCTATATCGTGCCGCGCGTAAAGTAGAAGGCGTGAAGAAAGTCATGATCGCATCCGGCGTGCGTTACGACCTTGCGATAGAATCACCGGAGTATGTGAAAGAACTTGTAACGCACCACGTAGGCGGCTACCTAAAGATTGCACCTGAGCACACAGAAAAAGGCCCACTGAATCTGATGATGAAGCCGGGTATGGGTACTTACGACCGCTTTAAAGAGATGTTCGAGAAATACAGCGCCGAAGCAGGTAAAAAACAATACCTGATCCCCTATTTCATCTCGGCGCACCCAGGTACCGAAGACGAAGACATGCTGAACTTGGCACTGTGGTTGAAAAAGAACAACTTCGAGTGTGACCAAGTGCAGAACTTCTACCCGTCACCAATGTGTAACGCAACGTCAATGTACTACTCAGAGACCAACCCTCTGAAACGCGTGAAGTACAAACAACGTGAAGATATCCCAGTAGCAAAAGGTGAACGTCAACGTCGCCTGCATAAAGGCCTACTTCGCTACCATGACCCTGCAAACTGGCCAATGATTCGTGAAGCCCTCATTAGCATGGGTAAAAAGCATTTGATTGGTGATAAACCAAACTGTCTGGTGCCAGCAGAAGACATTGATGCGCAGACACCGGCGCAACGTCGTAAGTCTGGTCGCCATGGCGCAAACCGCTTTGCAACCAAACACACCAAGAACCAGCCGGGCTTCGGTGGCCACTTGAATAAACGCTCTGAAGGCGGCTCACGTGATGGCAAACCATCTGGCAGCCGCAACGGTTCAGGTAAAGCACAAGGCGGCCAAAACGGTCAAGGTCGTGGAAGCCAGAACCGCTCAAACGGCGCTGGCTCACAAGGTCAAGGTCGTCCACAGGGGCAAGGCAAACCCGCAGGTCAACGCAAACCAAAACGCCGGTAAACTCAATCGAACCTTAATACTAAAAGGGCTCCAGATTTACCTCTGGAGCCCTTTTGTTTTGTCTGAGCATAAGAATATTCCTCGCTATTCCCGAACACATTATAAGCAAAACGCTTTGAAGGCATCCGGCTGGATCATCAGAGTAGCCCTTTCTATAATCAAATGGGACATAAACAAGCTTTTAATATCAATATCATACAAACGATAGTAGAGCGACAATCCCGAATTCACAAAATATTGACACAATTGATGTGAATCAAAATTATTTTGTGTTCTAGAACGATCCACACAGGAAGTATAGATATGTTAAATAAAAACTATGTCGCCGCGTTAATATTGTTATGTGCCTTTTCCTCGAATGTGAGTGCAAAAAACAACGGTCACATCAACAACATAAAAAATAAGCTCGGTGATATCCAAGAGAGCATTTCTCAATCACAGGACACCATGCAGTTCGAAAGAAACGTTTCTGGCTCAACATTTGTACCAGAACCAGAGCACAGCAGTGATATGCCATCCTACAGTTACTTTGTGATAGAGAGCTACGACATCTTTCGCAGTCCCTCAGGCAAAAGTATGATTCAAGCCGTTGTCACCAATAACTCTGGTGGTGGTATTGAGCTCAAGCCATCTCAAATCAAAGCGTACTTTGGCGGGCAAGAGTACTTGTCTCCTTCTTCAATAGAGCAAGGTGGTAAATTCGCTCAAGGGGAAACAAAGTCGGTCACTTTGCACTTTGATGAAAATAGCGCTTCCATTCTCGGTCTAATGACCAGAAATTACTGAACGACTTTGAATCTTTGACGACTCGAGTGCAATCAATCGCAACAGACCTGATAACTTCAACTTTACAAGCTCTCTTTTCACCTTTGTTGGCAGAAAGACCGAATAGGCCGCACAGAATCGCTTCCCTCTGGTTCAAAGCACCTAAAATGGCTCCTGATCTAAATCGGGCGCCTTTTTAGCCAGGAGAAACTCCAACTAAACCAACAACACAATTTTAGCTAGAGCTCCTCAAAGAAAAAACTAACAAAGTTTCGGAACAGACTTTCCCCGACCACTTGACCCCTACGTTATCCAATAGTTCACTAAGAAATAGAACTTTCCCTACCATAAGAATAGAAGGCATACCAAAACGTTTATATATTATTCAAAACTCAGTCTTAATTAACAACAGCCAAAAAGTTATTTTTATTGATCACTTTATTAAAGTAAGAATCAATGACTCATTACTCCTGAATAAATCTTTCAATTTATACCCCTAACCACAAATTACTGATAATTAACCAACTATCTTTATCAAAGTAAATACAAGTCACACCCACCACTTAATTGACATAATGAAAAATAAAAACATATGCTGATAACTTCCATTTTTTAGTAGCCATATAGATTCACAAACAGACAAACGTCACAAAGATACAACTTTATTGCAACATTTTATATTCAAACAAAACAGATAGATATGTGTTACAAAACTCAACAGCAGTTACTCCCAGCTATATTCTTTACTTTTCTTCTATATTTCACTTTCAGCCCTGAATAAAAAGACAAAACATTAAAATACTGACAATTTACATCTCTGCAACATTTAATTGCAGCTGATTTGTAATTTCCTATAGTGTGAATTCACCCACTAATAAGGTTGAATTATGAAAAAACTTACTATTCTTACCAACGCTTTATTTGGCATCGCCTATCTCTCTCCATCGACATCTTTCTCGGCTGAAATAATTGACTTAGATGAAATAAATATTGAAACTGGTGAAATTTCGCAGCTAAAAAGTTTATTATCTCTTGAACCGTCCAGTGAGTTAAATTTAGAGCTAACACAAGAACTCCCTGATGGCACAACGAAAAAAAAGTTTAGCCAACGGTATAATAATACCGACATCAAATCAGCTATTGTGACGATCCATGTCGACCCTCAAATGCCAAACCGCTTCTTAGAAGCACATGGCTTAGTCGTCAAAGGCCTAGCTCAAGACCTTTCTGAAGAAACCTCTCTTATTGAGCCAGATGCTATTAAAGATCTTGTGATAACTCGTCGAAATCTAAGTCAAGAACAACAAAACTCAATAAAGCTTAAGCGACTCATCGAACTTGATACACACCAACAAGCTAAGTACGTTTACGAATTAAATTTTATTAAAGTTGAAAACAATTCAATAAGCCGACCATTCTTGGTTATTGATGCTAAAACTGGCACCTTAATACGGGAATGGGAAGGTATGCACCATGCTATGGCCCCGGCTCTCGGTAATGGTATTGGTGGCAATGAGAAAACACAATCTTATCGTTATGGTACAGACTTCGATCATCTAAGTATTACTAAAGAAGGCAACCGCTGTTACCTTGATAATGACAAGGTAATGACCGTTGATATGCGCTACAGCTGGAATTTAGAAAAGGAACAAAAGCCATACTCTTATCTTTGTGATGACGAGACAAATACCAATGATCGACGCTTCGTAAACGGCGCTTATTCTGCGCTCAATGATGCTCATTATTTTGGGAATGTGGTATACCGTTTGTATCAAGATTGGCTCAATACCGCTCCATTGACCTTTAAGCTCAAAATGCGTGTCCATTTCGGTTATAAATTTGAAAACGCGTTTTGGGATGGAGAGGCCATGACCTTTGGGGACGGTAACACCACATTTTACCCTCTTGTCGACATCAATGTTAGTACCCACGAAATCAGCCATGGCTTTACAGAACAGAACTCTAACCTTGAATACCATAAGCAGTCTGGGGGGATCAACGAAGCATTCTCTGACATTGCAGGCGAGGCTGCAGAGTTTTATATGAAGGGCTCTGTTGACTGGATTGTTGGAGCAGATATTTCAAAGGGTGAAGGCGGGTTACGCTACTTTGATCAGCCTGAGAGGGATGGTCGCTCTATTGGACACTTTCGTGATTACCATGATGAAATGAATGTTCATTTGAGCAGTGGCATTTTTAACAAAGCATTCTACCTATTGGTCACTCGAAACCAGTGGGACATCAAAGATGCGTTTCAGGCTTTTGCTCTAGCCAATCAGCTTTACTGGCATGAACAATCGACGTTTAACCATGCCGCTTGCGGTGTAAAACGTGCAGCCAAGGACTTAAAGCTTGAACAAAAGGATGTTATTGATGCGTTTTATAGCGTTGGTGTCAATGCAATATGTGCACTACCACCAGAAGTTACTGAACTGGAACTTGGAATACCACTTGAAGGGTTACAGGGGTATAAGGGGCAAGATTATTACTATTCCGTATCAGTCCCTTCGGGCAAGAGTAAGCTTGTCATCGATTTAGAGCGCTCAGATTACCAAAGTGATAACGATGCGGACTTGTTCGTTAGCTTTGGTGAAAAACCCACTTCAATTGAAGCGCAGTGTCAGTCGAAGACCTATGAAAACAAAGAGCAATGCAGCTTCACCAACCCGGAAGCTGGCGTTTACCTAATCTTAGTAAGAGGGTATTTTAACTTTAAAAATTACCAATTAACTGCTCGTGTTGAGTAATTAACCCAACAATAAGCTGGTCTGAATGCCAGACCAGCTTATAACTCCTTATATACCTTTGCCTGTATCTATATCTGCACCTATATCTAAATAACTTCCACATTCCTGACTCAAGACACTGTCGAGCTTGGCACCTTAAAAACCAGACGGGAAGTTTGTGAACTAAACAAAGGTGACGCGATGCATCTTCCTTGGCTGGTCGCCATAGTCAATAACGGCGTAATGTTGAGTCGTCCGATTATCCCAAATAGCTAAAGAGCCCTTCTGCCACTTAAACCGAACTTGGTGTTCTGGCTGACGTGCAACAGCAAACAATTCTTTTAACAACCGACTTCCTTCAGCATGCCTCATCTCATTGATACAACGTGTGAATTGCTCATTAATAAACAAGGTTTCTTTGCCAGTTTCTGGATGCACTTTCACAACAGGGTGTATGACAGGTCGCTGTTGATGAGAAACTTCACGCAACCTGTGATGCCAATCAAGCTCGATAACTTCTTCATCGACATCTTCAAAGGCAGTAAGAGAATGGGTTGCAGATAAGTTTCTGAGCTTCATTTTGATAGCGTCATCAAGAGCGTCGAATACCGAGGTCATAGAAACCCAAATCGTATCTCCACCAGCATCTGGAACGTGTTTAGCGTGTAATATCGCCCCTTTTGATGGATTCTCTCTCCAAGTTAAATCGGTATGCCAGTAACTCTCGAGGGGGGCATTGCCTTTAGTTGTTTCGATAATACTGACTTGAGGTGTGGATTCCACTCTAGGAAAGAATGGATGGGCTGGTTCTAACTCACCAAAGAACTTAGCCAAGTTTAATTGCTGGTCAGGCGATATTCTTTGATTGTCAAAAAAGACAACTTGATGATCGATGAGGGCTTGATACACCTTTTTCAGATCTTCTGTTTTACAGGTTGATAAATCCACGCCGTGGATACAAGCACCGATATTCGGAGTGATTTTCTCAATCTCTATCATTATAACTCTCTTGATGTATCTTCTTATCAGAGTACAAAGACCCCGGTTCGCTACGATTACTTTCAATTAAATAGATAGAAAACCCCGACCTTGCAACAAGGTAACATTCACACTGAGCACGCTTGTGGGAAATTTATTAAGGCCAACTTAAATAATTGAAAACGACAGAAACGAAAAAACCGAGTACATGACGCACTCGGCTTTGTTATTAGCATGCGTATTATCAGATTAAGATAACTTGAACTTACTCAATTCACCATGCAGATCGCCCGCCTTTACAGTGAGCTCATTACTGATCTCTACCGACGATGTCATAGTGTCCATCACTTCTACCGCCGTATCGTTGATGATGACCACATTACGGTTTATCTCTTCCGATACTGAGCTTTGCTCTTCTGCTGCCGAGGCAATTTGGTTGTTCATGTCGTTGATGACTTCGATTGCTTGGTTGATTTCAGACAACGCTAGATGCGCGGCTTGAGTCTCTCCCTTGGTGTCAACCGCTTGTTTTTGGCTCTGTTGCATCAGCACAACGATCGATTGTGTCTCTTGCTCTAATCGAGCCAACATTGCACGGATCTCTTCCGTTGATCCTTGCGTACGGTTTGCAAGATTACGAACTTCATCCGCAACGACCGCAAAACCTCGACCCGCTTCACCAGCTCGCGCCGCTTCAATCGCTGCATTTAGCGCTAGCAAGTTCGTTTGCTCAGCAATGCCACCAATTTCGCTCAAAATACCCTGAATTGCCGTACTGGAGTCAACCAAGTTCTTCGTTTGTTGCTGCGCATCATTCACTTGAACAGCCAAGCTATCCACCGCAGTCGCAGCGTTATCCATACGAGTCATGCCATTCAGGCTATTGCTTTGTACTTGGCTTGCGGCCGCAGCAGCTTGAACAGCCGAGTTCGCAACTTCTTGCGCGGTTGCACTCATTTCATTGATAGCGGTAGCCAATGAATTAACTTCATTGATCTGATTGTTCAATTGGTCACGACAAGCCGCGGAGCGTGTTTGGCCTTCTGTTGCGTTCTTATCCACTTGATCTGCCGTTGTCATTACGGTCAACAACATTTCTTGCATACGAGACGAGAAGGTATTGAACCAATGCGCTAATTGCGCGGTTTCATCTTTGCCTTTCACCTCTATACGGTAAGTCAGGTCCCCTTCACCTTGTGCTGCATCTTTAAAACGTTCAACTAAGTTGTTCAACACTTTACCAAGGGAGTTAGCAATAAAGGTCATTGCTGCGATACCTAAAAGAACAGCGATGATCCCCGCCCAGACACCTTTTTTAAGCGCCTCTGAACTCTGGCCATCACTCCATTGCTGGTATTCGTCGACGCTTTTTGTGAGGTGACTACTGGGAACCGACACCATGACTACCCATGGCGCATCACTGGTATCGATAGAAGTGATCGCATACTCATCACCACCAAAAGCAATAAGGCCAGCTCCGTCACGCTTAGCAATCGACTGAATGTTTGACCACTCAGCCGCTAGTTCGGAAGAAACCTTCTTGCCCACCATTTCCTCAGCACTGCTGTTCGCCAACGTGATACCTTTCCAAGACGTGATAAGAATTTTGCCTTCACCATCAAACAAGTTACGAGCGGATTGCTCACTCTGGCTTTGCAACTCGTAAAGAGACAAATCAAAACCAAGTGAACCGATGATTTTACCATCCTGTTTGATCGGTTGACTGATCGTAGTGATCAGCTCTTGTTTGCCTCTAACCGTATAAAAGTACGGTTCCATTACAAACGTTTTGCCAGTTTCATATGGCATCAAGTGCCAATCGTCTTTGCGCTCACCACTGCTGTTAAGTTCTGTATTGCTGAAACTTTCCATTGCCACAGCATCAAAGCTATTTTGATCGTTGGGTGAGAAGAAAGGTGCGAGGTAGCCTTGGCTGTTAAAGCCATCCTCTGGATTAAACGCCAGCTGTTGTGGCCATGTTTTATCTTGCCAAACCATGTATCCTGCAAATACGGCTTTGTTTTGCGCCTCTAGCGCGGCAGTAAACTGTTTAACAATAAGGTCTGCACTTGCGTTAGTTTCTCCACTCAATTCAATAATTGAACGCAATTGATTCAAATTAGCCAGCACAGGAGCAAGTTGGTTGGCAGTATCTAGACCCTGCTGTATCGCGGTATTTTGCAGATCGGTACTGGTCGCATCCGTCAATTGCGCTTTTACCTTCTCATTCACTTGCTCGTTCACGTCAGTAAATGCATCGGTTGTCATACCCATTGCGATCAATAATGTGAAGGCCATTGCGCCCCCCGCACTGACTGCGATGCGCGTACGTATACTGTTAAACATAGTCACCTCTGTAACTGATGATAGATTGTCATTATTTTCAAAAACCTAATGGAGTTTAAACAACATATATGAACAGAAGATATCAAGAAGTAAAAGAAAGTTAACAGAAAACTTAAAATTATTAATATCGCGAAATTCAAGATGAGATTTATATCTTAAGCACATGAAAGAGACAATAAATAAAACTCTAAAAATTAAGACTTAAACCTTTGTATTTATAGAATATAAACCTTACAAAAAAAACCAATTTTATTTAAAAGACCCATATTTTTCAAATGCCCCTTACTGAGTAATAGATTACCTAAACCATGATCTTTATCACAATTATTTTTCATCATATCCCTGATTCCAATGCAGTTATTCGCTAATCAAAATAACAAATAAGAACTAGCGCTCGCTAAACACCCATTTTATGCTGAGTAAATAAAACAAAACTTCCTTTGGTCAGAGTATTGGTTCACTTTGGAGAAACTTGCAAAGTGAATATCGAATACATGGTACTCTTCTCTTGTATTCGATGCAGCAATACATCTAAAGGTTGCATAGTGAAATCGTTGCCGTTGACATCTTTTTCACGCCCTTAGTGCATAATGTTCGGTTAAGAAAACACGCTAATTTCGGAAACCTGTCCAGTAGGAGTAAAATACATGAAACGCGTACTTTTGGTTGAAGATAATCGAGAAATTGCAGGCATGCTATTCGATTACTTTGAGTATGCAGGTATGGAACTCGATTACGCGGATAATGGTGAACTAGGCTTAAAACTAGCGATGGAAAACGCCTTCGACATCATCTTGCTCGATCTTATGCTGCCACGCATGAATGGCTTAGCCTTGTGTAATAAGCTTCGCGACGCTGGCAATAACACGCCTGTACTTATGCTCACCGCACTCGATAGCCGAGACGATATGCTTAAAGGTTTTCAGCATGGCGCCGACGATTACCTGACAAAGCCGTTCGATTTGGATATTCTCGAAGCCCGCATGACAGCGTTGATCCGCCGTTACCGTGGTACGGTCGCTTGTTGTAAATTGCAATTCGGTGAGGTGTCTGTCGACCAAAAAACCCGCCGTGCCTATCGCCAAGGTAAGCTACTAGCACTGAATCCAACCACTTATACCATTCTAGAAATGCTGGTCAAAAGCGCACCCAACGTTGTAACGCGCGAGGACATCGGATTTAAACTTTGGCAAGAAAACGAACCCAATAACGACGTGCTTCGCAGCCACATATACCAACTTCGTAACCAACTTGATAAACCCTTCAAACAGCAGATTCTCATCACGGTTCCTAAAATCGGCTTCCGCTTGGAGACCGAGGCATGATTCACCGATTGTTAAACAGCACTCAGAGTATGACTGGACGTTTGGCGCTATTCTTCACTCTGGTGTCCGTCGTTATTGGTCTATTTTGCTTTTTACTCGTCAGTGGGGCATTACTCTGGGCAGAGGATCGTGTAGGCGAACGCCGTATTATGATCGACAAAAAAGAGGCCATTGTTTATTTTCAATCTCATCCTAATCAAAACACTATCAAACTGGATTTACTGACAACAGCATACAATGATATCGATTTAGTTCCGCAGGAATATCGCCAATATCTGATAGGTAGAAAAAGCTTTCTTAATGAAATTGGCCACGAGCCCGATTCACGCATGATTTATAAGAGCTCTTACACTAACCAGGACGGCGAACATCCTATCATTCTTATTTCCCTCATTGATGAAATTGAAATCACCTCTGAAGAATTCGTTCTCGCTGTGGGTTTAGTTCTTTCGATTGTCGCCGCTTTGATGTTCTTATTTGGTGACCTATTGCTACGCCTATCTCAACGGTTAATTGAGCCAGTTAATACCCTCAAAACCCAGCTAGACCAACACCAAGGCGATCCGACTCAAACCTTCAGTTTACCAAATAGTTCAGCCAAAGAATTTCAGGCTTTGGCTGAAGAACTCAACGAGTACCGCCGTAAAATTACCCAAGTCATCAAACGCGAACAAGCCTTTGCACGATACGCAAGTCACGAACTTCGTACACCGCTGACCGTAATGAAAGGCTCAAGCAGCTTGTTAGCAAGAAGCACAAATACAGACTTCCAAACACGCCAAGTAAAGCGAATTCAAGATGCAACACAACAGATGTCGTCCATGGTGGACGCCCTGCTTGGCTTAGTCCGCTACGAGCGTAATAAGGATGACTCTCCCGTCAGAAACATCTCTGAGGGGGAACTCGCTAGGATTATTTCTTATAGCCAAGCACAAGCTGATGAAAAGTCACTGGCATTAATAATGAGCGTAAATGGCACCCCCAACACCAAAGCAACCTATGAAGTACTCACTATTATTCTCGGTAACCTTATTCGCAACGGTATCGCAGCTACAGCGTCGGGCGCTATTTATATCAGTATGGATGAACACACCATCTCGGTACGTGATCAAGGCGAAGGCTTCTCCACGATCCCAAATTCAGAAGGACACGGGTTAGGCTTGATGATTGTGGACGATTTATGCCAGCGTTATGGCTGGCAATTTCAGATTAGCACGCACCCAGAAGGGGGATGCGACGCAGTAATAAATCTGGCCTCAGAACATCTGGAGTAGTGCTCTATGACGCTGCTAATAGATTCATCGCTTCCAATGCAGCTTTCGAAGCATCACAAACAGAACACACATCTTCAATGAAATGCTTCAACGCCCTCGTTTCAATGGTTCTGATCGCCGCTTGCTGCTCTTCGGTTAAATAGCCGTAAATACTCGCCGCACCAAAATCACCGAAGATCATCTTACCTTGTTCATTCACCAAAGTATTGTGCGCATACAAATCACCATGGCACACCTTGTTGTCATGCAGGTGGCGAAACACGTCTACCATCTGCCCAACGATTGACCTCACCTGCTCAATCGTTAGGGTAAACCCTTGTGGAAACGTATCCCTGGTACAAGTTTCCAACGTTGGTGGTAAACCCAAGTTGTAGTATTGATCTGGGATCAGCTCCATTACCAAAGCAAGTTCTTTACCTTCATCCACTCGTGCGATGGATTTAACTAGATTATGATGATGCCCAGCTTGCAAACACGCTTCGAGCTCGTCATGAGGAAAGCCATCACTGGTCACCTCACCCTTAAACACCTTTACCGCAACTTCATTTGGGAAGTCATGTTGCGCATCGATCCAATTGGCATGTGAAATCACACCACTCGCACCTTGGCCTAAAACATGGTTAAGCGAATAACTGCCGGTCGTCACTTTAGGCACGCTATCTAGCGAAGAAGGATGCTTGCAAAATGGGTTGCCAGCGAAAGCAAACCACGCCAACTTCGGCAGCGTCATCAACACATCAGGGAATTGCTCAAGTTGGTTAGCAGACAGACGAATCAATTCCAAATTGACTAAGTTCTTCATGCTATCTGGCAGCTGTTTGATGCGGTTACCTGCTAGAGCCAGCTTTCTTAAGCGTGGCCTTTCACCCAGGCTGCTTGGAAGCTCTTCAATCTCGTTATCCGTTAGGATTAGCCAACGCAATTGGCGTGGTAGCGAAATTTCACTTACAAGGTTGATCTTATTGGTTTTAAATCCGATCATTTCAAGGTTTGGGAGCTTACCTAATACCTCTGGCAAATGAGTAAACTGATTATTTGAAGCAAAGATAATTTTTAGCTTGGTCAGTTGTTCCAACTCTGGTGGCAAATCTGACAGTGCGTTGCCGGATAAATCCAACACTTCTAGCGTTTGGGCAAGATCTAGAATTTCCATCGGAAACTCCGTAAGCCCTTCCGCCAACTTTAATTTTTTGATTCCAATTAATTGTCCTGTTTTTAATTGTTCCAGAGTCTGCAAAACCAAGCCTTCTAAATCACCGAAAATAAGCCGCGTAGTGTACGTGTCTTAATTTTAAAAGGCGAGGAACATTAAAGTGCTCACAGAGAAAAACTGTTAGGAAGAGAATAAATAAAGAGGTTCTTAAAAAAGGTGGGCATCTAATCGAAAAGTAGAATGTTATATGGACTTTTTATCTGGGTTTATTAGCGTTACACTACGCGCCCTTTTAACGACAAGGTCGCGTGATTGCACACGTCAGTAGTCGCATGAAATTCTCCGAAAGCCCAATTACTCAGCACAGTTTTAACGGTCACACCTTTTTTCTTAAACGTGATGACATGCTGCATTCTCACTTCTCCGGGAACAAAGCGCGTAAGTTTATGGCGTTGATGGAATCGCAAAATAGCGCAATCAAAACCCTGATCAGCTATGGCTCTGCTCAATCCAATGCGATGTACTCCCTTTCCGCTCTGGCGCAAATCAAAGGCTGGAAATTTGAGTTTTACGTTCAACATATCCCATCTTGGCTTAAAGACACCCCGATCGGCAACTACCGAGGCGCGCTGGACTTAGGGATGAACATCACGGCAATGCAAGATATCGAGTCCCCTCTTCATCCCACTGAATACATTGAACAAGTGCGTGGCTTAGACGATACAACTCTGGTTGTCCCAGAAGGCGGAAAAGCAAGGATTGCCGAAGCCGGTGTTAAACAATTGGCCCGAGAGCTGCTAGATTGGACGCGCCTTGAAGGCAAAAAGCAGTTTGTTGTGGCTTTGCCATCGGGAACAGGGACAACCGCACTTTATTTGAGTAAACACCTAAAGCCACACGGAATCGAAGTCATCACCTGCGCATGTGTGGGCAATGCCGATTACCTGATTGAGCAATTCAACACACTCGAAACCGAAAACCACCCGACTATTCTCTCGGTGCGCGATAAGCATCATTTTGGACGTTTATACCAAAGCGATTACGAAACGTGGAATGCACTCTGTGATCAAACCAACCTCGAATTTGATCTACTTTATGATCCCTACATGTGGCAATGCTTACAACCTTGGCTGGCAGAAAATAAAGACAAGACTCTCATTTACATCCATCAAGGTGGATTACTAGGTAACGAATCTATGCTGCCACGATACCAGCGAGAGTTTGAGTAAGCTCACTCTTTTCTTATAGCATGAAGACAGCGCGGGTTATCAGTTATTTAATCAATCCCAAGATGTCTCTAAACTCTGGTGCTCGGCAATCTTCAACCATTTCATACAAACACATCTCGGTGCCTGTCAGACCAACACCATTCGCCGTCAGTTTCGCCAGCGCTAAGGCTTTATTGGCTGGCGTTCGAGAAGAAATACAATCGGTCACCAGTTCCACTCGATAGCCCATTTGACGAAGAGATACTGCCGTTTGAAAGACGCAGATATGCGCTTCGATACCACAAACTAACCAAGTGTCTACCTTGGCGTTTTCCACCGCAAGTTTGAAAGTCGGCTCCTTGCAACCATCGAACGTGTGTTTGGCGATCGGTAGATGGTCTTTCGCTAACACTTGACGAATCGGTTCAACCGTTGGCCCTAAACCTTGTGGGTTTTGTTCTAACCATAGGATAGGTAAATTAAGTGCTTTCGCTCCTTTGATTAATTTGGTGGTACTTTCAATCAGTGCTTCGCTTTCATGCATAAGTGTTGCCAACTTACCTTGCACATCGACAACAATCAGGCCAGTGGAATTTTTCGATAACATTTTTATCTCCTATGAGTGGCTTGAACGTGAGTATACTCAAGTGTTTGAATAAAGAGAATGTATCAGAACTGCCAATGATTCAGATGAGCAAATTCACAAAATTATGCTCTGCTCACGCTATTGGAATTTTTCCCGAAACAGCTCGATTAAGGCTTTGACCTTGTTCGGTAAGAACAGGTTAGATGGATAAATCAAAGTCAGATGCTGTTTAGGGTGGGTGAACTCAGACAGAACCTCCACCAGCTGCCCGTCCTCCAAAGCAGGCTTGGAATGCACTTGCGGAATGAATGCAATGCCATTTCCGGCAACGGCCATTAAACGCAGTAAATTTAAATCGTCCGACCTTACCGCTACGTTTAAGTCTGGATCCAATAGCCCCGCGTTGTATCGGTTAGTCAATAAGCGATGATGTCTCAGATCATCCAAGCTTTTTAACGGCGAATGTGCATCGAGGTAAGCCTTAGAAGCAACAAAATGGCTGCGATAAGGCAACAAGCTGAATTGTACATAGCTGTCATCCGAGATTTTGGCAACACTTGGGAGGAGCTGGAGATCGAACGCTTGACGCTTAAGATCCACACTCTCTTGGTGGTTCTCTATCTCTACCGACATCTCTGGGTACCGGGTAGTGTACTCATTGATGATCCAGTTGAACGCAGGAGAACTCATTAGGGCAGAGGGAATGGCGACACGCACTTTACCGGCCAACTCTTGTTGATACTCTTGCATCACATTCAAACCTTGCTGGATGTGCTCTATGGGTTGCCCTACCAACTCAAACAAACGCTTCCCGTGCTCGGTAAGCTCAATCGTCCGTGTCGTTCGAATCAACAATTGGCAACCCAACGCTTTCTCCAGTTCCTGCAAACGTCGACTTATTTTAGAACGCTGCAGCTGGTTCGCTTCTGCCGCAGCACTGATGCCCCCATGCACTACGGTTTGGTTAAATAGATGAAGATCATCAAGACTTACGTTCATTGTCCTACTTTTAGGTCATATATGATGTTGTAATCAGTCTACTAAATTGTGATCAGCTTCTCTATAATTCGTTGTCTTTTTTGCTCAATAACGCTAAAAATCGGGAATATCCAATGACGGCAGATCATAAATTTAAACACTGGATGCGAACACTTATTGTCCTGTTCGTAGTTCTATTTTTCTATATCATCATCGCTGACCGTCATGCACCACTCACCACCGAGGGTCGCGTACAAGGCTATGTAGTACAAGTCGCTCCAGAAGTGTCTGGCAAAGTGGTTGATGTAGTTATTGGAAATAACCAAGCGGTGCACAAAGGCGATATGCTATTCAAAATTGACAACCGCAAATACAAGATCGCGCTAGAACAAGCCGAACTCTCTCTGCAATCTGCCTACGAAAAAGAGGCAACACTGTATTCACAACGTGAAGCTGCGCTTGCAAACATTGCACGCGCTCAAGCAACTTACAACAATGCACACAGTGAGTATTCACGTCTACAAAAGCTGTTGAAACAAAAAGTAATTTCCCAATCCAACTTAGACAACGCTTACGCACAAAACCAAGTATCACAGGCAACCCTCAAAGCAGAACAACAAAATTTAAAAGTAATTGAAGCACAGCTCGGCGACAAAAAGGGTCAAAGCACAGCGGTAAGAATTGCAAAAAATGGCATCGAGAAAGCACAACTCGATCTAACCAATACGACAGTCCTTGCCCCGAGCGATGGCGTTGTAACTAACCTACAATTGGAAGTTGGCACAATGGCCAACACCAATATGCCTTTACTTACCTTTGTTCCCACAGGCTCGATGTGGATAGCAGCAGATTTCCGCGAAAAGTCCGTTGCTGGTGTGAATCAAGACTACCACGCATTGGTAGCATTCGATGCCAACCCGGGTTCTGTGTACGATTTCAACCTCTCTAGTCGAGATTATGGCGTTGCCGCCGCGCAACAAACTCCGAATGGTGCGCTAACCAAAGTCGAAGTCAACAACCGATGGGTGCGTGATGCACAGCGAACGCGTGTCAACCTAACCAGCAAAGATGCACTGCCCCCCGCTTTGTTCGTTGGCTCTCGCGCCACCATCGTCCTCTATCCAGACAACAGTCCGTTTTGGACACTGATGGCACAAGTTCAAATCTATTTGGCTAGCTGGTTCCACTTTGTTTACTAGGCGGCAACGATGAAAACCTTGCGTATTTGGTTTGGCTGTTCACTAGGTATAGCGTTGAGCATGATCTTTGGCTGGTCTTACGGTTTCTTCGCTGTCATGCTGCCTCTTTTCGTACTCAGCCGCATTGACTACTTCAGTCTGCCACTGGTATTGATGGTACTGTTTTCGGCGGTTTGGACTACGATTCAAGCCACCTTTATTCTTGAATATTTGCAGTTCCACCCCACTCTCATGTTCGCAGCAGTCGGTATCATGATGCTGTTTAAATGCATCGCGATGATGAACCCAAAAACCTACCTGTTTGGCTACATGGGGTTGTTGGTCGGCTCCATTGTGCTTAACTTCGCAAGCTATAATTTCATAGATATTGAAGAGTTCAACGTCAACCTTTGGGTGATTTCGTTCAGCAATATTTTTGTTTGTGCCCTTGCCTATTGGCTGTTTCCAGAACCCAGCTCGAAGAAGCAGCAAACTGAAATGACTACGCCAGTGAAAAGCGATATCGATTACATTAGCCAAGTGGCAATGGGCTGGGTGGTCGCCATGGTCGCTTTTTTAGTGTTTCAAGTGGGTGATTTATACGATTCACTCTCTGCACAAGCTTCGATACTTATCATTCTAACGCCAATGACATTAGCAGGTTCAATGGCCATGGCGAAGATCCGTATCATCGGCACGGCACTGGGCTGTTTTGCTGGGATGGCAGTTCAGTTAATTTTGGGAAGTTGGTTTAGCCACGGGATCCTTTTTTGGCTGGCGTTTACCATTGCTATGGGGCCATTCTGTCTATGGCTTACTAAGGGGCAAGTTAAAGCCGCCATCGCGTTCTCAGCCATGTCTGCGCTTTCCGTGCCACTGACGACGTCATTAGTGCCAGAGCAAAAAGACGCGTTCTTTTCTATTTTATACCGATTCAGTTCGATATTCGTGGCAGTAATGCTCACCGCTATGGTGATGTGGGTCGTTCACCACTGGATTCGTATGATGTTATTGAAGCATCCTGAGATGAAGAACGTGGAATTACATTAATTCTTGCTGAGGCGGGAAACAGGAAACAGATGATGGCGCTCACTTTATTGCGAGCGCCATTTTTATTGAGAAAAGGTCAATATAAACAGATAGAAACGAGGTGATTCGGATCTACCCACCCAGTGCAGTGAAGTTATGAGGTTATCGCCACTTCCCCAACGAGTGGTTAGTAGATTCCTAGTCTCGTCTAGACTCGCTGGAATGACCCAACTTGAGTTAGTTGCGTCGAACCTAAGTTCTGATATCAACCCGCCAACTCTTTACGAATGATCTCTGCGCCTGCGCTGAGTGCATTGAGCTTCGCCGTTGACACTTCACGAGACAGCGGCGCCATACCGCAGTTGGTGCATGGATAAAGCTTATCGGCATCGACGTACTTAAGCGCTTCACGAAGTGTCTCTGCGACTTCTTCTGCGGTTTCAATCTCTTTGGTTGCCACATCAATTGCGCCCACCATCACCTTCTTGCCGCGGATCAGTTCTAGTAGTTCAATAGGCACACGCGAGTTATGACACTCGAGCGAGATGATATCGATGTTGGATTTTTGCAGTTTTGGAAATACCTCTTCGTATTGCCGCCATTCAGACCCCAATGTTTTCTTCCAATCCGTGTTGGCTTTGATGCCGTAGCCATAGCAGATATGCACTGCGGTTTCGCACTTTAGCCCTTCGATAGCGCGCTCTAAACAGGCAATGCCCCACTCGTTCACATCATCAAAAAACACATTAAATGCGGGCTCATCAAACTGAATGATATCGATGCCTACCGCTTCAAGCTCTTTTGCTTCTTGGTTAAGGATCTTGGCGAATTCCCAAGCCAGTTTTTCTCGGCTACCGTAGTGATCATCATACAGCGTATCGATCATCGTCATTGGCCCCGGCAGCGCCCATTTGATCGGTTGTTTGGTTTGCTGACGCAAGAACTTTGCATCTTCCACAAACACAGGTCTGGTTCGGCTTACTGGGCCAACGACCGTTGGCACACTGGCGTCATAGCGATTACGAATGGTCACGGTTTTGCGGTTCTCGAAGTCTACGCCGCTAAGGTGTTCAATAAAGGTCGTCACAAAGTGCTGACGAGTTTGTTCACCGTCACTGACAATATCGACCCCTGCCAATTCTTGTTGTTGCAAAGAAACACGCAGCGCATCGCGCTTGCCATCAATCAGTTCATCACCTTGCAGTTTCCATGGTGACCACAGCGTCTCTGGTTGAGCCAGCCAAGAAGGCTTAGGTAGGCTGCCCGCCGTTGAAGTCGGTAATAGTGTTTTCATCGTCATTCCCTTCTAGATTCTCGTTTTCGATTACGCGTAATTTGCAGACCATTGCTCAAGGATGGTTTGATATGGTTTGATGAAATGCTCCTCAGCAAACTTTCCTTGCTCTTTCGCAAGCTGGCTGCGCTCTTCGCGGTCATAAACGATTTGAGTTAACGAGTGATCGAGATTCTTCAAGCTCGGTTGGTAACACTGCCCTGCTACCGCGTTCGCGTTGTAAATCTCTGGGCGATAAATCTTTTGGAACGTCTCCATGGTACTGATGGTGCTGATCAGCTCTAAGTTCGAGTAATCATTTAACAAGTCACCGAAGAAGTAGAACGCCAGTGGAGCGACACTGTTTGGCGGCAAAAAGTAGCGTACTTGTAAGCCCATCTTTTTAAAGTACTGTTCGGTCAATGACGATTCGTTTGGTTGGTATTCGAAACCCAACACTGGATGCTGGTTTTCAGTACGGCGGTAAACCTTGTTGTCCGACACACTCAAGCAAATCACTGGCGGCTTTTGGAAATGTTGTTGGTACGATTCTGACTTCACGAACGCTTTAAACAGCTTGCCGTGCAACTCACCAAAGTCAGCTGGAATGCTAAATTGAGACTGGCCTTTGTTGTGGTCTAACAGCAGAACACTAAAGTCATAATCACGCACGTAAGAAGAGAAGTTGTTGCCAACAATGCCTTCGATTCGTTCATTAGTTTTGCGGTCAACAATATTGGTTTTAAGCACTTCGATGGAAGGGAATGCTTCACCACCGCCTTGGATATCCATATCCACCGAGATGATGTCCAACTCGACACTGTAACGATCACCATTTGGGTTATCCCAATGCGCCAAGGCATTAAAACGATTGTCGATCATGCGCAGTGCATTACGAAGGTTATTTTGGCGGCTTTCACCACGAGCTAGGTTGGCAAAGTTGGTCGTGATGCGCGTGCTGTCTGATGGTTGGTAGTTCTCATCAAAACGAATGCTCTTAATAGCAAAGTTAAAATTGTTCTTCATATGAGTGGTATCCTTTCCTTCAGGTAAATGCTGAATTGCTCCTAACTCTTTTTTTTATACCTGTTTTGATAGTTGAATAACATTGGTATTACTTCAGGTAGGGCATGAAGAAAATTCATAATTTTGAAAGGGAGAATAAAGGAGGAAATAAGCAGCACTGGAAGCACCTATACGACTAAAGTGCTTCAAAAATAAATACCTTGATGCTAAGGGTCATTGCGCTCTGAGCGATTTTCAGCCACGATATCAGAATCTTTGTGAGCGTAAAAATCCACTCTGAACTTTGTATCTTCAGACAAAAATTCAACCTTGTGCCAGTACTCAGGGGGAGAAACAGCAAATTCTTCTTTATTAATTATGATCTCTTGCTCAACCTCGCCGCGTCTTCCACTAAATCCATAGAACTTTAAAGATCCACTAATGACGATAATCTTCCCAAAAACACCTTCCCGTGTGTTGTGCAAATGAAGGAACATTTTAGGGATATTATCGGGAGTGAAAGTTGGCGTTGATTTATAATTAACAAAGTTTTCCGGAATTGCAGACATATGACACCTCACTGTAAAACGTACTATCTTCACTCATCAACATACGCCGTTCAAAAGCAATTACAAGTAAAATTTATAGGCTTAAAATCTTTCCTTTTTAGGCTATTGCTTCATGTTTACTCAACGGAAAATTCCAGCAAGTAGCCATTTTCTATGCGAGCACAACGACTCAACAACTCATCCATTACTAGTACCCTAACGATATAATTTATAAAATCAGCATCCAGCGCACCACGCGGAAAAGCTTAGAGATCTTGGGAAGCTATAAACTGAATATGTCATTTAACAGTTGAGCGCGTTCGGGGTAGCATAACTTCTTTCAAGATTAAGCAACAAAGCTTCTCCATTTTTACAGGAACAAATAAGGTAATATTCAATGACAGGCATTAACTTCGATTCTTATAAAAAATCATTTGTGTTTACGCAAAATCAATAAATAGCTAATACTGACAACAGTCAGTATTTAATCAATTAGTCACACTAAAAGGATTTATAAAATTTCTAGTTGTTTTGAATTTAATTGATTGGTACGATTAATTCTCATTCAAGAAGTGATTATTAAGAAGAAGAATAAAAATATGAAGAAAAGAATAATATTACTTAGCTTATTATCAATACCTTTAAGTCCTGCCTATGCTGTTGTAAATGGTGAAAATGCTCAACCGGATGAATTCCCTTGGCTAGTAAAAATAACGCATGCTCCCAGAACAATTGAATCCCCTCCTATACAAAATAGTTGTAGTGGCACACTAATCAGTAATAATAAAATCCTCACGGCTGCGCACTGCTTAGTTGGAAAACAAAATTCCTTGGCTGATTTTGAAATTACCTTCCCAAACGCTTCAAACCAAAATGACGTTTTCACTGTCAGTGCTGTTTATGTTCACCCATCATATAATGCTGCTAGCACAAAGGTATTCGAAACAACGGGTATCGATGAGGATGGGGAAGAATACCAAACCTATGATATACAAAGTTACGTTACCCACGACATAGGTCTAATACAACTTACGAGTGAAGTAGAAGGTATTACTCCAATCGACATCAGTAGCTACAATAAAGATAGCCTAGCATTTTATGGTGCTGGGTATGGGGTTAGAGGAGATATTACTACCCAGGAAGAGGGGAACACTCTTGCCAAAGTTGCTTTTGACATTATCGATGTTGATGAGTGTAAACAGCACGCTTCTGCGGCAAACTCAGCAATTACAAGTGTGGACAAGAGATCTATTGGCGTATCACCTTTAGCATCCTCTGTAAACTCCTACTGCACTATTGGTACAAAACCTTTTTCAAGTGTTTGCAAAGGAGACAGCGGTTCTCCATTAATTCAAATTAATGACGGAAAACCAAGCGTACTAGGAGTGCTAACGAGTGGGGCATCTATTGCATGTGCTCACGAAAGTAGTCATCAGAACACTCCAAATCTCTACACCTCAGCAAACCAATATCGGTACTTTGTGAATAGTATTTTATCGGGAGATACTAATCTAAAAAAACACAAAAACCTTATTGAAAATCCGTTTAACGACAAAGTAAACGGTGAAGGCTGGACATTTAATGAGATAAGCAATTTTTACTTATCAGACCAAGAGTACTCAAGATGGAGCTTTCTACATAAGTACACGATAACCCTTGCTATTCAGCAATTTTTACCCGGAGGACCTTTAGCCGAAAATGTCCCAGAAGAAATACAAAATCTTATTAACAAATATCCATATGGGAACTTAATTCAGGCTGATATAAAGGAAATCCCAAAGGTTCCTAGCTTCTTTGCAACTTCTTATTTGCCCGCCAAACGCTATCAAGATATTGACTTGTCTGCTAAAACAGAGTTATCAATAAAAGAGCTAGCAAAATTAAAACCAAACATCATCGTTTCAGAATTATTTACTCGGACCTATTGTGGTGGGGATAGATATTTTATGAGTGCCACTCTTCTCGATGAGAATAAAGAAATAATTAAAAAAGTTTCTACGGGAAATAAATATCTAGATGGAAGCTGTAATTGGAATTTAGATTGGCAAGAAGCAAGGTTTGAGATCCCCTATATTGAAGGTACAAAATATATTCGTTTCGAAGATGGCGGACAAGATAGCGAAAACTGGGAGGGCTATTACGGGCCAAGAATGACAGGTGCTAGCATTCGTCTAAATGTGCCCTCCGAGAATGGTTAAGTTAATATCTATACCCAGATCACCTTGAGATGTTTGGGCATAGATCTAAGCATGGGGTCATCACAAGGCCCCAAACCACAATCGGGAATGTTCGCTCTTAGAGCGGTAACACACCTTCCCTTTTCCACCACTTTCAACGATACTCTTGCGCCTTATTGTTCAGTTGGAAAACTCCATGCCTCAAGCTAACTCCGTTGTCGTACTCGACTTTGAAACCACTGGTCTGTCTCCGAATATGGGTGATCGCGCGATTGAAATTGGTGCGGTTAAGATCGTTGATGGTGAGGTGGTCGATAGTTTTCAGCAACTTATGAATCCTGGCTTTCGTGTAAGCTCATTTATTGAAGGCTACACAGGGATTACTAATAATATGCTGCGCACTGCGCCGAGTTGCGATGAAGTGATGGCATCGTTCAGTGAATTTATCGCAGGTGAAAATCTTATCGCGCACAACGCCTCGTTCGATAAGCGCTTTCTGGATGCGGAACTGGAACGAATCAACTTAGGTTATTCAGGCGAGTTTGCGTGTTCTTTATTGGTAGCAAGACGTCTGATTCAAGATGCGCCTTCACATAAGTTGGGTGAGTTGGTTCGTTACAAGAACATCGAAAACGACGGTGTATTCCACCGCGCGTTAGCCGATGCACAGGTCACCGCAAGGCTGTGGTTGCTGATGGTAGAAGAGCTTGAGCAACTTGGTATTACCGCGCCAAGTTTTAAGTTTATGCAGACGATCAGCAAAACACCAAAAGCAAAAGTGGAGCAGTTGCTCGCTAAAAGCCGCGATCAAATCACACTCGAGTAACGCCGGGCGTTACTAGTAGTTCCTCAACGAGCATATGTACTCAAGTTCGTCAGCCATTTTCAAACACCCCACCTAAATGTCTATTCCGGCTCTCTATCCGAAATCACCTTGCCATCTTTAATGGTAATGATGCGTTTGGTGCGCTCTGCTAGGGCGTTATCGTGCGTCACTATGATCAAGGTTCTGCCTTCGGCGTGGAGTTGATTGAACAAGGCTTCAATCTCTGCGCCGGATTTCGAATCCAACGCTCCCGTTGGTTCATCCGCTAAGATAATCTGCGGATCGTTAACCAAGGCTCTTGCAATCGCGACTCTCTGCTTTTGACCGCCTGAGAGTTGATTAGGCTTATGGTCTAGGCGATCCCCTAGCCCAACTTGTTCAAGTAGCTTAGCGGCACGTTGGCGACGATCTTTGGCTTTGATGCCTGAATAAACTAGCGGCAGCGCAACGTTATCCAGTGCCGTCGCGTATTCCAACAAGTTAAAGCTTTGAAAGACAAAGCCTATCTTTTGATTGCGGATACCCGCTAGCTCGTTCGGACTTAAGTTTGCCACATTTTGTCCACCCAGTTGGTATTTCCCATTGGTTGGCTTATCTAAGCAGCCGAGCATGTTCATCAGAGTGGACTTACCCGAGCCTGACGGACCAAGAATCGAAAGAAACTCGCCTTGATTGATGGTTAAGTCTACACCGTCTAGCGCGCGTACTTCTGCCTCTCCGCTTGAGTAGTATTTGCAAATATTGGTCAGATCAACCAGTGGGGTGTTCGACATCTTTTCTCCAGGGTGCTTCTTATTCACTTTGTAGTGCCTCCAACGGGCTCACTTTTGCGGCTCGGTTTGCAGGCAGCCATGCAGATGCAACGCCGATGATCACCAAAGTGGAAATCACAATCGCAATAACGGCCCAAGATAGCTCAGGGATCGGTTTACCTAGGCGCTCATAGAGTGTGTTGCCTTCTAGGTTAATAGCACGGATTGCTGATACCAGCGCATAAGTGACTCCCAAACCCAAAGCGCCACCAAGCATCATGGTCATCAGTGACTGTATTAAATAGTGAAGACGAATTGCTGTGGGCGTAGCACCCACCGCCATGCGCACGCCAATGTCTCGAGTAGAGCGCTTTACGGTCGCGTACATGACATTCGCAATCCCCACGCCCGCTACGGCAAGCGTGACAAACCCAATGATGCCGAGAAAGCTTTGTAAACCAACCAAAAACTGCTGCATGCTTTTCTGTTTAAGGAACATATCTTTGACTTGAACAACTTGCTTATCACTCACACTGGCGCCGTGTTTACGCGCGATCACCTGACGAATGGTCTTTGCCAGTGTTTCACGATCTGCATGAGCTTGTGGCTCGACATTGATACCTCCGATATCGCCATTGGTATGAAAGCGTTGCCACGTGGCTAAGGGTACAAAACTGGCGTAATTAATTTGATCACCTTGCTCAACTTCAGCACTGTTTTTTTCCAACACACCGACTACGGTGAACACTTCGCTGCCAATCTTCACTTTTTTCCCTACAGGATTGGTTTTCAGTGTCACTGGCGTAAACCAACTGAAGTCTTTATTAGGATTAAACAAGTCCGCCGCAAGCAAGTAGCCAAGCACGACGACCTTACGCATCTCTTTTTGGTCCAGGGGGTTTAGCCAACGACCTCCGTCCATCGGGGTTAATCTAGTCATGGCGGCAAAGTCTGTCGTGACAGCAAGTGGTTCTTGCCATGAACCTCGATCACCAACCGTAATCCGCTCATCCCACACAGCGGTTGGCGCGACACTTTTCACCTCAGGTAAGACTTTAATCACCTCGGTATCATCTGCATTTAAAGTTAAGAACTTACCTTGATGAAACGCACCGTGATCGACACTCGCCATGCCTCCAGTTAAGTAAATCAGATTACCGTTACCATTCTGTGCGGTTCTCAATACGCCCTGACGAATGCCCTCGCCCACGGCCAACATTGCAGCGATACACAAGGTCGCCCATGCCACAGCAAGAATGGTCAAACCCAAACGCAATTTTTCTGCTGCCATTTCCTGAAAGATTTGTCTCATTGGTAACAACATATTTATGCCCTCGCACTCAATGCAATCACGGGGGTAAGACGTGATGCTCGCCTTGCCGGAAAGTAAGACGCCAACAGCGCCAAAACCAGCGTCACGAATAACGACCAAGCAATAGAGTCCGACGTAATCACAGGGAAACCTAACCAATCCGGCAAACTAATCGAACTGAGCAGTGTAACCACCAAGTAAGCCGTCATTAAACCAAATGCGGTACCGACGGCCACCAAAAAGAGTCCTTCGAGGATAAATTGGCTGAGTATGGACTTTTGCGTTGCACCAACCGCCAAGCGCACGCCAATTTCTCGCGTTCGTTCTGTCACTGATAGGAACATGATATTTGCCACACCGAGAGCACCCACGGCCATGGTCATCGCCCCGCTTGCACCAAGGAAAATTTGAATACCACGGAAGATCCCTGTAATCACCGCCGCCCCCTCACTGTAGTCCGGTAAGCGGATAGCTTCTTTGTCCATCGGATCAAAGTGCAATTGCTTGGCATAAAAATTAGCAATGGCTTGTCGGAAGGCTTTGCCATCCATGCCGTCGACAGGGTTAAGTATCAGCAGCCACGGCTTAGCATCCCACATATCAAGGTAAGTCGTATAAGGAATAAAGACTTTACGGCTGTCACCAAACGACAAGCCAGCATCTTCGTCTGTCATAACCCCTACCACCAAAAATGGTATACCATTAATTTTGGTCATTTGACCTACATGGATCTCCCCCATCTTGGCGATTTGCTCTCCTAAGATCACCACTCGCGTATGGTTGGCAATATCACTGGGCGATAGATCTCGCGACCCTTGCTCTAGCTTTCGCTTAACCAAAGAGAGGTAGTGGGAATCAATGCCACTGACGAAACGGGTCAGGTTTTGCCCCTTTTCAT
>NZ_ABGR01000017.1 GCF_000171815.1 Vibrio sp. AND4 | reverse complement strand
TATACCCAGCAACCTCGACATGCTTGGTTCAGCAAACATCACTCAGTTGATGGACGCGGCAGCAATTTGAAGATTGAGTTTCTCAAAATCAAAAATTGACACCAAATATATATGAACCAAGACAACTTGCCCTGCGGGAGCATGGCAGAGCAAGTTGACCACTTTCATCGCGGAATGCCATTGTGCTTTCCGTACTTCCAATTTTAATTATACCACTCACATAAACTTAATCATGAGGTCACCACTTATGCCTTATTCATACATTCCTGAAGTAATGACTAAACCAAAACAGATGCAGGAGGAAGATATTTACAATGCAAGTCGCTGCCCAACAATGCCGAAATTTAACCAAGAGAAACTAGAAAAAATACTAGATATTATTACAGATATTGCCGGGAATTTTGATAATTCCGATCCAGGATCACCGCCACTGAGTGTTCCTTTAAATGTGGCTAACGCGCTTAATGAGTTATCTCCGTATGCTTGGAGCGAGTTAAAAGAGGATTTAAATGGAATAGCCAATCTTTATCTTCCATGCAATGGTGCTGTAGGAGGTGCCGCTGATATTTTGCTACTTGTAAAAAACCTTAGAATCTTTGTAGATGAAATTACAAGTGATGCCCCAAATCATAAGATTCTGGGAGAGACAGCGGTGGCCATCACAAATCAAAGTATAAACCTATCCAAAAACACCACTGATGTCGCGGCAACCTTTTTTGGTAGCGCAGGCAGTGAGGTCGCTTCGTCAGTTATCGGATCTGGTATGACGGCAGCTCACGGTGCATCGAATGCAGGAAAAATCGCGGGTACAATCAAAAGACAAGTCTGTACCTTTCGGGCTGATATACCAGCCGATGTGAAATGGATATTAGGAACGAGATTAGGAAGAAAAGGCGCAAGACAAGCTGGTTTGTTAGCGGGGGCCGCTGCTTCATTAGCCTCAGGGCCTTGGGCTCCTTTCTTTGCGGCGATTACAGCGACTGGCTATACTGTTTCGCGTCTCCCTGGTTTTATAACTAAAGTAGCAAAAGATGGCACCGGATCATTTGGACAGGCTTCCTCGGCTAGGGAGAAAGAGGCGAAAATAATCGTCTCTTGGATTCTTGAGAGTTATTTTAAGGAAGGTGTTGAAAATGATGCGAATTTTGACGAGATTGCACCAGCCTTAACGACTTCCGATATTACTCTGTTGCAGCTTGCAAAGAACCCTGTTGATTTCTTCGCAGAGATAAAGGGGCAATCGAGGTATAATCAGATCATTACCCTTAAACATGATCTTAAAAATTTGGGTTCGTTCGGGGCCAACGAGTCTGAATATCGCCAAATAAAAGGCAGGTTAACGGCGTTCGTCATTGAAAAATTGGCTTCTTAATGAGCTAGAGGGAAAGCAGTATATTAAGTTACCTAGAGCGGTATGGTTCAGCAAAAGTGAAAGGGCCTACCTTAACCTGCCCTTCGGCATGGCGGCGTAACCTGGTATTTTAGGTGAGTCTTGAGGCGCGATGCCTACGCTATCGTAGACCTTAGGCAGTAACCCACCACTACGTCGTCCGTTCCCAACACTTGTCAATATTCAGCCTGAATAATGACACCTAATTCGTCATCTAAATCAACCTAAATCGGTGGGTTTTCCACTCTAAAGCATCGATTAACCCACGCTCATACATGCCCGCCCAGTCAAAAAAGAATGGGGCAAAGCCTTGTCCACCTGTGACATGAGAGAGAATAATACACGCAATCACGACCCCAGCAGAAATGGCGTATTCAACCGGATCCCCGGTTCTAAATCGTCCGCCAAATAGATGAAAGCGTCGGTCACTGTAGGGAGAGAAAGGCACCCCAGATACCGTCATTGCGTCAGTGAGTATGTGGCTAATCCCGCCCCAGGCGAACGCCATCCCGATACCTTGGTAGTCCCAAACCAAAGTGAAGACCAAGGTGATCATCAGCCAATGGGTAAAGATGTGAGTCGGCCCGCGATGTTTGATGTTGCGCCCGAGTCCTTTGGCCACAAATTCCATCCAATCTGGCGCCGTCGAGCCAGCAATACAGATCGGCACATGTGGCGGGGAAATCACTGCACAAATCGCCCCAGCAATCAGCCCGTGGTTGAGCCACTTCATGGCGTTATCTTTGGCTTAGCGTGTGGGGGAAGGTAGGCCAGCTTTTGCAAATATTGGTTCACGCTGTCGCTGTACGAACTCTCACACAGTGCGACCAATGCTAAGCGGTGTTCGACGAGGTTGGCTTCATGAGCCAGCACATCTCGATGCGAGCTGGCGACTTTTTCGAGCAGTGCGACTTGCTCGGTCACGTTCGCCACGCCTTTGGCCACCCGTTGTTGTGATCGCGCTTCGAGTGATAAGTAAAGCCCCATCAACCGGTAGGCGTAGTTTCTGTCAGCCAATGCTTGGGTGAAGGAGGCGACTGACGTTGCGGTGGCCGTTCTGCGCTGGTATTCCCATTGCCGTTCTCGTGATTGCTCGGTGGTCGAATAGAGCGGCATTTTACCGACAATCCCCACATAGTGCTCAGATATGTCAGGCCAATCATCGCTGTTGTATTCATCGAGATTGGTGCGTACTCCCGCGACCAGGTTTAGGTCGAGTTTAAATTTACTCTTCTCTGGGTAACAGTTGAGCACGGTGTGAAAAATGGTATCTGGGTCAATCTTAGGTGCAGGCTTCAACGCAGGAGTCGGGGTGTTGTAGTGGGGCGCCTCGCCTTTCAATGTGGGGAGTTCGAACGGTTTGATCTCCGGTGGCGGCGCTGTCGGCTCCTGCCATGGCGTCGCGATGCCCCAATCATTGCCATAAACCGCTGAGCAGAGCAGGGGACATAACACCAAAAGACCATACTTAATCGGCACGTGTTGACCTCCGCCCACTTCCCAACATCTGCAATCCACCTATCACGGCCCCCGCTTCCCACGCCCCGGCAACAACACAAAGTGCGACCATTAACCAAACCAGTGCTTTGGTCGTGTCGTAGCTGACGTCACTTTCTAAATTGATGCGTTGTGGCTCACGCCGTTCGACAATCGGTCGAATGGAAGGGGGCAGCCGGCCTTCCTCACTGCACGTCATCAGCCACAGCTTTGCAGACATCAGACACTTGCGTGCGATTTGCGCTTTGCGTCCAGTCAACTTGTGCGCGTCATCGATAAAAAGTAAGCACTGGGTTTCCAATAAATAGTCAGCCAGTAGGTCGGCCTTAAGCTGTAAGTTGAGCTTGCCCCATGGCAGGTGGCTCTCGCCCTCTTCTTGCCGCGCTTGGTACCAGTTGTCTATCCCTTTCACTTCCACCCAACAGGAAAGCGGCATCAGAGCTTCAAGCAAAACAGGTTGTGGTTTTTTCCCCCAAATTTCATGCCGCTGATCTTTCAGGCGCGTGAGCCAGCGGCTTTTTCCTGAATCGTGTGCGCCTGTGATCAGCTGACATTTTTTTCGCCGCAAGCTGGTTTCTTTTCGATCACGACTCGGTGCAAAACGCCGCGGTGAATCCACAATCAGTGGGGTCACATAACGTGTGCCGTCTTTACGCATTCGGTTGTGATCGGTCCTGAGTTTCAAAAATCGCATTGTGCTCCATCCTTGATTAAACAGAATACGAACTCGGCACAACAATAAAAGTGCAAGGGCGAGGCTTGCGTGTGAGTCTGAATGAAAATGTAATTGAGTTGTTTATCATCTCAAAAATACAACCGTTTTCAATCGCAAGCAGGGGGCAAGGTTCCGCTGTTAAAACCGCGCAGTGCGGAAAAATTTTAGCCAAAGGTAAGGGGTAAATAACGAGATGGGGTATTGGAACCATGACCATCAGTCAAGGGGCACGGAAATAACGAGGGTTAATTTCGTGTGATCGCGTTTGAGACGGTGCTTGAAACGGCGTTTAGACCGGCAGCAGATTGCGAGCAAGGTTTACATCGAATGGATTGGGACGTGAGGGATTAAGCGAAGGTGATGCAGTTGGGTGTCACTATCAATGGCAGGTTCGATTTGGCAAGAGATGTTGTCTGGTGAGAGGAAAATATGGATTCCGAACACACTCACCCTAAAGAGCTTTAAAGAAAACTCTGTAGGGTGAACCGTGAAGATGCCGACCGGAGCCGAGTATAAACACTTCAACCGTGTATCTCCGAGAGCACTAGATACATGCGAGGATTACGGGCTGCTCCGCCCCACTTCTCACCGTTCCTCGCCATTGCGTTGCTTCGTACCTTGCAAGGGTTTCCCCAATATACAAGCCTCGTTCGTTGGTTTGATTTTCCCAAACTTACAACACAATCACTCATATGGTGCGCGCTAACGAAGTGACCGCTGGTAGCGCGTATAACAAAATGTCGCCAGTGACTCTGAACCTACCACCCAACATTCAGTCATGAGCAAAACACTCTTGAATTGGACCGCACCAAGCGCAGTGTTAGCCAAGGAAGTACATAGGTTTGATGCGCTTCACACTGCGATGGTGGTGTTGTCCATGTCGATATCTGTGATCACAGATATTGTTTTAAAGACGTGCTTGATAAGGAGCAGATTGATTCATCCTCATTGCGCCGTTACCGTTGCCCAAAAAACAAACAACACAATATAAAATCAAACCGGGATTGTTAACAAAGGTTGAAGCAGCTGCGATCAGGTAAACTGAAAAATATCGATCTGTGGGGACAACGTGCAGATTTTATCGATCGAGTTCAAAGGTTTGAATAGAAGCGTTGCTTCTCATGCATGGAAAGAGTAGCAAGAAACGAATCATAGTCGATAACAAGGATGTTTATCATGCCCAATTTTGCCTACCTTCGAGTATCGACCGATGCTCAAGATGTTGCTAACCAAAAACACGGCATCTACGAATATTGTCATCGTGTTGGGATAGTGAATTTATGCTTTATCGAAGATATCGTCACGGGCAAAAAGAAATGGCATGAGCGCAAACTTGGTGAGCTCATTGGTGGGATGGCGTCCGGTGATAAGCTGATTTTCGCTGAGGTCAGTCGGATTGCCCGTTCTACACTCCAGGTTCTGGAGGTGTTAGAGATCTGCATGGCCAAAGGCATTAATGTCTACATCGCGAAGCAAAACATGCAGCTCGATGGCTCGATTCAGGCAAAGATCACGGCAACTGTGCTTGGCCTGGCAGCGGAAATCGAACGAGAGTTTATTTCGATGCGAACCAAAGAGGCATTAGCGGCGAGAAAAAAAGCCGGAATGGCCTTAGGAAGACCGAAAGGGCAGGCTGAGAGACTCAAGCTCGATGCCAAACGTGAGCAAATCGAGAAATACCTAGCGATGGGGCTTGGGATCCGCCCTACCGCCAAACTGATTGATGAAGCCCCAAGCACACTGCGGGATTACGTTAAGCGCAGAGACATTAAGACTTAAACCATCAAGTGCAGAAGCACCAAACCTGCGGGCGGCAAAGCTAAGACGGTCGCTGAAAGTGCTTAGCGGGAGACATATTTCGACCTAAGACGGCGGCGATAACGATGCAGTCTGGTTTTTTTATGTAGTAGATCACATGATGCTTTAACGGAAACCGACAATACCCAGCACCCAGCTCTGGCATATCAATCCCAATCAATTCATTATTGGCCAACAACGTCATGGATTGCTTAAGCTCCGCAAAATAATGACGCCACTGCGCGTCCCCCCAATTTTCGAGCGTATAACGGCGAATATCAATAAGGTCCGTTTGCGCGGCTGGAGAAAGTTTGTATTGTGCCATCAGTCAAACTTGCCTAAATCCAATTCCTTCATGAAGGTCTCACCATCGACGAGATCGTCATTCACGATATCGCGCTGCGCCTGCTCAAAACGTGACGTCACCATCGCCAGTTTTAACGCCTCAAGTTCTTCGTATTCCTCACATGACATCATCACAGCCACAGGCGAACCATTTTTACTGATTTGCACAGGCTCTCGCTGTACTTTCATCAATAAGTCACCAAATTTTGTTTTTGCGGTATTTGCCGTTAACGATTGCATAATGCGCTCCTTTTTTTGCCATTATAAACCAATCGTTCGATTCATGCGAATAGATTGAAGTGAACGATTGGTCCATTGTTCAAAAAGGTGTACTTTCAGGACACCCAGACAAAGGATCGTAATCACTGTGCATTATGTCCTATTGAAATTAAATGGTCATGTACTTTATAGTTACACTATCTAAGTGGACAGTTTAAGGGGCAAATCATGCTTATTGGCTATGCAAGGGTCAGCTCAAGCGATCAGTCACTCCATATTCAGGTCGAACAACTCAAACAGCTCGGCTGTGAAAAAATCTTTCAAGAGAACGCCAGCGGAAAAAGCGCGGAGCGCGACCAGTTAAATGCCATGCTCGAGTTTTCTCGTGAGGGCGACACGATTCACGTGATGAAAGTGGACCGCTTAGCGCGTAATACCATTGATGCGTTACAAATTGCCGATGCATTGGCGGCAAAAGGTGCGGGCCTGGTCTTTCACGATCTCGGCAATGTTGACATTAATAGCGATGTTGGCCGCGTTATCTACACCACCATTTCCGCCTTCGCAGAAATGGAAAGAAAACGTATCTTACAGCGCTGCAATGAGGGGAGGGAGAGGGCAAAAGCACAAGGCAGGCACCTCGGCCGATTTCCTGATAAGACCTTACATAAGCGCATACAGGAGCTCTGGGAGCAAGGGATGAACAAACATGCGATCAGTAAAGCTCTCGGGTGCAGCCGGACAACCGTGTATAAAGTGCTGGAGTCATGAGCGGTTGGACTGTAGGTGTATTTGTGGAAGGCGCTTAACGGATACCTAAACAGCCAAGCTATGCCTTCTCAACGCATTGATAGCCCTCGATAATGTTCTCTATCAATGCGCCTCTTTTTATCCAATGGCACGCCTTGTCCTTTGGATGAAATGCACCGTTTCACCAAAGTTTTTTGACTTTCAGATTTGTCCCATCTTTTTCCTGTGCAAAAAAAGACCAATTTCCACCGTTGCGAACACCTATGAATGTTGACATTTTACCATCGTAATCATTCGGGCCGTACACCTTGTAACCAGATTGAATAAGCCGACTATTTAATGTTTTGTGTGCTTGAGCGTCGAAGTTTTCACCTTTTTCACTAAAAGGTTGGAAATGAGAAATGTGTGTCTTTCCTTGGTGTTTCTTGATTGCCATCGAACACCCGGTAAGCAAAGGGGTGACAAGCAAGTTACCCTCAGTTTTACCAAGATCCACGCCTATATGATCATTGATGTTAATGGTGTCTTCTCTAACGACAGGAAGATAAAAAGCTTCGATTTGAGTGCCACCTGGATTTGGTGTTGTCGATATTTGATATTTATTTTCCATGACCGAGTTGAAATAGATAGGCAGATCCTGTTCCAAGTAACCTGTTGTTAACGAGTTATTTTTTAAAAAATTCCGCGTACTTAGTTGTAATTCATCTATTGGGTTTTTCGCGGCTTTTTTGTTAGAAAAAAAACCGCGTATAGACTTGGCTTTGCCAGGAAGAAGATTAACATTTTTAACGCTTTTACGTGAAGTATTCGAATCTTCTTCATGACCAGTCAATAAGTCTTGGTTTGGAGATGTACACAATAATTTCGAAATAGATTTCATAAAGATAGATCCTTTAATTATATATTTGTCAACTGTAAATTAAATTAATGTGCCGTTCAATTTTAATTAGTCTCATTTTAAATACTCAAGATAGAAAAAGACAAAAAGTAAACACCGCTCGGCGCAATCCCGAAGCTGGCGCAGCCAGTCGAAGGGTGAGCAAGCGGAATATCACCCATGGTTAAATGAGCTCTGGTCACTGAGTCTCTATTTTTAAATGTTTTAAGGATCGATCAAGTGAGACTTGGGGATGAGACTGACGCGCTACGCTTGTCGGATTTGAGTATGGATAACTGTTCACTCGTACCTCGCGAAAGTTACCCACAGTCAAATCAGGGTATTTTGCGATATTGTTATTTTATTATTCTATTACTTTATTCTTTTGTTTGTTAAAGGAAAGTGTTACCGGTTCCTAGCCCCTATGTTTAGGGTCTCCTCTGAAAAAATCGGTAGGGGGAGGGGCAAATTGAGTGATGTGGAATATGAACATTGTGTAGTATCACTGAATTAAATAAATGTGGGTGGCGCGGTATAATAGGGGGATATATATATTTGAGTGAATTATCAGACAGGCAGGCGTCGTCCTCCCGAGCTAACGAGATTAAATAATAAAACGGGCTATTCTACTTGGTCGTAATCTTTAAAGGTTAGTGATTTATTCGTTTGGCTGGGGTTAGCCTGCTTGAGAGTTGAATCGACAAAGTCTATCCGACTTTGTACTTTTTCTTGATGAATGGATTTTTCTTTGTTTCTTTTTCGACATGCTATGTTCATAGCGGCTTTTGTTTTGCTATAAAACCCACCTAGCTTGCTAAGCACTATATTGTAAATGTTAGACGTTTGACGTGGGCCTTTTTCGCCTTCAACTTGCCTAAACTGAGGGGTGACTTTCAAATAGCCATGCTTCACAGCTTTAGCAATGAGGTGAGTAATGTAATTAGCCGAGTAACCTGTACGTTCAGAGAGTAACTTTCTGGTTGGGAACGCATTGTCATTTCGCAAATTATAAAAACTGGATATACCGATCAGTAGGGACTTTATCTCGCGTGGGATATCTGCTGACTTCAGTATAAGATCTGTTAATTGGTGATGGTGAGTAATGAGGGTTAATGTGTTACTAGTCGTTGAAGTCATAACGCTTACCTAATAAATCAGTTGTTATAGTACAAGCACCACGAGTCCATTTTAAATCTATTTTAACTCGCCAGTTATTTTTTTCTGTGTTTGTAGTTCGACTGCTTTTCAGGTGAGCCTTAACATTTTCATTATTAAGGTTATTCATATGTTGCTCCTACATGATTAGATTTGGCCGGTAAATTCCAAAACGAAATTATAATATAAGGTTAATTTTTAATG
Source organism: Vibrio sp. AND4 (assembly GCF_000171815.1). Classification (GTDB taxonomy): domain Bacteria; phylum Pseudomonadota; class Gammaproteobacteria; order Enterobacterales; family Vibrionaceae; genus Vibrio. The sequence goes on along the minus strand of NZ_ABGR01000017.1, from coordinate 35,084 downwards.
TCAATGGAATATGATACGAAAAAAACCAAGCCTGTAGGTGGACTTGGTTTCTGACGAGGTACTGTTGCTATCAAGGAACCACCCCCGATATACCTAAGCTGATAATATCAACCTTTGTCACTAGTATAAAATGAAATTCAGACTTTTTTCAATATTATTGATATCAATAGTTACAGCGTAAAAACAAAAATATTACCTATTTTATATGGGTAATATAAGTAAAACGAATTGTAGGTGAATTAATGTATTTCATTTGCTTGTTTTACCTGTCTTAATATATAAACAATGGCCAATTATTTTTGATAATCATAGAGATAGCCATTAAGTGCTGATAGTGTCATCAATAATGCAATGTGAAGAAGTTCGCATTTAGCAGCTAAAAATGAAGATTTTTAAGGATCTTGGAAAGCATGACAGGTCCTCGATTCCCCGTATCTGCAATATATTGCCGCCTTCCTCGGCCCTGTCATTCAGCATGACAGGTATACTGGGCCTATATTTAAAAGTCATTATTCAAATCCATTTAAATTATACCGCTGGGTATAATTTTGGCGAAGCTTTGTGTTTAAAAAACACAATGAATTAAAAGACTGAATTAATATTGGCGATACGCTTGGTATAAAGTAATGAAGAATTGGTATCTTGTTTATTGTAACGTTAAGAATTCCAGACGCGACGTTTTAATTCGATTTTTAAATAGTTTTGGGGTTGAAGTATTTAACCCGATAATGACTTATTATAAGGCGAGAAAAGATAGACCCGGTAAGTTTCGCAAGCAAACAAAATCTCTATTCTCAAATTATATGTTTATACAATTTGACTGTACTAAATTCAGCTTCTCTAAATTCGACAACATTGAGGGGATTTCATACTTTTTACGCTCTTCTGGTCAGATTGCCACTATCCCAGAACCGTTAATTGAGAATCTAAGGTTGAGTCAGGCGATGTTGCCCAAAAGTGTTTTGTCCCCTTGTGATGATAATATCAGTCTTGGGCATGCAATGCTGACTCAAACCAACGAGGAGGAAAAAATCAGATGTTTAAAATTAGCTTTAGAAAGCTATCAGCGTCAACCTAGCCTTTGAGCAGATGCTACCTCCTCGCATCCAATATGCACGATAGTCTTTCCGCCACATGATTCCAATGGAGTCTATCGTGCATACTTAGCAACATTGATCAGCTTTATTCCGTTAATTAAGTAAATAACCGCATCAACTTTATTGTTAGGGGTGAATAATGACATATAGCGATACATATCAACAGTCACGTTTTGGTAACTCGATTGATCCTGCAGCGTTAAAGCTAAACTTCGCAGCCGGAAAAGTGCCAACGCAAACAGATTTCCATAATCTAATTTCATTAGCCGGGCAAGTGAGATCTGTTGATGATTCTAGCTTCGACCTCAATAGCGGTCAGTTAAGCTTTAACTATGAAAGTGTGTCAAATGAGTTGGCAGGCCAAGGGCTTACTGCCTACTCTAATCAGCTAAATGTCAACTATGAAAGAGTATCAAATGAGTTGGCAGGCCAAGGGCTTACTGCCGGTTCTAATCAGTTAGATGTTAACTATAATGAAATTACCAACAATATCGCGGACAAAGTTTGGAAGATAACGTTAGCTAAAATGTATGGAGCGACTCATTACGCTGGCAATGCGCATATTATGATATTTTTTCGCTCTATTAATGGTGCTGGGAGCGGGGTTTTCACTAGGGCCTATATTCATTCGTTATCAACGATGTATATGGGCATATATGGTACAAATGTAACCTTGAATGGTGCTGAACCCAATCGAACACAGTTCACTTTTACCACGGGAGATAAACAAAATAATGATTCCCTTGTCCTAGCTGAGTGGTATAACAAAGTCATTGTTGATTCTACAACTCTCAAGCTAAAACTGGTGACCCCAAGGTATACGACGGGTAGCATGTATGAGCTCCCGATAAAAAAAGTCAGCGAGCTATTTTCATAGCGGCTTTTCTTAATTGTGCCCTTGTCTAAAAGTTGTCCTTTAAAGGGCAAGGGTGGTTAACCATAACCTAGTTGTGTTTCTGCTTGATTGCCTAACTAACCACATCAACGGGGAGCTAAGTTATTCACAACAATTTGTGCTAGCTTGCGCCCCCTATTTTACTGCTACCACCTTACGGCTTTTTATTCCCCCATTTGTAAACTTCCCCCCCTTTGTTGTTTAGGTAGGAAGTACAGTGAACGCGTAACTTACTGCAAACCAAAGTCGTCATCTGCATCAAAGCTTGAGCCTTTTGTCTCAAGCCATCGTGTGGATTCCTGTTTTAGTTTTAAACCAGTAATCAAACATCCCCAAAACTTTTCAACCCTGTCAATTTTGACTACCTAAGGAGACATTATGTCCAACACACCAGCCGAGACTATTGCGGCAGAGTATCCGATTCCGAATTATCGCTTTGTTGTATCTATAGGCGATGAAAAAGTCCCTTTTAAATCGGTTTCTGGCTTAGATATTTCATATGATTCAATTACGTATAAAGATGGCATTGGCAGTGTATACCACATGCCTGGTCAGCCAACACAGACAACGATCACTTTGTCTCAAGGTCTCTTCAGAGGTAAGAACGGCCTTTATGATTGGATCAACACTGTTTCTCTTAATGCCGTTGAAAAACGCGACCTGATGATCAGTTTGACCGACGAAACGGGCAGTGAACTACTGGCCTCTTGGAGTGTAGTGAACGCTTTTCCTACCAGCCTGAGCGCACCTTCTTTTGACGCGACGAGCAACGATATTGCGGTGCAAGAACTTACCTTGATTGCAGACAGTGTTGTCGCTATCGCCCACTAATAAAGGATCCATAATGACTATTAATACTGAATACCCAGGCGTTTATATCGAAGAGGTCAACAATCTTAGCCTATCTGTGTCACAAAGCAGTACAGCCGTCCCTGCTTTTGCCATTGATTCAACGACGCTAACCAGTTCGTTTGTGGCGACAGAAAAAGACTATTACTACATCGAAAACTACATGGACTATCTGGCTTGCAGAGACAAAACTACAGATGCTCACATTGCTTTTGATACGTACATGCGTGTCTATTTTAATAATGGTGGCGGTGCTTGTTATCTGATTGATTCAACAAAATTCGAAGCAAAGGTGCCTCAGCTCAACCGTATTACTCTGCTGGTCGAAGCTGGTACGACGATTGAAGGCTTGGCTGGGTTACTTGGTCTTGGTCGCAATCTATTCGCTATTCTCGACGGCCCGAACGAGGACTTATCGGCTGCCGATACGAATGGTTTTGCGCCGGATCCCGCATCTGAGTATGCTGCATATTACTACCCTTGGCTAACCGCAACAGCAACTGGAGAGGCGATTCCTCCAAGTGTCGCTGTTGCCGGTGCCTATTGTAGGAATGACCGCACGATTGGGGTATGGAAAGCACCAGCAAATATGCCACTAGTTGGCATCATGCCTCAATTTGGCGTCTCTGATAGCCTGCAAGGTCTGTACACCAAGAGTGAAAATGCACTGAACATGATCCGTCAATTTGGTACCAGTGCACCAACTATCTGGGGCGCTCGCACTACGAATAACACTCCACAATGGCGTTATATTCCTGTCCGTCGCTTATTCAATAGCGCAGAGAAAGACATCAAAGATGCGATGAAAGTGGCAATGTTTGAGCCGAACAGCCAACCAACTTGGGAAGCTATTCGTGCAGCGGTAACGAATTACCTCACTAAGTTATGGAAAAGTGGTGCGTTGCAAGGCACAAAACCAGAAGAGGCTTTCTTTGTGGAAGTGGGTCTGAATCAAACGATGAACCAGGCACAAATCGACGACGGCGAATTGATTGTCAGAGTTGGTATGGCGGCGGTTCGCCCTGCTGAGTTTATTATTTTGCAGTTTACTCAAGATATTGAGCAGTAACGCTTAGTGTCAACCTTGAGAGGAAACTGAGTTTCCTCTCTCTTGTCTTCCCACTTGTGAATAACAAGAGGTTAAATTTGAACAATCAACAAGCTAATGTGAGTATTTATAACTCGCTCAACGGTTACCAAGATGAACCGTTAACAGCATTGCCACTATTTATTGGATATACAGATAAGAGTCATGGCAAGTTAGTCGAAATTACCTCATTTGATGACTTTGATGAGACATTTTTCACTGGTGACGTACCGCCAGAAACGTCAAATTTTCAACATTCGATGAAACATTTTTTTGATAACGGCGGTCAGGCTGCCTTTGTCTTCTCGCTAGGGCGTATTCCAGACCCGCTCAGTTGGCCTGCTATTAGCGACGCTTTTGATACATTAACCACTAAGTTGGAGGTAGAAGAGCGCATTACGCTATTGGCTTTTCCCGACATTTGCCACTTTGAAGATGTCGATGATTACCTTCAAGCTTGGAATACCTTACTTACCTTGTGTCAAGTTCGCTCTGGCTTATTTACGGTTTTAGATGCCCCGAAGGTGTTTGCGCAAGTGCAAACGCTATTAGGTAAAGACTTGGTCGGTGACAATTATGGTGCCGCCTATTGGCCATACCTAAAGACGACCTATGTCGATGAAAATGACAACCCTGTCGATGTGCCACCCTCAGCAGCGGTATGTGCTGTATTTCAGCACGTTGACCAAAGCAAAGGCATTTGGTGCGCGCCAGCCAATATCGAATTGGCACAAGTCTTAGAGCTCTCTGCTCCCATTACCAACCCCTATGACCAGCCAGATGGAAGAGTGATAAACCCGATTGTTACCTTTCCTGATCGGGGCACGAAAGTTTGGGGCTGCCGTACCCTCTCTAATGGTACTGATCCTGCCTCACGATACGTCCAGGTTCGCAGGTTGCTTTCATACTGTGAGCAACAATTGGGCCGATTGGGGCAACAGTTTTTATTTGAGCCGAACAATGAGTTCACTTGGAGCCGGTTAAAAGGTTTGGTCGATAACTGGTTATATGATCTTTGGTATCAAGGTGCTTTGGCTGGAGAAAACGAATCGCAGGCTTATCAAGTGAAAATTGGGCTGGGAGAAACCATGACTCAAGATGATATCTTGGATGGACAGATGCGTATGTCGATTCTGTTATCACCAGTATTGCCAGCAGAATTTATCGAATTAAATCTTGTTTTTGATTTGAGTTCTCGCTGATATTTTGACCCATTTACTATTTAGGTAACCATCAATGGATTTTATCAATGAGGTATTTACTCCTTCGGTGTCTCACCGATTTGCAACCTGTTTTATGTTTAAGGGCATCCCAAGCCCATTAGATATTTCATTTCAGAGTATATCGGGACTTTCCCGCACTTTAAAAACCACACCGCTAAGCCAAGGCGGAGAGAATGTTCGCAATTACCATTTGGCCGATAAAATTGAACACGGCTCTTTGGTGCTGGAGCGCGGAGTCATGCTCCCAACGCCCTTAACGGTCCAGTTTGAGCGTATTTTACGCGGCGAAACGGTATCGTATGCTGATGTGGTTATTCTGCTGCTGAATAACCACAATATACCGTTAACGTCCTGGACAATCAGTAAGGCGCTGCCCGTGAGTTGGCAAGTGGGTGATCTGGATGCAAATTCAAATACGACTTTGATCAACCGATTAGAGTTACGCTATCAAAATATGCGCATCTTGGGAGCAAAACTATGACCATTGAGATCAGGGAGTTAGTGATTCAAGCTTGCGTACCTGATGCGCCATCTCACCGCAGCACTTCGCGGATCAAGCACGAAGAGCGACGTATTTTGGACCTGATTCGCAAGCAGGTTAAGGAAGAGGTGAGACAGGCACACCGGAGAGAACCATGGAAACTTTAAGCAAATTAAACATAAAGGGGTATCAAGACCGAGAGCGGAAACGCAGGCCCATGGGGAAAATAGAAGCCATGTTTAACCCCGACTCGATGTCTTTTTCATATCGAACCAAGTATCAATCTAATGCTTTTTTAAATAGTGACGCCAAAAGTAATCGTTATGATAGCGTTCAGCCAAGTGATCTCAGTTTGGTCTTGGTGTTTGATGCAAGAATGCCGGGGAATAAAATCCCGTTAAGAAAGCGGCTCAGCGACTTAAAGACACTGTGTTATACCCCAGATAATGAGACAGGAGAGCCGCTCTATTTATCCGTTCATTGGGGACGGCTTGTTATGGGTGAAGGTGAGCAGCGTGACTACAAGGGCAGAGTAAAAGATTTCATTGTGACATTTACCGCCTTTGAGAGAGATGGCACCCCTCTAAGGGCTGAAGTTAGATTAAATCTTATTGAAGACTCGAGCTTTGCATTACAAAGCGCTCAACTTAGTTAATAAAAATTCCGAACCCCTCCATTTTTCGTTCTACCATTGTTCTCGCGATTCTTTATTCACCATGTGACGTTTGTGGGGAATGAAGAATGATTGAGCATGAGTATCTTATTTAGACTTTCCATTTCAGCTTCAAATCAATGGAAATGTGTTTTTAGGCAACGTTGTCAAAAAGATGAATAAATTAAATGGGGAGAATGGCACCAAAACAAGAGGTTAAATGCATGTTATCTAAAAGTAAAAAGCTGGCAAAACTTAAAATCGTAGCGTACAGGGAAAGGGAACGAGCCCAAGGTCAGCGGGTCGGAGACCTAGATGTTTTGTACAACCCAGACACGCTAACTTTATCTTATCACAATGAGTATCGTGTTGATGATTATTGTAGTGAGATAAAGAGTAATACTTTCTGTCAAAGTCATGCTGGTACGCTGAGTTTAGCCTTGGTCATGGATGCCAAGATGTCCGGAAATAAAAATGGTATAGCAGAGCAAATAAAACAATTGAAAGCCCTTTGCTACCAGTTAGATAAAACAACACTATCCCCACGTTTTCTGGCGGTGAGTTGGGGCCAGTTATCCATAGGGAATGGTCAACTATTTTCAGGGAGGGTACAAGATTTCGCCATTGATTATACCTCTTTTGCTCGTGACGGTACGCCCTTAAGGGCAGAGGTTCAGCTCACTTTAATTGAAGACCCCAAGTTGCCGCGCAAAGAAGAGAATCAGGATGAGACTGATGAGGATGGCTTGTTTAACATCGTTGTCAAAGGTAAGCCATTAAAACAACTTAGCCTTGCGGGTATATCTAGCACACAACAAATTAACGGGATCCCCAAGGCAAAATTACAACTATGTAGGCCTGGGATCGGACGAGAGAGTCTGAAAAATATCTCTGAAGTGGCGGATTGCCAGATTGGAGAAGAAGTGAAAGTGTATTCGGGCAAGAGAAACCCTGAATTAATTTTTAAAGGCATCATTACTGCCTACGGTCTGGAGGTTGCCAAAGGTGATGAAGTCTTAAATCTTGAGTTACAGCATCCTCTTTGTCGCTTAGACAATACCAACCACTCTCAAGTTTTTTTGGATCAGAATGATAGCCAAATCATCTCGAAACTTTGCCATAATTTTAATGTTGGCACGATTCGTTATTTAGGTGACGCGAAGAAAAAAACGCAACAAGTTCGTCATGAACAAAAAGTACAGTTTCGCTGTAGCGATTGGCATTTTATTCGCAGTTGCCTTGATGCCAATGGTGTGTGGATGATTGCTAATCCAGACAATATTGAGGTTATCACTCCACAACTTAAAACCCAGACACCCGATCACCAGTTATCTGCTGATAGCGGAGACAAGATTTACAGTGCAAGTTGGGCATTCACATCGATGGATCAGCCAGATGCATTAGAAATGTCTTCATGGGACATCAAAAAACAAAAGTTACAGACCCAAAAAGCGTCGGTTCCACTGCTTGGCGATAAAGCGCTCAAAGTAAGTGCGCAGCGGGTACTGGATCCGACAAATTGGTCGACTCATTACAGCGTGCCGAAAGATAAAAGAGAAATCAAAGCATGGGCTGATAGTGTCATGGCTCATCTTTCTCTTTCACAAGTACAGGGCAGCGTCGAAATACAAGGCACTACAAAATATAAACTCGGGGATACCGTCAAGTTTTCTGAGTTTGGTACTAGCATCGATGGCAGTGCCATTGTGACCTCGGTGTCACATACCATCACATCAGCAGAGTGGACAACGCGAATCACTTTCGGTAGTGAAGGTCTTAGCAACACATTAAGCCCATTACCGAGCATCAATGGTATTCATTTGGCAACCGTTGCTAAATATGAAAGTGATAGTAAGTCATTCGATCGAATTGGCGTACATATTCCTGCGCTCAATGCCGATAAACAGAAAAACAAACTATGGGCAAGATTTTCTATGCCCTATGCTAGTAAAGGAAGTGGCATGTATTGCTACCCAGAACAAGGGGACGAGGTCATTCTCGGTTTCATTGAAGACAACCCATGCTATCCGGTTATTTTAGGTTCACTGCATAACCCAATTAATACATCAGCCCTCAAACCGGGTGACGCTCATAAAGGTTGGAAATTGACTCAAGCGGGCGCCGAATTGGAAATGCTGCTGAACACCAATGATAAAAATCTCTTGCTTAAATCAGGAGAACAACGCCTAGAGGTTAGCGATACAGAAATTTTAATTGACAGCCCTCAAGAAGTTAATATTTACGGCACAGAAATTGACATTGCAAGCCCTCGAGAAATTAATATTACTGGCGAAGATTCTGTCGAAATTACCGGCACGGAAATTAATATGAAGAAACCATCCTAACAGGAGATGATGATGACTGAGCAATCCAACCTAAGTTGGTGTTTTCCAATAAAATTTTCATTAGATGGCGTAGAAATGACGTCATCTTTGCAAGAGAATGTCGAGCAAAGTTTGGACGTGTTGTTTCACACTCTCACGGGGGAGCGGGTAATATTCAAAAATTATGGCAATGACTTACACTCATTCCTATTTGCCAATATCGATAGTGCGCTCATCTCTGAGATAGAAACAATGATTTATGAGACCGTGTTACGTTATGAACCTCGCGTGGAAATCACCAATATCAGCATTCAGCCTGACAGCGTCACTGCCTCCCTGCTGAAGGTTCGTTTAGATTACCAACTGCGTGATAGTGAGCAAGTGTACTCGTGGCAAAGGGGGGTCGATATGTATGATGGTAAAGGTTTTTCAGTATAGATAACCCTGTCATCCTCGCCAAGGGTAGCGCCATTTTTGAGCGCCTTAACAATAGATCAACCTTCCCCCAATGGCTTTTTCACTCCCTCTTTATTATTACTAGTCTTTAGGCATGACCAAGTGTGATGCCTAATATTCGCATGGACACCATTTTTCATGATTAATAGAAGCGACACACTTGGCATAGATTCAAGCGCGAATTTTCAAATCGATGACCGAACCATACAAGATAAATTGCAATATCTTTTTAAGTATACCAATCAAATTATATTTCAAAGTGAAGCAGGTAGTGAATATCAGTTGGATCGAGATGTCCTCGCCAATCACAGTACCTTCTCCGCGCTTTGTTTGAGCAGCAATTCAAACTACAACCCCGATCCGAATGATGCGTGTTGTCAATACTATGATGAGAGTGCTGAAGATAATAAGAAAAACTGGCCGACAGATGGTATTCAGCTAGAGAAGTTAAATTTCTTTTTAGGGTTCAGAAACGTCAATCAGGGAGACACATTATCCCTTTTCTTCAATCTGACTGCGACGAATAACAACCAAATTGAATGGTTTTATTTTGATGAAGAGAAACCGAATAACGAAAAGTGGCAGCCCCTAGATAGCAGCTTAATTGATAACACCAGTGACCTTTCAGTAAGTGGTACATGGTCAGCGGTATGGCCTGTTTCTCATGACTCCGAATTGGCTTGGATAAAGGGCGAATTTACCAAAACAAATATTGAAGTATCGTCGGAATATGATAATAACTACAATAGATATCACCGATGGCAGTATGCTGGTAATGGAGAGGTAAATAATTATTGGTATTCTCAGGTTTCTGAGGATGAAAGACACGCATTTATTGAGTTTACGTTACCTAAGCTTACCGATATTAAGAACATGACCCTTTATGGAAGAGACCTTTACAACTTCCCAAACTACTTAAATGACGTAATCTACCACTTAATCGACGAAAAAGGGGTTGAGCTTGCAAGTGGTACCATTGAGGACGAGGGCGATCACAGTCGGGAGGTAGTAATCCAATTGGACTCACCAGTAAAGAGGGTAAAAAAAATACGCTTAGATAGGCCATATCAGAATACTCTACCTATTGCTCTCAGTGGTATTAAGTTGGATGGTGAATTTATTCGGCATGATTCGGCTGAGGTCATAGGCGTAAACATCAATGGTATTTTAACTAATGCCACCACTTGGGCTGATGTCCTTTTTCAAGGTCGATCTGTCACCGAACTGGCAGAGCAATACCAAAACCCTACCGGCACGCTGCCACCACACCAAGCGCTGTTGTTTGCTTACCTAAAAATGCTGGAAACCCCGCAAGCACTGATGAATCGCCTACCCGGGAAGCAACGAGACTTATATTATCAAGGGTTACTTGGTTTAAAACCACAAGCAGCCAAGCCAGGGCAAGTCGCCGTCTCGGTGCAATTAGAAGAAGCGTTTTCAAACCTTATGGTGCCAAAAGGCAGCCTGCTTCAAGCTGGCCAAGATGAAAATGGGATCGATATTGAATATCAGTTGGATCGGGATGTCCTCGCCAATCACAGTACCTTCTCCGCGCTTTGTTTGAGCAGCAATTCAAACTACAACCCCGATCCGACTGATGAGCACTGTCAATACTATGATGAGAGTGCTGAAGATAATAAGAAAAACTGGCCGACAGATGGTATTCAGCTAGAGAAGTTAAATCTCTTTTTGGGGTTCAAAAACCTTAATCAGGGAGACACATTATCCCTTTTCTTCAATCTGACTGCGACGAATAACAACCCAATTGAATGGTTTTATTTTGATGAAGAGAAACCGAATAACGAAAAGTGGCAGCCCCTAGATAGCAGCTTAATTGATAACACCAGTGACCTTTCAGTAAGTGGTACATGGTCAGCGGTATGGCCTGTTTCTCATGACTCCGAATTGGCTTGGATAAAGGGCGAATTTACCAAAACAAATATTGAAGTATCTTGTATATATCCGAACAACCTACCCCATTGGCAGGATGCTGGTGATGGAGATAAAGATTTTTATTGGCTTTCTTCGAATAATAAAGATTCATTTATTGAGTTTACGTTACCTAAGCCTACTGATATTGGGAATATGACCGTTTATTCAAGAGACTTTGATACCATATTGGATCGCTACATAGATGGCGTAATCTACCACTTAATCGACGAAAAAGGGGTTGAGCTTACAAGCGGTACGATTACGGACAATGGTACTCAGGTTCCAAGCAACGAGTTCCTCATCACCTTGGACCAACCAGTAGAGGGAGTGAAAAAAATACGCCTAGATAGGTCCGGTCCGACTAGTAATAATAAATACTATATTACTTGCGCTGGTATTAAGTTGGATGGTGAATTTATTAGGCATGATTCGGCTGAGGTCATAGGCGTAAACATCAATGGTATTTTAACTAATGCCACCACAGCGACATTGTCGAATGCCAGTCAATTGACGGATACGGTCACAGGCCAAGCTTTACCCCCAGAGAGCATCACCGCATTAGCAACCGATATCCAAGGTGTAGCAGAAATCGTTCAGCCTTGGCAATCGTGGGGGGGGGAAGCGCCGGAAAGTCACTCAGATTTCAACGCTCGCATCCCGCGTCAGTTATCGCATCGCGATCGCGCCATCTCATACGCTGATAGTATTTTATTAATAAAGGATAACTTTGCGTATGTGTATGATGTGATTGCCAACCAAAATGATAACTCGGCTATCAATACGGCAGCTTTCGTCGTGATTCCACGTGCCCGTAGTAGGGACAATGTCGATGTTTATCAGCCAACACTTGGCCGACAGAAAATGGATGCGCTCCGCAGTTTCCTAACCCATCGCGCCTCTGCATGGACGGATGTGCAAGTAGTAAACCCCAAATATAACGTGGTGGAACTAGAGTCAACGGTCACCTTCAAAGCGGGTGTGAACCCTGAATACGGCAAAGCGCAGTTAACCGAGTCACTGATTCAGCATTACATGCCGTGGGTCTCCGATCGCGAGCTCGGCCCTAAGGTCGCCAATCAGTTTAACTACTACGATGTCATCGCACACATTCAGCAGCACCCACTGGTCGATAATCTCAAAGAGCTGGAATTAGATAAGGATACATACTCAATATCGGCAGGTAGTGGGGAAGTATTGGTATTCAGTACTGATTCTATCAACATAAACGAAGCAAATTAAGGGCAAGCCATGGAGAGTAATGATTCACCAACATTAGCGTCATATATTGAGACTTGTTGGTAACCGTCTCCTAACGGCTGCTTCACTCCTTCTTCATTATTACTAGCCTTAGGCATGACCAAGTGTGATGCCTAATATTCGCATGGACACCATTTCTCATGATTAATAGAAGCGATACACTTGGCATAGATTCAAGCGCAAATTTTCATATCGATGACCGAACAATACAAGATAAATTGCAATATCTTTATGAGTATACCGCTCAAATTCCATTCCAAGTCAAACCAAAAGTAGAGTTTGCAGAGGTAAGTTCTTGCTTACATGAGGATTACTCAAAAGATAAGGCAACCGATGGTGATACTAAGACTGCATGGCTGACTGAATATACCCCAGTTGGGACAACGAATTGGATAGAGTTCACCCTGGACAAACCTTATCCAGTAATTTCATTCGAGATATACCTAGCCGCTCCTGCAAACGGGACAATGGGTATCAAAGGCTTTGACAAAAATAATCGGGAGATTTTCGATAAACTTCTTTTAGATTGCTGTGAACGGAGCATTAATGGGTCGTTTAAGCTTAAAGAGCCAATTCGTGGTGAGCCAGTGAAATCGGTGCGCTTTTATGACGTTACTACCGAATACAGTCTAGTTTTTGGTGTTATGGAGTTGATATTTGATGGGGTAATCGAATCCACTTGGGCTGATGTCCTTTTTCAAGGTCTATCTGTCACTGAACTGGCAGAGCAATACCAAAACCCTACCGGCACGCTGCCACCACACCAAGCGCTGTTGTTTGCTTACCTAAAAATGCTGGAAACCCCGCAAGCACTGATGAATCGCCTACCCGGGAAGCAACGAGACTTATATTATCAAGAGTTACTTGGTTTAAAACCACAAGCAGCCAAGCCAGGGCAAGTCGCCGTCTCGGTGCAATTAGAAGAAGCGTTTTCAAACCTCATGGTGCCAAAAGGCAGCCTGCTTCAAGCTGGCCAAGATGAAAATGGGATCGATATTGAATATCAGTTGGATCGGGGTGTCCTCGCCAATCACAGTACCTTCTCCGCGCTTTGTTTGAGCAGCAATTCAAACTACGAACCCAATCCAGATGATGAGTGCTGTCAATACTATGATGAGAGCGACGACGATGATAAGAAAAACTGGCCGACAAATGGTATTCAGCTAGAGAAGTTAAATTTCTTTTTGGGGTTCAAAAACCTTAATCAGGGAGACACATTAACCCTTTTCTTCAATCTGACTGCGACGAATAACAACCCAATTGAATGGTTTTATTTTGATGAAAAGAAAGCAGATAACGAAAAGTGGCAGCCCCTAGATAGCAGCTTAATTGATAACACCAGTGACCTTTCAGTAAGTGGTACATGGTCAGCGGTATGGCCTGTTTCTCATCAATCCGAATTGGCTTGGATAAAGGGCGAATTTACAAAAACAAATATTGAAACATCTCCAGGTCACTATGGCCCCAATCCATGGTATGGCGCTGGTGATGGCGATTTAGGTACTATTTGGCACTCTCATCATACTCTTATCGCATTTATTGAGTTTACGTTACCTAAGCCTACTGATATTGGGAATATGACCGTTTATTCAAGAAACTGTAAACTTATTGACCGCCACATGGATGGCGTAATCTACCACTTAATCGATGAAAAAGGGGTTGAGCTTACAAACGGTACGATTACGGACAGTATGATTATGGAAGGTGGTATTGAGGTGTTTAAGAACGCGTTCCCCATCTCCTTGAGCTCACCAGTAAAGGGGGTGAAAAAAATACGCCTAGATAAGCCAAATATGGCTGACAAGTGGGTTCTTATCGCTGGTATTAAGTTGGATGGTGAATTTATTAGGCATGATTCGGCTGAGGTCATAGGCGTAAATATCAATGGTATTTTAACTAATGCCACCACAGCGACATTGTCGAATGCCAGTCAATTAGCGGATACGGTCACAGGCCAAGCTTTACCCCCAGAGAGCATCAAAGCATTGGCAACCGGTATCCAAGGTGTAGAAAAAATCGTTCAGCCTTGGCAATCGTGGGGGGGGGAAGCGCCGGAAAGTCACTCAGATTTCAACGCTCGCATCCCGCGTCAGTTATCGCATCGCGATCGCGCCATCTCATACGCTGATAGTATTTTATTAATAAAGGATAACTTTGCGTATGTGTATGATGTGATTGCCAACCAAAATGATAACTCGGCTATCAATACGGCAGCTTTCGTCGTGATTCCACGTGCCCGTAGTAGGGACAATGTCGATGTTTATCAGCCAACACTTGGCCGACAGAAAATGGATGCGCTCCGCAGTTTCCTAACCCATCGCGCCTCTGCATGGACGGATGTGCAAGTAGTAAACCCCAAATATAACGTGGTGAAACTAGAGTCTACGGTCACCTTCAAAGCGGGTGTGAACCCTGAATACGGCAAAGCGCAGTTAACCGAGTCACTGATTCAGCATTACATGCCGTGGGTCTCCGATCGCGAGCTCGGCCCTAAGGTCGCCAATCAGTTTAACTACTACGATGTCATCGCACACATTCAGCAACACCCACTGGTCGATAATCTCGACGAACTGAAATTAAATAATAATTCAAACTCACAATCGGCAGATAGTGGGGAAGTATTGGTATTAAGTACTGATTCTATCAACATAAACGAAGCAAATTAGGGGCAAGTCATGGAGAGTAATGATTCACCAACGCTAGAGTCATATATTGAGACTTTTTGGCAACAAGCGCAGCAAACATTACAAGATGTTTCTGGTCAGACCTGGACTGATACCAGTGAACATGATCCCGGTGTCACTTTACTTGAGGGAGTAACAGCGAGAGCTGCAGAGCTTGCACATCTGCAGACACGCCCCATCAATGATATTTTAGTAAAAGAAGATCAGTCGGGGCCAGTCAAGGTGTTTCCTGTCGATTTCGAACCCCAAAAGGTACTGACGTGTGGCCCTGTCACTGTGGATGACTATCGCAAAGTATTACTTGACCTGCACAGTCACGATGAGTGCTTTAATGACGAATTTGAACAAGCATTCTTTTTCTTTAGTGATGTATACATCACTAAAGAACCGGTTGATAAGCGCTATAAGTATTACTTCGATTGTGAAAAACATAAATTTACATTTCGAGCAGGCGCAACGAGTGATAAAGCATATACCTTGTTAGGTAACTACTCCCTATATTTGGTCCCTAGCGAAGTATTGCAAAAAAATTCTGATCTTCTTACTAGCGCCAAACAGGCACTCCTACAATATTTACCGACGATAGAAAACGTAGGTGAGAAGTTCAGTAATATTCATTGGCTGGCTGAGGACGTTAAGCAGTTAGAGCTAATGATTGAAGTAACAGATGATATTAATCCAGCGGATAAGCAAAGAATTGCCGAAATTTATGCCGAAATTTATCAAGTTGCCAAAGATTTTGCTTGTCCACCTGTTGAACGTTATTCGACGCAAGAGCTGAGAAGGCAAGGTTTCACCAACAACGAGATTTATCGTGGACCTTTCCTCACGCACGGTTGGATAGCGGAACTTCCCTCAAAAAGGGATTATACCGCGTCACAGTCGTTCCATATGAGTCACTTATTGGCCAAAGTATGCGCAATCAATGGCGTAAAAAAAATCATCGACGTCGATTCTCCCGTGCTGGAATTTACGGTTAACGAATTAAAATACCTGACTTTTGGTCACTCTATCACCGCGGTTCTTCAAAACGTCTCGCTGCGCACAAAAAGCCAGGTGGTACTAGATAAGAAGATTGATGACATAAAAGAGTACGTATCATTACCGCCGCTGATTAATCATGTCGATGAACAGACGGTCTGGGGAGAAAATTCTAACGATGTGAGTAATGAGGCGGTCACAAAACTGCTCCCTGACTGTTACGATTTAACATCGCCGACACCCAGTGACTCAACAAAATACTTGCATCAGTTTCTGTTGCCAATCGAGCAAACACTTGCCAATCGGAACGCACAATTAAACAATTTACCCAATATCTTAGGGTTTGATCAAACGTCTCGAGAAGACAATGCCGACTTCTGGGGCTACCAGTGGCCTTTCGAAGATGGCTCATCATCGGATCAAGTGCATGACGGTTATAAAGGGCAACTTGAGGGTTTCTGTCAAACTCAAAACGAGGACTTTCAGAAATCGATCTCCAGCCTGCAATACCTAATGAGTTACTTTAATGAGGAGCTCGGCCCAAATATACTTTTAAAACCGAAGGAGAGCTATTTAACAAGCCAGCGTGAACTGCTAGCAAATATTCCCAAGAATCAATATTACCGGGCTGCCTACAAAAATATCGAGGAGCGTATTGCTGGAAAAATCGGAATGAACGCTGATGATATTGCGATTATTGAAACTCGCCGAGCTCTGCCGAACTTACCGGCGGCTAACAGCTTTAATGCTCATGAAGTCAATAACCCATCAGAGGAAGGCGACAGACTTAGATTAACTCTCAACAACGGAAGTTCTGACTTTCAGAGAGGAATGTTACTAGACCTCTCATTCCAAGTGCCAGGTTTAAGTGAAGAGAGCACCTATCCTATTCTCTGCCTTATGGTAGACGAGGTGATAGATAATGATCTTTTCATCAAAATTAAAGATACCCCTTTAATGAATTACGTGGATGACATTATTGATAGTGATAGTGTCAAAGTATCAGCCTCAGATACCTTTTTAGCGGATGTCCCTTTTAGACTTCAGGAGCCTAAGGACCAAAGTGGCAATGAATGTCAGGTAACTTGTGTTGATTTTCCTGCTCTGGCCCAAATTGGTGATACGCTAAAACGCTTCTCGAAGGATAGCAATACAGCAATAACAGACCATGCATATAAGATTACTGATATCGATCGATACCAACACAAAGTAACGCTCGAGGGTGTTAATGAACACGATATTCAAGAGCAATGGTTCTGGTACTTAGAACAAGATGATATGAGCGAACGCTTCTCCTTTACGTTAAGCATTGCCCTTAATAAGGAAATGTTACCGAGTTATGTGCGAGAGCAATGGGCTGAGGTTGAAGGTTGGATCAAAGAAATACTGCACTCCGATTTACCAAGCCATTGTCAGGTCATTATCCATTGGGTGGAGAGAGCAAAATTTTCACAGCTTCGTGAAACTGTCAATGATTGGGTGAAAGACGGCTGCCCAATTGGCAACAAATCCTATCAAATTCTTGATAGCTTGACCCTTGGGCGAGCACCATCGCAAATGGAGGGGATTGGCTTCTCATTCATTGTTAAAGATGATCAATTTGCCGCTATCGAAGCAGAACCAGATGAAACAGCAAAACAAGCTTACATCGATGAAAACGATTTACTTCAGGTGAAGCCAGACTCGCAGTCATAAATTGACCAATGGCATTGCAAATGTCTACTGGCCAGCATAGAAATATCCTTATGCTGGTTTACCTATTTAATTAAAAAGAGAACAAATTATGAGTAATATTGATCCTGAAAATTTAAAGCAGAAATTCGTGGCAGGGACAGTGCCAAAGCAACCAGATTTTTTACAGTTAATCGATTTAGCTGGAAAAGTTAGGGGGGTTGAAGCTGGCAATGGTCTCGAATTGGATGAAGGAAGCGGTAACTTAAAAATTGATTATGAAGAAACATCAAGTCAGTTGGCTGGCACAGGGCTTAAAAATAATAGTAGTAAGTTAAATGTTGACTATGACGAGCTGCTCAATGCCCTTATACCAGTGGGGACGATTGTCGCCTGGGGCTCGACAAGTAATAATCCACCTAAAGGCTGGGCCCTGTGTGACGGAAGTACCGCTGGTGTACCGGATCTAACTGGTTGCTTCCTAATGGGCAACAAAACTTATGGTACTAATGCAGTTTCAGATAATCGCCGTATACTGGGTACAAGTAGTAATGCGTCGTCCTTAGTCCTTGGACACAAGCTAAATATTAACCAGATACCTAGTCATGATCACCAGATGACGATCATGCAGGAACATTCTAAAAGTAAAAATGGTACATATATGCATTATTATTTGGCTCCAGCTACAGGAAATAATAACAATTGGCGTGGAAACACAAATTCTAAGGGCGGAAATCAATCACACTCGCACAATGTTAACGTGAACGCCCTGGCAACAAAATTGAAAGTAGCCGGGCAACCAAAACACTACTTGGTGCGGTACATAATGCGAGTAAACTAAGTCTAAACGATACCGTGAGTGCACTATGGCTCTGTCGCAAATATAGATTTAAACGCGGCAGAGTTTTCCTGTAGACACCATTGCGCCCTCTTCTATCTGAAATGCACCACTAAGTAGAGAGAACTCATCATTGAGATAAACTCTTTAAAGTATTTCATTATGGAGGCTTTAATGGCTCATAAACATGAAGTTGATGTAATGCTTCCTTATTATATTTTGGCCTTTATTATGAGAATTGAATGAGAAGCTTAGGCGAAATAATACCCCAGCAAAAATACACAATAGATAAAGTACGTATCTCCCTCTCTTTACCAACTAATGATGCCGACCGATTTAGTCGGCGTTGCAGTCAACTGTTTCATACAGAATTAAAAAGATTACTCGAGCGGGTATTGTCGAGGATCGATACTGGTGGCCAGACACTACGCGTGACTCGGCCACTGATTATTGACTTGGGGAAGATACCCGCAGGTACTTTCGAACCGACCTTTTGTCAACAATTGGAGAGGCAGTTAACGCGTACTCTTCAGCAATTAGTGTCAAAGTACGAGAATGAAGACCTTAGTGAACAATCAAGATTCGATTTCGTAGTGGAAAGCTCAGAAGTACTGAGAAATATTGAAAAGCTCAATGAGTTGCTGAGAATAAATCCTCAATTGACGCTCGCGAAGTTGGCCCAGGCTTGCCTCGAATATCGTGGCGCAAACCAACTGTATCGCAGCCTCTCGCCTTCAAAACTCAAAGAGATATGCCAAAAGTGGGTCTCAGAACTCGAGGTGACGGGAAACCTAACCCCAACCACATTGCAGCTTTGCGCGATACACTATTGTCAGGAGCGCCTTAAGCTCGAGCTACCAGAACTTGATATTACTGATTCGCCTTACAGTGCCTATGAGAAACAAATATTGCTAAAAGTGTTTAACAATGCGTTAGACACTAAAGGCAATAAGCATTTCAAGGCAAATTGGTTGATTAAGTTATGGCAAAGAGATCCGGTGCGTGAGTACATTCAGCCACAGCTCTCTGGGCGGCAATTCGCCTTGCTCAATAAAGAAATGCTCAACTCGGCTGGCAACAAGGCCAAAGATGAACCATGGGAGAGCATTTCTAATGCTGGCTTGAGTTTATTATGGCCCTTCTTACCCAGCTTATTTCGTCAGCTCGGTTTACTCAAAGACAAGGCTTTTTTGAATCGTGAAACGCAATTGAAGGCCGCATCGTGTATTAGTTGGCTCTGTGAGCCACAGGCTGAAAAAAGGGATTATTCACCGCTTCCCTTATTGATGTGCGGTATTACCGAAGCAGTGCCACCGGAACCAATGGCATTAGAGGAGGAGACATTATCATTCTTAGATAATTGGTTAAAAGGGCTGCCAGAGGCTCTACAAGGCAAATGGCAAAAGCTGTCACCTGAGGACATTCAACAATGGTTCCTTCAGCGCCCTGGTTTCCTCACCACGGTTCAACAGCCAGTGCTAACGGTCACCTCAGATAGCTTTGATGTATTGCTCCAGGATTGGCCATGGCCGGTGAACATCATCGCCCTACCTTGGCTAGAGCAGCCCATCAAAGTCGTGTGGGGCAGCCTCGAATAAACAAAGCCTCGAATAAACAAAGGCACGGATAAAAAATCGCATTTCCATACCCAAGTGAGCTCGAAAAGCTGGATTCAGCCAACCTCTCGACTCACATGAACTGAAATACTTTTAGGGTTAACTCATGACCTCTCCCCATCTTAATCATGATCAGCAGACGCTATTTAGCGCAATTGAGCAGCTTGATTTGCACCTGCAACGTTACACACTCATGCGCCGCCCGGCACTCGAAGCACATGTGCTTGAAGATTTTATCTTAGACGAAGAGCGCATCTCTCAACACCAAGCGACGTCACAAGGGGTGCCGCATTGGATGCAAACACCGGCGATTTTCAATGTTGGTGAGCTGCCGCATTTGAACGCTTCTGACTGTCGACTGTCATCGCTCAAGGCACGCTTTAAACTGACAGAGTTTGAAGTAAATGTACTGTTACTCGGTTTGATGCCGCATATGGACAGTCGTTACCATTCATGGTTCGCTGCTTTACAACGTTCTGAAGATAAAGAGAATCCGAGTATTGAACTGGCATTACAATTACTCGCTGGCTCTGTCGAAGAACAATCGGATCGCCAAGGCGACTTTTTACCTGATTCAACGTTGCTCCGACATGAACTCATCAGTATTGACAAAAGTAAACAGCGGCGAGGGGAAGGATGGCAACAATCGTTATTTCAAACCCCAGCGGCAATCTACCATTATCTGTTCGGACATCATTCTTTAGCCTCTCACCTCGCTGATTGTGCCAAATGGTATTTTAGGGACTCAACTCAATACTCTTGCCCCCAAACTATTCGCGAAGGGATGCAAGCCCAAGTACACAACCAACAAGATAACGTGATGCCGATCATCATGTTAAAAGGTCCTTTAGGCTGTGGGCGTCTAGAGGCAATTGCTGCTGAAGCCGCAACAAAAAATGATCTGTTACTCGTGCTGGATGTAACTAAGTTACCTACGGAGAGACGTGACGCCAAACAGGCACTAAAGGAGGCCTTACGTGAAGTAAGAATGCGTAATGGCATCCTTGTGGTTCGTCATTGGGATGAATTTTCCGATTCACGCCAAGAATTACTCAGTGATTGGGTAACCTTGGTTAAGCAGCCACACGTGCGGATTATCGGATTGTGTGAGCAAGATAGCGCTCGAACGGTGATGCCCAACGTGACGCAGATTGCGCTAGAGATGCCGACTCTTTCTTACCAAGAAAAACTGCATATTTTACAACGTGCACTGAGTTCTGAGGACTTTATCTCAACAGACACAGAGCGTTTATGCCGTCGCTTTTCATTTAACCAATCCTCACTGAACAATATACTGCAAGAGGCAAGATGTTATCGCTCCTTGAGGGATCAAGATAGCCCAGTTAACGATGCCGATCTCAACAAGGCTTTTCGACTTCACTCGCAGAAAAATTTTGGTCAATTAGCACATCGAATTGAACCTAAGCGCGGCTTTGATGACCTCATCGTCGCTGATAACCTGAAAAATCAACTGCATGAGCTCATGGTGGCGATCCAGCAGCGAGAGCAAGTATTGAATTCCGGTTTTGCCGATAAAGTCGGTTACGGCACGGGAGTCAGTGCGCTTTTTCATGGTGATTCGGGTTTAGGAAAAACCATGGCTGCCGAGGTTATTGCCGGGCAGCTCGGCGTTGATCTGATCAAAGTGGACCTAGCCAATGTGGTGGATAAATACATTGGTGAAACCGAGAAGCATCTGGCTCGTATTTTTGACTTGGCCGAAGCGGATGCCGGCGTACTGTTTTTTGATGAGGCTGATGCCCTGTTTGGTAAACGCTCGGAAGCAAGTGATTCAAAAGATAGACATGCCAACATTGAAGTCGCGTATCTATTGCAAAGACTGGAGAACTACCCAGGCTTAGCGATTCTCGCGACCAACAACCGAAGCCACCTCGATGAGGCGTTCAGCCGGCGATTTACCTTCATTACGCAATTTAAAGCGCCAGATGAAAATACTCGGCATGCACTATGGAAAAGCATTTGGCCCGAGGGGTGCAAACTCGATCCGAATCTTGATTTGCGTGCTCTAGCAGCGCGTACCCAGCTAACCGGGGCCAATATCCGAAATATTGCTTTGTTATCTGCTTACTTTTCTGCAGGTGAGAATGCACCACATATTAGTGAGCATCACATCCTGACAGCCATGCAGCGTGAATTAACAAAAGTTGGTCGCCTTATAATCTAAACGTAAAAGAAGAAACGAAATATGAATGCATTTGCAAAATCTGCTGAGCAAAACGTCTCGAACAAAGACATCCTAGATCTCAATACCGCACTGGAAGACATCTTGACTGACTACGTAGCTGAAGGAACCGAGATCCGTTTTGACATTCCAGATCCGGATAAGCTTGGTACTAAACCAACGGTCAGTGTGTTTCTGTATGATGTTCACGAAGATCTGACGTTAAATACGTCGCAATCTAACCGTTATGATAATAAGAAGGGGAGATTTGCGCCTGATCATGTCAATCTGTGCTGTAACTACATCATCACCTACTGGGAAAACGTAGATGGCGAAATGTCTATGGGCCCAAAAAATCAAGCGATAACCATTATGAATCAGATTATTAATGCGCTGATCAACAACCGAACCTTAACACAATTTCCCAATGCAAAAACACGAGTAATGCCGCCAAGGGAAGAGCTCAACAGTCTGGGTAATTTTTGGCAAGCACTGGGTAGCAAGCCACGCATGGTGCTGAACTACTCAGTCACCTTACCTATTAGCTTGGCTGAGCCAACTGACATAGTGACACGCGTTGAGAACAC
This sequence comes from Vibrio sp. AND4, assembly GCF_000171815.1. Classification (GTDB taxonomy): domain Bacteria; phylum Pseudomonadota; class Gammaproteobacteria; order Enterobacterales; family Vibrionaceae; genus Vibrio. The sequence continues at coordinate 12,272 of NZ_ABGR01000017.1, read as the reverse complement.
TACACTAGAAGAAATCACACAGGATATGACCCAATCCCCCTTATTTAATGAATAGTCCAGTGCCCCTTCTATAACGCGTTAACCAAAACCAATAAAGAGAGACAATGATGAGTAAAATAGCCCCTAGTGCTTTAAAGCCGAAATTCATGGCAGGAGCAGTTCCACAGCAAGAAGATTTTGTTCAGTTAATTGATTTAGCCGGACAAGTTAGAGAGGTTAATGATGGCAATGGACTGGGTCTTAATAACGGTACGTTAAATATCAATTATGGAACAGTGTCAACAAAACTGGCCGGTGAGGGGCTGACCGATAATGGTGATACGTTAGAGGTTAATTATGGAACAGTGTCAACAAAACTGGCCGGTGTGGGGCTTTCCGCTAGCGGTAATAAATTAAAGCTCCAAGTTGACGGGTCTGGGCTCAGTATTAACGACAGCGATCAGCTAGGTGTCGACTATAACAAAGTGTCAAATAATCTGGCAGGAAACGGGATTAATTCTACAGGTACTCAATTAGAGCTTGAATATAGAAAAATCTGGATGAAAATGATGGCGTTGACACACTCCGCTACTCATTATGTTGAACTTGGCCCTATTATCGGTTTTATTCGCGGTTATGATAAGGGTCCTAGTTCCACTGCGTCCCATGTAAGAATCTCCTTTTACTTAGCTGATCGTCCAAATAATTATATAGGTATACATAAGGGTGAGGTACAGCTTAAAGGAAGTGCGCCCAGCTTCAGCAGTAGGCTTTTCGGCCAAATTAACGACGGTCCATTCAATCCGGTGGTAAATGCAATATGGGAAAGAGCAACAGTCAGTGTTGGTGATACAGTTAAAGCACGAATGGTACGATACGGTGGTTATTGGGGCTACAATTGGCAACAAGGCCTTGTAAGGGCAATCAGTGACTTAGATAACTAATTTTTGGCAATCATTGAATAACAAGCAACGCATGGTACTGAACGACTCAGTCACCTTAACTATTAGCTTGGCTGAGCCAACTGACATAGTGGCACGCGTTGACAACACTACACTAGAAGAAATCACACAGGATATGACCCAATCCCCCTTATTTAATGAATAGTCCAGTGCCCCAGCGGTATTTCTATAACGCGTTAACCAAAACCATTAAAGAGAGACAATGATGAGTAAAATAGACCCTAGTGCTTTAAAGCCGAAATTCATGGCAGGAGCAGTTCCACAGCAAGAAGATTTTGCCCAGTTAATTGATTTAGCCGGGCAAGTTAGAGAGGTTAATTATGGCAATGGACTGAATCTTAATAACGGTACGTTAAATATCAATTATGGAACAGTGTCAACAAAACTGGCCGGTGAGGGGCTGACTGGTTCTGGTGATACGTTAAAGGTTAATTATGGAGCAGTGTCAAGTAAGTTAGCTGGTGAAGGGCTGACCGGTACTGGTGACACGTTAAAGGTTAATTATGGAACAGTGTCAACTAAACTGGCCGGTGAGGGGCTGACCGATAATGGTGATACGTTAAAGGTTAATTATGGAACAGTGTCAACTAAACTGGCCGGTGAGGGGCTGACCGGTTCTGGTGATACGTTAGGGATTGATTATATTCAGATCTGGAAACGCTTGATGGCGAGAACACATTCGGCTACCCATTTCGCTAAACACTCTGATACCGCCGGTTTTATATTTTTTCATACTAGCCGATCAGGTTGGACTAGGGCCTACTTATATAATACAGATAGCGCTTGGGTGGGGGTCATTACTACCGGTGGTCATCTTGTGCTCAAACTTGACGGTAAATCACCCACAAGGACTGTTGGCGAATTTAATGACTATGACCTCGATGATCCCATTAAAATTGCGGAGTGGCGCAACCAAACAATCACTGATAACTCCAAAATTGAGGTGAAATGGTGGATGACAGACTGGACCTTTACGAGGAAATCTTGGAAAGTTTATCCTATCAGTCAACTTTGATAACTCATTTTTTGCAATCCCTGGGCAACAAGCCACGCATGGTGCTGAACGACTCAGTCACCTTACCTATCCGCTTGGCTGAGCTAACTTACTGAATAGTCCAGTACCTCAGAGGTAAGTACATTAAAAAGCGCTGATAAAATTAATCTCTATTTATCAGCGACAGCAGTGGTTAATTTACATTAACAGTCGGATAATTATCTTCTCAAGATTCACCGGGTTAATTAGCAGAAAAAAATCGATTCTTACTTCCGCAATAGCTAAAAAAAGAAACAGCACTGAATTTAGCTAAGAGGGTTGGTATATGCATGAGACAAAAAATATAAATTCACTTATTGAAGAAACTAGAAGCGTTTTAATTAGTAAAATCATTCTTATTCTTGTCCCTATTGTGATGAGTGGCTATTCTATTGAGAGTCAAATTTTGCATGAAGACTCCTACAGAAGTCTCGCGACGAGAAATGCATTCTACATAGTTGAACGCTCATTAAAGGGTAAAACTTCAGATAAAGAAGTAGTAGATACCGTTATAAGCTGGATAGATAATAATAGGGCTGTGGAATTAGGTAGCCTGAAATCCATTTGCAAAACCACACCACATAAACTTGACTACATTATGAATAAAACAGCCCATCATAGAGTCTGTATTTTAGTCAGGTAATGATCAATAAAAATCCCTTCAGTCGTTGCAATTATAGTTATTAAAATAGTTATAGTTATAGTTATAGTTATAGTTATAGTTATAGTTATTAAAATAGTAAGGCCATACGAAATGTCATTAAATAAAATTTCACTTAATGTATTAAAATTTGAAGAAGGTTTTTCTGAAGATCCATACTATTGCTCTGAAGGGTACCCGACGATTGGCATAGGTCAAAAGATTGGTCCTAAGGGGGCATCTTTACATCAGTACTGTTTTCAATGTCCAATCTCAGTCGCTGAGCATTGGTGCAGTGTCGAAATCGAACACTTATCAAAAACATTAAGCAGATACGATTGGTATACAGGTTGCGGTCCAAATCGACAAGCGATGTTGATTTCAATGGCATACCAAATGGGCGTTAATGGGTTGCTTGGCTTTAAAAAAATGTTAGACGCATTAAATAATAAGGACTGGAACACTGCCTATATGGAAGGATTGGATTCTCTTTGGGCAAAACAAACGCCTGCACGCGCAAACCGACAAATGACGGTGATAAAAAGTGACCAATTAGACATAAATTATTGTTGTAAGCAATAAAAAGTAAAATACATTCATAAATTTTTAAACGAGATAAATATGTGGTTATTTGATAATTTGTTTGGTTCATCAGAAATGGTGAGCAAAGGTATTTCTTTGATAGATGATTCATTTTACACAGATGAGGAAAAGGCGGTACAAAAAAAACAGATACTGAAAGCATATGAACCTTATAAAATCGCACAACGTTTATTGGCTATAATGTTTTGTTTTACTTTTTTGACTATTCTTACTCTTTTAATCGTCATGAGTTTTTTTGTTGATATAACAACACAAATCAATGCAATCGAAAAAATAATGACTTCATCCTTGGTAAGTCCAGTCATGTTGATTCTTGGATTTTATTTTGCCGGAGGAATGATTGAGGGCACGATAGATAAAATAAAAAATAATTAAGTAAACCTTAGCGTTATTCCTTCCTTATCCACTACGAAATCAGATTACATATTTGATAATGTTTCTATGTTTTTCCAACTTTTAACCAGGTTTAGTTATAAAGCTAGTTAGAAGAATTAGTTTTGCGATAAATAACGCTGTTTCTTGGTTTTTTACGAATAATTTAATTCATATTTCCATCACCATTCTGGATATTAATCCAGATAATCTTAGTAGAATAAAAAGGAGTTCATTTTGAACACAAACAATTATTACATTAAAAGCCGCAAGCCTGGCACCCCGAGTATTGAATGGGGTGATTTTGTATATTCACTGACTGAGATTAATAAATCGGGACAATGCTACAAAGATATCGTTATAGCACGCCATGACGCCGTTACTGTCTCGGTTAGTTGGGCGGTGTATTCTGGTGAGGTGACGCAATCTAGAGTATTGCTCGATGATGTTGTGGTTTGGCAGGGGACAAACGAAACGCAAGCCAACTTTGAAGTTTCAAAAGGCGGCAGATATGCGATGACCGTTGAAGTCAGTAATGAATACGGTTCGAGTACAAGTAACGCTCAAGAGGTACTTGTCTGTGATACTGATGGTAGCCATTTAGCACCATTAGCCACAGAACTCAGAGAAAATAATAAGCCGTATAAAAACACCACAAATAAAGTGGTTGGAACGTATTTTGTTGAATGGGGCATTTATGCTCGCGAATTCACGGTTGATGATATTCCTGCGCAAAACCTTACTCATATTCTCTATGGTTTTATTCCTATGGTAGGTGGGGACGGACTTAATGACAGTCTAAAAACGATCCCAAACAGCTTCGAAAATTTACAAAAATCGACAGCTGGCCAAAAGGATTTCGAATTATCCATTCATGACCCATGGGCAGCCATCGATAAACCTCAGCCTGGTGTGGAGGATTGGAGTGAACCTTACCGCGGCAACTTTGGTCAATTAATGGCATTGAAACAAGCTTATCCACATTTGAAAATTTTACCTTCCATAGGTGGATGGACGCTGTCTGACCCTTTCTACTTCTTCGATGACGTCAATAATCGCAAAGTATTTCTTGAATCGGTCAGAGAATTTCTTCTGACCTGGAAGTTTTTCGATGGCGTTGATATTGACTGGGAATTCCCGGGTGGTAATGGCGCAAACTCAAACCTGGGCAACAAAGACACAGATGGACAAACCTATGTAACCCTGATGAAAGAACTGCGTGAACTCCTTGATGACCTAGAAAAAGAAACAGGCCGTCAATTTGAGCTATCGTCAGCAATCAGCACAGCAAAAGAGTCGATTAACCTTGTTGACTATAAAGAAGCTCAGCAATACATGGATCATATTTTCGTGATGAACTATGACATGTTTGGCGGCTGGGATTTGGACACACTAGGTCACCAATCTGGCATGTACGAAGCGAGTCATAAACCAGAGGTTAAGCACACCGTTGACCTGGCCATGAAGACCCTGTTAGCTCAAGGCGTTGACTCTAAAAAGATCATTATCGGTGCGCCATTTTATGGACGAGGTTGGCAAGGTGTTCACGATTATCAGGGCAATAATCCAATGTCCGGCAAAGCAACAGATATGATCAACGGTACTTGGGAAGCCGGCGTACTTGATTACCGTGATATCGTAGATAACCACTCTGGAGCAGGCTGGGAAACGGGTTACGATGAAGCTGCACAAGCCTCTTACCAATGGAATAAGAGTACGGGTGAGTTGATTTCTTATGACACACCTCGTGCAGTCACTTATAAAGCAAAATATGCCGTAGAAAATCAACTTGGTGGTGTTTTCTCATGGGAAATTGATGCCGATAATGGTGATCTGCTCAATGCTCTGCATGAGGGATTAGGTCACGGCGAGGGCACCGACGACAACGGCGGTGACAACGGCGGCGACAACGGCGGCGACAACGGCGGCGACAACGGCGGCGACAACGGCGGCGACAACGGCGGCGACAACGGCGGCGACAACGGCGGCGACAACGGCGGCGACAACGGCGGCGACAACGGCGGCGACAACGGCGGCGACAACGGCGGCGACAACGGCGGCGACAACGGCGGTGACAACGGCGGTGACAACGGCGGCGACAACGGCGGCGACAACGGCGGTGACAACGGCGGCGACAACGGCGGCGATGAAATAACCGATCCTGATGCTGGCGAACACGCCGCATGGAATGAGAGCACGATTTACAACACAGGTGATATCGTCAGCTTTAATAAACTGGTATGGCGAGCAAAATACTGGACTCAAGGCGTGGAGCCAAGCCAAGCTGCCGATGAGTGGGCGTTACTGTCTGATGTTGTGATGCCGTGGGACATCGCTGTCGCCTATAATAGCAATGCGAAAGTGTCACACGATGGTGGCACCTGGAGGTCTGAATACTGGACTAAAGGTGATGTTCCAGGTGAGCATCCGGTATGGAAGAACATCAGTTAAGTTCATTTAGCTAACTGATACAAGGACTCGCTCTTTAGTGAGTCCTTTTGTTATTTAAAGGCCAAGAAGCATTGCATCGTTCATAACACTGCGAACTTCGGTACACAAAACATGCCGATGAATCTGAGAATATTGTCAATTTTTTAACATGATGAATAAGTGTGACCAAATATGAGTAAATATATAGTTATCAATGGAGATGAGGTTATTTTTCAATCAACTTTTGGAGCAGCGACAGCAACTATACTTTCACCACCGCCAACAATAACGGGGAGTGGGCACGCAACAATATTAGGAGAAAAGGTTTGCATTGATGGTGATGAAAGTAATGTAAAATTATCATGTACGTATAAAGCAGGTAGATTCCAAACCGCAGGTAATTGCACTTTAACCATTGATGGCTTGGCATCCGATCAAATAGCAGATCATACATTTAATGGCAAAAAAGTGATTACGGTGGGAAGTAAGTTTACCGCTAAATTAGCCGTAACTATGCCAGCAGTAAACCCGAACAATCCGAACGATAAAGATCTTAAACCAAGTTATTCTGGAAACGGAACGTTCAAAAATACCCAGTCTTTTGTAACGGCAGAGTAACAAGCTCAAGGCCCATTTTATGCAGATACGGGGCTCGCTGTTTTTATTAAGGCTTTGTTGCCTTACTCAACCCACTCTGTCTTTTTTCGTCAATATCGCACCATGGGTAATATGTTCATCACCAATAGCAAAGTGCGCTTTTTCCAGCTGCGCTTTCCGTTAACTTTATGTTTTCTTGGTGCCATTCACCTTTACCAAATTATTTTAGGCCAGTGAAATCAATAGCTACCACTGCTAAATGTTATATGGACTACCTTTCATCTATTAAAACCAGGTATTTACTCTATGAATAAAGAAGAAATTATCAATCATTGGCTTTCAGAGATATCAGAAGGTCAGTGGCAGCTATTAAATCAACAGTGTAACTTAGTTGGTGACGATGCCCGTCATTTTGCAACAACTACAATTCCTCCGGAGAATCTAGAATTCATGAAGACTAAACCGAATATAGCGTATAAAAAAGAAGATTTTACAAATGATAAATTTAAGCCTTTAAAATAAATTTGTAGGAATAAATGTGCCATTTATTTAACGTAACGTCACTTAACCTGTACGAGATTTAGACATAAGAACACTAACTAGTGACAGCGTCACCCTTCACTTTTCTACCGATACTTTCGCTAAGCCTTCTTGGGTATATCAATGACATATCGAATTAATGACAACATTTAGGTGATTAGGCTACCACTACACCTAAAATATGTCATAATTACCTAGATTGTGTCATTTTAAGGAAGTGTGGTATGAGTGATGAAGAATACTTTTACCCAGTAGTAAGCGATAACTTACCGAAACATATAAAGAAAGGGCATCAGCTCGTCTTTAGCCGCCAAGATCTCTCCGCCCGCGAAGCAGACATGTTTGCCTTGATGATCGCACATATGAAAGCGAACGACTGGGAGCGCAGTACCCCTCATTATGAGTTCACCTCACACCAACTCTCTGAGTGGTTAGGGGTTGAGTCTAAACATATAGGAAGTAATTTAAGCCCCGTCGCTAACCGTCTTGCAAGCCGAAAGATCGGCATAAAAGTAGAAACGGGAAAAGGAGACATTGAGTTTGACTACCGCCCGCTGTTCAAACACATCGCTTACAAAAACGGTACCTTAACCATGGTACCTAATGACATGCTCAAATCTGAGTACATCGAGTACAACCAGGGCTTTGCACTGATTAACACTCGAAATTTCTTTGATGTAAAAAAAGAATATTCCAAGCGCCTTTATGAGTTACTGAGTCGGTTTAAAGATAAAGGCTTTGAAATGCACCAACAGAAACTCGAAGAATTAAAAGGTGTATTTGGCTTGCTTGATGAGGCAGGCAAACTTAAGAAGGATAAAAGTTCTTTTAAAAACAACAGTGTCTTCATGAAACGCTGCATTCGAGAAAGTATCAAAGAGCTCACTGAACATCCACAAATACGAAAAGAACTCCTGTTCTTAGAAGGAGAAAGTGGAGAAAAGGGGTTTGAGGTCATCAAAAAAGGCCGCACCATTACCGGGATAAAATTCCTATTTCGTTGGATAAAACTGGGGACGGCTGAAGAGCTAAACCAACACGATGCTCTAAAAACGATCCGAGAACTTGAGCTTAAACGCCTGCAAAATAACATCAAGCTGACTGAGGCTGAACTAGAGGCATTAGCGATGGCGTACCGCTACGTAGGCAAAGAAAAGCATGCTCTAAAAGTGGAGGAAAGCCTAGCAAAGCGTCATCTAGACCGAGACGTCGAGAGTGGTCACCACAACGACATTGAATCTTTGCTTGATAAAATAGAGACATTATCGGACATCAGCGATAACCCTGATTATTAGATGACACTTTTTAGGTGTGAGCATCTTATTGATGACAAAAATAAGGTCGTGTTCCTCTGTTAGAGGACATGTTCTAGGTGTTTTGTCGACATATCACCTAAAATAGGTCATCTAAGAAACCAGCAGCCCCATTTAAGTAGTAAATAACGGGCAATCGACAGGTATTGGTTATATTCGCAAGTCATTGACCTAAAATAGGTTACCTATAGACCTTAAATACGATCATCAACACCTAAATGATGTCATTCTTTCACCTGTAGGATGATCATTAACACCTAAAAAAAGATCATCAACACCTAAATGGTGTTACTTAAACACCTAAAAAAGGATCGTCAAACACAAAAAAAGCCATTTGTTTCAATACCTTAAACCCACTATAGTTTTTATAGATCTCATAGTCTTTATAGTTTTAAATAGTCAATATAGATCCTTATAGCGAATGTGGATAACTGGAAAATCAAAGATTTACACAGTTACCCTCATTAGAAATCGTATTGTTTCTTGCTTTTTTATCTTATAAGGCTGTCACAATCTAGGTCTTTGGTATCAAAAATAAGGTTAAGGTCTGCTTGAACATCATTTAGATTAGGCGCCATTTAACGTGGAGTTAGAATGCACAATACACAAGAACAATGGCTAAGTTTGTCAGCGGTGTGATAAGGCGAGAACAGACAAAAAACATCCAATTCCACCACTTTTAGCTACACACTTTAAAAATTAAGGGATATACTATTTCTAATTCCTATATGGAGACAGAAATGGATACTCAACAAACCACGTCACACTTTCAATCCCTTAAGCAAGGTGCCGACGCATACATCAAGCGCCGCAACCAGCGCCTACTGGCGAATCATCGTAAAGAATTACGTAACTTTACCCGTGCAGAGGCCTCTGCTTACTTAGGTATCGATGCTAAAACGCTGGATAAATACGTCACGGCAGCAGAGATTGATCCTCGTCGTCATGAAGATTCGCAATGGTCGATTGATATTGCGGAAATGTATCGTGTCCGTGATTTGTTACCAGAGGGGTTGCGTAAAGAACCAAGGTTTTCACGGAGCGAACAGCAATCAACGCAAGTCATCGTGATCCAAAACCAGAAAGGCGGTGTGGGTAAAACGGTTTCTGCCGCCACTGTTGCATCGGGTTTAGCAACCGAGTTCCATCAAGAGTACCGTGTAGGCTTAATCGATATGGATGGCCAAGCGACGCTCTCTATGTATTACGCACCAGAAGCAGACCAGGAAGGCAATCTGTCAGTGGGCGATCTCATTATGCGTAACTTTGATTTGGATGAAGACGAGACACTTGAGCAAGCGGTATCTGAGGCGTTCCTAGAAACCACTATCCCAAATTTGCGTATTTTGCCAGCGGCGCAGAGTGACCGAGCAATAGAAGGTTGGTTCCATGAACAAGTCTTCAGCGATACATTGCCCTCCCCCTACTCTATTTTGGCTGAGATCATTGATGCTGTAAAAGATGAGTTCGACATCATCATCATCGATACACCGCCATCACTGGGCTACGCGACTTACAACGCCTACTTTGCCGCAACCAGCGTGGTCTTCCCGCTGTCGATTACAGAAAACGACATCGATGCGACCTGTTCATATTTCAGCTACATTCCGCAAGTATGGGCGCTATTGGATAATGCCAATCATGATGGTTACGATTTTATGAAGATCTTGCTTACCAACCATCGCGATAGCTCGACCACAACGGAGTTGATGAACAGCCTTTACGATCACTTTGCACCTTACTTGTACTCTAAGGAGTTCAAACACAGCGAAGCCATCAGACAAGCCTCTTCCCTACTCTCGACCGTTTTTGATATGTCAAAGAGCGAGTACCCGAAAAGTAAATCGACGTTCCAAACGGCGCAACAAAACGGGTATGAGGTAACCAGTCAAATTCAGCGTGACATTCTGAATGTGTGGCGTGAACAGGAGCAAGCATAATGGCGAAAAAACGCGGCGGTAGCCCTTTAGGTAATGCACCAGGTTCTCAACAAGCGCAGCAATCAGCAGCTAAGGCGAACCTGACGACATTAACGCAGCAGCTGACGGCAGAATTGAATAAAGCCGGCACCAATGCCGTCGAGTTCTTGCAAGCACAGTTTGGTCTTGAATCTGTCGGCCAGAGCATGGTTTGGCAGTTGGCATCAGGCAACACAGCCACGTTCAATGAAGTGACACTGTCACACGAACAGGTTCGTGATGAAACCTTTGTGACTTTCGATGTGAATGGACGCGATCAGTCATTGCTTACTGCAGAGTCCCTCTCTGATCTGAATTCACTGGCGTTTCAACAGTTCTATCCTGCCGTTGGTCGAGAGATCGATGGTAAGCTTGATGTGCTAGACGGATCTCGACGCCGTGCTTGGTTTTTACTTCAACAAGGCCGCGTCAAAACGTTCCGTATCCTTGTTACTCAGGATGACATCTCCGTCAGTGATGCTAAGGCCCTTGCTAAGCAGCTACAAACGGCTAAAGAACACAATCTGCGTGAGATTGGGCAACAGTGTATCGCCATCAAATCGGCAAACGCAGCAATGACTCAGGCTGAGATAGCGAAACAAGTTGGGCTTAGCCAAGCTGGCGTAAGTAAAGCGATCAAAGCGGCCAGTATCGACGAGAAGCTGGTGAAGCTATTTCCAGTTGTCAATACCCTTTCACATCCAGACTATGTCTTGCTCGATAAGGTGATGAAGAGCTGTGATGATAAAAAACAGATTGCTGGCTTCGTGAAGAAAATTGAGAAAAGTCTTGTCAATATTCAGGCTGAATATTCGCTGGAAGATCAGAAAGACGCCATTGTTGCGGCGATCAAAGCCGAGCTAAAAGTTGCACAAGCGAACAAAGAGACAGACAAAGCGGAAGTCACTCCCCTCGCCCAATTCGACAGCAAAGGCATGTTTGCCCGCAAGCGCGTGAAGGGCCGTCATTTCTCTTATGAGTTCGGGCGTTTGTCTAAAGAAATCCAAGACAAGTTAGATGCGGCGATTACTCAGGTTCTAGAAGAGAAATAGTCTTTTGTCGTATCACGAGTAAGTTGGAGAGCGGGTGCGTTATCCAACTTATCTCATTACAGAGAGAACCTGATGGCGCTATTGCTGTAAAACGCCAGTCACCATGGTCTCTCGTAATATGTTTTGATTTCAGTAGGCTCAATATCTCAAGCACCTCTTGATCCATTGAGCTTCCATCTACCTTCCCCGTTACGTAACAAACAAAGACCCCTTCCCCGACAGACAGATTTCGGCCTCTCTGTGAATTTCACGCAGTTTGCCGGGGGGTACACCAGTTTTGGCTGGTATTTTCACCCATCTTACTGAGTCTTCATGCTTATACCCAGCAACCTCGACATGCTTGGTTCAGCAAACATCACTCAGTTGATGGACGCGGCAGCAATTTGAAGATTGAGTTTCTCAAAATCAAAAATTGACACCAAATATATATGAACCAAGACAACTTGCCCTGCGGGAGCATGGCAGAGCAAGTTGACCACTTTCATCGCGGAATGCCATTGTGCTTTCCGTACTTCCAATTTTAATTATACCACTCACATAAACTTAATCATGAGGTCACCACTTATGCCTTATTCATACATTCCTGAAGTAATGACTAAACCAAAACAGATGCAGGAGGAAGATATTTACAATGCAAGTCGCTGCCCAACAATGCCGAAATTTAACCAAGAGAAACTAGAAAAAATACTAGATATTATTACAGATATTGCCGGGAATTTTGATAATTCCGATCCAGGATCACCGCCACTGAGTGTTCCTTTAAATGTGGCTAACGCGCTTAATGAGTTATCTC
>NZ_ABGR01000018.1 GCF_000171815.1 Vibrio sp. AND4 | reverse complement strand
CTATTTCACTCCCCTCACAGGGGTTCTTTTCGCCTTTCCCTCACGGTACTGGTTCACTATCGGTCAGTCAGTAGTATTTAGCCTTGGAGGATGGTCCCCCCATATTCAGACAGGATATCACGTGTCCCGCCTTACTCGATTTCACTATAAATGCGTTGCCGGTTACGGGGCTATCACCCTGTATCGCACAACTTTCCAGAAGTTTCACCTGACGCATAAATAGCTTAAGGGCTAGTCCAATTTCGCTCGCCGCTACTTTCGGAATCTCGGTTGATTTCTTTTCCTCGGGGTACTTAGATGTTTCAGTTCCCCCGGTTCGCCTCGTTATGCTATGTATTCACATAACGATACGTGCTTATGCACGTGGGTTTCCCCATTCGGAAATCCCAGACTCAAGCGGTTTTTACTACCTAATCTGGGCTTATCGCAAGTTAATACGTCCTTCATCGCCTCTGACTGCCAAGGCATCCACCGTGTACGCTTAGTCACTTAACCATACAACCCGAAGAAGTTTCGAATTGCTGTTAAACAACCAAAGTCGCTATCTCATTATTTGAATGAGCGAGATAGCATTCGATTTTGCCGGACTCAAATATGTTTTGCTTAATCCGTTAAGAATTAAGTAAAACCCAAGAACACTTGAATGTGTTTTTTGGAGTATTCAATTAAGAATACTTTGAGAACTTTACAATCAAATCTTATTCACTAAGAATAAATTTGATTTGTCAGCTTTCCAAATTGTTAAAGAGCTATGTTAGCTACAAGCTTACGCTTGTGAACTATCAATCTGTGTGGACACTCATCGAGATTCATCTGCCTTTACTCTAAAGTAAAAACAAACTATCCATTTCGTATAAGGAGGTGATCCAGCGCCAGGTTCCCCTAGCGCTACCTTGTTACGACTTCACCCCAGTCATGAACCACAAAGTGGTAAGCGTCCTCCCGAAGGTTAAACTACCTACTTCTTTTGCAGCCCACTCCCATGGTGTGACGGGCGGTGTGTACAAGGCCCGGGAACGTATTCACCGTGGCATTCTGATCCACGATTACTAGCGATTCCGACTTCATGGAGTCGAGTTGCAGACTCCAATCCGGACTACGACGCACTTTTTGGGATTCGCTCACTTTCGCAAGTTGGCTGCCCTCTGTATGCGCCATTGTAGCACGTGTGTAGCCCTACTCGTAAGGGCCATGATGACTTGACGTCGTCCCCACCTTCCTCCGGTTTATCACCGGCAGTCTCCCTGGAGTTCCCGACATTACTCGCTGGCAAACAAGGATAAGGGTTGCGCTCGTTGCGGGACTTAACCCAACATTTCACAACACGAGCTGACGACAGCCATGCAGCACCTGTCTCAGAGCTCCCGAAGGCACACCTGCGTCTCCGCTGGCTTCTCTGGATGTCAAGAGTAGGTAAGGTTCTTCGCGTTGCATCGAATTAAACCACATGCTCCACCGCTTGTGCGGGCCCCCGTCAATTCATTTGAGTTTTAATCTTGCGACCGTACTCCCCAGGCGGTCTACTTAACGCGTTAGCTCCGAAAGCCACGGCTCAAGGCCACAACCTCCAAGTAGACATCGTTTACGGCGTGGACTACCAGGGTATCTAATCCTGTTTGCTCCCCACGCTTTCGCATCTGAGTGTCAGTATCTGTCCAGGGGGCCGCCTTCGCCACCGGTATTCCTTCAGATCTCTACGCATTTCACCGCTACACCTGAAATTCTACCCCCCTCTACAGTACTCTAGTCTGCCAGTTTCAAATGCTATTCCGAGGTTGAGCCCCGGGCTTTCACATCTGACTTAACAAACCACCTGCATGCGCTTTACGCCCAGTAATTCCGATTAACGCTCGCACCCTCCGTATTACCGCGGCTGCTGGCACGGAGTTAGCCGGTGCTTCTTCTGTCGCTAACGTCAAACAATACAGCTATTAACTATACCGCCTTCCTCACGACTGAAAGTGCTTTACAACCCGAAGGCCTTCTTCACACACGCGGCATGGCTGCATCAGGCTTGCGCCCATTGTGCAATATTCCCCACTGCTGCCTCCCGTAGGAGTCTGGACCGTGTCTCAGTTCCAGTGTGGCTGATCATCCTCTCAGACCAGCTAGGGATCGTCGCCTTGGTGAGCCTTTACCTCACCAACTAGCTAATCCCACCTAGGCATATCCTGACGCGAGAGGCCCGAAGGTCCCCCTCTTTGGCCCGAAGGCATTATGCGGTATTAGCCATCGTTTCCAATGGTTATCCCCCACATCAGGGCAATTTCCTAGGCATTACTCACCCGTCCGCCGCTCGACGCCGTTATCATTCCCCGAAGGTTCAGATAACTCGTTTCCGCTCGACTTGCATGTGTTAGGCCTGCCGCCAGCGTTCAATCTGAGCCATGATCAAACTCTTCAATTTAAAGTTTTTGTGACTCAATGAATACTGACTTCAAAACTCATCCTTACTCGAAAGTAAGAAGTAATTCTAAAGCTATTATCGTTCCAACAGAACGATAATGAATTGACTGTGCCAAGTCTTTCGACTTGCTTGGTCACTCAGTTCATTGAAATCGAATTTGAAGCCTAAGCTTCTAATTGGATTATCATCAACGAGTGCCCACACAGATTGATAGGTTCTTATTTTTAAAGAGCAACTCTTCTTCGGGATTTACATCACTTCGGAAGAGGCGGCCATTCTAGCGAGATAATCTTCAGTGTCAAACACTTTTTGCTTTTTTATTTTACTTTTTAAAGTAAAGGCAAATAATCATTTCGTTTTTCTTTCTGACCTTGCCGACTACGCTTTGAACCCTTGTGAGCTCTGCCCTGTCGACAAGGAGGCATTATAGAGATCGCGCTCACATTGGCAAGCGTTATTTTGCAAAAATTGCAAAAACAATGGTTAAGTGCTGAGTTCTCATTCAAAACGGTATTTATCCCACTTTACCCCAAGATAGCAAACAAGTTATCCACAGAGTTATCCTTTTCCGTCCTATTTTCTGCCCCTATTCTGCCTCTATATATAAAAAAGCTGCTTTACAGCAGCTTTCTTTGTATAAATTGAACTCGGCTTTGCCTACTTCAAGGCTAAATACCCGAACCATCTTGCTCAGTGCCATCATCTTCGTGCAATCCACACTCGCGCTTTAAGCCAAAAAAACGGGTTTCAGCTTCTGACATTCCCTGCTCCCACTTTCTAGTCGTATGCGTATCACCTACTGACAGGTAACCTTGCTCCCAAAGTGGGTGGTAACTCAAACCATGCTCTTCTAGATAGTAGTGCACATCTTTATTCGTCCAGTCGATCACCGGTAGAAATTTAAATACCCCATTTTGAATCGACAAAATTGGTAGACTTGCTCGAGACTGACTTTGCTCTCGACGTAATCCTGAAAACCAAGTACCGACGTTTTGCTCACGCAGCGCTCGTCGCATCGGTTCCACTTTGTTTATCTTGTTGTACTTTTCGATTCCCTCTATACCTTGTTCCCAAAGTTTTCCGTAACGCGCCTCTTGCCAAGGAGCACTTTCTTTTGCACGGTACACTTTAAGGTTGAGGTTGAGCTGTGCTTTCAACTGATCGATGAATTGATACGTCTCCGTAAATAGATACCCAGTGTCCGTTAGGATGATTGGAATATCTGCCTGTTGTTGTGTCACAAGGTGGAGCATCACGGCAGCCTGAATACCGAAGCTGGATGAGACGACGAACTCCCCTTCCAAATGCTCCAATGCCCACTTTACCCTCTCTTGTGCGGAAAGCTGTTCAAGATCGACATTGATTTGAGCAAGGCGGAGGGTTTGCTCCGTCTTAGTTAATGTCAGCAACTTTGCCAGCTCCGGTTTCGACGCTACAGAATCAAGCATAGAAGTCCCTCTTTGATATAAACACTTCTTGAATAATGCCAGCTCGAATCGTGAAGTCACCAAATGCCTCACCCTTTTCACGTTCAGCAGCCCAACGTGCCACCAGCTGATCAATCTCTGCTAAGATTTGCTTATCCGTAATGTTCTCTTTATACATCTTAGGTACTCGTGTACCAGCTCGGTTACCGCCTAGGTGTAAGTTGTACCGACCCGGTGCTTTACCGACCAAACCGATTTCGGCCAGCATTGCTCGACCACAACCATTTGGACACCCAGTTACACGAACAATGATGTTGTCTTCTTCGGCAAAACCGTGCTTGTCTAGAATACCCTCGATATCAGTAACAAACTGAGGAAGAAAGCGCTCCGCTTCTGCCATTGCTAATGGGCAAGTTGGGAATGCCACACACGCCATCGAGTTTTTCCGCTGTTCACTGACGCTGTCATTCATTAAGCCATGATCACGAGCAATCTTCTCAATCTTGGCTTTGTGACTTTTTGCTACCCCCGCGACAATCAGGTTTTGGTTTGCCGTCATACGGAAATCGCCTTGATGGATTTTGGCAATTTCTGCGACTCCAGTCTTAAGTGGTTTACCTGGGAAATCCAACAGACGACCGTTTTCGATAAAGAGAGCTAAATGATGCTTCCCATCGATCCCTTCAACCCAGCCAATACGGTCACCACGTTCTGTGAATTCGTAAGGGCGGCTTTGAGCAAACTTAACACTGGCACGCTTTTCTACTTCCGCTTTAAATACATCACTTCCGACGCGATCTAACGTGTACTTCGTTTTTGCATTTTTGCGGTTCGAACGGTTACCCCAATCACGTTGAGTTGTAACGACAGCAGCCGCGACATCCAAGGTTTTCTCCAATGGGATAAAGCCAAAATCATCGGCTCTTCGCGGATAAGTAGATGTGTCGCCATGCGTCATGGCTAGACCCCCACCAACCAGCACGTTAAAACCAACCAGCTTGCCGTTATCTGCAATCGCTACGAAGTTAAGATCGTTCGCGTGTACGTCTACGTCATTTTGCGGTGGGATAACCACTGTGGTTTTAAACTTACGTGGTAAGTAGTTCTTCCCTAGAATCGGCTCATCCTCTTCCGTACTTTCTACTTTTTCACCGTCTAACCAAATCTCTGCATAAGCACGAGTCTTAGGTAGTAGATGTTCACTGATCTTCTTCGCCCATTCGTAAGCCTCTTGGTGTAACTGTGACTCTACAGGGTTAGTGGTACACAATACGTTTCGATTAACATCACCCGCGGTTGCAATCGAATCAATACCAATGCTGTTTAACGTTTGGTGCATCAATTTAATATTTGGTTTTAGCACGCCATGGAACTGAAACGTCTGACGAGTGGTAAGACGGATACTGCCATATAAAGAGTGCTCGGTGGCAAACTTATCGATCGCTAGCCATTGCTTTGGTGTAATAATGCCGCCCGGCATACGAGCGCGAAGCATAACGTTATGCAGTGGCTCCAACTTTTGCTTGGTTCGCTCGTTCCGGATATCGCGGTCATCTTGCTGATACATACCATGAAAGCGAATTAGCTGGAAGTTGTCAGCAGTAAAACCACCGGTAATGCGGTCTTGCAGATCTTGTTCAATCGTTCCACGCAGCAGATTACTTTGTCTTTTGAGGCGCTCATTATCCGAGAGTGGACCAAGCACCTCACCTAATACTTCTTGGCTGTTTGATTGTTGATTCGCGCTCATTAGTACACATCCCTTTGGTAACGTTTCGCTTTACGTAGATCGTTGATAAATGCTTCTGCTTCTTCCCGAGATAGCTTGCCTTGTTGCTCGGCGACAAAGACCAGCGCATCGTGAACATCTTTTGCCATACGTGTGGCATCACCACATACATAGATATAGGCACCATCTTGAATCCACTGCCAAACTTGTTCAGCGTTTTCTAAGATGCGATGTTGAACGTAGACCTTCTCTGCTTGGTCACGGCTAAACGCAACATCCAGGCGAGTCAGCAAACCAGACTTGAGGTACTTTTGCCACTCAACTTGGTAAAGGAAATCTTGAGTAAAGGTGCGGTCACCAAAGAACAACCAGTTCTTGCCTTGCGCGTCACGGTTATCACGCTCTTGAATAAAACTACGGAAAGGCGCGATACCAGTGCCTGGACCAACCATGATAATTGGTGTGTTGTCATCTTGTGGCAGTTTGAAGTGATTGTTGTGCTCAACAAACACTTTTACTTCACCGCCTTCTTCTAGACGTTGAGCGAGGAAACTCGATGCACCGCCGTAGCGCTTCTCATCACCTTGGTCGTACTCGACTAGCCCAACAGTTAGATGAACTTCTTCATCCACTTCCGTTTGACTCGAAGCGATAGAATATAGACGAGGTGTCAATCGGCGAAGCAAACCAACCAATTCGTCTGCACTTAGCTTGGTCTTCTTCTCTGCAAGCACATCCACAACTTGGGTATTTGCAGCGTACTCACGAAGCTTGTCTTTATCTTCCACCAGTTTTTGTAGTTTCTTACTACCAGATAGCTCTGCGAATTTGCTGACAAACTGAGGGTTTGATGCGGTGATCTCATATTTACTGACCAAAGCACTATGAATAGAAAGGCTTTCGCCATCCACTTCAATACTCTCGACACCGGAAAGCCCCGCTTTTGCTAAGATGGCGTTAGCAAGCTCAGAGCTATTGTCGAACCACACACCTAAAGCATCGCCCGGCTGATAGGTCAGTCCCGACTCATCAAGATCAATCTCTACATGGCGAACATCTTTCCCCGAATCACGACCCGTGATTTTCTGACTGGTCAGTAGTGTTGCGGTATATGGATTTTGCTTGTTATAAGCTGAATGCCCTGGTGCTGCTTGACCAACCGGTAGTTGAACCACTTCAGCTTCGTTACCAGAAGAGAGGGCTTCTTTAACTTGTTCAAGTGCTTGTTTTCGCCATTCTGCCGCTGGTATCTCATAGTCCACATCACAATCAATGCGATCGACGAAGGCTGTTGCACCTAACTTGGCCAAGTAATCATCGAAGTCTTTACCCGTTTGGCAGAAAAACTCATAACTAGAATCGCCCAATGCAATAACGGCATATTTAAGGTTTGGCAGCTTAGGGGCTTTCTTCGATTGTAAAAACTCATGCAACTCAATGGCATTATCAGGCGCTTCCCCTTCACCATTGGTCGACGCCACAAAGATCACGTGGGTCTCTTTGGCAAGGTTTTTTCCTTTGTAATCACTGGCATCAAACAGCTCTACAGCAATACCTTCTGCTTTGGCCTCTTGTTCAAGTGCTTCAGCAACGCCTTTCGCATTACCGGTTTGAGAAGCAAAAATGATACTTAGTTTGCCGGCTGGCTTGGTCTCAACAGAAGCGGCGGCCTGCGAAATTGGTGTTGCGGCCGCTGCGCTTGGTTGGTTTTGAGCGAGTCCCCAGAAGTAACCGCTGACCCATGCAAGTTGTTGCGAGGACAACTCTGAGACAGTTTGCTGAAGTGAGTTAAATTGCTGATCATTCAGAGGGCTTGCGATTGGTGGGTTCCCACTCTGCCCATTATCATCTTCCGACACTTTCTTATGAGAATATTCATTCTGTTGAAAAGACATTGTCACGACATCCCTATTCATTGCGTGACGATAGATTAACCACTCTCTTTAATAACAAGAAAGAATAGAAGAGAATGTTTTATAACTTTTTGGAAGTAAGAGCATCGAGTTTAGAGCTCAACGATCCTCAATACGAACCTGTTGAAAGCCAACCGCTAATGCTGATTTTGATGCTGTATCGAGGTTATCGTACAAACACTCTTCCCCGTGACTGTCCGTGAGGCAAACAAACCCACCACGAGCATGGCGAAACTCAACAACCCAGCCTCCCTCTTGGATTGAAGGCTCGATGATGGCCTCGACTAGCTGTTTGTCACGATATAGATGTCGTAATTCGTTTATTGTCATCGCTATCCGTGCTCCAACGTTTATACATTGCTCATAATAAGCATGGCCGAAGAGTGAAGCTTGAGCGAGAAATTCAATTTGATATGACAAAGTGATATAAAAAAACGCCGCTTATAAAGCGACGTTTTAAAAAATTTGGTGATGTGGGTTTAGAAAGAGTACTGAGCACCAACAAAGAAACCATCAGCAAAAATGTATTCTTTACCTAAACTCGATATAAACTCTTCCGACTCCAAATCAATCACACGGTAACCACCACGGAGAGAGAGCTGAGAATCTTGAAATGGAATGTGGTACTGAACACCAGCCATCAAATCGGTGCTCTTGATGCCTTTACTGTCACCGAAGTTCATCTCACCGATGATGTCAAAGTTTGTGTCTGGAACCGTGATCTCTGCGTAGCCATACCAAGCCCAAATGAGCTCATCAAACTCTTTAGTGACTGCGTTGGTGCCCGCGTCTACGTATTTTGTGTCGCTCAAGTTACTAAAAGTCAGACCCGCATCAAAATGAAGCAAGTCATGGTCAAGAATTTGGTAGTAAAGAGTAAGATCAAGTTTGTCGAACCCCATGTAATCCGCATCAATACTTGTATAACGAAGGCGCGCATTAGGAACGTATTTTACGTCATGCTCAATCGCAGCATAAAAAGAACCGGTTGTACTGCTATCTCTTCTCACTTCATTTACTTTGGTGTCCGCAACCCATACCTCGGCACCAGCCGTGGTAGTGAAGGAAGATGCTTGCTCCGCAAAACAAAGATGAGACGCTCCCAACGATAGAGTCGCTAAAGCGATGGCCGCTCTATATGTCATGTAATTTTTACTCCGAGATAGCTGATTTCTACATTAAGGGGATGTGAGAAATACTAACATACTCTTCCAACCCACTATCAACTAAATCTCGACAATCCGTTACTTATAACGAGGCTGAGCGACGAAATTTTTAAAAAACCATATACCCAATGCAATGACTATTAGCCAAGGCAATAATTTTAATATCGCGCCCACCATGCCTAACAAAAACATCACAACTAGCGCAATGCCTGCCGCTGCAAATACGGTCATCATAGTAAGACCGGTGACCAACAGGGTTGCGGTGAAAACTAAAATAAAGATCAGTTCCAACATAATCACTTCTCCTTTGTTTTAATTTTACTACAGCAGATTCCATACCAACTTATAAAAATAAACTAAGCCAATGATATACAATAAAAAATAAAGCCAGAGGTATTGCTACACTCTGGCTTTACTATTACTTAGTTGGTAACTTTCACCACCCTCTGGCGAAATTTACACATTCAACTCTTTGGGAATCTTCGCAAGTGCCGCTTGCAGAACTTCTAATCCAGATCCCGGCTTGTGCGCATTTTCACTGATATAACGACGCCACTGACGAGCTCCCGGCATGCTTTGGAAAAGCCCTAACATATGACGAGTGATGTGACCTAGATACGCCCCTTTTGCCAATTGCGCTTCAATGTACGGATACATCTCTTCGACAATTTGGCTGCGCTTTTTCACTGGCGCGTTAGAACCAAACAGCTCTTGGTCAACAAAGGCCAGCAAATAAGGGCTTTGGTAAGCTTCACGACCAATCATCACGCCATCTAGGTGCTGCAAATGCTCTTTCGCTTCTTCTAAAGATTTCACGCCACCGTTAATCGCAATCGTTAGGTGTGAAAAGTCTTTCTTCAATTGATAAGCACGCGGGTAATCCAATGGCGGTATTTCACGGTTCTCTTTCGGGCTTAGACCGCTCAACCAAGCTTTACGCGCGTGGATAGTAAACTGATCACAACCGCCTTTCTCTGACACAATAGATACGAAATCGGTTAGGAACTGGTAAGAGTCATGGTCATCGATACCGATACGTGTTTTCACAGTAACCGGCACATCCACCACATCTTTCATTGCCGCTACGCAATCTGCCACCAATTGAGGTTCAGCCATTAAACATGCACCGAAGCGACCGTTTTGAACACGATCTGATGGACAGCCTACGTTAAGGTTAATTTCATCGTAACCACGCTCTTGCGCTAGCTTGGCACACGTTGCCAAGTCTGCTGGGTTTGAACCACCAAGCTGAAGGGCTAACGGATGCTCTTCTTCGTTATGAGCCAGGAAGTCCCCTTTTCCATGAATGATCGCACCTGTGGTAACCATTTCAGTGTACAGCAGGGTTTCTTTGGTCATTAAACGATGGAAGTAGCGACAATGACGATCCGTCCAATCCAACATTGGTGCCACAGAGAGCCTGCAAGAATGAGTCATGATATAAACACCCGTTTTACGTTGCCAAGGTAGAGCGCGACGGTGCGCTCAAAAAAATGAAGTCGGGTATTGTATACCCACTGTGCAGTGGATGCGAGTGTTGTGAGCTTGCTAGCCCACGGACGTCCCTCAGCATGAAAGCTTCGTTCTGTGATATCGCGTATTCACTCTGGTATACATCAACGTGCTTTAATTTATGATTTTCTGCCTGATAATGAGTAAAATAACGTCTTTCTAAACGAAATTCGTATGCTAATGGTTTATCATAAAGCACGTCCGATAGTTATGGTGAAAGATTTTGGACCCAACAATCCTTGAACAAATTGAACGTATCTGCGCAGAGCGCGGAGTGAGATTAACGCCGCAACGCCGACGCGTTTTTGAACTCATTTGTTCTAATCGCCGCGCCTCTAGTGCGTATGAGCTATTGGAGCAACTGAAAGAGAGTGAGCCACAAGCTAAACCGCCGACGGTATACCGAGCATTAGATTTTCTTCTAGAACAGGGCTTTATTCATCGAGTGGAATCAAACAACAGCTTTATTACTTGCTGCTCGTTCAACACTCAACAGCACTTTTTCCAACTACTAATTTGCGATAAATGTGGCGATGTCGTTGAACTTGAAGACGAGACACTGATATCCTTGTTAGCAAATAACGCCGAGAAGCATGGATTCAAACTAACGAATAACGTTATTGAAACCCATGGCGAGTGCCAAGCATGCTGCTCGGAAACGAAATAAGAAAATAGAAGAACGTTATGCGCGCTGAATTTGTAAACCCGTTTTTGGCCTCTTTGATGAATGTGCTAAAAACCATGGCTTCGCTTGAACTGAAGCCACAAAAACCACGAATAAAGAAAGACCAGATCGCGCGAGGCGACGTCTCTGGATTAATCGGTATGGTTGGAACACAGACTCGTGGTTCGATGTCGATTACCTTTGATGAGGCGTTATCTCTTGAAATCATGCAGAAAATGCTTGGTGAACGTCCAAACGGAGTGAATGAAGAAGTCACTGACATGGTGGGCGAAATAACCAACATGGTGGCAGGTGGTGCTAAACGCATTCTATCGGAAAGTGGGTTTGACTTTGATATGGCAACCCCAGTTGTCGTGTCGGGTCGCGGTCACACCATTCGCCATAAATCTGAAGGCTCAATCATCATCATGCCTTTCTCTTCAATTTGGGGAAATGCCTTCATCGAGATTTGCTTCGAATAATAGAGAAGAAATAGGTTGGTCAATGCCAACCTATTTTGTTTCTGCCTCAGGCAATAAAAAAGGTCAGCGTTTGCTGACCTTTTGTTTTGCTACTCAAACATTCATTATGCTTTGAATGCTTTAAACGCGTTGATTAGACCGTTTGTCGAGCTGTCGTGTGAGCTGATTTCTGACTCATCCGCTAGCTCAGGTAGTATTTGGTTTGCAAGTTGTTTACCTAGCTCAACGCCCCACTGGTCAAAGCTGAAGATATTCCAGATAACGCCTTGAACAAAAATCTTGTGTTCGTACATCGCAATCAGGTTACCTAGCGTGCGAGGTGTGATTTGCTTAACTAAGATAGAGTTCGTTGGGCGGTTGCCTTCGAATACTTTGAACGGCACGAGAGACGCCATTTCTTCTTCGCTCTTACCTGCTTTCGCAAATTCTGCTTTCACGGTTTCTGCTGATTTACCAAATGCCAATGCTTCGGTTTGGGCAAAGAAGTTAGACATCAGTTTTTGGTGGTGATCGCTTGCTGGGTTGTGGCTGATTGCAGGTGCAATGAAGTCACATGGGATCAGCTTAGTGCCTTGGTGGATCAGCTGGTAGAAGGCGTGCTGACCGTTAGTACCTGGTTCACCCCAGATGATAGGACCCGTTTGGTAAGTCACAGCGTTGCCTTCACGGTCTACGTACTTACCGTTAGATTCCATGTTGCCTTGCTGGAAGTACGCAGCAAAACGGTGCATGTACTGGTCGTAAGGTAGGATTGCTTCAGACTCAGCGCCGTGGAAGTTATTGTACCAAATGCCGATCAGAGCAAGAATCACCGGAATGTTGCTTTCTAGATCTGTCGATACAAAGTGGTTATCCATCTCATGAGCGCCATCGAGAAGCTCAATGAAGTTGTCGTAGCCGACCGCCAAAGCAATTGAAAGACCGATTGCAGACCATAATGAGTAACGTCCACCAACCCAGTCCCAGAACTCAAACATGTTGTCGGTGTCGATACCAAACTCAGATACCGCTGGTGCGTTAGTAGAAAGTGCAGCGAAGTGCTTAGCAACGTGCGCTTGATCGCCTGCCGTTGCTAGGAACCAATCACGAGCAGAGTGCGCGTTGGTCATGGTTTCTTGCGTGGTGAACGTCTTAGACGCAATCAAGAATAGTGTTGTCTCTGGGTCAACTTTCTTCAACGTCTCAACGATGTGAGTACCATCAACGTTAGAAACAAAGTGAAGGTTTAAATGGTTTTTGTATGGTGCTAGCGCTTCCGTCACCATGTAAGGACCAAGGTCAGAACCACCGATACCTATGTTGACGATGTCCGTGATGGCTTTACCTGTGTAACCTTTCCACTCACCGCCGATTACGCGCTCAGTGAATGATTTGATTTTCTCAAGAACCGCATTGACCGCAGGCATTACGTCTTCGCCGCCAGCCATTACAGGCTTGTTTGAGCGGTTGCGTAGTGCAGTATGAAGAACCGCGCGATCTTCTGTTTTGTTGATCGCTTCACCACTGAACATCGCTTCAATTGCTGATTTAAGCTCAGTCTCGTTAGCAAGAGCAAAAAGGTGCTTCAGCGTTTCTTCGTTGATTAGGTTCTTTGAGTAATCGACTAGGATGTCTGAGCCGAAGCGTGTTGAGTATTTGTCGAAACGCGCTGCGTCTTGAGCAAATAGCGCTTTCAGATCCATATCTTGTGCAGATTCAAAATGCGCGGTTAGCGCTTTCCAAGCTTGTGTTTGCGTTGGGTCGATATTTTTCAACATGGTCTTTGTCCCGATGTTACAGTAGGTTCCATTCCTGACAGTCTAGAGAAACTGCGGAATCCCCGATTTAGCAAATAGAATATAGATGAGATGTTTGGGCAAATTGCCACAAAACAAGTCTTTGTAATTTTTTTTCAGTCACTCATTATGGCTGACTGTCTGTACACTCGTATTGAGTTAGGTCACGTTCCCGGTTTCGAATTTAAACCATTCATTTATGATGTTGGGAATCATACCATTTCGTATCGGCAGGCTCTAATTGGATCAGGATAGACGCCAAACCAAATTTTTCCAAAGGAACGCATATGTGGGCACAAAAAACACTGCAATTACAAGCGCGCAGTCGAGGCTTTCACCTTATCACTGATGAAATTGAACAACAATTACCGCAAATCCAATCACTTTCGGTAGGTTTGTTACATCTCTTTATTCAGCATACTTCTGCCAGTTTGACCTTGAATGAAAACGCCGATCCAACGGTACGCACGGATATGGAAGCCCACTTCAACAAGTTTGTGCCTGAGCGTGCACCATATTATCAGCATACTTATGAGGGCTTTGATGACATGCCAGCCCACATCAAAGCGTCTTTAATTGGCAGCAGTGTGACGATTCCTATCCACAAGGGTCAATTAGCTTTGGGAACATGGCAAGGTATTTACTTAGGTGAACACCGTGATTACGGTGGCAGCCGTCGCATCATCGCGACCATAAACGGCGAATAACTCAGAGTACACAAAGGCTAACCACGAGGTTAGCCTGATTTTTATATCGATTTAGAAGGGTTGGTTTATCATGACCCGAAAAGTGCCTTCATCGGCACCTTTGGCCATTTCCGCACGAACCACAATCCCTTCGACTTGGAAGCGTACTGCCCCACCGACATTCCATTTCATGTCTTCATGCAATGTTTTAAAATCATAATCATCCGCTACTCGCCCAACTTCAGCAAACGCAACCCATTGCCACCAAGGCAGATCATAGTAGTTGATAAGAGGAATATCATCGAGTGGCTGCCAGTCTGGCAATACGCGGTATTCCGCAGAATAATGAATCGCGCTGCGTCCATGGTAACGACCCGATGTATACCCTCGCAGACGATATAAGCCACCTAAGCGGGCTTGCTCTTGCTCTGGTGGACGAGCACATACGGCGCCATCACATTTATTCCATGTTGGAATATTCGCAGTATAGAAATCAAACGCCAGCACTTGCTGGTCAAACCAATTACCCAATGAACCTAACGAGTAATACTGGCTGTTTTGAAACTCCCACTTCAGCCATAAGTCCTCTGACGTTAAGCTCTCTGCGCCCGTAGTTAAATCAAACGAGGTATGAGAACCACGCGTCGTGTTGCTTACACTGTCGCGATTATCCCAATCAAAGGCCAAGTTCAGCCCGGCTGCCTGTTCTTTTTTATCGTTGAAGATGTCTAACTCTCGAGAAGAGTAAAAGGGTGTGACGATAATAGAACTGACACCAGAATCTACTGGAGAAGCAAAATTGACCTCTCTCACGGGTTGGAATGCACCAAGCAGCCCGTGTTCGCGAATATTGCCCCAAGGAAGAAGGTACTTAAACTCAAGTTTGTAGTTCTCTTCATCGCCATTGGTGATGGTCTTGTCTGTCGTTGAGGAGTGATTTGAGCCTTGGTCACCTAAGTAATATGGGGTGTCGTTAAAGCGTGCTTGATACATCTGCGTACTCACCAACAGGTTTGATGACAGAGCATAATTGAAGGCAGAGAGAAAACCGACGTAGCTGTCCTTCTCTGAATACAGAGCCATACCAAACAACGCAGCTTGTGGCTGCCCCACTCCTTTTGCAACGCCAGCGATACCGAGCGTGCTTCCGAGCGTATCGGTCTTAAAATAGAAAGGCGCAAAAGCAGAGTCTTTCTCTTTCGCTGCCACCTGTGGAGATATGAAAAAGCTGGCAGAGAATGCCAGCACTGAAAATAGCCTTTTCTTCATGAATTATTTCAAATATTCCATTTCGACACGAGAAGTCAGCTTAGTCACCAGCTCATAGCCAATCGTGCCTATGTGGCTTGCGACTTCTTCTACCGGTAAATCCTTACCCCACAGAATCGCTTCATCGCTTACTTTATCCGTCGCATCTGGCCCTAAATCAACCGTCAGCATATCCATAGAAACTCGGCCTGCGATTGGTACCTTACGTCCGTTAACCAGAACGGGCGTGCCGTTTGGTGCTGTGCGCGGGTAACCATCACCGTAACCAACCGCAATAACACCTACCTTGGTATCACGCTCACTCGTCCAAATTCCGCCGTAGCCCACGCTTGCACCTTTTTTCACGTCACGCACTGCGATCAAGTGAGACTTCAGCGTCATAACCGGTTTATAGCCCATATCTTGCGCTGTTTTTTCACCAAATGGGGATACACCGTACATAATAATGCCGGGACGAACCCAATCCAGCTGGCTTTGTGGCCATGCAAGCAGCCCCGCCGATGCCGCTAAAGATCGCTCACCTTGACAACCAGCCGTTAACGACATAAATAAATCGATTTGCTCTGTAGTAATCTTGTTATCTAATTCGTCTGCACAGCCAAAGTGGCTCATGTACCGTAGCGGTTTTGCCACATTTGGGCACTCTTTCAGGCGCGAAATGAATTCATCGTACTGCTCTGGACGTACGCCCAATCGATGCATACCACTGTCAATTTTCAGCCAAACGACGACGGGCGTTTCGAGATCTGCTTGCTCTAAAGCCGCCAACTGCTCTTCACAGTGGACGACCGTTTGAATGTTGTTGGTCACCAGAACTGGCAAATCACCCAAAGAGTAAAAACCTTCCAGAAGCAGGATGGGTTTTACTACTCCACATGCACGTAATTGAAGGGCCTCTTCAATACGGGCCACACCAAAGGCATCTGCATGCGTAGCGTGTTTGGCCACATGACGAAGACCATGACCGTAGCCATTCGCCTTCACCACCACCATCACTTTGCTGTTTGGCGCTTGTTGTTTCACCCGTTGTAAGTTGTGCTGCAGTGCTGACAAATCAATGCATGCCATCGCCGCTTTCATATAGCTCATTGCATTACTCATCATCAATATCAAATCCCGGACCCGCGTAATTATCAAAGCGCGAATGTTGGCCTTGGAAAGTTAAGCGAACTGAACCGATAGGACCATTTCGTTGTTTACCTAAGATGATTTCTGCCGTGCCTTTGTAAGGACTATCTGGGTGGTATACCTCATCACGGTAGATAAACATGATCAAGTCGGCATCCTGCTCGATAGAGCCCGATTCACGCAAATCCGAGTTCACTGGGCGCTTATCAGCACGTTGCTCTAGGGAACGGTTTAGCTGCGATAGTGCGACTACTGGAACGTTCAACTCTTTAGCCAGTGCTTTTAATGACCGTGAGATTTCCGCGATTTCCAAAGTACGGTTATCAGACAATGCAGGAACACGCATTAGTTGGAGGTAGTCGACCATGATCATCGACAGACCGCCATGCTCACGAGCAACACGACGCGCACGAGAACGAACCTCGGTTGGTGTGAGGCCCGAACTGTCATCGATGTACATGTTTTTCTTTTGCATCAAGATGCCCATGGTCGAAGAAATACGCGCCCAGTCTTCATCATCGAGCTGACCTGTACGTATCTTAGTCTGGTCAACGCGAGATAGGGACGCAAGCATACGCATCATCAACTGTTCGGCTGGCATCTCTAGCGAGAAAATAAGCACGGGTTTATCTTGATCCATCGCCGCATTCTCACACAAGTTCATCGCAAAAGTGGTTTTACCCATCGATGGACGTGCCGCGACAATAACTAAGTCAGAACCTTGCAGACCTGCAGTTTTCTTGTTGAGGTCGTTAAAGCCTGTGTTCACGCCTGTCACACCATCTTGCGGCGTTTTGTAGAGCATTTCGATACGCTCTAGCGTTTTCTCGAGGATGTTATCGACGTTTTGCGGGCCTTCGTTCTCACTGGTACGAGATTCTGCAATGGCGAAAACTTTACTCTCCGCCAAATCAATTAAGTCTTCTGAGCTTCGGCCTTGTGGATCATAACCCGCGTCTGCGATTTCATTTGCAACGCCAATCAGGCCACGAACAATGGCACGCTCCGCAACAATGTCTGCATACGCATTAATGTTCGCCGCACTTGGTGTATTTTTCGCAAGGTCCGCGAGGTATGCAAAGCCCCCTACGTCTTCCAACTGCTCGTGACGTTCTAGGTACTCCGACAAAGTAATCAAATCAAGAGGCTTACTGTCTTCAAGAATGGTTTTTACGCCTTCGAAGATAAGACGGTGAGGACGGCTGTAGAAATCTCTGCTCACAACACGCTCAGAGACCGTGTCCCAACGTTCATTGTCCAGTAAGAGACCACCAATTACTGATTGCTCGGCTTCTAGCGAGTGAGGAGGCGCTTTGATTGCGTCGACCTGACTGTCTGAAGGTTTGCGATTTCTGTTTTCCGCCATGACTTTGCTCGATAACTACTAATGACCCAAGATTATAACCTTAAACCTAGTTAAGATGCTTCCCTGATGCGACAATTACTTTGTTAAGAATTCGACAAGTGCATGACGAAGAAAACGCTTTTTGTCGTGCGAAGTTACGCAGTTGCGGTAGACTTTCTTCCAATCAAACTGAAACAGATAACCACAAAAGGTCAAAGCAAGAACAGGCCCTGAAGGTAACTTAGGTCCAATAAAAATTAACCTATCATTGACCCAATAAAACATCTGTATCAGTATCATACTTCTCCTTTTTTATTACGTTCGAGGTATTTGTGTCCCGATACTGGTTACTTAGTTTAAGCTTACTTTGCACGGCAGCATCGTACGCTGAAGAATCAGTACAGCCGGAGCAAGAAACTGAAGTGACTGACCCTCTGGACACTGAGGTTGAGTTCGGCTATCAAGCTCACACAGGCAACTCGGATTCTCGCTCTCTGAATGCTCGACTGAGTGCTGAATACACCTCTGGTCGCCACCGTTCTAGCGGCGAATGGAAATACTACAATCTTTATAAAGAGGGAGAAGAAGACAAACGCTCTTCCACCTACAGCGCGCAAAGCGACTACAAGCTTGGCCCAAAAACCTACTTGTACGGCAGTTTTAAAGGGACTGATTCACGCTACAGTGCTTACTTTAAAGATTACACCTTCTCTAGTGGTCTGGGTTATCAGTTCGCTTACACAGAGAAGTTTACTTTGGAAGTAGAGCTTGGCCCGGGTTTTCGTTACCAAGAACCTAACTTGGATGAAATTGATGAAAACGACATCATCTTTCCAGACACAGTTCGAGAAGGGATCATACGTAGTAATATTAATACCACTTGGCACGCGTTGGATAACCTAAGCCTCTCAGCAGACATTACTATTGTTGGGGGTAAAAGCAACATTCGTGTGGATAGTGACTTGAGCATCAGTAACAACATCACAGAAGACATCGCGCTAAAGCTAACTCACTCGCGTCAATATCACGATAAAGTGCCCGCAGGTTTAAGCAAAGCAGACAGTGTGTTCGCCGTTAGTTTGCTATTTCTACTCTAACCGCCCCGTACCTTCTCTTTACGAAGTTTCAGACATAAAAAAAGCACCTCCGAAGAGGTGCTTTTTACTATTTCGCTTGGTACTGAATTACTCAGCAGCAACAACTTGTAGGTTGATTGACGCGAAAACTTCAGAGTGAAGTTGAACGCTGATCTCGAACTCACCAGTGTTACGTAGAGCACCTTCAGGAAGGCGAACTTCGCTCTTAACAACTTCAACGCCTGCAGCTGTGATAGCTTCAGCGATGTCACGAGTACCGATAGAACCGAATAGTTTGCCTTCGTCACCAGCTTTAGAAGCAAGTACAACTGCTTCTAGAGCGTTAACTTTCTCAGCACGTGCTTCAGCAGCAGCTAGTTGCTCAGCAACTTTAGCTTCTAGTTCAGCGCGACGAGCTTCAAACATTTCAACGTTGCCTTTAGTCGCCATAACTGCTTTACCTTGAGGGATAAGGAAGTTACGAGCGTAGCCAGATTTAACGTTTACTGAGTCGCCAAGGCCACCTAGGTTACCGATTTTATCAAGTAGAATAACTTGCATTGCTTAATCCTCTTTCTTAATAAAACGACCGATTACTGATGCTTATCAGTGTACGGTAGTAGAGCTAGGTAGCGTGAACGCTTGATAGCGCGAGCTAGTTGACGTTGGTATTTAGCGCTTGTACCAGTGATACGGCTAGGAACGATTTTACCAGCTTCAGTGATGTAGTTTTTAAGAGTTGCTACGTCTTTGTAATCAATCTCTTGTACGCCTTCTGCAGTAAAACGGCAGAATTTACGACGACGGAAGAAACGAGCCATGGGCTATCTCCTGATCTTAAATTTGAGTAATGTTGTCGGCATGTAACACTAATTTTCCAACGCCATTTCGGCCGGTCTGGTAAGCGACAAAACCACCTACCTTAATGTTACTGCCTTGTACTAAATTCTGAGTTAATGCTTGTGACCCAACCCCACTGACGACTACCGGCATTCGACAATAAACTTGTCGAGGTAGGTCAGCTTCGATAACAGTAGAGCGATGCTCTAACCAAAACCGACAGTGTTCAATACCACCAGGGCTTTTACTTCGAATGGGCGGCTTGGCAATGGCGCCACTCAGCTCCATTCGATTGGTCATAAGAAATATTACTCAGCAGCTGCTTCTGGCTTAGCTTCAGCACGCTCTTCGCGACGAGGAGCACGCTCTTCTTTCTGCTTAAGCATGATAGATTGCTCAGTGATAGCCGCTTTAGTACGCATGATCATGTTACGTAGAACTGCATCGTTGAAACGGAAAGCAGTTTCTAGCTCATCGATAACAGCTTGGTCAGCTTCAACGTTCATTAGAACGTAGTGAGCTTTGTGAAGCTTGTTGATTGGGTAAGCCAGTTGACGACGACCCCAGTCTTCTAGACGGTGGATTTTACCGCCAGCTTCAGTGATTGAACCAGTGTAACGCTCGATCATGCCAGCAACTTGCTCGCTTTGATCAGGGTGCACCATGAATACGATTTCGTAATGACGCATTGGTTGCTCCTTACGGATTATTCAGCTTCCACAATTGGCTCAGTCGTCCAGAGGAAGCAAGGAACTAAAGAAATTTGACTGAGTTTAAGGAGCACGAATGGTACAGAAATGACAAAAAATAGGCAAGTGATTATTTGCACACCCCAGTGGATATTTTTTCTTGCTGCACACCGTACACAACAAAGGCTACCAGCAAGGTGGCAGCCTTTTGAATAATACGCTTATGGTGCTGATTTCAGGGGCTATTGTTCAGCGCTTATTTCACTTCTGCAAGTTCAGCGCGCATGTTGTCGATCACTTGCTTGTAATCAGGCTCACTGAAAATCGCAGAACCTGCAACAAACATATCCGCGCCTGCTTCTGCGATTTCACGAATGTTATCGACTTTAACACCGCCATCAATTTCTAAACGGATATCGCGACCAGACTCGTCGATCATCTTACGCACTGCACGCAATTTATCCAACGTATGAGGGATGAATGATTGACCACCGAAACCCGGATTTACCGACATCAGTAGGATCATATCAACTTTGTCGATGATAAATTCAAGATGTGCAAGCGGTGTTGCTGGGTTAAGAACCACCCCCGCCTTACAACCGTGCTCTTTGATCAATTGAAGGGTACGGTCGACGTGCTCAGACGCTTCAATATGGAAAGTAATCAT
The DNA here is from genome assembly GCF_000171815.1 of Vibrio sp. AND4. Classification (GTDB taxonomy): domain Bacteria; phylum Pseudomonadota; class Gammaproteobacteria; order Enterobacterales; family Vibrionaceae; genus Vibrio. The sequence goes on along the minus strand of NZ_ABGR01000018.1, from coordinate 19,368 downwards.
AGATGCACCCGCTTTCGCGAAATCAGGAATGATGCGATCAACCGGTTTAACCATTAGGTGGACATCGATTGGCGCCGTGATGCCGTAATCGCGCAGCGCTTTACATATAGGCGCACCAAAAGTCAGGTTTGGTACATAGTGGTTATCCATAACATCGAAATGCACCACATCGGCACCCGCTGCGAGTACTTTTTCTACGTCTTCACCTAGACGTGCAAAATCAGCCGATAAAATGGATGGAGCAATGAGAAAATCTTTCATACCTGACCTCAGTAGTGGCGAGCAAACAACAAACAATATGTTGCGCGTAATTCTACCGAAGCCTGTAATGAGATCCACTATTTAGATGCAATAGTGTGAGAGCTAAGAGTCGGGGTTATCCGTATCTGGAGCACGGAATAGAGCGAGCAGTTCATCAACTTTATTGCGGCCGCTTCCATGCGACTGATGGTCCGCTTCACTTCACCGCATTAAGCTCTGCACCATGATAAAGGCGGCGCGTTAATGTGGTGTCGTGGTTTGAAATAAGCACAGGGATACCACGTTCAGTTGCGGCTCTCTCTGCAATATCAGCCAATGCCGCTTGGTCATCCAGAGTATAAAACCGTTACCCGCATATGAGGTGAAATTCGCTGTGTTCGACAACGGTGCGTATGGCGGATCGCAGTAAACCACACAGCCTTTACGCGCGCGACTGAAAGTCTCAGGGTAACCTTCACAAACAAACGTCGCCTTACTCGCTTTTTCGGCAAAGAATTCGAGCTCCGCTTCTGGGAAGTAAGGTTTTTTGTAAGAGCCAAACGGGACGTTAAAACCGCCTTTCTTGTTATAACGACATAAACCATTAAAGCCGAAGCGGTTCATGTACAAGAACGCCAGAGAGCGATGCATCACGTCATCAGTTTTATTGAATTCAGCGCGAATGGCTAGGTAAGCTTCTTTGCGGTTATTCTCGGCAACAAACCAGCGCTTTGCTTCTGAAATATACTCTTCAGGGCGCTCTTTCAGTAGATTATAAAGGTTAATCAGGTCGGGATTAATGTCCGCCAGTAGATAGTGGTCGTAATCGGTATTCAGAAAAACCGAACCAGCACCAACAAAAGGTTCAACTAGCTTTCGAGCTGGTGGCAAATGGCGTTGGATGTCTTCAACCAGACCGTATTTTCCTCCCGCCCACTTAAGAAAGGCTCGTTGCTTTTTCATCTACTGCTCTATCTATCGACCAAAAATTAAGGCTGCGGAATGTAACATATTTTTCATCGAAGCTCAGGATTATTTCACGCGATCAATTTCGCGATGCACCTGACCTAACGATTTTGCCCAAGGGCCCAGCGACTTGAGCGCATCCGGCAAGCTTTCTACTGCATCGCGAGCCGATTGAATGGTTGGGTAGTCTTGGTAAGTAATGATGTACCATTTCGCTCCGCTGCGTACCGTTGGGTAAATTCTTACCTTGGTATTCAGATCATGTTTATCGAGAAACGATTGCACATCGTCCATGGTTGTCATCGCACCAAGTTGTAACGTATAGCCACGTGGTGATAAAGCTTTGAGCTCTTCACGAGCAAAAGAGAACTTCACCACAGATTTAGCTGACGTAGGCTGAGCCTCCGGTGCCGATTCACCAGCTTGCACAACCTTGATGAGTGATGAGCGAGCACTGCTTTGCGCTTGAGGAGCCGATTCTTCAACCGCTTGTTTAATCTTATCGGCATTCACCTCTGCTGGCTTGCTCTCAAGCAACGCATCCACCACGCCAGATTCAATTACAATACGTTGTTGCTTGTTTTCGGTACCAACACTCGCCACTTCCTCTGTTACGGTTGGTGGCAGTGAGTCAGAATCATCCGTCGCGTCAGTAAGAGCCGTATTCTCTGCTGCTTCACCATTGTTCGTTGAACCCGCATCATCGGTTTGAGCTTGAGGGTCGCTTAGGGTCGGGATCGCGGTTTGTTCAATCGCGCCTGTAATCTGCTGCGCTTTATCATCAGGGCCCGGCTGATTGTACATCCACCAATAGCCACCAGCAGCGCATAGCAGCAGCGCGAGTACAACCAATGTGATGTTCAGGGGTGAGCCTACAATTGAGCGGATAATAATCCTTCTTTCCACTTTCATCTCTCCTAACGCCATAATATCACCCGGAATCGGGGCGACTTTCTTAAATGCATCTCGAACGCGTTTTTCTGATTCATCATCGACATATCGAATGACCAAAGATTCAAAAAAACGACGCGCTTCGATTTCAGATAACATTTCTATATCGAGCTCAACTGGCTTGAGCTCTTGCCCGTAGCTAATACGCGACAATACCGGTTCCAAACGCCTACTTTGAGTGAACAGTAAGATGTTGATTTTCCATTTTGGATTCGCTTGTGCCGCTAACACTAGCCCCCATAATTCAGAGACTAGAGCTTCACTCATCAAGTGGGCATCATCAACCACAATTGCGATGTCACACGCTTCACAGTCTAAGATACGCTCCAAGCTATCAAGCAGTGTATCTTGTTGATTGAACAGCGCATCGGAAACAAGCTGCTGCAAAATGAGCATACGACGCTGCACATCATCTTGATTGGGATGACAAAGTAACAAACATTGGTTTTTGTTACTTGCACCGAGTTCAAGGTATCGCTGTGCCAACCAAGACTTTCCGTATCCATCCTGGCCATTTACTGCAATCAAGTTGGAGCCAAAGTTGGTTAACAAGCTTAATCTGTCCAGTAACTCAGCTTGCGAGTCCAATTCAATAACATGAGCAAATGTCATCTAATAGCCTTAATAAACGACAAGAATGGCGCCCAAAGGCGCCATTACAAGGTTAAATGTCACGACCGAAGTCAATAGCTTGTTTAATGATGTCTTGCGGCGTGTCCGCAATAACTTCGGCAGTACCGATGCTGGTTGGCAGAACCAAACGCAACTGACCAGACAACACTTTCTTATCTCGCATCATGTGCGTCATGAAGTCATCAAAACTCATGCTATCCGGCGTATGCACTGGTAGTTTTGCTCGACGCATAATAGCAATGATGCGATCGAGTTGCTGTTGTGAAATCAATCCACGTAGTTGAGATGTTTTCGCCGCCATCACAGTACCGGAAGACACCGCTTCACCGTGCAGCCAATTGCCATACCCGAGCTGAGCTTCAATTGCATGGCCGAAAGTATGGCCCAAGTTCAGCAGCGCTCGAATGCCTGATTCCTTCTCATCTTGTGCCACAACTTCCGCTTTAATTTGACAACATCGCGCAATCGCGTAAGTCAGCGCTTCTTCTTCCAATGCATACAGACGCTCGAGGTTATCTTCTAACCAATCGAAGAAAGCACCATCGTAAATAATGCCATACTTGATCACCTCAGCAATACCAGCAGCAAACTCACGCTCTGGTAGCGTCGATAGACAGTTGGTGTCGATGATGACCGCTTTAGGTTGGTAGAAGGCACCAATCATGTTTTTACCCAGAGGATGGTTTACTGCGGTTTTACCGCCAACAGAAGAATCCACTTGGGAAAGCAATGTGGTTGGGATCTGGATGAAATCAACACCGCGCTGATAGCATGCCGACGCAAAGCCAACAAGGTCACCAATCACGCCGCCGCCTAGAGCAATAATCACTACGTCACGTGCATAGCTTCCCTCTAGCAGGAAGTTCATGACTTGATTAAATACGTCTAAACTTTTGTATTGCTCACCATCAGGTAGCTCAAGCAACGAGGCATCACATCCTAGCTGTTTTAGCTGGCTAAGAATGTTGTCCGCATACAGAGGTGCAACCGTGACATTGCTGATCACGACAACTCTCTGGTTAGCGTTTTTGTTTGCAAGAATTTGGGAAAGATACGCCGGGTCTTCAAATAACCCGGCGCCAATTGAGATTGGGTAGCTACGCTCTGCTAGATTGACCGTAATCCGTTCCATCGGTGTGCTCCAGTTCGAAAAAGATAAATACTTATCTCTCTTCTAGCATTTTTACGATCTGGTTGGCTACCACTTTTGCACTCTGATCATCAGTACGAACCGTGTAATCCGCTACTTCTTCGTATAGAGGGTTACGTTCGCCTGCCAAACTTTCCAACACCTCGCGAGGATTGTCAGTTTGGAGTAAAGGACGCTTCTTGTCGCGGTTTGTGCGCGCAAGCTGCTTTTCAATAGTTGTTTCAAGGTAAACAACAACACCACGTGCTGAAAGACGGTTGCGGTTTTCTTTGCTCATAACTGAGCCTCCGCCCGTCGCCAACACTATGCCTTGCTCTTGAGTTAGATCTTCAAGTACAGATTCTTCACGTTTACGGAAGCCTTCTTCACCTTCTACATCAAAAACCCAAGCGATATCTGCACCAGTGCGCTCTTCAATCACTGTATCAGAGTCCATAAACTCCATATGCAGTTGCTGTGCTAGGTGTCTACCAATTGTACTTTTGCCGGCGCCCATTGGGCCAACAAGGAAAATATTACGTTTCTCAGCCATATTTAGCGGTAACTTACAACGTTAATTCAATAAGATCGCCACAAGAGAACACAGCTAAGCTGCTGTTTCACAAGGCTCGTGACACCAATTCCTCACAGATAATTCGTGATAAGACCCGAAATTATCCAAGCATGGTGCCACTAATGCAACTTTATTTTTGATCTATTCGTTTTTTTGCCCACCGATTCTCACTGAATCACAACTTTCGGAGTAACAAAAATCAGCAATTCACTTTTACCGACATTCTCGTAAGTCCGACGAAAAAGTGCCCCTAAAAGCGGTAAATCACCTAATAACGGCACCTTATCGACGGAGTTTGTAATGCTATGTTGAAAAATACCCCCCAACACGACAGTTTCACCATTGTCGACCAAAACTTGTGTACCAATACGCTGCGTATTGATCGCTACAGCCTCACCTGTACCTGTCTTTACCACTTGACCCGGTCTGTCTTGTGTAACGCTCAAATCTAATACCAAGCGATTATCAGGGGTAATCTGTGGCGTCACCTTTAAACTCAACACCGCTTTTTTGAACGCCACCGAAGTCGCACCACTTGAGGAGGACTCAAGGTAAGGAATCTCGGTCCCCTGTTCGATATAAGCGGGTTTCTTGTTGGTTGTGATGAGGCGCGGACTCGAAACAATCTCTGCTTTCGACTCTTGTTGAAGCGCCGAAAGTTCCAAATCGAGTAACGTATCCGAACCTAACTTAGCAACTTGAAAAGCAATACTGGCTGCATTTGGGCGAGTCACTGCAAGGTTAACATTCAGCAAGTCATCGATATCGACACTGCTGCTATCATCGCCATCACCACCATCGTATAGGCCAATGGTTGCTAGGTTACTCTCAATCGAACCACCCAGACGATACCCAGCGTCGGCAGAAGATAAGCCCCAACGCACACCAAGTTCATCCATACTGCCTTCATTGATCATCACAATGCGAGCTTCAATCTGAACCTGTTTTACAGGTATATCAAGTGATTGAATAATCTCACGTATTACCCCTATGTTCTCTGGTAATTCACGAATTAGTAGCGAGTTAGTGCGCTCATCAATGGTCATACTGCCGCGTTCGGAAAGCATACTGGCATCCTCCTCCCCTTTGATCATCTCAGCAATATCTGACGCGTTTGCGAAGTGGATGTTGATGATCTCTGAGGAGAGTTCGCCTATCTCTTGCTCAAACTTTTTCTTTTCTAATCGCTGTTTCTCGCGCAGATCCAACTCATCTTGAGGGGCAACCAGAATAATGCTGTCCTCGACGCGCTTATCCAACCCTTTAACTTGTAAAATGATGTCAAGCACTTGCTGCCAAGGCACACCATCCAAACGCAAAGTCAGATTGCCATTAACCGAATCGGACACCACGAGGTTAAATTGGTTGTATTCAGCAATAAGTTGCAGCACGTTGCGCACAGGTATGTCTTGGAAGTTAATCGACATCAGCTTGCCTTTCTTTTGCAAAATACTTTTATTGGCGGTTTTTGAGCTGGCGTTCAGTTTGCCGACGGTCACCTCTAAATAGCGACCTTTAAGACGGTAATCGTGAGCGTAGTCCCCATCAATATAAGCGAGCAGACGCGTCTTATCATTGTCGCGAAACACCTCAACACTTTCGACTATCGTTGAGAAGTCCTGCACATCAAGTAAGTACAATTGGTCATCTTTTACGGATGTGTTGAGTAAGTCGATACTCAAACCTTGTTGCACACGTTTAATATGCACAATTGCCGCAGGTGACGCGAGCTCAACGACAATCACGGCGTCTTTATCTTTGTTGGTACGGAAATCGATGCTTTCAAGTGAGTTTAACTTCACTTCTTCTGCTGCGACAAAAGGGGCCAAAAGTAGAAAAAACCACAAAGAGAAGATCCCTGTTCGCCTTCTTGCTGTCAGTATTGATTCGTATCTCATTGTTATCATTGCTCAATATTAAAAATAGATGCCGCCGTTGCTATCTCAACGCCAACTTCACTTTGCGCTGTTGCCAGCAACCTAAACCATCCGGCAAGGTTTCATTAATCAATAAATAGCGATGGGACACTTGAGCAACCTTGCCATTGTTACGTCCTAGGTATTGTCCTGGCTGCACTTGGTAAAGCTGGCCATTTGGGGCTTGAACCAGACCTAAGATGTCACTGCCCACGCCCATCACTCCTTTGAGACGAAGTTGATCGATGGAAAAGTGCTCTAGCTTGTCAGTGCGTTTTCTTGACGGCGGTTGCCAACAGTCCTGCCGCCCCAAAGGGTGAGTTGCGATAGAGGCCTCCCTTGGCAGTTCAAAAGGGGTACGTAAGGTCTCAGACTCATACTTCATCGCCACATACACTTGGGTTGTCTGAAGCTTGGCGACATAAGGACTGGCTTGGTTTTCTGCTTCGTGAATAAAGCCACTCAGTGACTCATCATTGGCTTGGCACCCCACCAGCAGACTCATCATACAAACCATTGGGAATACTTTATTTGGCATCTTTCTTTCCCTCTGGTTTGAACTGGTATGTGCTCGCGCTTACGCGAAAGTGTAAGGTTTCACTCTCTTGACTGACTCGCTGCCACGTCACATCTTTAAAAGTGATGATGCGTGGAAGTGTGGCGATGGCCTGCGAGAAACGACCGATGTCATGAAAGTCACCTGTCAGCTCAATGTTGAGCGGTAGCCGGTAAAGGAAATGATCTGACTCTTTTTTCCCCCAATCAATACGCGAAAACGTCAGCTTGTTATCAATGCCGAGCTGGTTAACCGACGCCAGCATACTCGCCAGTTCTCTCTGCACAGGCAGTTGCTGCAAAAGCCGTGCATAACGGATGGTTAGCTCATCCAATTGTGACTGAAGCTGAGGCTGGGCCGCGACTTTATTTACTTTGAGCCTCAATGCAGCTTTTAAAGCCTGCTCTTCTTGGAGCAAGGTATTAAGGCGAGCTTCCTCTGGCTTCAAATAAAACCAGTAACCAAAACCTTGAATCAACACCACCATAAGAAGAATCGCCACCAACTGAGGCACCAGCGGCCATTCAGCGATTTCATCCATTTCTAGGTCTTGCCAATTAACCATGCTGCTTGCCGTCATTCATAGAAGCACCTTTGAACATGAAAGAGACTCTGAAGGTTTGGAACTCTTTACCGAAACGCACTTTGCCATGAACAATAGAGTGCATGCCGACATCCCTCAGCTTGGGAGAGCGCTCCATGTTATCGATCATGGTCGTGAGGCGAGCCGTGCTATCAGCAATACCTGATATCTCAACTTTATAATCGTTCATTTTGATCTTATCGACATGGACTCCTTCGGGGATCACTGAGAGCATTAGGTTCATAAACTCAGTGGTTTTGTTGCGCTCACTTTGTAATCCTTCAACGATCTTCAAACGCTCTAAAGTTTGGCTGTGCGCTTGCTGCGCGATCTTCATTACCTCAATGCGTTGATCGATTCGAGCAATATAATCCGTAAGATAAGCCAAGCGCTGTTGCTGCTGATCTTGTTGATATTGGAAGTACTGACCAGCGCCCCATTGCACACCCAGAGCTGCAATCCCCCCAAACACCAACAAACCAATGAAACGACGGCGATGCTGTTCACGTTGTTTTTCGCGCCATGCAAAGAGATTAAGTGGATAGAGCATGCTCACTCCCTAACCACTCAATACCGCGTAAAGCCAAACCAGCCGCAGCAGTGAAATGTGGCCAATTTGGCACACAAGATTTACATTCAGAAACCTTGATTTCAAACAAGCTCAGTGGGTTAAGTCGTTCACACTCTAGAGACAATTGACTGGACAGTTCCTCAGCCAACATAGGTATCGCAGCGCCCTCTCCCGAGAGCCAAATACCTTCGATGTTTTGGCGTCCATTCATTGTGGTATAGAGCTGCCTCTGGCGTTTTACACGCTCGACGATTTGTCGATTGAACTGCTCTATCGCCGTTTTTGTGTCGTCGACATCCAAATCGTTTTCGAACAAGCTCACGAGAGTGCTGGGAGCATGAGAAAATTCTTTGTAAAACAATTCACCTTGTTCGGAGAACATAGTGAAAGAGCTGCCCAAAGTTCCGATATCCAGTAAACAATACTTGTTCTTTTGAGGAAAACATTCAGCAACCCACTGCCACATGCGGCCAAGACTTTGCGAATGCACATCCACCAGCACAGGTTTTAAGCCTGATTTCTTTATTGCTTCAACTCGGGGGGCAACGACATCTTTACGGGTCGCAAATACCTGATAGCTGTTGCTTCCTTGTCTGCGTTTATCAACATCAACCTGAATAAAGTCAAGGTTCAGTTCTTCTACCGGGAATGGCGATTGACATGAGAAGGCTTGCACGACAGCAAACTCCTTATCACTCTCTTCTATGCCCTGCTCTATCTGTAGATTTTTGCTCATTACAGCATTATCCGGCACTGAAATTGCTACCTTTCTAGCCCGAAATGGCAGCTCTTTTTTCATCTCTTTGAGGGTCTTTACAATTTCTTGATGATTTATAGTGTGGTTTTCAGCGACAATAGCTTCCTTAAGTATTATTTCTTTGTAGCCCAGTAGTGCGTAGCTGTTGCCATTGGGTTTAAGTACCACGGCTTTGAGACTGTTAGGGCTAATATCTATGCCCGTGACTAATCGCTTATTCATCTCTACTCTCGCTCCGAAATTCTTACGTGCCGATATTGTTAGCACCCAGAGAATTTTCTTCGTGCAAAGGTTGTTATTAGCATTCAAATAAGAGTTAATGTCTCTTATGTGCTAAATTTTTGAACAAGAGTACAAGGATTTGCCGTTACACAGCCTCAACCAATCAGGGATTCTCCGGTGAAGTTCATAAAGCGTTTATTATTTTTAACATTGATTTGCATAATTCTTGGAGTCACCACAATTTTTGGCTTCTATCAATACGTGAAGCCTGAATTGCCAGATGTTGCAGCATTAAAAGATGTTGAATTACAAACACCTATGCAAGTTTTCAGTCAAGACGGGAAGCTGATTGCGCAGTTTGGCGAGAAACGCCGCATTCCTGTTACCTATGACGAAATTCCGCAAGATTTAATTCATGCACTGATCGCGACCGAAGATAGCCGTTTTTATGAACACCCGGGCATCGACCCTATCGGCATCACGCGTGCAGCCGTCGTCGTCGCTCTATCCGGCTCTGCAAAGCAAGGGGCAAGTACCATCACTCAGCAGCTAGCGCGTAACTTCTTCCTATCCAACGAGAAGAAGATCATGCGTAAAGTGAAAGAGATCTTTATTGCGATTCACATTGAGCAACTTCTGACAAAACAAGAGATCATGGCGCTGTACGTCAACAAGATCTTCCTTGGTTACCGCTCATACGGTTTCGGTGCTGCTGCTCAGGTTTATTTCGGCAAGCGCCTGAATGAATTGACCTTAGGTGAAATTGCAACGCTTGCTGGTATGCCAAAAGCGCCATCAACGATGAACCCTATCCACTCTCTTGAGCGTGCAACCAACCGTCGTAACGTCGTTCTGATGCGAATGTTAGATGAAAAATACATTACTCAAGAGCAATACGAGCAAGCACGAGCAGAGCATATGGAGTCTCGATACCACAGTGCTAAGATTGAGCTTTCTGCCCCATATGTTGCAGAACTGGCGCGTTCGTGGGCAGTGAAAGAATACGGCCCAGAAAAAGCCTACACGTCCGGTTTAAACATCTACATGACAGTGGATTCAAAGCTGCAAGATGCCGCGAACAAAGCCGCAATCAACAACATTCTTGCGTATGACGAGCGTCACGGCTATCGCGGTGCTGAAAAAGTATTGTGGAAACAAGATGAAGCCGCTTGGAATACCGATCAGATTGAACAACATCTGAAGAAGCAACCAACTTACGGACAACTTCTCCCAGCAATCGTCACCCGAGTAGACGACAAAACAGCGCAAGTTTGGGTCAAGAACAATAATGAGCAGACCATCGCTTGGACTGGCATGAACTGGGCCCGAAAATACCTAACGGATGAACGTCAAGGCGCTGCGCCAAAATCAGCCAAACAGATATTAGGGACAGGCCAACAAATTTGGGTCCGTGAAATCAGTACTACTGACGCAGAAGGCAACACAGTCAATCACTGGAAGCTAGGCCAAGTTCCAAGCGCAAACACCGCATTTGTCGCCATGAATCCAGAAAACGGGGCTGTACTCTCCCTCGTTGGCGGTTTTAACTTTGTTCACAGCAAGTTTAACCGTGCAACCATGTCAGTGCGCCAAGTAGGTTCAAGTATCAAACCTTTCATCTACTCAGCAGCACTCAATAAGGGACTAACCATTGCCTCTCTTATCAATGATGCGCCCATCAACAAATGGGATGCGGGCTCAGGTTCTGCATGGCGCCCGAAAAACTCACCACCAACATACGTTGGCCCTACTCGCCTGCGAATCGGTCTGGCGCAGTCTAAAAACGTCATGGCTGTCCGTACTCTGCGTGAAGTGGGTTTGGACGAGACACGTGAATACCTAACGCGCTTCGGTTTTGACATCAATAAAGTGCCACGTTCAGAAACCATCGCTCTTGGTGCCGGCAGTTTAACACCAATGAAAGTGGCGCAAGGCTACTCCGTGTTTGCTAACGGCGGTTACTATGTAGAGCCATTCTACATTGATCATGTGGAGGACGCGTTCGGTGAAGTGCTTTTCAAAGCAAACCCTAAAGTAATTTGTCAGCAAGATTGTCCTTACATTGAACCGCAGACACCGGCTGAAGATAAGTTTGCCGCAGAATTTGGTGAGCAAGACGTAACGACAGAGAAAATTGCCCCAGACAACGCACTAGAAAACGATACGCCGCAATACGCAAAACAGGTGATCTCTGCGCAGAACGCCTTCTTAATGCGTGAAATGATGTACAGCAACATCTGGGGTGGTGGCAGCTGGCGTGATGGTACTGGCTGGAACGGCACTGGCTGGCGTGCACAGAAACTTGAACGTCGCGATATCGGCGGTAAAACAGGCACCACCAATAACTCAAAAGACACTTGGTACAACGGCTTCGGTCCTGGCATAGTGGCAATCGCGTGGGTTGGTTTCGATGACCACTCGAGAACACTAGGCCGCACGACAGTCAATGGCAACCTAGGCAAAGGCCAGACCTCTGGCGCTGAATCAGGAGCAAAGACTGCGGAACCGGCTTGGATTGATTTCATGCACACTGCCCTAGAAGGCAAACCACAGCAAGGTAAGAATATTCCAGATGATATCGTTCGGGTGCGTATCGATCGTGATAGTGGCCTATTGACGCACAAAGTTGATGGCTCATCGATGTTTGAATACTTTAAGAAAGGGACAGAGCCTACCGAATACGTAGGTAGCCTCCTAGAAGACAGTATCTACTCAGGCAGCGGGGGCTCAGAAGAGCTATTCTGATAGCAAATGACCGATATAAAAAAGGGAGCGCGAGCTCCCTTTTTGTTTCTCTGTATTATCCGCGTAAAGCTGCAATAAGGTTATTTTTTCGCTTCCAAGATACTTTTAATGGTCGCAGCCAATGCTTCGAAGCGTGCACGTAGTGGTGAGCCAGGACGGTAAACTAAAACAATACTGCGTGAAGGCGTTGGGTTCACAGCTGGCACGTAGCATACGCCATCTTTCTTTTTCTCATTCGGTACTGATAGTGCTGGCAACAGTGTAATGCCAGCGCCGGCTGCCACCATATTACGCAAAGTCTCCAGACTGGTCGCCTTAAAACGTTCATCGTCCTTTGCTCCAGCGGCAAAACAGAAACCAAGTGCTTGATCACGCAGACAGTGACCATCGCCTAGAGCCAATACCGTTCTACCATTGAGGTCCAGCATGTCGATATGTTCCAAATCAGCCCATTCATGGTCACAAGGCACAGCGACGCTCAAGGGCTCATTGTACACTTCGATCTCTTTGAAAGGGGCCGTCTCATCGACAGAAGCTAACACGAGACAATCTAGCTTGCCCTCTTCTAACTGGCGAACCAACTGATGGGTTTGGGCCTCATGCAGAAACAGCTCAAGCTCAGGAAACTCCACTTTCAATCGAGGAATGATTTTGGGTAACAAGTAAGGTCCGACGGTTGGGATAAAGCCAATATGCATAGGGCCCGTCATAGCACCACTTTGACCACTCGCCATATCTTTAAGGGTTTTCACTTCGCTTAAGATACGTTTTGCTTGCTCGACTAGCTGTAAACCAGAATCGGTAAACAACACTCGACGGCTACTTCTCTCTAGCAATGTCGTGCCCAATTCATCTTCTAGTTTACGAATCTGACCACTCAAGGTTGGCTGGCTAACAAAACAGGCTTCCGCCGCTTTTCGAAAATGCTTGTGCTCAGCAAGCGCTACCAAGTACTCAAAATCTCGGATATTCATACGTACGATTCGCTTCTTGTTTCTCGATAGAAATAATCTATCAAAACCATAGCATCAAATGATTAGAGCTATCAAAATATTTTTTCAATAATGGGGCCAATTAAACAAAACTAAGCGGTAAATAACGCTAAGCTCGAATACGAATTATTTCATAAATTGAAAAAGGAAATCATTATGTTTGCATCAAAAGAAGGTCAAGCTGTACCACAAGTTACCTTTCCAACTCGTGAGGGTGACGCGTGGGTGAATGTCACCACGGATGAACTATTTAAAGACAAAACGGTTATCGTATTCAGCTTGCCAGGTGCATTTACTCCAACATGTTCGTCAAGCCACCTACCTCGTTACAACGAGTTGTTCTCCGTATTTAAAGAGCATGGTGTGGATGAAATTGTCTGTGTGTCAGTCAATGATACGTTTGTAATGAACGCGTGGAAAGCTGACCAAGAAGCAGAAAACATCACCTTCATCCCCGATGGTAACGGAGAGTTCACGGACGGCATGGGTATGCTGGTGGACAAAAACGACATCGGCTTTGGCAAGCGTTCGTGGCGTTACAGCATGCTAGTGAAAAATGGCGTGGTTGAAAAAATGTTTATTGAACCAAACGAGCCAGGCGACCCGTTCAAAGTCTCGGATGCAGACACCATGATGAATTACGTGGCACCTGAGTACAAAACTCAAGAATCGATCACCGTGTTCACCAAACCAGGTTGTCCTTTCTGCATGAAGGCGAAACAAAACCTAATTGACCATGGCCTTCAATATGAAGAGGTCGTTTTGGGTAAAGATGCAACAACCGTGAGTCTGCGGGCAATCTCTGGCCGTGCGACGGTTCCTCAAGTCTTCATCGGTGGTAAACATATCGGTGGTAGCGAAGAGCTAGAAACTTACCTAAGCTAATCCTCTATTTGATGGGCTTGGATTGAAACTTGAGCTGTCCAGCCATCGTTCTTCCCGTATATCTCTCGCCCGGTAGATGGTATCCCAATAAAAAAGCCTCGTAAAAACGAGGCTTTCAATCCCAACTTTATTCATTCCAAAATCAATACAATGGTGGTTATGCCAATCACTGTAAATCAGAGCTCAGAGTATGACCGTTATTAACTAAGATTGGTGTTAGACAGTCATCATTGCGTAACGGCTAACAAGCACAATTGCAGTAAAACCAATGATGAAGAAGCTACTAGCAAAACCGAGTGCTACTTTAAGTTCTGTCGACATTATTCTTTTCCTATTGTTTGGCTGACCGAGCACCATACACCAATGACGTGCCACAGATGTTTTACCAAGCTAATTTTCCATTTTTGGTTGGCTCTCCTTTACTCAAGGGGAAGACAAAACACTTTCGAATCTTGGTTAAGGTTATAATCAAAAAAAATAGACAGTATGGATAGAACAATGGCTTGTCACACTTGCCAAGAGCATTGGTTTTGGAAAAAAATCGGACGTTGCCAACGATGTATGAAACAGGTGACGCTACTCTCGGTGTTATGCTGGATCATATGGTGGTTTGTGTTTAAAGATGATCCGCAGAGTATTGAGTCGATCGCCCTGATCTTTGCTTGCTTTACGTTTAATGCCTTACTGTTTTTACACCTTTGGATGCGCTTTGTTATTTTGCCGTGGCAGCGTCGACGCGGGAGACCAAACAGAGAGGATCATCGCTCAGATGACAGATAGAAAAAAGCCCCAAAACCAATATCGGTCTTGGGGCCTCTTAGATTCTTCTAAGAAAAAGCAGTGGTACTTTAATAGACCGGGCTTCCTCTTAAAGGTTCCAAATTTTTTCCCTATTTTTTAAGTGTTTTATTAAATACTAATAAATTCATCAACCTAAGCTACATTACTTTTCTGGATCAATTGTTCGAACAAATTGATCTCCAGTGCAACTTCATCACAGGCATGCTGGCGTGGACACTGATCGCAATCTTTCAGCACTTTCTCTGGCAACAATGACTTCGAGGTTGGCTGGAAGCTCTGTTTCATAAAAAACTCTGGCGTACGCGTCAGCACAAAGACTTTCTTAATGGCCATTTGGCGCGCTTTCTCAACCAGATAGTTCACTATCGCACTGCCTTGCCCTTGGCCTTGCCAGCCTGCTTCAATACCGAGAGAACGAATTTCTGCCAGCCCTGAGTCGTAGACATATAAAGACGCACAGCCTGTTACTTCACCGTGGTGCTCGGCAACCGCGAAGGATCCAATGTCACGTACCAATTCATTACGTGAACGCGGTAGGTTCTCCCCCATGTTTGCCCAGTATGCCACCATGCCTTCCAATGTTTCGATGTCTGTCAGGCGTGCAGGACGCACTTTGACCGTAGACGTATCACGTTGAGTCAGGCGCTTGTCCGCTTGATCGACGGCGTAAGCCACTTGTTGCGGTGACACGCCACCAAGCGCACAACGCTTTTCAAGACATGAATCGATAGTCAGAATGTCATACACATCCGCCTCAATCACTTCAGAGAAGGATTGCAATTCTTCAATCGATAGTTCTTCTAGCGCGCAGCCTTTAGCAATTGCACCAACCACGGCAACGCCGACGATATGGTGTGCTTCACGGAATGGGATGCCTTTTGCCACTAGGTAATCCGCCAGCTCAGTCGAGTTTGCGTAGCCTTGTTTCGCCGCTTCTAGCGTGCGCTCACCATTAACCTTAATGCCATCAAAACACAAAGCCGCCATTGCCATGCAGTCATTCCATGTATCAAGTGCATCGAACAGACCTTCTTTGTCTTCTTGCATGTCTTTGTTGTAAGCCAGTGGCAGCGCTTTCACCGTCATCATCATGCCAGCAAGCGCGCCGTATACGCGGCCAGTCTTACCACGGATAAGCTCTAATGCATCTGGGTTTTTCTTCTGTGGCATCAGAGATGAACCTGACGTTACCGTATCAGCGAGCTCAATAAAGTTAGATTCGCCAGAGTTGTAGAAGATCATGTCTTCTGCCAAACGGGATAAATGTAGCATTGAGATAGACGCGACTGACATCAGTTCCATCACATGATCACGATCAGAAACTGAATCTAACGAGTTACGTGTCGCGCGGGGGAAACCAAGGTTGTGAGCCAACTTTTCGCGATCAATCGGATACGCCGTCCCCGCAAGCGCACCAGAGCCGAGTGGACACGTATCTAAACGCTTCAGTGCATCATTTAAGCGTGAGTAATCACGCTCAAACATCTCAACATAAGCCAGACACCAGTGTGCGAAAGTCACAGGTTGCGCACGTTGCAAGTGAGTGTAACCAGGAAGGACAGTGCCTTGATGCTGCTTGGCAACACCAACCATCTGAGTTTGTAAACGATCAAGCGCAATCAGCAGCTGCTGTCCTTGCTGACGACACCAAAGCTTGAGATCAGTGGCCACTTGATCATTACGAGAACGACCTGTGTGTAGCTTTTTGCCTAAGTCGCCGACTTTGTTGATCAGTTGCTGCTCGACCCAAGAGTGGATATCTTCCGCATCTGAGCGTAGGATCTGGTGTGGATCTTCCATCACCTCCAGCTTAAGTTCGTTGAGTGCCAACTCAAGCTTTTGTTGTTCGTCTACAGATAACACGTCAACAGACAGCAATGCTTTAGACCACGCAATTGAGCCTACAATGTCTTGCTCAGCCAATCGGTAATCGAAACGCAACGAATCGTTGAAGTCTTTAAACCTGGTATCTGCCGCTTGGGTAAATCTTCCGCCCCATAATGCCATTGCGTCTCTCCTGATGACTATCGCTTACACTAACGTGTTATTCATTATGTGTTGAGCAAGCTGCTGATCATTTGCTCATTTTTCCTTATGCCTCCACGTTACGATAATCACAGAAAAAAATAAAGTATAAATTCAGTAAAAATACATATTTATTCAGTAGTATCTTACTTAATCTTGATTAGATCAGTCGAAACCAAAAAACCTGCCAATAGGGGCAGGTCCTTTATTTTCTGAGCCAGCTAGATTGACTTACTGTTTCTGGCTGTTCAACGCACGGATACGGCTTGATAGCGAGTAAAGACGGATGAACCCTTCTGCATGGCTTTGGTCGTAAACCTCATCTTCACCAAAAGTTGCAAACGCTTCTGTGTATAAGCTGTTGTCAGAGCGCTTCTGTGTCACCGTTGCTTGGCCTTTGTAAAGCTTCACGACCACTTCACCGTTAACGTCTTGCGCGAGCGCTTCAGAAGCAGCAAGGATCGATGTACATAGAGGGGTGAACCAACGACCATCGTATACAAGGTGAGACGCTTTTAGACCTAGCTCTTCACGGAATTCGAACGATGATTTATCGAGCACAAGCTGCTCGACGGCGCGCAGTGCTTCCATCATGATGGTGCCTCCCGGCGTTTCGTAGCAACCACGAGACTTCATACCCACAAGACGGTTTTCTACGATATCGATACGACCCACACCGTGCTTCGCACCTTTCTCATTTAAGTAAACCAGCGCGTTGTATGGCGTCATTGTTTCGCCGTCCACTTCAACGACTTCCCCTTTGGCGACTTTCAGCGTGATATATTCAGCTTCGTTTGGTGCTTGCTCGGGAGCGACAGTCCATACCCAACAGTCTTCGTTTGGTGCGTTCCACGTCTCTTCCAAGACTCCGCCTTCAGTCGAAATATGCCATGCATTCGCATCACGTGAGTAGATTTTAGTAAGAGACGCTGAACATGGAATGTTGCGCTCCGCTAGGTAATCCAAACACGCCTCACGGCTCACCAAATCCCACTCACGCCACGGCGCAATAACATGCAGATCTGGTGCTAGTGCTGCAAATGCGCCTTCAAAACGAACTTGGTCATTACCCTTACCTGTACAGCCATGACACAGCGCATCCGCGCCCACTTTACGTGCAACTTCAACTTGGGCTTTGGCAATGATGGGGCGTGCCATTGATGTACCTAGTAGTATTTACCTTCATAGTAAGCACCGGTTTTTAGCGTCGGGAAAATGTAGTCCGCGACCATTTCTTCTTTTCAGGTCGGCGATGTAACACTCAGAAGCACCAGAAGCTTTTGCTTTTGCTTCAAATACCTTCTAGCTCTTGTGCACCTTGACCAACATCGGCAACAAAACGCCACCACTTCACAGTCGTAGTTCTCTTTTAGCCACGGGGATGATTACTGAAGTATCTAGACCGCCTGAGTATGCGACTACCACTTTATTTACGTTCACTTTGCTCATGTTTTTCTCCAAACTTAACTGGCGCTGCTCTAGGCGGTCAGTGCCAACCACTTCCTAATGTTGAATTCTTTGACTGTTCTGCTTTATTGCGGCAGAAACTGCGTGCCAATACTTTCACCCGCGAATAGCTGGGTCAGTTTCTCTGGGTAACGCCATGTCGCGACTTCGATAGAACGTCCAAGATCATTGGCGGCCTCCAAAGCCGCCTTAACTTTGACGATCATGCCGTCGGTGATCACTTGCCCTTGGATCAATGCATCCGCTTCTTGCTCTGATAAGGTTTTGATCAAATGACCTTTACCATCGAGAACACCGCTTACATCAGACAGGAGCACCAGCTCCGCGTCCAGTGCACCCGCGACGGCAACCGCAGCTTGATCAGCATTCACATTCATTATCTGACCTTTTTCTGTCAGACCAATTGAGCTGATGATCGGTAGTGCGCCTGCGTTTAGCACCGCTTGTAATAGGGTTGAATCCCCTGGTGATGCTTTCCCTACCGCGCCGAGTTCTGGGTCAAGTTCTTCAACATGACATAAACCACCATCAGCGAGGCTAAGGCCCACCGCATTCAGGCCATTAGAAATTGCTTGGCCTTGCAGAATCTTGTTTGCAGTACCAGCAAGCGCGCCCGCAATCACAGGAATTTGATCGTAAGGTGTTACGCGTAAACCGTTTTTCTTTACAGTTTTAAGCTGAAGCTTTGCCATCAACTCATCAACTAGGTAGCCACCGCCATGAACGATGGCGATTTGTCGCTGCGCCGACTTTTGGTATGCCGCAATGGCAGCAAACAGTTGGCTTAAGGTTTGAGTGCAAGATAGTGCTGCACCGCCCAGTTTAATGACTAAAGGTGCTTGATTGGTTTGCGTCATCGTATTTCCCTCTTTCAACGACTACAGCAATGCTGTCAGTTCTGGGTAACCGTAATGAATATTGAGACATTGCATTGCTTGGCTGGACGCACCTTTGAGTAGGTTGTCGATTGCCGAAATCACAATGATGTGTTCGCCTTGTACCTTCCAGCCAATATCACAAAAAGGGCTATTTTCGACATCCTGAATACGCGGCGTGGCGTCACCTCTGAGACGAACCGCTGGCTTGTCTTGGTAGGCGTGTTCAAATGCTTGTACCACTTGTGTTTCTGTCACACCTTGCGCTAGCTTCATGGTGATGGTGGCAAGAATGCCGCGTTTAAAGTTTCCTAGGTGTGGCGTAAAAATTACATCGCAACCTAAATGCTGAGCAATCTCTGGCTGATGTCGATGGTTAAATACACCGTAAGGTTGTAGGCTCACTTCGCAGAAGCTGTTCACCATGGAGGCCTTACGCCCAGCACCTGATACACCGCTGGTGGCGTTGATCACAGGCCA
>NZ_ABGR01000019.1 GCF_000171815.1 Vibrio sp. AND4 | reverse complement strand
CATTACCGATTGACCTTGCGGAAAGTCCAAGCGGATTTGCTCCGCCTTCTCGCTCAAGCGATATACGTTCAAGCCTGGGACAGAGAAACGACGAATATCTGCTTTATCCAACTTAAGGTGCAATTCGTTATCAATTACTTTGAGCCCATCAAAACGAGCTTCTTCAACCACTTTTTGAATCGTCGCTTTAGCTCGCACTAACCCGTCTTGCAAACCAGGAACATTCTGTGCGCCTTGGTTGATAGCCTGGGTCAAACCTCGCTTGATATGAGTCAGCTCTTTACCAATCACTTGCAACGATTTAGACGCAATTTGCACTGCTGTCGCTTGTTGCTGACCTTGCGTAAGCTGAATTCCTGAAACAGAAAAAGCTGACGCTGTGTCAGCTTGAACTTGCGTAGGTCGCGGTTTAATCGCACTGCTTGAATCCGCTGAGCGGGTTGGCATGATAGAGGCTTGTTCTTGCCCACCCAAGCGTATGCTATGGGGTCTTACCTCTACTGTGCTCATCACCATATAATGCTTCCTTAAATACGATCAAACAGGTTGAGATCGTTGATCTTCACGTAGCTAGCTTGCGTTGCTTGTAACGCCGCCATGTAGTTGCTCAAACGTACTGATGCCTCACCGTAGTCCAATGCAGATAAGTCACTGGTCACCTTATCAACGAACAACTTGTTTTCGCCGTGCGCGCTGTCCATCAGGTCGAGGTTGTTATGGCGACCACCAATTTCTGTCATCGCGCCCAATACACTTGCCAAGGTATCATCAATGTCAGACAGGCTGGCGTCTACTTCCGCTTGAAAATTCGGACTCGGGTTCTCAAATTCTGCAATCAAAGCATCGATTTGGTTCAACACATTGTCACCGCCACCAAGTTCCAGAATCTCTTTGGCCGTCATGTTAGAATCCATGGTCACACCTTTCGCGACGGTCACAACACGTTTGTCACTGTTACCATCTACTTGGTATACACCAGCGGGGTTGCTTACCGCAGGCGTATCCGTCTGGGTACCAGAGAACAAGTAGTGGCCTTCCTCGTCTTGAGCATTAAATGAAGATTCAATCGAATCACGGTAGCTTTTTAGTTCGATGATCATACCACTGCGGTCTTCATCGGTTAATGTGCCGTTCGCCCCCCACAGCACCAAATCACGCACACTCTCCTCGAGCTCTCGTTGACCGAATCCAAGTGGGTTTCTTGAGCAGAGAGCGTCGTTTTAAGGTTGGCAATGTTGCTTTGATACTGATCGATTGCACTGTTTTCTCGCTCAAGTTCAACAGCTTAATCGACGCCATTGGATCATCAGAAAGCTTGGTTAATCGGTCACCCGTGGCCATTTGTTGGAGAACATGCCCCAAACCTGCGTTGTTGATTTGCAAGCTTTGCAGCATCATTTGGCTAAATTGACTGTCACTGATTCGCATCTCGGGTTCCTTTTAAAATAGCTGCAATACAGAATCGAAAAGCTGGTTAGCGGTGCTAATGACTTTCATGTTGGCGTTGTGTGCGTTGGCAAAAGTCATCAAGTTCGCCGCCTCTTCATCACTGTTCACAGCACTGACATTATCTCGCGCGGCATGAGCTTGTTTATTCATCGCAGCTTTTGCTTCGTAATCGGCTTCTGCTTGGCGGGCTTTAATCGCGGTTTCTCCAACCATTGCGGTAAACGCATCGTTTAAACTCAGCGAGCCATAGCCCGTCACAGAAATGGGTTTATTGCTGAGTTGAATCAGGTCATTCAGTACATCCGCATTGCCCGGAGTACCGTCACTCGAAAAAGCCAATTCTTCCGCACCGATATTGGTAATCGTTAGGCTCGCGGCGGGATTGGCGGGATCGTAACTAAATAATGGCTTACCTGAATTACCATTAAGATCTTGTCCTGTTGCCAGCACAGCGTTGTATTCATCAGCCAGCGCTTTTGCCATATCATCTAATGCCACTTGGTTTGGCTTCAAGACTTGGGTTTGATAATCATTAATCGCACCTAATTTTCCACCGACTGAGTGGTCAATGATAAAACTTTGTGATGCGAAATCGACACTCAAATCCGCTAAGTAAGGATCACTAGGGTTTGGCTTTGCCGTCAACTGACCGTAATCCCCACCCATAACCAAAGGCTGACCAGAAGACAGAGTGACCTGCATGCTGCCATCCGACTGGTCGGTGGTTTTTATTTCAACAATTTGAGAAAGCTCACCAATCAACAGATCGCGGGTATCCATCAACTGAGCTGGATTCCCGCCAGTGCCTTGCATCTCTACAATCTGCTTATTCACTTGGGCAATATTGGCCATCAAACTGTTGGCATGGCTTAGTGCAGCATTGCGTTGATCGCTCATGTCTTTGTGTTGATTGTGTAGGGACTCAGTTAGCGTATTGAAACGACGCGCCAACGCTTCTGATTCATTAACGATTTGCTGACGATATGGGATTGATTCTGGTTTCACCGTCGCATCATTAAGCGCGGCGTTGAGTGAATCTAAGCCAGCCGAAATACTGAAACCATCAGCGCCAAGCGTGTTTTCAAGCTGATCCATTGCAGTGACATAACCTGCTGAATAAGCCGCTAAACTGTTGGTCGACCAGGTTTGTTTGACCAAGAACTGATCGGTCACACGACGAATACTGGTCACTTCAACACCCATACCAGGGCTGAGCTTGTTGTACTTACCATCGCCAACGGACGCCATCAGCGCTTGTTGTCGGCTGTATCCCGGCGTGTTGATGTTAGCCACATTTTGCGCTGTGACGTCCAGCGCTACGCGGTTGGCGTTTAAACCTGAGAGGGCAATATTGACAAGGTTCATTTACAGCTCCATTTTCCTGATCAGTGGCTGAGTAAACGCGGTCGTCATCCCAGCTTCACCGAGCACTTGTTTAACAGAGGCGACCGCTTGTAGAGAGGGATTAACTTCATCGGTCTTCAACGTAATTTCGGCATTTTTAAGTTGTGACACTTGTTCCAAACCTGTTTCTTTGTCATCGTTTGCCGGAGAGACATTTCGGGATTGGTCGAACGCAACTTCCCTCATTGAAGGGCTGAGTTGCTGAATCAGCATTTTAGCGATACCGGAGTTTTGCTTTTTCGCTAGTTCCATCGCCAATTGACCATCATACATATCACGAAACACACCTTGTTGTTGACTGGAAAACGGGCTGTCTTTGTGCGCTAATACATCACTGCTGCTGCGCATTTGGCGTAGCACCATTTGCAAGAACATAGCTTCAAACTGCCCTGCAACTGCTTCAAGCGCTCCCTCTTGGTCACGACTTTTTTTGATGCTCGCTAGGGCACTGTTATCGTGATACAGCATGGTATTGAGCTGAGCTTGATCACTGCTCGTATCTAACTTCATTGCTAACTCCTTAAATCACCACAAGTTCAGCATTGAGCGCACCTGCTTCATTTAATGCTTGTAGAATCGACATCAAATCCGTTGGTGTGGCACCTAAGCTGTTCACCGCATTAACTATGGTGTTAAGTTCGGTTCCCGGAGGCCAAATCACCATTTTTGCCTGATCCTCATTTACATCGATTTGAGATTGATCCACGACTTCAGTTTTACCATCGGCAAAGGCATTAGGTTGACTAACCTGTTGAGACTCAGAGACACGAACCGTTAGATTTCCGTGACTAACAGCGGCTTCGCCCACTTTGACATTCTTGCCAATCACTACCGTCCCCGTGCGCGCATTGAAGACAATTCGAGCTGGTTTACGACCTTCTTCTACGCTCATTTCTTCCAGCATTGACATCATGGTAACGCGCTGTTGAGTGTCCATTGGCGCTCGCATTTCCACACGCGCTTTATTGATCGCTTTCGCCACGTTTGGGCCAAAGGTGTTGTTAATTTTTCGAGCAATATTCTTTGCTGTTGTAAAGCTCGGTTTACGAAGATTCAGGGTAATTTCGTCGCGTTGATTAAAGTCAGTTTCGATTTCCCGCTCTATTGTTGCTCCATTCGGAATACGGCCTGCTGTCGGTGTATTCACCTCCACTTTCGAGCCGCTTTTGCCCTCTGCCGATAAACCACCCACGACCACACTGCCTTGAGCGATGGCATACACCTCTCCGTCGATACCACGCAGTGGTGTTAACAATAATGTGCCACCACGTAAACTTTTTGCATCGCCGATAGAGGAAACCACCACATCCAATGTTTGACCCGGACCAGCCATTGGATCGACCGATGCAGTGACGCTCACTGACGCCACGTTACGTAATTTCGGGTTCATACTGTCATCAATCTGAACACCAAATTGACGCAGCATATTGGTGATCGACTGGGCGGTGAATTTCACTTGATTACGGTCACCTTGGCCTGCTAAACCTACAACTAAACCGTAGCCAACCAATTGGTTTTCTCGGATGCCCTGAACATCCACCAAGTCCATGATCGGAATTTCCACTTCAGCCTGTGAAGTGGCAGGAAGTCCCAAGGCCATAGCCAAAAGGAAAGAAGAAAAAAATGCATTTCTTGGCTTCATTAGAATGGTACCCATGGGCTGTTGAAGAACTGCGTCAGCCACCCAGCTGCGTTACTATCGGCTAATGCACCACGACCTGCGTAGGTGATGCGAGCATCAGCAATACGCTGAGAGGAAACTTGGTTGCTGCGGCTAATATCATCAACACGCACGATGCCGGTCAGACGAATAAATTCGTCACCTTGATTAAGTCGCAACCACTTCTCACCACTGATACGAAGCACACCATTTGGCAGTACCTCGTGCACGGTCACTGTGATTGCACCTTGTAATTTATTGCCTTGCGAGCTCGATGAACTGCCATCAAAGCTGCGGCTGCCATCAACACTTACGCCTAACTCATTGATCGTTTTGGTGCCAATGGTTGGCACAGCAAAGTCAACGGTAGAACTTTTGCCAAATTGCGTGCCCGCTTTCTTGCTTGAAGACGTTTCTTCAAACAGCTGCACAGTCAGAACATCACCGACTCGGTATGCGCGGCGATCTTGGAAAAGCGTCATAGTATATTGGTGACGATAAAGGCTACCGAACCTGGTTTCTGGCAAGGTGTAATCCAACACTGGCGGCGCATATTCCTCCGTGTTTGGCTCAGGTGGAATAAATTCATCACGACCCGCACACCCCACCAGCAACACGACGGCCACTGCCCAACTCTTCGAAAGCCATTTCATTGCTTTTTCCTTCATCATCACCAATTTCTTACTTACATTGATTGCGCGACAAACTTCAGCATGTCGTCTGCGGCAGAGACCACTTTAGCGTTCATCTCGTACGCTCGTTGGGTCGTGATCATATCGACCATCTCTTCCACCACTTGCACGTTTGAGCCCTCTAAAGCGCCTTGTTTGATGCTGCCTGCACCATCTTCACCCGCAATTAGCTCATCCGCAGAACCACTTGCTGCCGTCTCACGGAATAAGTTACCGCCAACAGCTTCTAAACCAGCTGGGTTAATGAACTTTGCCAGCGAAATCTGACCAAGTTGTTGCGGATTCGGATCATCGGCCGATGTGGTCGTTACCGTGCCATCCACACCAACAGAAAACGAGATCGCATCATCTGGGATTTGAATTTGCGGCTCGAGTGGCAAACCTTGGCTGTTGACCATCAAACCCTCAGAGTTGATATGGAACTGACCATTACGCGTGTACATGATCTGACCGTCTGAGTTTTCGATTTGGAAGAAGCCTTGCCCCATCACGGCTAAATCTAACTCTTGCGTGGTATTTTGTGTATTGCCTTGGGTGAACACTTTTTGCGTCCCCACGACACGAACACCAGAACCAAGCTGAACACCGCTTGGCAGTTCGTTCACTTGGTCCACTTGCGCACCAGGCTGACGCTGAATGCTGTAGAATAAGTCTTCAAACACCACACGATCACGCTTAAAGCCGACCGTGTTGACGTTTGCTAAGTTGTTTGAGATGGCAGTCATTTTTGTATCTTGAGCTGCCATGCCCGTCTTACTTACCCATAATGCTGAATGCATTGGTTGTCTCCTTTAAACGAGGGCCCTTTGTAAAAAGGTTATCTCGCCGTCATCAATTTATTTCCGGCTTGCGCCAAGGTTTCTGCGGTTTTCATCATGCGTACTTGCATTTCGAAGTTACGCGTCAGCGACATCACACTCAGCAGTTCATCAATGGCAGACACGTTGCTGCCCTCAATGTGCTCAGGAGAAAGCTGCACGGTTTCATCTGCAGGGAAAGGCGCACCATCCAAGCTGTGCAGCAAACTGTCACTCTCTTTTTGCAATTGGTCGAACGGCGGTTTCACCATCTTCAAGGTGCCCACTTCCACTTCGGCACCACCACCTGGAGGAATGACGGATACCCTTCCGCGCTCACTGATTTCAATCTTCTGAAAGTCAGGCACCACCAAAGGACCGTTTTCACCCAAGACAGGAAAACCATTGATGCTCATTGCGCCAAACGTATCAACTTTAATGTTGCCCGCTCTTGTATAAGCCTCGTTGCCTGTGGGCGTTTCGACACTAAGGTAACCCTCGCCCATGATCGCCACGTCAAGAGGACGCCCCGTTTTCATGATGTCACCGGAGTCAAAACGCGTCGCTGCAGAGTTGGTCACCACCATGGTGCGACCATCAAAGCCCGAACCTTGCAGTTCCACACTACGAACTCGTTCCATATCAGCTCGAAAGCCTGCCGTATCAGCGTTCGACAGGTTGTTCGAACGCACGTGCTGCGCTTTGAGTACTCGGCTTGCACCCGACGTTGCGGTAAATAACAAGCTATCCATGCAACTCTCCCATTACACCGCGTTGAACAGAGCTTGAGTCAGCTTGTCGTTGGTCGAGATAGTTTTTGCGTTGGCTTGGTAGTTACGCTGCGCCGTCATGAGTGCAACAAGTTCACTGGTTAAGTCAACGTTAGAACCTTCTAGTGCGCCCGGCGTTAAGTTACCCAATGTGCCTGTGCCAGGAACACCCATAATTGGAGCCCCTGAACTGAAGCTTTGCGTCCAAGAAGTGCCGCTCACCTTAGATAGACCTTGAGTATTCGCAAAGTCGGCAAGCACAACTTGTCCTTGTAGCTGAGACTGACCATTGGTGTATGTCGCGTACACCATGCCATTGTCCTCCACTCGAACGCCCGCAAGCTCCCCTGAGGTGTAGCCGTTCGGGTTGTTGGTGCTCACACCAAACGAGGCGCCAAACTGCGTACTACCATTCAAGCTGATATCAATGCTCATTGCGTTTGCACCAGCTGCTGGGAAAGCAATGTTGAAAGAACCCGTTGGTGATGCCAGTGTGCCGTCTGTGTTGAACTGCACCGTTTGCGCTGTGGCAGGTGTCGTTGGCGCACCGTTAACTTCTACATTCACTTGCCATTCGTTATCTGACGTCTTAGTGAAGTACTGAGTGACGGTGTGTGAATTGCCAAGTGAGTCATACACCTTAGTGGTGTAAGAAGAATTGAATGAATTTGGATCAGACGAATCAAATGGGTAAACCGTTTGATCCACGGCCGTAGCACTTGCATCGAAGTTCGCTACAAAGTCGAGGTTGTCAGTCGCTTTAGCGTTGAGAGAAGATGTCGACACTTTGATGTCACCAACAGAACCGGTTTGAAGATTCGCATTGTTGTCTACGCTGTATCCTTGCAACTTAGCGCCATTATTTGCGGTCACGAAGTTGTTCTTGTCCGTACCAAACACACCCGCACGGGTATAAAGCATTTGACCCATATTATCTTTGGTTACGAAGAAACCGCTACCGTTGATCGCCAAGTCCATGGCACGCCCTGTACCTGTCACCGAGCCATTTTTATCGAAGTTCTGAGAAATCGACGCCACTTCCACGCCACCTGGTTGCATGCCGTTGTAAACCGCTGCAAATTCCGTTCGACCACCTTTAAAGCCATACGTTGATGCGTTAGCAATGTTGTGACTGATCGTGTTCAATTCTGTATTGGTCGCGTCCAGACCACTAAGTGCGATGTTAAAACTCATAAATAACCTCTGATTTCCGTATTTGGTCAAGCACCAAACTGAGTGATTTGATAGAAAGGAACATTGCCAACGCCTTGGACATTGACGAGTGCAGCGCCGCCGGAGCTAGGGATACGAACCTGCTCTACCGTGCCTGCTAACAAAACATTCGGGCTTTTTTGCCCGTCTTGCACTTCCACCGCAACGGTGTACTTACCCGGTTTCAAACCCAGCTCTTCCGGGTTGATTGAGAACTCGACGTCCCCCGCACCGTGCGCCCCTAAAGGCACTTTGGTCGATTGGCCAAATTCATCTTTGACGACCAAGGTAACTTGGTTCGAACCATGTTCTAGCTCAAGCTTGCCACTTTGTGCACCTTCACCAAGTTCAAATTCGTTGGCAGATACATACACGGTTTGACCGACTAAGCCCGCCGTGGAGAGGACCTGCATGTTATCAAGCAATACCATGCTGTTTTGCATTAGCATCGCCATGTTTTCAGTACTTTGAACTTGAGAAAATTGCGCTAACTGGCTGACGTACTCTGTACCATCGAGCGGGTTCAGTGGGTCTTGATTTTGAATTTGCGCCACCATCAAAGAGATAAACTCATTTTCCAATGACGTTGCGCTGTTCATATCAGATGGGTTAGCGGAAATGCCACCTGTATCACCACTGGTGGTGGTCGCGACGGATGCATCAGCAGAAAGCGCGGTATATTGTGCGAGACTCATTAATTACCCTGCCCTAGTCGAAGTAGCCCTTGCTGCATGCTTTTCACATTTGTCAGTACTTCAACGTTAGTTTCAAAGCTGCGCGTTGCGGACATCATGTCTGCCATCTCTGACACCACATCAATATCTGGGTAGTACACGTAGCCTTGATTGTTGGCTAACGGATTATTAGGTTCGAAACGTTGCTCTGCCTGACCTGCGCTCTGCACCACATCAACAATACGAACTTCCGCATTCGGATAAACCCCGTTATCTGTCGTCATCTGCGTTTTTTGGTACACAGTTGCGAACACTGGCTTGAGTGCTTTGTACGCGTCATCCGGGTTTGCAGAAACCGCATCGGCGTTAGCAAGATTACTGGCTACTGTGTTCAGACGAACGGTTTGCGCTGTCATCGCCGAGCCAGTGATCGAATAAATATCAGTAAATGACATGTCTATCGTCCCTCAATCGCTTTCGCCAAGCCGCTAAATTTCATATTGATAAATGTCAGGCTGGTTTGAAAGTCCATGTTGTTTTGTGTGAACTTGGCTTGCTCAACGCCAAGCTCTACGGTGTTGCCGTCTTTGCTATTTTGGTAAGGCATCGAATATTGCGCCTCGACCCGGAACTTCGGCACAGGTTCATTCACACTGCTCGCAGACACTTGGTCCATCACTGTGGTGAAACTCAAGTCCTTTGCCAAGTAACCTGGGGTATCAACATTTGCTAGGTTACTGGCGAGGACTTTGGTACGCTGAACGCGAAAATTGAGTGCCTCTGGATGTACACCTAACGCATTTTCGAATGTAATCGCCATGCATCTTTCCTTTAAGTCGGCTCGAATACACCGAATATTAAAACAAGATGCGTGCCATAAAAAATATCGATATATATCAATGAATTACAATAAAACAAGGAAGTCTCACTTCCGGTTCACGGAAGCCATTCAAAACAAGGGGAAAGGCAGATTTTCCTCAGTACCGCTGCTGTGCAGTTTAGTGTTGAGTGTGAGCCCAATAAGTGCCATCGCCAGTGAAAAAACGCTATCGGTAGAAGCTCTCAAAGCCATCGTCGGCGAGCAGTTCGAGCAACAAGTGACGCAAGTCGCACGCTCTAATCAATGGGGCAATTACCAGCTCGATTATCAAATATGGATACCCAGCTCAGCCAATCACCTCCCCACTTGTAATGTACCCTTAGCGATCCTCAGCCGCGATAATCGCCCGATACCTGTCGGTCATTTAAAACGCGCGGTCAGTTGTGAAGACATCCGCTCCCCATGGCGTATCAATGTGACCATTAAATCGGCCGTCACGCTTCCTGTTCTTGTTGCCACCAGCACGATTGGACGCAATGAAGTCATCTCAGCCTCGAACTTAAAAACCGAAACGCGCACGATTTCACGCCAAAACGATTTCTTCACGCAAATGAATCAAGTCATTGGCCTAGAAACCACCCGCCGTATTCGCGCAGGTCAAACTATTGCCCCGACCAACCTAAGCTCGCCGCCACTTATTGAGAAAGGCAACGAAGTGCTGATCATCGCGAGCAAAGAAGGGTTTAGTGCCAGCACCAAGGGGGTCGCCTTAGAACAAGGTAAGAAAGGTCAGCAAATTGAGGTAGAGAACACCCGCTCTGGTAAGGTGATACGAGCGATCGTGACAGGAGTGAATCAAGTAAATACCCAATTTTGATTTTGGACTCAGGTTATCATTTCTGGATTTAGGCGCTCGTCAACGCAATTGTACTTAGAGTAAAAAATAAATATTTAATGTTCATCATACCCTAGTCGCCTATTCCATTTAGAACATGATGATTGAGGACAACAGCATGAAAATCGACAAAGTCGCGGGCGGTCATGTCCCACAAACTAAATTCCAACAGGCCAGTAAAAAACCTGTCGATACCATAGAACAAAGCAAAATTAACGAGCCGACATTTCAAGCGAACACCGCGGCAATCGATCGGGCTCAAACAGAAATGAAAAACCTGCCAGACGTAGACATGGCAAAGGTTGATCAAATCCGTAATGCATTGGCACGCGGTGAACTGAATCTGGACACCAAAGCATTGTCCAAAGCAGTAATGCAATTTCATACTGGTCACGAGTAACGCACTAGGAGTTAGGCATGGCAACGGCGGCATCACAACACATTCAGCAATTTATGCGTTCTATAGCAGAAGACGTCAAACTCTATCAGCAACTATTGGCGTTAATTCAGCAACAAAAAGCCTTGTATTTGAAGTTCGATGGCGAAACGCTCAACGAGAACATTCAAAAACAAATGCCAATTTTGAACCAGCTTGGTCGCTCTGCAAGTGAAAGAAGCCAGTTCATGCGCGCACTTGGGTTACCGTGCAATGCAAGCAGTGTGAACCGAATATTTAATGCCCTGCCAGCTAACATTGCTACACGAGCAAGACAAAAGTGGACGCTGTTAGAATCTTTGGTGAAACAATGCCAGCAGGATAATCACAGCAATGGCCAAAGCTCTGCGACATTCCAAGAGTTAGTCAGTCAACTCAAACAACCTGTGCAGCATACCTATGAAGAGCGTCCTTTCTAAACATGTTTCGCTTTGCCTGCAGACACTTGTTCCATCCCGATTGATGACTGTGGGCTTTTTTGTTTTTTGCCTGATGTGCTTTTCTCCACTGACGATGGCTAAACCACACGAAAAAGCCATCGCTCAACAACTCAAGATACTTGCTCCTTATCAAACACAAATCACTCAACGTTTGAATTCTGTGGGTCCGCTACTGGATCATATCTTTAAGCAACTCAAGAAAAAATCTCTACCCGCCAATTTGATATTAGTGCCGATGTTGGAGTCTTCCTACAACTCAGAAGCCGTCTCGCACGCTAATGCTGCGGGTCTTTGGCAATTAATCCCAGCGACAGCAACACGCTTTGGTCTGCAAGTAACAGACGCTCGAGATGAACGCTTTGATACCAAAGCCAGTACAAAAGCCGCACTGGCATATTTGGCATTTCTGTATAACAAGTTTGATCAAGATATAGCGCTCACCCTCGCGGCTTACAACGCGGGAGAAGGACGCATCGCCAGAGCAATAAAAAAGGCAGGCAGTCGAGACTTTAGATCACTCACTTTGCCCAAAGAGACTCAGCAATACGTCAATCGCTTCTATGCGCTGGATCGTTTGGTCAATGCTCATAAACTGCGTACCAATTCTTTCCAACCATTACTGTTGTTTGCGAATCACTCCTCAACCTACGCTGAACCGCTTATCGACCTTGGCCGGTTGCCGCCATTGATCGAATTGTGAATATTTTCACTAAGACGCATCCGAGTTAGACACTGAATGAAAATATACCGTAATGTATCTCAAAGATAGGAAAGCGTCGTGGTGCGCTGGCTAGATACCCATCGCATTGTGAGTGTAAACATCGTGAAAACAGGCAGTTATCACTTTTGTGTATTTACACATCAAACATAAAAAAGCTATTGTTTTTACAGTTTGAAACAAAAAGAATATCGAGATGACGCTTCGCTTGCGCGTCTGGAATAAGTCCGGGTTCCGGGGAGGGAGCCCGGACTTTTTTTGGCTGATATTTAGGCTAGGTTTAACTTTCGCGGTTATATTTGCTCAGTTAAATCGTTGCGGTCAAACTTTCATGATTAAGTTATTTTCGAATAAAAAGCACTACAAGAGCTCTTTTGCAATCAACTGAAGCAAGAACGTTTCGCGCTCAATACTCATGCCTTTTTTTGGGCTTTCTGCCATGGTCTTTTCATTATGGGCGATCGCGTCGTGCACATTCATCCAAACTGGGCGCATGCCGTTCTTCACTTCGTAGTCCTCGTAAGCCGTTTCACCTAACTCACGATCAATGTTGCATGTGTAGCAGTAAGACGTCATGTGCATCACATCCGCATCTTCCTTATACCACGGGCGAAATTCTTCAAAGATACCGAAAGGCTTGATGTGATGAATATTCTTTGCGCCAGTTTCTTCCTCCAATTCACGCACCAAACCCGCAATGACATCTTCACCTTCATCGATACCACCGCCTGGTAAGGTGTAATCGTGATAACGCTCAGTATAAAGAAGTAGAACATCTTCACCATCTAAGACAATGGCGCGAGCAGCATGGCGTTGGAAGATGGTTTTATCATCCAAATGTTCGATGTCTGGGTGCGTGGTGGTTTTCAAATGTCTCATCGCAGATTCCGCTGTGAATGGTTTGCGCGCATACTACCGAAATTCATGCCTATTCCCAAGTTTCCATTTGAGTACAGCCCCACCTCCTATCGAATCGTGAGCGCATTCTAAGATTGCGCTGAATCCTCTCACAAGCGTTCCGCTTTTAACAAACATAAGACAATATATTTCCGAAAGTCTCCTATAATCAATCCACTACTCGTTAATCCCGTGCGGAGATCAATAATGAAAAAGACAACTATAGTAACAGCAGTGGCTGCAGCGATGGTGTTGGCTGGTTGTTCAACTTATGAAGGTGCAACTCGCTCAAATGAATACACCACCGTAGCAAACCCAGCAGCGGTATACTGCGTCCAACAAGGCGGCAAGCTAGAAACTGTTACAGAAAATGGTGAGCGCATGACTTACTGCCTATTGTCTGAAAACGAGCGCTATGAGCAATGGGAATACTACCGCAAGAATCACAACAAAGATGGCGAGTCTTAAATAGCCTTAGCATTTTCGCAATCTAAAGTTACAGAAATGCCAATAAGGGGGCGTATGCTCCTTTTTATCTGTAACAAAACCCATAACTTTCATAACCTTAATAATCAATCGAAAATCCGATTATACTTTGCTAGTATATTGAACGGCGTTTTTATTAACAATTCTCTGACATTACTTTCCTGTCGACCAATAAAATCTTTGACGCAAATCACATAATTGCACCTCTATTCCACATTTCATAAGAGCGAGTGGTCAGGATGAAATTAAATACTGTCAAAGAAGCCGAGTCGGCCCCAACGAACATCATCACCGAAGAGTCAAAACGCATCATCTACAAATCAGTGTTGAGTGCGTTGACCATCGTTGCCATCAGTATTCTCGTAAACTTAAGTATTCGAGTGGATTACGTAATGCTGGGCTCCAGCTTGGGTGAAATATCCATCACAGAAACGTTACAACTGATCATGCTGACTATTGCGTCTTGGTCTTTCTTCCGTGTATCGAAACAGCAAAGCAATGTATCCCATGCTGCGATGCTTATCTCTGGTTTCTTCGCTGTATTGATAATCCGCGAAATGGATTACTGGTTCGACATCATTCATCATGGTTGTTGGGTATTCCCAGCACTTGCTGTTACCGCACTGGCTTGTGCGAAAGCCTACCAAGGTGGTAAAGGAACCGTAAATGAAATGGCAACCATTCTTCAGTCGCCTTATATGAAACTGCTTATCGGTGCAGTGATCTTGCTATTGGTGTACTCACGCCTGTACGGTATGGGCAGCTTCTGGCATCACGTAATGGGTGCTCACTACATACGCGATGTGAAGAACATATCTGAAGAAGGCATGGAATTGCTCTGCTACAGCTTAATCGCACTCAGTGCTGTGCGTACACGTCGTGAACTAAAGAACCAATAAGTTGGGTGCCATTCACTCAGGTCTGTTTACCCAAGCATTGCTCAGGGTCAAAACGCAGGTCTAGCGACGAAAGAACTGGATGAAACACTGCTAACGCTTGCAGTACTGCACAAACTGAATCGTCAAAAGCCGTCATTTCGATGGCCTTTTTCATATCTACAGCACCTTGTTTACCCCCAATGCTTGACGCCTTTCCATCGTTCGTAGAGCATTCGCTGGGTTTTATTCCTCCCTCGCCAAACTTACGTCCAAAGACACCATGCTTTAGAGACGAATTCTTATACAAATTTTTCTTTGCCAACCCACCTTCAAGCATTAACATGTAATTAACAATACTAATCGAGAGACCCATGAAAGGTCCGTCATGAAAGGAAGTCAATTATGCTGTCGATTTTCGATATTTTTAAAGTTGGTGTCGGTCCGTCCAGTTCCCACACCAATGGCCCTATGCTTGCAGGTTATCATTTCACCCAGCTTCTCACTGGCTCTATGACGAAAGTGAGCAAGGTGCAAGTGGACCTTTACGGTTCATTATCACTGACTGGTAAAGGTCACCACACTGACCGCGCCACGATACTTGGCTTAATGGGCAATAAACCCGATACCATCAAGATGACCAGCGCCAAAAGTGCGCTGCAACATACCATTGAACATGGCACGCTCTCTGTCGCTGGGGGGCATGACATCGTGTTTAGCTATGACCACGATATTGTGTTTCATAGTGATAATCTCCCATTACATGAAAATGGCATGACGATCACAGCTTTTGATACCGTGGGCGCTCAAGTTGCATTTGAAACTTATTACTCCATTGGTGGCGGCTTTATTGCAACTGCGGCTGAACTAGAAAACGGCAACAACGAAACAGAAGTGCAAGTGGCCTACCCTTTTAAATCGGCCGATGAGATGTTAGAAAAAGCAGAGCAAAACGGCTTGAGTTTAGGAGGCATGATTTTGCAAAATGAGTGCGCTTTCCGTGAGCAAGACGAGATCGACCAAAAAGCCGAGCAAATTTGGAAAGTGATGTCACTTTGTATGCAGCGTGGATTTGATACAGAGGGCGTTCTTGAAGGGGGCTTGAATGTCACACGCCGAGCACCTAATCTGCTCAAAAAGCTTGAAGCCAATGCTGCAATTGAAAACGACCCTATGGCGATCATGGATTGGATCAACCTGTTCGCTTTCGCCGTCAGTGAAGAAAATGCTGCCGGGGGTCAGGTCGTCACCTCTCCGACTAATGGCGCCGCTGGTGTCATCCCTGCCGTATTAATGTACTACCACCGCTTCGTTAAAGAACTGGACAATAAACAGCTCAAGGACTTCTTAGCCGTTGCGGGAGCAATTGGTATTTTGTACAAAACCAATGCTTCGATTTCTGGTGCTGAGGTGGGCTGCCAAGGGGAAGTCGGCGTGTCCTCTTCAATGGCTGCTGCTGGCTTAACCGCCCTGCGTGGCGGCAGTAACGAGCAAATCTGTATTGCTGCTGAAATTGCCATGGAGCACTCCTTAGGCATGACTTGTGACCCGATTGGCGGCTTAGTGCAGGTTCCGTGCATCGAACGAAATGCGATGGGCGCAATGAAAGCCATCAATGCGTCGCGGATGGCACTGAAACGTACCAGCAAATGCCTAATTTCATTAGACAAGGTTATTGAAACCATGTACCAAACAGGCAAAGACATGAATAAGAAATACCGCGAAACATCGCTTGGCGGCCTGGCGATGATTCACATGGCCCCACCGTGTGAATAGCCTATTCACATCCATGATTACTGATTAAAAGATGGCACTTTTGGCGGAAAAAGTCCGTTAACAGTGCCGTTTCCGCGCCAATTCACACTGCCTATTCACGGCTCCACTATTAAGCATTATTTTACCAACCTTTCTGACTTTCCAAAGCCACCAAAGAAAAATCATTTTATAGGCTTTATCCCTAAAAGTTCATTCACGTGATTTATAATTGATCTAAAACAACACATTGGTGAGGCAAACGTTTCGTTTTAGAACTTTTGGTGCATTGTGTTCGTTTTATGCGACAATTGTTTCAATATGTAACATAGCATTTAAGTAACATCCAACAGCAACCATAACGACTTTTCCCGCAATAGTGAGCATTCAATAATGTGGAATAAACTAAATAAATCGATGATGTTCTGCCAAATGATGTTTGGCTTATCATTTTACGGCGTGTTAGTTAGCCTGACGCGTTTTTTCTTAGAAGATCTCAACTACAACGAAGCTGACACCATGATGATCGTGGGCGCCTTTTCGGCGATTGGTCCCCTATTTGCGATTGCAGGGGGAGTCATCGCGGATAAATTTTTAGGTGCTTACCGTTCTCTATCGATTGCCTTCCTCGCCTTCGCATCTGGTTACGTGCTGCTTGTTCTTGGGGCTTCGGCAACCAACGTACCGCTTTCTATGTGTGGTATCGCACTAGCAAGCTACGGCCGTGGGTTAATGTCCCCTTCTTACCCTAGTCTTTACAAGCGAACCTTTAACACTCAAGAAGACTTCGAGAAAGGCTACCCTATCAATTACTCAGTGAATAACATTGGCGCGTTCCTTGGCCAGTACTTATTCCCAATGATTGTACTGGTGATTGGTTTTAACGGCGGTTTCACTATCTCTGCCGTCATGGCGACTGCCGCATTAGTTATGCTGCTTGTATTCCGCAAGGGATTGATTGGTGTCGCATCTGATCTGGATAAACAGACCGTAAGTATGAAGAACTGGTTCTTCTTTGCCATTATCTCTGCCGCGATGATCGCATTGGTTTTCTTTATGTTCTCTAACATGGATATCGGTCAGAACATCGTTTACGCTATCGGCGGTGCTGCCATCCTTTACTTCATCTTTTTAATGCTCAAAGCAAGCAAAGCGGAGTCATTGAAGATGGGAACTATCCTCATCGTGACTTTTCTTACCACTTGTTTCTTCGTTTACTACGGTCAAATGATGACCTCAATGAACATGGTAGCGATCAATACTCTGAAAGGTTCCCTGTTTGGCTTTATCCCATTAGAGCCTGAGGCTGCGATGGCGATGAACCCGCTATGGTGTATGGTTGGTGGTCCTATCGTGGCTGGTTTCTTTAGCGTGCTAGAAAAACGCGACATTCACCTAACCACGGCAACTAAAATTGCATTAGCATTCGTTCTCACAGCGATTGCTTTCGGCATCCTAACCTTCGCTGTAACCACGGTAGGCGAAGACGTGAGCATCATGCCCGAGATCTTCCTTGTGATTCACTTCTTCCAAGCAATCGCTGAAGTTATCGTCGGCTCTATGGTCGTCGCATTTATCTTATCTGTTGCACCGAAGCACATCGAAAACTTCTCTGTTAGCTTATTCTCTGTTGCTATCGCATTAAGCGGTATTGTTGGTGCCGTATTCTCGACCTCTATCGCTCTAGAAAAAGGTCAAGAGATCACACAAGAAATCGTAAAGCACGTGTACGGCGATTACTTCCAACTGCTGACCATCCTTGCGATAGTAATGGTTGCTATCGCATTGGGCGCATCATTCATCATTCGTAAAATGCTGGAAGCAGCCAAGCGCAATGAAGCTGAACTGGGCGTGGTTGAGGCCGATGCACAAAACTGAGTATTATTGACCCTAAGTACAAAAACGACAATGCCGCGATAAACGCGGCATTGAGAGCAAGATGACTTTCATTAATGTCGTTCAGTCGCGGCGGCCACGTAGCTGAATCGGTTGTTTAGAAGCGTCAGTTTGAATCACAACACCACCAGAAATAGCATCATTTCGACCTTTAAGCGTCATATTTGAGTCCACACGCTCCACATCAACTTGGTTTGCTTGGCTCATTGTCATATCAACGGTACCCGTGTACGACCCATCGCTAGCGAATGCTACGTTTGCAGAACAAACCATTAAGCCTAGTGCGATTAGTTTTTTCATACGTCACCTCTATTGTTTGTGATATATCGTTTTGATGTGAAAACTCTAGCACTGCACCTTCACTACACCGAGGAAAACCAGAATTTACCAAATGGAAATCCTCAGTCAAAAAATGCTGTTCTGCCAGAAACTTAGAATTGACTATTCCCTGTCTTTTATTTGGAAAAGCAGAGTTATGATTCCGTAGCAAAGCTGGCTGGAGTAAAAGAATGACAATCAACCTAGATATGCAAAATGTGTTGGTATTGAAGCGTATGTATGAGCTACGTAATGTTCGCTTGGTGGCGGAATCGATGAGCAAAACCTCCAGTGCCATCAGCAAGAACCTCACCAAAATGAAAGCTCAGCTGGGCGATCCTCTCTTTATTCAAACCAAAAACGGTTTTGAACCGACCTCCTTTGTAGAAGCCAACATGCCGCACTTCGAGAAGATATTAACCAGTATTGATGCAATCAAACCACAAGAGTTTTCACCGTCTCTTTACTCCGGTAATGTCGTTATCTACGCCAATACACTATTCTGGGACCGCTATGGCGATAAACTCTACTTGCAACTACTTGAGCAAGCACCCAATGCGAACTACTCATTTTTAAGATGGGGAGCAGACGCACGTAACCGCATCATTGATGGGGAGAACGCAATAGCGATTCATTACTTCGATGAAAACCTTCCTCAGTCCATTGCTCAAAAAGAACTGGGAAGAGGAACAGCAGTGTTCTTTGTCCGGCAAGATCACCCAGCGCAAGATTTCAAATCTTTAGAAGATTGCACCTTCGTATT
Source organism: Vibrio sp. AND4 (assembly GCF_000171815.1). Classification (GTDB taxonomy): domain Bacteria; phylum Pseudomonadota; class Gammaproteobacteria; order Enterobacterales; family Vibrionaceae; genus Vibrio. Next base: position 18,838 of record NZ_ABGR01000019.1, on the reverse strand, counting down.
ATTCAAAACACCAGGCTGGAACGATCACAAGTACCCGATACTGGACCGTTTGAAGAACATCGGTTTTGACGTGAAGCCCAAGGTCCAGATTGAGCATCCAACGATGATCCACAATATCATCATGCAAACGGATCATTACGGAATAACTATGGATGGTAATATCCCCAAAGGCTGTCGGAGTATCGAGCTACCAAGCGGACTCGATCTTGGAGTAAGCTTTGTGATGAGCTGCCGTCGCTCGCAACAATACGATCCTCAAAATCAATGGTTGTTTAGCCTGATCAAGCCCATCGTCAATCAACATTCCCAAATCACGCAATAACCCACTTAAATCCAGTAGAGCGACTGCGACTAAAAGATAGCAATCAGGGACTTCTAGCCGTTCTGAGAGCAGGTTGACGAATGGAAATAAGAAAAGGCGTCATTGTGACGCCTTCTGTAACGATGCTTTGGCTCTTGGCAACTCACTATCCTTGTTTCTCTTCTCCCAAAGGGGACATTTCTACTTGGGAGAAAAGAGGACATTTTAAAATGGGATTAACAGTAAATAAATTTAAGTGCTTAATTTGGCGAAATAAGCTAAGAAAAACCACCTCACCCATTATAAACCCTGTTTTATATGTTATGTTATTCATTCTTTTGCTTAACATGGTTTATTTATGATTAATAAAAAAATATTCGCAGTAGTCATTGGGGTTTCTTTTTTTTCTACCAATGCTTTAGCTATGTGCTCTAAATCTCAGTTTGATGGTGTTTGGTCTTCGAGCGGTGGGGAAAAGGTTTTAAGTATCAGTTCTCAGTGTATCGAATCAGAATATGGGCCTGATATTATGGTGTATGATATTGAAAGCTATATGGGGACCGTGTCGAATAGCAGTGTGTTTGGTAATGAAATGATGATTACTTACCCTGACGCCACTCAGAGAGTGACGCTAACATCTGACTCTTCAGTGGTAATAGAAACGCGAGAAAATTTTACTAAGTGATTTTTTCTTTAACGTAACTGCACTTAGTGCGAACATAACTAATCACACCTTTTGCTAGTGCAATTTTACTCATTGCACTAGCACTTCACAACAACGTTGCCATATCTCTAGTTATTCATGTTTTGCTAATGTTCGATGTTCCGAAACCAATAATTGTCCAGAGCCTTCATAGACCTGAATTTACCCTTGGCGCTTTCTAGCTCGAAAGTGCCCATTCCTTCTCAGCGCAAATATCTACTCAAAATATTAGACTGTACGTTTGCCTTACCTGTAGTCATTCGATTAAGTGCCTAATCAAGCTTTTTTAAAATTATGCGTCATTTAGTGGTTTAATACCCAGCCACTCTCATTAACCTATTGATTTTTAATTGAACTGTGATCGAAAAGGCTGCATTATAGGACGATAAAAGACGGCCAAAAGCCGTAAAGAAAGCGTTATAGGCTTTATTGCAAATGATTCAAAAAGGACGTTATGAAGTTATCTGAGTTACAAATTCATATAAAAGAATTCGATTTTGCGCCAGAGCAATCTGAACACTATTTTTTAAAACTAATCGAAGAAGTTGGTGAATTATCGGAATCTATTCGCAAAGGTAAACATGGGCAACCAACGCTAGATGAACTCAAAGGTTCAATAGCAGAAGAGTTATATGACGTGTTGTATTATGTTTGTGCTTTAGCCAATATTCACGGTGTAAACCTCGAGAAAACACATGAACTCAAAGAAGTGTTGAATAAGGCTAAGTACAATCGATAGGACGCGTATACACATGGTTCAAGAGTGATGCGGCACGCGTGGCATTTTTACCATGAGTTAGGTAATACTGCCAAGTCGAATTTTTGTCGTCACTGGAGCTTAGGTCGGAACGAGGCCAAGGAAAGATAGAAATTTCATAAATTGATTTTTTACCCGTGGCTGTTTTAGCTCGAAAGTTCCCTATTCCACCTCAGTGCGAATTACTACTCAAAATTATGCGTTATTTTGCGGTCTAATCTCTCATTATTCTAGATAACCTACTGATTATCAATGGAACTACGGTAATAAACACCGCATTATAGGACGATGAAGGACGGCTAAAAGTAGTATAGAAAGCGTTAAGCATCTAGGTGTGTATCCGCTCTCTGAGTAGTGATAAAATATGCAACTTAGGTCAATCAATGAGGGAATTGAATGTTTGATGTTTTGTTGTACCCAAGTTCCATGGGTGAACTTGAAATAAAAACGCTACAGAAAAATGGTGAAACACTATTCTTGCTGCCTGATGTAATTCGAGTGATTTCAAAGGAATCGCAACACATCGATGGTAAGTCTACTTCGGATCAAACTTCATTTTTAAGAGCTTGTTTGTCTTCCCTTGAGGATGATGAGCGCTTTATGGAAAGCATTATTGAAAATGGTATCGAGCGAACGGACTATTTTGTTAGTGAGCCTGGTGTCTACCGAGTTGCTCTTCAGTCCAATAGCTCTGGTGCTAAGAAGTTCCAGAATTGGGTCATAAAGGAAGTTATGCCATCAATCAGAAAATATGGCATTTACCCACCACCAGAAGTTTCTGATGACGATCTAATCCTTCAATTAGCTGATCAACAAGCTAAACAATCGCAGCTCTTGAGCCAGTTTATTCGCAATTCAAAAGAAAAGTTCGAGAAACTGGACGAAAAAGTGGGTGAGCAGAGTAATACGATTAAAGGGCAAAGTAAAAAAATTCAATCATTGGGTGAACGTTTAGTTACGGTTGAATCCGCTAATTTACCTAAATATGAGTTCTACGATGTGGCTGATGTTTTGGCTTCTCTCAACATCTCCATAAATGAACTCAACTATGTAATCGCACTTTGCGAGAAAATCGCTTCTGAAAAGGGTTTTAATTATCTACCTTCTTTCAACTGTATTCGTGAAGAGCAGCGCTTCCCAATGCCTGTAATAGAATTAGCTCTTACTTATGCTCGTCTTTCACCGAGTGGTGAAGAAGACGCTTAACAATCTGTTTAAGATTGGTCGCAATGCGTAGCATTTTCACTATACGTTGGTTTTGGTGTTTAAGGCGGTATGCGGCGGCTCTTGTATTGCGTTGCTCACACCTTTAAAGGGCGTTATGGTGCCCTCAAAAGAGGATTGTAAATGAGTTATTTAATCAACAGAAAAAAATACGATGCCGAGACTAAAAGTCTAACTAACTATTTTAATCAAGTATTTGGGATACTTGTTTTCACGATATCACTGACTTGTTTGAGTTTTCCAAACCCTCAAAAGGCTGCACTATTTTCATTCCCCATTATATTGGCTCTATTTGGCTTAGCTCCAAAAGTTAAGGAAATAAGACTTGTTCGAACCTTGATCAAGGAGCACGATGATGAGGATGAAAAGAAAGTGCTTGAACAAGAACTTCAAGGGTTCATCAAAGCCGATAGTGGATTCTTAAAGTCTTTAAGACAAGTCCCAGTTTATTATTACGGAGTAATGTTCTATCTTGCGGTGTTAGCCTCAGAAGATTTTGGCGTATGGTTTCGAACATAGCACCATACAAACTGTTTAAGGGTGATTCGCAACGCGTGGCATTTTTACTATGCGTTGGTTTTAGTGGTTAAGGTGGTATGCAGAAGCTTCGTTATTGCGTGCCTCACACCTTAATGCGGTGTTATGTGGACGGAGGTTAAATGTTCTTACCCATTGAAATAAAAACAAGTTTTTTGGGTAAATCTTTAGTTTACTCTATTCCTCTAGAAGATGAGACGAATGCCTACATGCGTATCGACTTTGGTAATGAGTGTAAAGATGAACGCTATATTGTATGGGTTGATAGTGCAAAGTTTTTAGCACTTTGCAAACAAGATCCCATCAGTGCAGAACCTAGAATTTTATCCGAGACGTATGAGCAAGATCGAAAATTTCATAAGGCTGTTAAAGGGTTTTCTTATGGTCAAGGCAACCCTGTTCCTTTGGCTAAAGTTGTGTGCAAAACAAAAATAGTTAAAAAGTATGAGTATAAAAAAAGATTTCTTTTACCCGATAAGGTAATTGGTTTCAAAGAAGAAACCCTAGTGTACAGTGGCTTTATTGACGGTATAACAAGAACTATGTGGTTACTTTCTAAATGCGCTAGCTTCTTTCCTGTCCATTGCCGGAGCAATGATGGAGCCCGTCTGTTGTATGATAATTGTGGTGTCGGCGAGTTTAGCTCTCTTCAGAAACTCGTAGATAAGTACACATAATAAATGTTTAAGACTCAAAATACATTTTCTAATGTTCAAGGAAAGAGTTAGAGCTTCAACCCTAACTTACTTTTGTCCAAAAACAATTTAGAATATTTGGTCTAACTAATTGCTGCCCAAAAGCTTCTCGGGCTGATTGTTACCCTTGTGTAGCCAGCTCACTTTTAATCTTTCGCATCTTACTTGCTGGTATTTTTAAAAAACTTACCCATCTAGAGGGTATAAAATCCAGTCTTTAACCCTCTAAATAACTTTTTTTATAGTGATTCCGTAGCTATTCTTTATGCAACATTGTTTACATTATTTCAGCAATGTACAGTAGTGATGAAAGTGAAAATTTTGATTAATCTAAACAATAGGAAAGGCTTTAAACTTATGTCGTGTAGTGATCTTAGTAGTGTTCGTTTTGGTTCCGACAGCAGAAATGCGATTGAAGAAATAAGAGAATTGCAAGATATGGCCAAAGCACTCTCTGTTTTTATTGGTGCATCAGCAATGCTTGATATCTTCGGCGGTAACGGTGTAATTGGAGCGTCATACAAAATATACACAACTGATTTTCAATTACTAGACCAAGCTATGAGATCATCTAATCCACTGCTGGTACGTAGGGTGGAAGACATTTCAGCAAGAATGTATATGAAACCATCGTTAACATATCAAGAAAAAATGTTTTGGAGGTGTATGTACAATGCGATGCGCTAAGCTATCAGCTTGTTTAATGTTGATTACTATGTCTTCTGGTATATTTGCTGACGAACGACTAGATAAATACTACGCGAAAGTCGAAGAATGCATAGGTTTTGAAAAAGCCAAGCCTGATTTAACCACAAAGTTGGTATCTCTCAAAGATATGGAATATCTTCCTTTAATTCGTAGCTTGAGAATAGAATCTTGTTCAAAGTTAGAAGAGCTGAACTACATTGGAAACATGAATGAATCTGACTTAAAAACAACGCTCTCTGTTTATAACGAAATGGATTCGGCGAAGCTTACAGAGGAAGAATTGGTTTTTATAAAAGAACTCGATAAACGCCTTCAAAACTACAATCTAGAGACTGATTTATTGCTCATATACGAAAAGTTGAAAGTAGAACAAAAGAAGTGAAGTAACAAGAAGCATAATACAAGAGGTGGTTTTAACCACCTTTTCTTCGCATGGTATTAGAGAAGGAAATATAAACGCTAGATAAGAGGTAGAAGGTAGCCCTATGAACAAGCTACCAATTCTGGCATTTGTCGGAAGGTCCACAAAAAGAAATAAGCCTATAGCGTACAAAAAGAATATTACGCTAATCAATATATTATCTATTTCCATTTCTATTTGTTTCCAGAACAAAAAAACTATTAAAAATGGTAAAAAAATGAGTTCCATTTATATCTCCCCTTCATATAAAAGATTATTGTATCACTATTTAATTACTAATTTAGTAAAATCGCTGGCAAGCCATTATCCAACTTTTAGTTAGCTGGTGAAGGTCGGTCATGGGGGTAATGATAATTTTCCAAAGCTTCTCATTTTGAACTTTTATCCATGGTACTTTCAAGCTAGAAAGTGTCAAAATATGAGTTATTGGTCATAAACAACTCGTTTAAGTATGCACCCACACGCTTAACAATATTATCTCTGCAAACTCTGCTTTATTGTGTTGTGTTCTTTCGCCCACTTTCTCAACCTCTGGAAGTGGGCTTTTTCACTTTCCCATACCTCAAGTTATTCATGTTTTGCTAATATTTAAATTCCCGAAACTCATTTGTGTCCAAAAACTCGCTAAACCGCGGCAGCCTCCCCATCATTAATCAACTTACGTTCCATTTCTTTATTTTCAATGTTTTTAAAATAATCATTTAAAACAACAACTTAAATTAACACATTAAACATTAAGGTGCCAAATCAACCAATACTCCCCAACCTATCACTTGCGCTGAGGACTCTTTTTACCCATAATAACACTGTATATATAAACAGTATTATTTATGGACGTTATTCCTATTTCAGCCCGTGCTGGCATCACTGGCTTTGAATCACCAGCTGCGGAGTACCGCCAACTCTCGCTCGATTTGGATGAGTTATTGATAGAGCATCCCAGCGCGACTTTTTTGGGCCGGGCAAGCGGGGACTCGATGCAAGGCGTGGGGATTTTCGATGGCGATATTCTGATTGTCGATCGCCATGTAACTTTGAGTAATATGGATGTGATTGTCGCTAATCTAAACGGCGAGTTCGTTTGTAAGCTGATTGATATCAAGCATCGTCAGCTGCTTTCTGCTCACCCTAACCATGTGCCGGTTCTGGTGCAGGATTGTGATATTTTCACGGTTGAGGGCGTCGTCATACGTTCGATACGCTGTCACCGAGCCAGTCATTTGTTGGGACAGGCGTAATGTTCGCCCTGGTTGATGCCAACGCGTTTTACTGTAGCGCAGAGCAAGTCTTCCGCCCGGAATGGCGTGGTAAGCCTATCGTGGTACTTTCCAATAACGATGGTTGCGTGGTCGCCGCGAACCGCCAAGCCAAAGAGTGCGGGATCGAGAAATTTAAGCCCTACTTTCAGATGAAGGCACTGTGCGAGAAGCGCGGCGTTATTGCCCTCTCCTCTAACTATGAGCTATACGCAGACTTGTCGAGCAAGATGATGGCGGTCATTGGCCGATTTGCCCCAGAGCAGCACATCTACTCTATTGACGAATCTTTCCTCTCTTTTGAGCGAACCGCAGCGGCGATCCCGTGTCTTCGTGAGCATGGCCAAACACTCAGAAAGTCGGTGTGGCGTGAATGCCGGTTACCCGTTTGTGTCGGGATGGGGCCGACGTTAACTCTGGCCAAAATCGCCAACCATGCCGCCAAGAAGATCGCTGGGTTTAATGGGGTGTGCGTGCTCGATACTTTAGTGGAACGAGAACGCGTCCTCGCTCAGCTCTCAGTAAGTGATGTGTGGGGCGTCGGCAAACGGCTCACTACCCACCTAAAGCAACTAGGTGTTGTTGCTCGCATTTATAAATCCAAAATCTCGCACTCATAAGTTTTTTCCTGCCCACAATAAGTGACGCTATAAAAATCGCGTTGACCACAATATCTGACCGTATCCGGCGGGTTGCCCACATTAGGTGATTCTATAACCGTCTGTTGCCCACATTATTTGAAACTGTAGTTGTAAGTGTTTCTGAACGAAGATCCATGATTTAGCTAACTATTAGGTGATATGCCGAGAACAGTACTCCGTTTAAGTCATGCCAACTTAGCCACAACCCTATCAATGGATACATTTCACCAGCCATACCTTGACCACCTGATAACAAAGTTGCATAAGCAAGATTACAATAATAGATACACTGTGTTTACATTACTGGACTGGTTAGGGATATTCATATTCGCTTTCACATGCTGTGATTGCTTAACGTATTGAATATAAGGATTAATGCAATGGAAAACGTACTAGCAAATGTTGACGACTTCTTCGCCGTTGAAAACCGCTCAATGATGGGCGGCTGGACCATTGAACGCAACGATTCAAGCGAATCCAATGTTTCAGAGTTCTTCTCTGAAGAAAACCGCTCAATGATGGGTGGCTGGACTATTGAACGCGAAGTGGAAAGCCAAAAGTAATTGCTATTGCGGGAAGTGGCTTAAATGCCACTTCTTCAACGAGGAGTAAGAATGATTTTTCTAAGTCTCTCTCATGCCAATGAGAATATTGAGAAGCTATCCAAAGCGGTGCTTAAAGAGCAGTTTGATGCCTCTAGACCGATCAAAGAAATGTACGCCAAGGCGGTATCCACAATTAGAGGAATGGAGTGCTCGGCCAACATATCAGTACAGTTCCATGATACTCAAATTGCGAAAGAAGCCATAAGACAGGGGGTTTTCTCTGAAGCTGCCGATATTGACGAGAAAATATCCCTACAGTCAAAAGAGTACAGGGACCACTGCCTCTCTTTGTATGAAGAGGCGCTTGCCTTGATTAACGAAAAGTCCACGGATCTCTACAATCTCGTTCAGGCCGTAACCACCGATGTGGTGTTCGTCTACTCACCCAGAATTGGCGGAGGCACCGGCTCGCACCTGCCCGGAGTCATATGTATCAGTATTGGCGATGACTGGACGGCAATGGACGTCGCTAATACGCTGATTCACGAAGCTACGCATCTGAACGTCTTTATCTGCGACATGGTCAATAAAATATTCTCAAAGCCTGCCTCAGAGTTGGATAAAGATGAATACAGGGTTCTTTCTGCTGTCCGAGTTGGGGATATGAGACCCTTAGACAAGGCTATCCATTCTGCATTTGTCACCGTACCTCTTCTGTATTTTGAAAGCTTGGTTGGGAAAGATGACATGATGCAGGAGTTTACAAATTCACTTGATGACTGTGTCAACGGTGTCGTAGATAAAATAGACACATTCACCCCTTATGGGAAGCAACTTGTCGAGGATCTGGACCACTTCAATCGTCAGAGAGACTTTTCACTTGTAGAGAAATCATTCGCATAGTTGAGGCTGTAAAATGGTTGATTCCAAGGCTATAAAAAGCCACAGGCTGTCTGGCGGAATGAGTATATCTCTACTGTGCTTTCTTGCAGCCGTATTTCTAGGGATTCTTGCAGAATCCTTTGTTATTTTTTCTATCCCACTAATTGTCCTAGAACTGACAGGAAGTGCGTCCTATGCGGGATTGGCTTTCATGTTAGAGTGGATACCAGCGATTGTGATGTATCCGATATCTGGATTGATCGCTGACAGGGTCGGGCCAAAGAAAACTCTGGCAATTTCTTCTTTGGCTAGGTTTGCAATCATCGCGGCATCCAGCTTTCTTATATATAACTACTCCAACCTCTCATTGGGTATCATACTGGGCTGTGCGTTTGGCCTTTCCTTCCTGTTGCCTTTCAGCAGGGTTGGCGCCGAGAAGAATGTTGCCATTCTGAAAGAAGACAACAATGTATCCATTGTCCACTCTTATGTTCAGTCCAGTGAACTTCTGGCCTGGACACTTGGACCAGCTCTTGCGGCATACGCTTCCACCTCATTTGAACTCGTGGAGGTTCTGGCAATTGCAGGCGCAATATTCCTGATGAGCTTTGTTGCCATTACATTCCATCGGGTAAAGAGTGTCGAATCCCACCCTGTAACAGAAAAGGCTGGGCTTTGGTTTGGAGTGTCTTACATACTCCAACGCAAGCCATTGCTCTATTTGGCAGTATTGAATTGCTTCATAAACTTTCTTTTTGCTGTTGTGATTTCGTCACATGCAGCAATCATCACAGGTGTATTTGAGTTGAGTGAGGAATACTACGGGATACTAAACTTTATTGGTGGTGCTTTTGGTTTCGCCAATCTGTTCGTTATACCGTTCCTGATCAAGAGAATGTCAATGATGTCATTTTCGATTGTAGGACTTACATTGCTTGCCATCGGTTTTCTTGTCCTTTCTATGACCTCGGAGTTCGTTGTTTATGTCATGGGTTTTGCTGCGTCAATGGTAGGCATTACCCTGTTTAACATATTCAATAAGACTCTCAGAACCACCATCATTGAACAAGAGAATGTCGGGAAGGTAATGGGGGTGTTCTACCTCATCAATATTCTGATGCTTCCAGTTGGCGGTTTGGTCATATTCCTGTTTGCCGATATGATAGGGAACCAACCAATAATATCATTTACGACAATCCTTCTTGTTCCAATGTGCCTGTTGCTTTCATTGCGAGCGAACAAAGGGTTTGACTAGCCACTTTGCAAGGCCTCACCTCTGCATACGGGGTGAGGCGTGGAAGCAAGCATAACAAAGTCCAATAACAGTTATAGAATACCCAGCTTGTGTGTCTCCCGGTTGAACTCTTCAGTCCGCCCTGCAGACAACTGACCTTTCAGGTAAGCCCGGACTTCGCTGCGGCGGGCATTGAGGTGATCGCAGAGTACGCCGACACCGTACCCCTCTCTGGCCAGACGCGGCTCCAGGGTATCCAAATCCGGCGAAAGGACCGATTCCACAATCTCTCGGTTGACCGGTTTGGTTCCAGTGTTGTGTCCTTTGGCCAGAGCCTGTGACAGATAGTGAGTGATTTGCAGCGGGGTTATCAGCCTCTCTGCCAGCAGGGTGACGGCATCCGGGGTAATGATGTCACCGGGAGAGACCTTCTCCCTGCTGCACTTGTCCAGTACCCACTCAATGTAGAGGGGCTTCTGGCTTCCCGGCCCTTCGAGACTGAAGACCTTGGTCCTGGCTCCGACTTCTTCCATGGCGGGCTTGCGAAGCTCGTTTCCCAGCTTGGGGTACCCGACGGCCGATGTCACGCAGATCACCAAGGTGGTCTCTGAGCTAACCCACTCGCTCTTTTCTGAGGGGGTGCGCTTTTACAAAGTGGGCGTTGGTCTGTTGGATTTGGTTAATGGGCGGCAAGAGCAAGTGGATTTGTTTAACCCAACCCCAAACAATACGCCGCTGATGTCGGTGTTTGATGGTCTGAATCAACGTTATGGCCAGAATACGATGTTTTTGGGGGCGCAAGGCATAGAGCAAAAGTGGCAAATGCGACGTCAGATGTTAACGCCACAGTACACAACAGCTTGGGGTGATTTACCTCAGGTTAAGTGCTGAGCCTTTGATCATAAACTGCGCTTCTCTATGGTTCTAAGCAAAACAACCCCCATTGTCCCCAAAAAATAGCCCCACTCTACGGCGGGGCTAAGTATTAATCTTGATTGACCTTCTCCGAGACGAGTTGGATGATCTCATCATACATCTCAGCAGGAAACGGCTGAGTTTAATCTTCAATCCGCATCTATCGCTACTGCGAGAAGCCCTAGCGAATTGGTTCTTGTCCTCAAAGTTGAACTTAACTGAGCGAATCAGCCCCTCTTGTTCTAGTGAGAGGGAAAGTCGTTCGTGTACGAGATGTACTTGCGTGTAAGAAATAACTAAGAAGCAGAGAGGTAGGGCGCCTGTCCTTTGTGTTTGGTACCACTACGTTATGCCAAGCATATTATTAAGTGTGCTCATTCAGATCTAATCTGCCTGATTGAAAAGGTTAACTGGCACTAACGATTTTGCTTTATATCGTAACGGATTTGCTTGCCTACGTTCTTTAGTTGAACTCCTGCCTGATCAAACGCCTTTTGGATGGCTGTTGAGACATGCTGCTGGCCCTCACCCAATAAAAAGTCTGCTCTGTCTTGCTCCGTTTCGAACACACAAACAATTTCTAAGCTATGCGGAAAGGAGGAAAATTTAACGGTATGACTCACCCAAAGAAAACCATCGTAACCTTTTAACGTGTCTTCACAAACTTCAGTCAAAACACTTCTAATTAGATTCTCGACCTTCTTATCTGATTTTCGCATGAAGCAAACTTCCTATTTGACGCCCTTAAAAAGGTTTATTTTGCATGGTCTTAAACGATATTGATCACTTGAATTGAGCCAACACCAAACCAATTTCTTGCTCTGATATCCAACTGATTGACATTCAGCGCTCAACCATACCGCTCTGCTGATAAATAGAAAAAGGGGGAAGTTGTTAAAAACTTCCCCCTTTCCAGTAGGTGTTTGGTCGGACTGAGAGGATTTGAACCTCCGACCCCCGACACCCCATGACGGTGCGCTACCAAGCTGCGCTACAGTCCGATTGGCATAATCTAATGACTTTTTCCAAACTCGTCAACTGAACTCTTTCATGATAGAAAGTGCCGCACGTTGCGAATCGGACTTACAGTGTTTGTACGACCTATCTAATGTGAGCAACTTTAGTGCGAGAAACACTGCCTTGTGACTGTTCCCCATTTATGGTCTTGATAAACGTCTTCAACATAGTTACCCGAGGTATAATCGCCCACAACGTCTCGCCAAAAACTGATGGCATGCTCCGCACCCGCTACCTGCTTAATCTCCCAAGAACCACCAAGTCGTTCGAACAAGCTGGAGATAAAACGTTTCCCCACTTTATTCTTTCGGAAACACGGTAATACGTAAAAGTCACAAATTTCGTAAGCATTTGGAGATTTCTCGTCTATCGCTGTTAATGCTGCAGGGAGACCGTCTAAGTAAAGTAAATAACCTGACACTGAACCACTGAGCTGAGGGTATATCTCAAACAAACCATTCTCATTCGGTTTGTCATTAATAATTCGAGAAAACTCTGCACCGTACCCTTGGTAAAGATTGGCGTATACATGTGCGTTACTGTCATCAACTCTCACTATATTCATCATGTCCTCTCCATGATTATTGAACTTTGATTATTATACTATCGCTTGTCCGATTTCGAGAAAATAATGCCATGCTAAAGTGAACTTCGAATCGATGCCTAACGCAAGATTAAGCAGTGAGTGGCCACCTAATTGGAGCTGATAAAATGCTTCTCATCTCCAATGGAAAACAAAAAGATTAGACGGCTTCAATTTTCCACTTAAGCTCAGAACTGGCCGTTTTAGGGTCGCGACTTGATTTCCAATTTTCTTCAATAGTTACACCACGGCCTTTTTCTACCGTAACATTATCTATCTTTACATCATTTGGGGACTTTCTTATCATAATGAGCGCGTACACAGCGGAATCAGGAGTGACTTCTACTTCATCTGAATCAATGCTTTTTCCATTTGAATCATAAACTTTGCTCTCGATTCGATGCAAAAACCGGATCGAGGAAATGCGCGCTCTGATTGTGAATCCGATTTAAATTCAAACATCTGATGAGCAGTAGCCCTGCCTTGAATCAGCTTACCGATAAGATCACCATTACTGCTTATCTATAACGCGGACTCACAACCTTGGCTCACATACTTTATTCACATATCTTGTTTTTAGTCCAACCGGGTAATAAAGGTCTGCTCGTCATCGACAAAAGCCACAAAACCACCGTGATAGATAAACACTCGTCCACGCCCCTCAACTAAACAAGCGAGCTGTGGGTTTAACTCTTCTTCGTTATCTCGGCCTTGAAACGTTCCAGTGTCAGTAACTAGGCCACTGAGTGAGGGTAAATATCCATACTTGCGCTTGGCTTGATCAATCAGATTCAATTCACAGTCAGTAGAGAAACAGCCGGGGATCGCCCCTGCCTCTTCGATAAAAATCGTTTTTATTTCTTCAAAGGCAGTGATTACAAGCCAGTCGATGCCGTTAACATGGTGGATAAACATAGAGGTTCTCGCTAATTCTGATAGTGAGATTTTATCACTATCAGGGGGGAACTTAGTAGAGTTTTAGACGCCAGAACGGCACTAAGGTGATGAAGAATTAAATAAGGCACATAGGGGAAGTATAACCAGAGCCTAAAGCTAGACTCTGGTCTAAAACGTTAAACCAGCTCGGCTAGCATCTCACTGCTGTATGGCGTTATATCCACACCTTGTTTTACTTTTTCAATGTAATCTGGATTGGCAATAAATGGGCGGCCAATAGCGACGAGATCAAAGCGACCTTGAGATATCGCCTCACTACCTGTCTGCGCAGTATACCCACCCACACCCATCAACGTTTTACTGTAGTGACGGCGTACAAAGTCAGTTGCATTGCCCTCAAGGTAGTCAAACTCCAAGCTATCGTCGAATAACCCTAGGTGTAAATAAGCCAACTCTCGCTGCTCTAATTGTGCTAGGAAATACGTAAATACCTCACCATCGCGCTCATCCCCAGCCATGTTGAAGTATGCCCCCGGCGAAATACGTAATGCGGTTTTATGCCAACCAATAGCATCAGCGATCGCATCAACAACAGCCAATGGGAAACAGGTCATGTTTTCTGGTGTTTGACCATACTCATCAGTACGTTTGTTGGCATCGTGATGAAGGAATTGATCGATTAAATAGCCATTTGCGCCATGGATTTCAACGCCATCAAAACCAGCTTCGATAGCATTACGGGCCGCAGTTGCGAAATCTGCGACCAATTGAGAAATCTCTTCGCGAGTGACAGGTTTAGGCGTAACGTAAGTCAGATCGCGCATACGAGGAACAGTTCCGTCGACACGCTCTGGCGAAGGCGCTAATACATCACCACCAAAAAAGTGAGGATGCGCCACTCGGCCTGTGTGCCACAGTTGGGCAAAGATTTTACCGCCATTGGCGTGTACCGCATCGGTCACTTTTTTCCAACCAGCGATTTGTTCTGCGTTAAAAAGTCCGGGAGTATTCGGGTACCCTTGACCGTCTGGACGAATGATAGTGGCTTCACTAATAATCAGCCCTGTTTGTGATCGTTTGGCGTAATAATCAGCCATTGCTTTTGTTGGCACTAGATTGTCGTCGGCCATACAGCGCGTGAGTGGTGCCATTGCGATGCGGTTGCTCAGCGTTATAGTGTCGTTTAGGGCGAACGATTGAAATAAGTTGTCAGTCATTGGTGAGCTCTCTTAGTTGAATGCCCATTCAAGATAGATGTTATTGAACGATCATTCAAGTAGTTTTTGAATAAACGTTCAATATAAATTACAATGGCGCATCAAGTAGTTAGAGATTATGAGAATGCGAAGCGCTGAATTTGATAAAGAACAAGTACTTAGAGCAGCAATTGCCGCTTTTGTCAGCAAGGGCTACAACAAGACAAGCATGCAGGACTTAAAAAAAGCGACGGGGCTCCACCCTGGTTCCATCTATTGCGCATTCGAAAATAAACAAGGGCTTTTAATTGCTGCACTTGAGCAATATAACAAAGACCGCACTGGTGAATTTTCCGATTACTTTAGGGGTAAAAAGACAATACTTGCGGGTTTAAAAAGCTACCTAATGCAAACTGTGACTAATTGCGCCTCAAGCGGCCCAGAGCGTGTGTGTTTCTCGCAACAGGCGCTGAGTGAACTGACCGAGCAAGCACCTGCCGTAGAAGCGGTAATTGCTAAAAACATGGCAGATTGGCAGGATGGTTTTGTTAACGTGTTCGAACGAGCGCAAGCTGCTGGCGAAGTTGATAATTCACGCACACCGAAACAACGAACTCATAGTCTAATGATGGGAATTTATGGTTTGCGCACTTTCGCCCACACTCATCCAACAACGGATATCTTAGAAGAATTAGCGCAGCAATTATTTGAAGACGTCTGCCGATAACGCCATGCGCTGTTGGGAGGTTTTCCGCCGAATAGCGAAGAAAAGTTCAAGCCGATACTTTAAAAAAACAATGCCGCTCACCTAGGTGAACGGCATTGTAAATAAACACTGGCTTGAAGCCAAAGCTAAATCAATAAGAAATTATTGAGCTGCTTCTTCTGTTTGGTATTGGAATGCTGGAACAACAACTTCTACACGACGGTTCTGTTCACGACCTTTGCGAGTTTCGTTGCTAGCAACTGGGTTAGCTTCACCCATACCTTTAACCGTCATACGGTCTGCCGCAATACCTTCAGCTTGGAAGTGCTCAGCAACGGCTTGCGCACGCTTCTCTGTTAGCTGTTGGTTGTAAGCTGCAGCACCAGTTGTGTCACTGTAACCGTTGATTTCAACTTGCGCTTGTGGGTAAGTGTTCATTAGCTCAACAGTGCCGTTGAACGCAGAAGCGTCTTGAAGCTTCGCACTTTCTAGGCCGAATTGTACTGTTGTAGTTTGAGCTGGGTACTCCTGGTCAACGATGTTAGTCGCTGGGCGAGTTTCAACAACTTCTTGAACAACTGGCTCAGAACCGAACTTGTAGTTGAAACCAATACCGAAGAAGTCAGCATCCATGTCGTCGATGATGTCATCAGACATGTCTTGGTAACGTTGGTACTCAGCGCGTAGGCTCCAGTTGTAATTGATTTGGTATTCAGCACCTAGAGAGCCAGTTGGTACGAAATCTTTCTCGTCACCAGCCATCATGTATGCTGCACCTACTTTAGCGAATAGGTTCCAAGAATCTGTTACTGGTAGGTTAAACTTAGGAGCAAGAGTTAGTGCCCATAGGTCACCATCAACTGTGTTTAGGCCAGCTTTATTGAAGTTAGCAGTGAAGTTACCCAAGTAATCAACACCGTATTCTGCAGCAACGTACTCGTTGAAGTTGTAACCGATGTGCATGCCAGCAGCAAAGCTATCATCATCACACGGTGCATTAAGGTGACATGCATCGTTAAGAGCATTGTAACCTAGCTTACCGCCGACATAAGTATCAGCAAGAGCAACATTCGACATTACGCCACCAGCTAGAACGGTAGCCACTGCAATAGCGATTTTTTTCATTATTTTTACCTTTAATGCGAAGGTGACCCGACTACTCTCTTACCACCTTAAAGCGGTCATCACGACAGTCAGTCCCTACACTGTTTTAAGTGATTACAAATTACGTCAACAATCTGAACTGATTCGTTCTGACGAGGTCTTACACTTAGATTCTTCATGGAGCATTGAATAAAATACTCAATCGAAGGCTTCAAAATTTGAGCACAGTGCTCTATCAGTGCATGAACAAACAGAGTTAAATTCACAAAGCACCGTCATCTCACAAAGCGCTTGATGGCAAAGCAAGATTATCTCGGTTGATTTGCACACAACTTAGCGGCTAAAAGAAACTTTTAGATACTATGCCTGCATAAAGACCGGATACATGTGGTTTGTAAATGATTGAGTTCAGAAACTTTTGTGACGAAAATCCCAAAAGCGACTTTAACAGAACAAGCATGCCCATCATAAATTAGATTTATTGTTGTTCGAATTACTTTTTCTAATCAATGCCTATATAAGCACCAGAAACTGAAGGATTTTTGTTTTAGCTGACAGAAAAATTGACACAAACCAGACATAAAGCAATAAAAACACTGACAAAACACACAGCTCGCGAAGTGCGAACTGTGCGTAAAATGGCTTAAATCCTATCTGAAACCGCCAGCGTTGCTGCCAAAACATGTTGGCCAAACAACACACTACGCTCTGGCGACCAGCCGTAAAGTGGATCTGGATGGTTGTTATTATCTTTAAATGGCATCTCTATGGTATAGGACAAGCACTTGAATTGCTCCGCTACCCAGTTAGAACCAACCGTCAGGTTCGCTTTACCAGGCTCATCTTTGTCATAACCTACCTCGTCTTGGAATTCTGGTGTAATAGTCAGAAGTGCTTGTTTAAACAGGTTCTCTAACTCAGCCATCTCTTTATCATACGAAGGAATACCTTCTGAACCCGCCACGAAGTTGTAAGGAAGTGCCTCGTCCCCGTGAATATCAAGGAACATATCCACGCCCGTTTTTAGCATGTGCTCACGTACTAGGAATACTTCAGGGCTCTTTTCCATTGATGGCGTTTGCCACTCACGATTCAGGTTTACACCTGCGGCGTTAGTACGCAAATGGCCACGAATACCACCATCTGGATTCATGTTTGGCACCACGTAAAGTACTGCTTTTTCAAGTAATGCTCGCGCCACTGTATCGTTTTCATCTAGCAGACGTTGGATCATACCTTCCATAAACCACTCCGCCATTGTCTCACCAGGGTGCTGACGCGCAATCATCCAAATTTTCTTTTTGCCTTCTTCTGGCTCACCAAACGTCAGTAAGCTCATGTCGTTACCGTCTAATGTGTGGCCCAGAGTTTCAAGCTGGCAGTGGTGCGCGCTTTGTGCCGTGTGTAACAGGTCTAAGTGGCGATCGTAGGTATAAGGTGCAAAATACGCAAAGTAGATAGAACTGCGTTCTGGGATAACAGTGAAAGTCAACGTATCGCCATCAAACTCTGCAGGAACGCGAAACCACTCTTCACGATCGTAAGACGCAACCACATCGTAACCTTGCCAACCCTCTGGGTAAGCCGATTTCGCGAGATCGAGTAGTTTGATTGTATGTGGTTGCTCGGCTCTTGTCTCAAGACGAAAATGGAACCACTGATAGAATTCCGACATGTTGTCCTTCGGAATTTTGAGTTGGATATCGTTTTTGTCGTCCGCTTTCACTACGTGAATGCTGCCGCTATCGAAGTTACTAAATACTTTCATTCTATTACTCACTTTTGCATCTGCGCTTGGAAGATTGAGGCTAACTTGAAGTGTTATAGGTACCTCTAACACTTCACCCTTCCCTATCCGTCTCAACCCAAGCATTTTGTCTAAATCTTTAGGGCAGAGTGTTCTGTCTCAAGTTTACTGAGGTTTAATCACGCTTTGTCAGCTAACCCGTAAATAGTCAAACACAACCATTTTCAAACCATAATTAAGTTTAACAGATACCGCTCAAAACAAATCCTGACACATCCATACTAAGTCTTACAATAAATTTTGCGACTTTCCTTTAGAATTCCGATCGGAAAAGAACGGTGTTCAAAATCATCTCCATCCATTCTTGCGTGACATAGTACAGTTCTCTTTTGCCTCAAATTTGCTTTTTATATCAAACGCTCACGCATTTATTTAATAGAACCGAACATCTGGAAATGAGTTTAGAGTGAAATAACCATGAATAAATCCATCCTTGACCACTGCAGAACTATCTATTCTGATGAGTATGCTGAATCTTATAGTCCAATTTGGACCTACCGCGTGAAATTCATCGCACGTGCTTTATTCTATCGGAAATCATTTAGGTATCTCGCAGACAACATCGACACATCCTTGTTAGAACTTCTTTGTACACGCACACACCGCTTCTTAGAAAAACCATTTCGTCCCTACATTATAAAGAATGGACCGGCTTTCGAACGTTCGTCGCTTGTTGTAGAGCATTACAACTCGGTATCAGACTTAATTC
>NZ_ABGR01000020.1 GCF_000171815.1 Vibrio sp. AND4 | reverse complement strand
ATTTATATACTCATAACTCCTGGGATATACTTAAAAGATAACTGAGAATCATTATTAATAATTGGTTACACTCACACTAATTGGAATAATGAGTGATTAAATACATGGAAACTTCTCGTCGACGCTTTCTTCAATCTTCCCTAGCAATCTCTGTACTTACTGTCCTACCTGCATGTTCTCTATCAAGGGGCACCAATACACAGGGGCAGTATATTTACGATATCACTGCAGAACCTTCAACAGCTGAATTGGTTCCGGGTTTTACGACAGATGTGCTCGCGTTTAATGGTGCTATTCCAGCCCCTACAATCCGTTGTCGCCAGGGCGAGAGAGTGACCATTCGGTTTACCAACAAGCTTTCAGAACCAACTACTATCCACTGGCACGGTCTACGAATTCCTATTGAAATGGATGGCGTACCTTTCTTAAGTCAACCGCCAATCATGCCAGGTGAAACCTTTGTCTATGAGTTTACACCGCCAGACGCTGGTACGTTTTGGTATCACCCCCACATGAATAGTGTTAAGCAGCTCGGGATGGGATTAGTTGGGCTAATCATCGTTGAAGAGGCTGAGCCTGTTCAGTTTGATGAAGAGCATGAAGTCGTCCTTAAACATTGGCATATAGATAAGCAGGGGCAGTGGAAGAACTTAATGGTGCCGCGCTTAAGCGCACGGATGGGGACGCCAGGGGAGTGGAGTAGTGTTAACGGCGTTCATGAGCCTGTCTACACGCTAAAACAGAACGCCACGACTCGACTAAGAATTGCGAATGTTGACAATACCATTACTTACCCGATCGCTATTGAAGGCGCAGAGGCTTGGGTTATTGCTATTGACGGTAACCCCGTGAAAACGCCTTATAAGCTTATACAGCATAAAATTGGCCCCGGAATGAGGTTAGATATCGGATTACTTGCTCCAAAGGCAGGAGAACGTGTTTATGTGCGTCAAATGAAAGGACGCTTTCCATTTCCGTTGTGTGAGTTCGATGTTGTTGAGTCCGATTTAGCGACCAACCAGAAACTGCCTTTGCTGCCTCTCAACCCTGTGCCTGATCTTGATTTAGAAAATGCTGAGCAAATCGATTATGTTTTTGAGTGGGAAGGGGCAATCACCCCCACAAATAAATCGGGTAAAGTCATGCATAAGTTTTGGTTGATGAACAAACGCGCTTGGGAGGGAATGAGTAAAGATAATGTTCCTGCACCACTTTCAACATTGGAGTTTGGAAAAACCTATATCTTTAATCTAAAGAACGTGACTCAATATCATCATCCTATTCATCTTCATGGACATACATTTACTGTTCTCGAGTTAGATGGAAAGAGACTCAACGAGCCATTCCATACCGATACCGTATTACTGGGTAAAAACGGCAGTGCGAAAGCAGCATTTGTCGCAGATAATCCGGGACGTTGGATGTACCACTGTCATGTGATTGAACATATGAAGACTGGGTTGATGGGGTATATCGAAGTAAAGTGACTCCTGTAACTTTTTAAATCTTGATATATTTTAAGCGCTATACTTTGCTGAATTCTAAGTTTGTATCATCACAATTGGTGCAAATTTGATTACAATATCGCCATTAACTTTTGTGGGGGAATTATGGGACAACTATCCGTTTTAGGTTTTATTGCGTTGGGTGGGGCATTTGGTGCATGTTCTCGTTACTTAATTTCTGAATTTTGTGTGATGCTACTTGGGCGTGGTTTTCCGTATGGTACTTTAACTGTGAACGTAATTGGTTCATTTATTATGGGCCTGCTAATTGCTGCGTTTGAAACTGAGTTGATGGTTACCGACCCATGGCGTCAAATCATAGGGCTCGGATTTTTAGGCGCCTTAACCACATTCTCGACCTTCTCGATGGATAACGTGTTGCTTATGCAGCAGGGCGCTTTCTTTAAGATGGGATTGAACGTACTGTTGAATGTGGTGTTAAGCATTTCAGCTGCGTGGATTGGTTTTCAATTATTGATGCGTAGCTAGCAAAAATACTCAAATTTTAATCAGGTCGGCTTGGTTTAACCAAGCCGTTTTTATATACTGATATTACTTGTCGGAGTGCCATAAGGCTGAGACCGTTAATTCGGGATCCGTTGAACCTGATCAGATTAGAATCTGCGAAGGGAACAAGAGAAGATACCTACACCAGAGTTCTATCTGGTCAACCTATCAAATAATCGAATGTTGTTTTAGACCAAGTGTACCTGCTTAACCTGTCCATCATTTGATTCCTCTTGTCGCATCTATCCGCCAAGCATTTTTATCCAAATACTTTTTATCTAAGCATAACAAAGCAAGGAAAAATGCTATGTCGAGTCGCAAGCAAGCGAGACTGGAAGCAAAACAGTTCATTGATACACTCTCGGTACAACCGTACCCAAATTCAAGCAAAGTTTACGTAGAGGGTTCGCGGCCAGATATTCGTGTGCCAATGCGTGAGATATCACTCGCTGATAGCCTCATTGGAGGCACAAAAGAGGCGCCGATTTTCGAGCCAAATGAGCCAATACGCGTCTACGATACCTCAGGTGTATACACTGACCCAGAACACATGATAGACCTTTACAAAGGCTTACCTAAACTGAGAGAAGAGTGGATTGAAGAACGTGCCGATACTGAGCTGCTGGATGACGTCAGTTCGGTGTATACCAAGCAGCGTTTAGAAGATGAAACCTTAGACGATCTTCGTTATGGCAATCTGCCACGTATTCGGCGTGCTAAAGATGGGCAGTGTGTGACTCAATTACACTACGCTCGTAAAGGCATAATCACTCCAGAAATGGAATACATTGCTCTACGTGAAAATATGGGACGAGCTCAATACCGTGATGAAGGGCTGAATCAACAGCACCCAGGCCAGAGTTTCGGAGCTAACCTACCTAAGGAAATTTCCGCTGAGTTTGTGCGTAAAGAAGTTGCTGAAGGTCGTGCGATTATTCCTTCTAATATTAATCACCCAGAATCAGAACCAATGATCATTGGACGTAACTTTTTGGTCAAAGTGAACGCCAATATAGGTAACTCATCGGTCACTTCTTCGATTGAAGAAGAAGTTGAGAAGCTCGTTTGGGCAACGCGCTGGGGTGGGGATACGGTTATGGATCTCTCGACCGGGCGTAATATTCACGAAACTCGCGAGTGGATTCTTCGCAATAGTCCGGTTCCGATTGGTACTGTCCCTATGTATCAAGCGCTTGAGAAGGTGAATGGTGTTGCGGAAAATCTTAACTGGGAAGTGATGCGCGATACTCTGATTGAGCAAGCTGAGCAAGGCGTTGACTATTTCACTATCCATGCTGGTTTACTACTTCGCTATGTCCCTATGACGGCAAAACGTGTCACGGGCATCGTTTCTCGTGGTGGTTCTATCATCGCGAAATGGTGTTTAGCCCATCACCAAGAAAGCTTCTTATATACCCACTTCCGAGAGATCTGTGAAATCTGTGCTAAGTATGACGTGGCACTCTCTCTCGGTGATGGTTTGCGTCCTGGCTCGGTGGCTGATGCGAACGACGAAGCGCAATTTGCAGAGCTTCGTACTCTAGGGGAATTGACCAAGATAGCGTGGGAATACGACGTTCAGGTCATCATCGAGGGCCCTGGCCATGTTCCAATGCACATGATTAAAGAGAACATGGAAGAGCAGCTAGAGCACTGTCATGAAGCACCTTTCTACACCCTTGGCCCACTGACGACAGACGTTGCCCCTGGTTACGATCATATTACTTCAGGTATCGGCGCTGCCATGATTGGTTGGTATGGCTGTGCGATGCTTTGTTACGTAACTCCTAAAGAGCATCTTGGCTTACCAAACAAAGAAGATGTGAAGGTAGGCATGATCACATACAAGCTTGCTGCCCACGCTGCTGATTTGGCGAAGGGGCACCCTGGTGCACAAGTTCGTGATAACGCGCTTTCTAAAGCTCGCTTCGAGTTCCGCTGGGAAGACCAATTCAACCTGTCACTCGATCCAGATACCGCGCGCGCTTTCCATGACGAAACCTTGCCTCAAGAATCTGGAAAAGTTGCGCACTTCTGTTCGATGTGTGGACCAAAGTTCTGCTCGATGAAGATTTCACAAGAGGTTCGAGAATACGCGAAAGACACTGAGCAAGTAGCGGCGGACCAAGCCATATCAATCAAAATGCTGGATGATCCTCTCGAAGGAATGCGCCAGAAATCGCAAGAATTTAGAGAGTCAGGTTCTGAGTTATACCACCCAGCTTTACATGCCGAGGTAAGTGACTAATGAGCAAAATCCTCATTCCGTCATCATTGTGTGAACTGACCGGGTTAGTTCAGCACTGTTTGTTGTTGGCGAAAGAACAGGGTTTTAGCATCGAAGATATTGAGTTGGGTGTGAGCCCAACTCAATATCTTCAGCTTGTTCGCGACCAACAGATTACGCACATAACGACAGATCTTATTGATGGTTATGACTCTGAGCATGAGTGTTCATTTGTGCTCTATTACCACTCTGCTTTATCGGTAGAAGCGTGCGCTAAGCAACCGTCGAAAGCGATTTATATTGGCATTGCTGATACGCAGGTATCCGATGAAAAGGATAAAGTGCTTCAACTTGATATCTGGCGTCACCCAATTAATGACGAATTGAGAGCGCTTTCTGTTAAGTCCAAGCCCAACGCAATGTTCGATCCTGTACATCACCTTGCTTGGATAGTGGCGCTAACAGTACTCGATTTTCCTATCGAAGATGCGTTAACACTTGCTCGAGGAATGCTAACTCAACAAGCGAATGTTTCACGTGAAACACGATTGAATGACAACCCTAATGAGGGACGGTCTATTCAGTGGGTTGACCAATTTGGTGATTTCCCCACACCTGTACTGGAAGATCACCGACTCGGTATTCAAGTTGGTTGGTCAGCACAAGGAGAAAGCATCGTCTTTCCAACCTTAACCAAGCAAAGCTTAGGACTATACCCAGTCGTTGATGACGTTGCTTGGGTTGAGCGATTAATTCCCTTAGGCATCAACACCATTCAACTGCGAATCAAGAACCCACAACAAGCCGATTTAGAACAACAGATCATTCGAGCAATTGAGCTAGGTCGTCAGTATCAAGCACAAGTGTTCATCAATGATTATTGGCAGTTGGCAATCAAGCATGGCGCTTATGGCGTTCACCTAGGACAAGAAGACATAGAAGAATCGAATTTGGCTCAGCTAACTAAAGCGGGGGTTCGTCTTGGTCTTTCTACGCATGGTTATTATGAGCTACTGCGCATCGTACAAATTCATCCTAGTTACATCGCACTAGGGCACATTTTCCCAACCACCACAAAACAGATGCCATCGAAACCACAAGGTTTGGTGCGCTTGGCATTGTATCAAAAGTTGATTGATAGCATTCCTTACGGAAACAAAAATCTGGCTTTTCGTCCTTCAAAAGACAAAGCAGTTAGTGACTATGTGCTTGGCTTTCCGACGGTCGCGATTGGTGGCATTGACCAATCTAATGCTGACCAAGTGTGGCAAGCAGGTGTCTCTAGCTTGGCAGTTGTGCGTGCTATTACGTTGGCGGAATCGCCTCAGTCCGTCATCGACTTCTTTGCACAACTGATGAAGGAAAGACAACAAACGTTTACTGATCAGAATTGTGAATTGGTGGATACCAAGAGAGGCGAGCATGCTCACGGATAAGCAGTTCCTTCGCTATCAACGCCAAGTCGCTCTGCCTGAAATTGCCGAAATGGGGCAAGAGCGTTTGAGCAAATCGCATGTGCTGATCATCGGTTGTGGTGGGTTAGGGAGCGCAGCGAGTTTGTACTTGGCATCAGCGGGCGTGGGTAAATTGGTTGTGGTCGATGACGATGAAGTTGATAGCAGTAATCTACAACGTCAGATCATTTATCGCGAGAAAGACCTCCAAGTTGCGAAAACAGAAGCAATGGTAAAGCAACTCAGCGAACTTAATTCTATGGTTCAAGTTCGTGCCCTTAATAAGCGATTAGACAAAGCGCAGTTGCAGCTTGAGGTAATGCTGGCGGATGTGGTGCTGGACTGCACCGACAACATGCCAACGCGCCAGCTAATTAATCAAGCTTGTTTCGAGCAAAATACGCCGCTCATCTCAGCGGCAGCAATTGGTTGGCAAGGCCAATTCGCGGTGTTTGATTATCCAACACCAAGAGAACAAGAAGCAGAGAGTCGAGCCTGTTACCGCTGTTTATATCCGTTCGATGAGCTACCACACACTCAAAAGTGCAGTGAGAGCGGTGTCGCTGGTCCAGTGGTCGGCATACTTGGCAACTACCAAGCGCTTGCAGCAATTCAAAAACTGGCGACGGGAAAGTTTCATGTCGAGACGGCTAAGTTACACCTGTTTGATGGATTGAAAATGCAATGGCAAACCATGGCGATAAGCAAAGATAAACAGTGCCAAGTGTGTACTCAAACTTCGCTTATGACTCATGGTTGAAACTAACACAGTAGGAAGCAATGATGTCATCGGAACAACAAATAACACCAATGACCGCAGCTGATTTTGATGTGATCACTATTGTCATCAATGACCAGTCACATCAAGTTGCCAGTGGGTCGAATCTACAGCAAATCATTCGTCAATTTGCGCTGCCTGAAATCGGATGTGTTTTTGCAATTAATAATAAGGTTGTGCCGCGCAGTGAGTGGGCTAGCACAGTTCTTTCGCTGGGAGATAGCATCTCTTTGTTTCAAGCGATCGCAGGGGGTTAACGTCGATGTTTAAAATTGCTGATAAACAATTCGAATCAAGATTGTTCACAGGAACGGGGAAGTTTGCCAACAGCCGGTTAATGGCACAAGCGATCCAAGTTTCGGGCTCTCAACTGGCGACCATGGCGTTGAAGCGTGTGGATGTGTACGACCAACAAGACGATATTTTATTGCCGTTAGTAAAAGCGGGTGTGAACTTATTGCCGAACACCTCGGGTGCAAAGAATGCTAAAGATGCCGTTTTTGCTGCACAACTGGCGAGAGAAGCGTTGGAGACTAACTGGCTAAAACTGGAAATTCATCCCGATCCGAAGTACTTGATGCCCGACCCAATTGAGACACTTGCAGCCGCTGAACAATTGGTTCGTGAAGGCTTCATTGTGCTTCCTTACTGTCATGCTGATCCGGTTCTGTGTAAACGTTTGGAGGAGGTTGGCTGTGCGGCGGTCATGCCATTGGGGGCGCCGATTGGTTCCAACAAAGGGGTAGTATCTCATGATTTCCTAGAGATCATTATCGACCAAGCCAAGATTCCTGTGGTTGTCGATGCGGGTATTGGTGCACCTTCACATGCCGCACGTGCGATGGAAATGGGCGCAGATGCCGTGCTGGTTAATACCGCCATTGCGGCTTCGAGCGATCCCGTTGCAATGGCGAAGGCATTTAAGTTGGCGGTTGAGTCAGGACGCATGGCTTATGAGGCGGGGCTGGTTGGTAAGGTTTCTCATGCGGTTGCGTCGAGTCCACTGACGTCATTTCTAGATGAGCTTTAGTCCTAGATTGGTTAGCTATTAAGCGAGGAAAAAATGAGCTTCGTTGAACAATTTAAGCGACTTAATTGGGATGATATTTCGATGTCGATCTATGCGAAAACGGCACAAGACGTTGAGCGGGCATTGAACAAACCCAAGCGTGATTTGGAAGACTTTAAAGCGCTAATTTCACCTGCGGCTGAAGCGTACTTAGAACAAATGGCGCAGTTGTCATGCTCGGCAACTCGCAAGCGTTTTGGTAATACTATGTCGCTTTATATCCCATTGTATCTCTCTAACTTGTGCGCCAATGCTTGTACTTATTGTGGCTTCTCTATGGAGAACCGAATCAAGCGTCGCACCTTGAATCGGGACGAGGTGGCTGCAGAAGTCGAAGCCATTAAACGCATGAAGTTTGATAGTGTATTGCTGGTGACTGGCGAACACGAAACCAAAGTGGGCATGAAATACTTTCGCGAAATGGTGCCGATGATTAAGCAACGTTTTAACTATTTGGCGATGGAAGTGCAGCCGCTCGATCAAGACGAATATGCAGAGCTCAAGATATTGGGTTTGGATGCGGTGATGGTCTATCAAGAAACGTATCATCCTTCGACTTACGCTGAGCACCATCTGCGTGGCAATAAGATGGATTTCGAATACCGATTGGATACGCCCGACCGCCTCGCAAAGACGGGCATTGATAAGATCGGTATTGGTGCTTTGATAGGGTTGGAAGAGTGGCGCACCGACTGCTTTTATGTGGCAGCGCACTTGGATTATCTTGAGCGCACATATTGGCAGACTCGTTACTCGATTTCTTTCCCGCGTTTGCGTCCTTGTCAGGGAGCCAGTTCTTTAAACGGAAAGCAACCCAAATCAGTCATGACGGATAGGCAGCTCGTTCAGTTGATTTGCGCCTATCGTCTGTTGAATCCAGAAGTGGAGTTGTCGTTATCGACTCGTGAGTCACCCAAGTTCAGAGACAACGCATTACCGTTAGGCATCACCAGCATGTCTGCTGCATCGAAAACTCAGCCGGGAGGTTATGCAATGGAAGATGCAGAACTCGAGCAGTTTGAGATCAGTGATGAGCGAAGTGCAGGTTCAGTGGAAGATATGATTCGAGCCAAAGGCTTTGACCCTGTATGGCGAGATTGGCACTCGGCGTATTCTGGTTAAGCAATAGATAAAGCCACTGATCATCGTTATGTTTCACGTGAAACATGAGTAAAGAAAAGAGGGTTGATGCAAAACATCAACCCTCTACTTTTTTCTAGCTTCTAGCTTCTAGCTTCTAGCTGTGTGCTACAGGTAGCGTTGCTTGACGAAGCCACTCTTTCACATCACCTTCAACTAGCGGGCTGATTTCATCCCATACTTTCTGATGGTAATCATTCAGCCAAGTAAGTTCTGGACGAGTTAGCATATCAAGGTTGATATTACGCTTGTCGATTGGGCAGCGTGTTAGTGACTCGAATGACAGAACAGGGAAGTCACCGTTTGTTGGTGTTTCAACAACAAGCTCTAGGTTTTCAATACGAATACCAAACGCATCTGCACGGTAGTAACCTGGCTCGTTGGACAGCACCATACCTTCTGTTAGAGGCACGTCGATTTGTCTTTTCGAGATGCTTGCCGGACCTTCATGAACATTGAGGAAGTGACCAACGCCGTGACCAGTGCCGTGATCGTAATCGTAGCCCTGTGCCCACAGGTGCTGACGAGCTAGCGTATCGATTTGGTAACCACGTGTGCCTTTCGGGAAACGTGCACGAGCAACACCGATGTGACCTTTTAGTGCGAGAGTGAATTGTTTCACCATCTCTTGCGAAGGCCGACCGATGGCAATAGTACGCGTGATGTCTGTCGTGCCATCTAGATACTGACCGCCTGAATCCACTAGGTAAAGTGTGTTCAGTTCAAGCTTGCCAGGTTGAGGTTGGTTTTCGTGGTTGTAATGACACATCGCCGCGTTGCCACCTGCTGCCGAAATGGTATCGAAGCTAAGATCCATTAGTGTCGGGTCTTCGCTACGAAATGCTTCCAGTTTGTCAGCCAGTGTTGCTTCATCATGCAGATTACCTGCAACGACTTCTGCATCTAACCAAGATAGGAACTTACTCATCGCCACGCCATCACGGATATGACATGCTTTCATGCCTGCGATTTCAACTGCGTTTTTCGCCGCTTTTGGCATTAGGCATGGATCAGCTTTGCTTACCACTGATGCGCCAGCATTTTGGAGAACCAACTTAAACCAAGCGTTACTTGTTGCAGGGTCAACCAGTACATTCTTGCCAGTTAGAGTTTCTAGTCGCGCTTGCAATGCTTCTGGGTGATGAACCGTCACGCCCGCACCAACATGAGCGTCAAATTCAGCAGGTAGACGAGCTGGATCTAGGAAGTATTCGATGCTTGAATCTGAATGCAGAATCGCGTGAGAGAGCAGAACCGGTAAGCGAGATACATCAAGGCCACGAACGTTGAGCAGCCAACAGATAGAATCTAGTGCTGTGATTACTGCGCTGTCTGCGTCGGCTTTTTTCACGAGCTCAGCGATTTCTTGGCGTTTGCTTTCACTTGATTGACCAACCGCTTCTGTTGCCATGAGGCGAACATCAGAAACTATAGGAGCAGGACGGTCGTGCCACAGCTCATCAATTGGGTTGCTGTCGAGAACCTTGAGTTCAAGGGTACCGGCAAGTTTTGCTTGGGCCATGTCTAGCCAAACAGAGTTGTGCATGCGAGGGTCGATTGCTACTGAGGCGCCTTTTGCAAGCTGGTCTTTAATCCAATCTAGTGCTGGCTCTTCAATCAGGTGGCGGTATTCGAATAGATCAGCAGGAACCTGCTTAGTCACTTGTACCGTGTAGCGACCATCAACAAAGATAGCGGCTTTGTCTTTGGTGATTACCGCAGCACCAGCAGAACCGGTAAAACCCGTTAGCCAATGCAAACGCTCGTTGTGCGCTGGTACGTATTCGCCTAAGTACTCATCTTCATGAGGGACAAGTAGGGCATCAATATTATGTTGTGCTAGCCATTCGCGAATTGCATTCACGCGGCTTTGGGTATCGTTGTGCATCTGTGTTATTCCTTCAAATTACCGCTCCTTCATGCTCAGGTGTGGGAGCTGTTTCCATCTGCTTCATGCAGTTTACGATTCCATTGAGGTTCGCAATCACTTCAATAGAGTCGGAGTACAACAGGCCATAGATGAGCCAAAAAGGACTATCGACTGTTAAGCTACTCATTTTACCGTAAGAGCGCAAATCGCGTCCGGGATTTTTATCTAAGATGATCGGTTTTTTGCGTGATCATGGTACGTAGCCAGGTTAATGCTGGGTCATTTTCTCTGTCTCGATGCCAGAATAAAGTGTAAGCCATTGGCGGGAACTCGAGTGGCAAGGGGACTAATGCCATGTCATGTTGCTTGGCTGCTAGCTTCACAAAGTGGCTTGGTGCGGTGAAGACGAAGTCAGTGTAGGAGCACAAACTGGCGGCGCTATTAAAGTCTGGTACCGTTACTGCAATATCTCGCTCACGGCCCATGTCGGCTAAACGATAGTCGAGCAACCAACGATCATTGCCATCGCAACGTACTTGCACATGACGCAGGGCTAGATAAGCTTCCAAATTCCAATTACCACGCAAAGCCGGGTGGTCTTTTCGAACGATGCACATTTGGTGGTCACGATAGATTTCCTGCTCACAAATGTCGTCGGGTGGAAGTAGTGTTAGCTTGGCATCGTTGATGTCGATGTCTCGCCCCGTCATGCCCAAATCGATTTCACCGCGCTGAATCATTTTAAATGTTTGTTCTGTCCACGAGTGCGTGCTGATGGTGACGCCCGGTGCCTGCTGGAATATTGCTGGCAAGAAGTGAGGCAGAATTAACGGGTAGACACTCTCTACTGCAGCAATTTGGAAACGGTACTCACTGCTCTGTGGTGAGAATTCTTCTGGTTGGGTCAGCATCTCAAGTTGGTTTATCAACAGATCCAGTTTCGGTTTGAGAAACAATGCGCGCGGTGTTGGTGTTAATCCATGTGAGTTGCGCGTGAAGAGGGGATCATCAAACTGATGACGTAATTTGGCTAAAGATTTGCTGACGGCAGACTGGCTCAAGCATAGCCGGTGGGCGGCTCGTGTGACATTCAATTCTTCTATCAGCACTTTGAAGCAGACCAGCAAATTGAGGTCGATACGTGCCAGTTTTTCTACGTTCACTGTGATTTTCCAAATTGGAATAATGGTCATGAGTATACATCATTTCCATTCATATCATCAGATGTTTAAGCTTTGCGCGGACGTTGTTATTCAATTTGGAGTATTTTGTGTCAAGCCGTATTACAAATCGCAAAAAACAGATGGTGCTGTTGACCATGTTAGTTCTGTTCAGTCCGCTTGCGATTGATATCTATCTACCTGCTTTGCCTCTTATTGCAGCCACTTTTCAGGTAGAAAAAGCACTGGCACAAGACACCATCACTTGGTTCTTATTTGCCATGGGTGTCGGTCAGCTATTCGCTGGTCCCTTGGCAGATAAACTCGGACGTCGAACTGTTGCATTGGGAGGCATCGTCATCTACATGTTGAGCGCTTTATTGGCGTGGAGTGCTCAAAATATCGAGTGGATGTTGGCGGCTCGCTTGCTACAAGGCTTAGGTGCATGTGCAACATCGGTAGCAGCCTTTGCAACAGTTCGCGATGTTTTTGGTCCGGAAAAAAGCGGCAAAATGATCAGCTACCTCAATGGTGCGATTTGTTTTATCCCTGCATTGGCACCAATTCTTGGTAGTTGGTTAACGCAAAATTTTGATTGGCGAGCGAACTTCAGCTTTATGGCTGGTTTTGCCGTGATTGCTGGTTCAATGATTTTCTTCGGCATGAAAGAAACCAACCCTGCAACTGAGAAGCAAGCTGTATTTAAGCTGAGCCGATATTGGTCTGTCCTCAGTACCCCGTCATTCATTTTTCACGCCTCATTGTGTTTGATGGCGATGGCGGTAATCCTAGCTTATGTGACCTCTGCTCCGGACGTTCTCATGACTAATATGGGCCTGTCGATGAACGAGTTTACCTTTTGGTTTGGTCTCAACGCGGCATTCAATATTGCGGCATGTATGCTTGCGCCCAAGTTCATGGATCGCTGGGGTACGCATAACTCGCTTGTCGTTGGTATTAGCCTGTTAGCAATTGCTGGTGTGATCATGATGGTAATGAAAGCGCACAATACGGCACTGTCTTTCATGTTGCCAATCTTTATTTCATCGGTTGGTTTTGCTTGGATTCTGGGTGCGGCGGCTGGTAAAGCGTTAGAACCTTTTGGTGACAGGGCGGGGACGGCTGCTGCATTACTTGGTTTATTTCAGATGAGCGGCTCTGGTTTGTTGGTGGGCACACTACAGCGTCTATCATTTGATCCACAAACTTTGATCGCGATTCATATGTGGACACTGTTTCCTGCGTTATTGATTCTGTTTAGTAAAGCAGGTAAACGGTGGCATATAAAATTGGCGAATGCATAAAACTCGGTAATTTTATATTTTCCAACGTAGCTAACGCGTGTATATTTGTCATTCAAATTTTTCTCGACACGATAATGGAACTCATAAAGTAATGTCGTTAACCACGTATGAAATGGCTCGTATCTTAGAGCAAATGGAAGAGTCACCAGAAAAGGTGATGTTTGGTAAGTTGCTAAACGAATTAGGCAACCAAAGCTCAGAGCGTATTCGTAGCGCGGCAAAACAAGTTCCTGTGCCAGTTTTACGTGATCTTGTGTATCAATTTCAGCAAATTATTGAGTCACGTAAAGGTGAGCAGGTTGAGCAGATGGCAAAAGATCTTGCACAGCAAGGTATCTCTGCTGAAGAGCTAATGGCTTATTTAAACAAATAATAAAAAGGTCCCCGTACCATCCGGGGATTTTTTTATTAGTGATTTTCTTTTTCAGGACATGGTTGAGAGACTGTATTCCTGGTCTCCTGTCATCACGACGGATTATTCCCTCCCCAAAATCTTTGATAATGACAATCTTTTTTCTAAACTAACTCTGTTCGCCCCACTGTAATTGGTATAAAACTTCGGGCATTTCGCTCAAACTCTGTAAGTGTTGGTTCGTGTTGCGTTGGTTATCAGTGCGTTCGTCATAGGTAAATTCACAATCTTGGTGAATACTTGATGGCGTAGCGCTTTAGTAAACTGGATTTGTAAAGGTAGGTTTTATATAAGCTGCTGATGTTTAGATTAAAAAAACAACAATTTTTTATGAACTTTTGTCTAATCTGAACCAGTTGTTTAGGTTATAATCTATTTTTATGTATAAATAACCAGTAGCTCACATCATGATGGATCCATCTTTATTACTCGACGGTTTGAACGAAAAACAACGTGAAGCCGT
This sequence comes from Vibrio sp. AND4, assembly GCF_000171815.1. Classification (GTDB taxonomy): domain Bacteria; phylum Pseudomonadota; class Gammaproteobacteria; order Enterobacterales; family Vibrionaceae; genus Vibrio. Next base: position 22,622 of record NZ_ABGR01000020.1, on the reverse strand, counting down.
AGCAGCACCTTTAGAAAACTTGCTTGTCCTGGCTGGTGCAGGAAGTGGTAAGACGCGCGTTCTTGTTCACCGTATCGCTTGGTTGATGTCGGTAGAGCAAGCTTCTCCGTTCTCAATCATGTCGGTCACCTTTACCAATAAAGCGGCAGCAGAGATGCGTGGACGTATCGAAGAGTTAATGATGGGAAGCACTGGCGGCATGTGGAATGGTACCTTCCACGGTATTTGTCACCGTATTCTGCGCGCGCACTATCTTGATGCTAAGCTATTGGAAGATTTCCAAATCATTGATAGTGACGATCAACAACGCTTATTGAAGCGATTGATCAAAGCTCAAAACCTTGATGATAAACAATGGCCTGCACGCCAGGTGGCATGGTGGATTAACGCTAAGAAAGACGAAGGTTTGCGCCCGTCACATATCGATGCGTACCATGATCCTGTTACCAAAACTTACCTCCAGTTGTATACCGCTTATCAAGAAGCATGTGACCGCGCTGGCTTGGTCGATTTTGCGGAAATCTTGCTGCGCGCACATGAGCTACTGCGTGATAACAAGTTTGTTCGCGAGCATTACCAGGCACGCTTTAAGCATATTTTAGTGGATGAATTTCAAGATACCAACAACATTCAATATGCTTGGCTACGTATGATGGCGGGTCCTGAGTGTCACGTGATGATCGTAGGTGATGACGATCAGTCGATTTACGGCTGGCGTGGTGCAAAAGTTGAGAACATTGAGAAGTTTACGCTGGAATTCCCAAGCGTGAATACCATTCGTCTTGAGCAAAATTATCGTTCAACCAAGACCATTCTGGAAGCATCTAATGCTCTGATCGCAAATAACACTGAACGTATGGGTAAAGAGCTGTGGACGGATGGTGTGGTCGGTGAGCCTATCTCAATCTACAGTGCGTATAATGAGCTGGATGAAGCCCGTTTTGCGGTAAACAAAATCAAAGAATGGCAAGATAAGGGCGGTGCACTGAATGATGCTGCAATGCTTTACCGTAACAACGCCCAGTCGCGTGTTCTGGAGGAAGCATTAATCCAAGCAGGCTTACCTTACCGTATCTATGGTGGCATGCGATTCTTCGAACGACAGGAAATCAAAGATGCTCTGAGTTATATGCGTTTAATTGCTAACCGTAACGATGATGCGGCATTTGAGCGCGTGGTGAATACGCCAACGCGTGGTTTGGGAGATAAGACCCTAGAAACCATTCGTTTTGCGGCACGTGATCGCGGTTGTACTATGTGGGAAGCGAGCGTGGCGATGTTAGACGAGAAGGTTCTTGCTGGTCGCGCTGCTGGTGCTCTGAGTCGTTTTATTGAACTTGTCACTGCACTAGAGGACGACACCATGGAGATGCCGCTGCATCACCAAACAGACCATGTGATCAAATACTCGGGCCTGTTTAGCATGTATGAGCAAGAGAAAGGCGAAAAGTCTAAGGCGCGGATTGAAAACTTGGAGGAATTGGTGACGGCAACCCGCCAATTCGAGAAACCAGAAGAAGCTGACGACATGTCACTGCTGACGGCATTCCTAACCCACGCAGCGCTAGAAGCGGGTGAGGGGCAAGCGGATGAGTTCGAAGATGCGGTTCAGTTGATGACGCTGCACAGTGCGAAAGGTCTGGAGTTCCCCTTAGTGTTTATGGTTGGTGTCGAAGAAGGCATGTTCCCGAGCCAAATGTCGGCAGAAGAAGCAGGGCGATTAGAGGAAGAGCGTCGTCTGTGTTACGTGGGTATGACTCGTGCGATGCAAAAGCTCTACATTATTTACGCTGAAATGCGCCGTTTGTACGGTCAAGATAAGTATCATAAACCGTCGCGTTTTATTCGCGAACTACCAGAGACTTGTTTGGATGAAGTACGCATGAAGGCGCAAGTCAGCCGTCCAGCAAGCAGTGGCCGGTTTAGCCAAACGGCAGTAAAAGAGAGCTTTAATGAGACAGGTTTTACACTCGGTTCTCGTGTCATGCATCCGAAGTTTGGTGAAGGTACTATCATAAACTTCGAGGGCAGTGGCCCACAAAGCCGTGTACAGATCGCTTTTAACGGTGAGGGCATCAAATGGTTAGTAACCGCTTACGCTAAATTAGAGAGGCTGTAAGGCTTGATCAACACAAACCAAGTTAGGAGCTGCTTCGGCGGCTCTTTTTATTTTCGCGGTCTTGAGTCGATATAGCATTGAGAAATGGAGTGTGAGAAGCGCGATGAAAGTGCCAGTGGGAATACGTTAGACAAAGAAAAACCCCGAGGGCTTGCGCCCATCGGGGTTATAGTTTTACTCGCAGCAGTCCGGCTACTAATTGTGCTCCATGCATCAAATCCATGATAGTGTACTGAATCCTTCAGCTCGCTCCTTGCTTCGCCTTCCTAGCGGTGTCCTCGACCTTATCCTGGTCTGCTAACTATCCTAGTTAGCGCTCGTCACTTGCTCCCTGAGCGGTGTCCTTGACATCATCCTGATGTACAAATCCATGCCTCGTCCAGAGGTGTCCATTTCCCATCCTTAGTAGCAACCATCCTAGTCACTATTGATTCCGTTCAATGTCCTGTTTTGCAATCCATGCCGACTATTCATCCTGAATAACCGTTTCTTCGTCCTGAAGTTCACCAAATCCGTGGTGTATCCTGTTCCGTGTCAGTGTCCCTCCGACAGCTTTAATATTACGTGTTTGAGGATTTCCAACAATGGGTACATCTCACATTTTTTCACTCTAACGGTGTTTAAAAAAAACACATAGTTAATAAATTCAATGATATAAGCTGTCTTTCGGTGGTGTTTTACTTGTAAGAAAGAGAGCTTTTCCTATTCATTTGTAAGATATTTCTCACGCCAGGTTGGGAGGAATGTGCCTATTGTCCCACGGCGACTCCTTCGCGCCTTGGATCAGCAGCACCTTCGAGACCGCCTTGGCTTATACGTATCGCATGGAGTCCAGAGTTCAAATCACGAACATGGGTTTTGAAACCCATCTTGTCTAACTCAGGCTGTAAGCTTTCTACGGCGGTACCTTGCTCAATATCTAACGTGCCAAAACGGTTTAGTAATCGTGGTTGATTGATTGCGCTTTGGATGTCCATATCCCATTGGGTGTGGGCGATAATGGCTTGTGCGACGTAACCAATGATGCGGCTGCCGCCCGGTGAACCAATTGCCATGTAAGGTTTTTTATCCTTCAGCATAATGGTTGGAGCCATCGATGAACGTGGACGTTTTCCCGGTTCTAATCGGTTCGCGATTGGCACTCCATCTTGATGAGTGCGGAAGGAGAAATCAGTCAGCTCATTATTAAGCAAAAAGCCACGTACCATCAAACGTGAGCCAAATGCGTTTTCAATGGTTGTTGTCATTGAAACCACGTTACCTTGCTTATCGACGATGTTGAAATGGCTGGTGGAAGGCAGTTCGATCGATTGGTCCATGCTTAAGTTCATGGTATGCGACCATGGTGGGTTACCTGCTTCAACCTTACTCAGCGCTTTACCGACTTGGATGAGCGTAGCACGTTGTTTGAGATACTTTTTATCAAGCAAGCCTTTGGTTGGCATGGGGACATAATCTTGATCAGCCATGTACTTGCCGCGATCCGCAAATGCAAGGCGAGATGCATCAGCGATCACTTGCCACGATTTCGCACTGCCTGGCCCCCAACCTTTTAGATCGTATTGCTCAGTGATTGCGAGAATTTGCCCAACCGTAAGTGCACCGGAACTTGGTGGCCCCATGCCGCAAACGTCATAGTTATGATAAGGTGCGCAGACAGGTTCACGCTGTTTTATTTGGAAAGCATCAAAATCAGGTTGGGCCAATACGCCAGGGTTCCCCGGTGCACTCTGTACAGTCTTGATAATGTCGGTAGCAATATCGCCTTGGTAGAAAGCTTTGGCTCCTTGTTGTGCAATCTCAGTGAGGGTTTGTGCGTATTCAGGATTTTTTAACAGTGTGCCTTTGGCTTTTGCTGAACCATCGGGATTAAAGAAGTAAGCTTTCGTTGCTGGGAAGCGTGATAGGCGTTTGGCATCTTTTTCAATCAGGCTAGCGAGGCGTGGGCTGATTTCGAAACCTTGTTTTGCCAAGGCAATCACGGGTTGGATGATCTTTTTCCATTCCAATTTGCCGTATTTTTGATGTGTGTCCCACAGCAACCGAACTGTGCCAGGTGTCGCGACGGAACGTCCACCGACAACGGCATCGTAAAATTGTAACGGTTGTCCTTTGTCATCCAAAAAAAGCTTTGGTGTCGCGGCGAGTGGTGCCGTCTCACGCCCATCATACGTGGTCAGTTGCTGTTTCTTACTGTCCCAATATACCAAGAAGGCGCCACCACCAATGCCAGAAGATTGCGGCTCTACCAAACCAAGCATCAGCTGTACCACAACCATGGCATCAATAGCATTGCCGCCTTCTGCGAGGACATCTGCACCGGCTTGGGTGGCAAGTGGGTTTGCAGCGGTGACCATATAGTCTTGCGCTTTGACCAATTGCTTTTGCTCCAAGCCCGTACTTTGCTCTGGTGCCACCGTATCTGCCGCTTGGTTAGCAGAGGCTGTGGTAGGTGTAAGGAGTGGGGAAGTAAGAAGAAGACTCGCGGTCACGAGTCGGTTGAACGTCCAGTGCATGATGACTCTCCATGTTGCCAGTTTGGTGTTTCCAGCTTGGCAGCCATGAAGAGCCTAGTCGAGTCAGTAATGTCAAAAATGTCGATTGTTCTACTTTTTAAATCAGTATTTTATCCGATAAAAGTGCCGATGGTTTGATACAAAATACTGCCACCTACCAGAGTAAATACCACGCCACACAGACCATCAATGTAGATGCCTGCTTGCTGCAATTTACCTTGCAATCGCTGGGTCGATAGCATCCACGCGAGGCAAGAGAACCAAAGTAGCGATAAACCAAACAGAATCACCAAGGCAATACTTTTCCCAGTTACTGACATGCCAGCAGGGACTAAGCTCGACATCAAACTGATAAAGAATACCAAGGCTTTCGGGTTAAGAATGTTGGTCGCAAACCCTTTAACGAACGCCTGACGCTTGTTGCTGATCACTAAATTGTTTTGCTTCTTAGGTTGATCTGCCAGTGGGTTTTTGATCATTGAGATCACGGCGCGCAATGCGCCAATACCCAAATAGAACAGGTAACAGCCGCCAAGCACTTGTACTACGGAATACAGCACAGGGTGCTGCTGGACGATATAACTCACGCCTGTCAGGCTGAATATAGAGTGCAGCAAAATTCCGACGGAAAGACCCAGTGCGATGTACAAGCCAGTTTGGCGACCATAACGCGTTGCGTTTTGTACGACCAGTGCAAAGTCCGGACCTGGGCTCATCAGAGCAATAAAGTGAATGCTGGCCAGTGTCAGCAATATCGTGGATTCATTCATAATACATCTCAAATATAACCAATGTGGCTATTGTCGTGGTAAGTATCGTGCTGCGCTTGTAAAAAACTGACAGCAGTCTAGTTGGGTTAAATTAACTCGTCACTTGAGAAGGGGAAATACCATAGGTCTGCTTAAACGCTTTGCTAAAGTGTGCTTGATCATAGAAACCGATTTGATGAGCGACGTCGGTACCAGACTGACCAGATTGCAGTAACTTCATACCTTGCTCGAGGCGCAGACGTGTAAACCAGGCATAAGGGGTCATTCTGGTTTGTGCTTTAAAGTGGCGTTGGAATTGAGTGGGGCTCAGTTGGCACAGCTCTGATAACGAGTCTAAACGCACCGCTTGGTCGAGATTTGCCATCAGATAATCTTTTAACGTGCTGAGAGATTGATTGCCTAAAGGTACTACTTTTTGTCGCTCAAGCGATCCGTAACGATCAAAAAGCAGGTTAAATCCATCAAAAGGAAGGCAGTCTTTGGTTAGCTGACTGAGATTTTCACGACGAAGGAGTCCGTGTAAGTTACGAAGTTGTGAAAATACCTGCGGATCCGAGATGATCAGCTCGTTGAAGTGTATTATTTGACCGTTTTGCTTGAGATCGGCCAGATCGCTCAGCAAGTCAGGTTCGATCGCAAACACATTCACTTCGTAGCCGCTATCGGGTATAGATTGCCCATCGTGCAGTTCATCGGGCGGCATAAGCACGATTTGCCCGTGGCCAGCATAGTGGCTATTGCCTTGAGATTGGAACTTCTGTGCACCACGCGTGATCAGGCCAAGGTGAAAATCCAGATGGTAATGCCGTTGGAAAGCAAATGTCTGGTATTTCGCCGCTATTAGGCTCAAGTTATGATGATCGGTTGGGTAGTACTGAATATGTTCCATGAAAAAAAAGCTTGGTCACAATATGACCAAGCTTATCCATCCATTTCTGAAATGTCTTGTAAAAAACGATCAGGCCGCACTAGCCGCTTTGCGTGATTTGCGATTATTACGCAGACCATCAAAGCTAAATACCACCAGAGCACCCCATATAAAGGCGAAGGTGATCGCTTTGTCGCTGGTGAATGGTTCGCCGTAAATCAGCACTGCGAGTAAAAACATTAGGCTCGGACCTATATATTGAAAAAAGCCTAAGGTTGATAGCTTAAGTCGTGTGGCGGCACCCGTGAAGCAGAGTAAAGGTAGCGTTGTTATGACGCCAGCTGCGATCAGTAAGGTATTCAGTTGCCATGGATTTTCAACCATGTTCGAAGTTGGAGTATTCGCAATAAAAAACAGGAAGATGCTCGCAGCTGGTAGCATGACGAGCGTTTCAATGAATAAACCTGTTTGCGCTTCAACACTGACTTTCTTACGCAGCAAGCCGTAACAACCAAAGCTCATTGCGAGTGCTATTGCTACTACAGGCACGGAGCCAAATACGATCAGCTGCACTAACACGCCGCAAGTCGCCAGTACGACTGCGAACCATTGTAACTTTCGTAATCTCTCTCCCAGAAACACCATCCCGAGTATGACATTGATTAACGGATTGATGTAATAGCCGAGACTGGCATCGAGCATATGATTTGAGGTGACCGCCCAGATGAATATTAGCCAGTTCGCCCCGACCAAAATGGCGGTTGAGATCAAGTACACCATCTTGGTTTTGTTTTTAATGATGTCTCGCACCGAGCGCCATTGGCGGCCAAAGTGAAGGAGTGCGGCGAGCAAAAAGAAAGACCAAAACACTCGGTGGCTTAAGATCTCTAATGGTGAGACTTCAGCAATCGATTTGAAATAGATGGGTGCGATGCCCCACATGGTATACGCACCGACGGCGAGCAGAATACCTTGCCGTGCGCGTTGTTGTTCTTCTGGTGTCATGGGATGTCACCTAAATTGAGTATTTATAGAGCAGAATGTCAGTATACGAGTGGGGCGCTGAATCACCTAACAATTTGCGGTTTTATTCACCACGAAACCCCATTACAATGTGCACTCACTTTGCGCGTTAGCCGCATATAAGCACCTCTTTTTAAGACTCAACCTGAGATGATTCATGACCTCGACCTTGTTAGCCGAACAATCTGATTCGCCTGTAACGCCTCAACGTGTATTGAAGGATGTGTTTGGTTACCAAGCGTTCCGAGATGGTCAGCAGTTAGTGATTGATGCAGCAGTCGAGGGGCGTGATAGCCTAGTTATCTTGCCTACTGGTGGCGGCAAGTCGCTATGTTATCAAATTCCTGCTTTGGTTCGCTCTGGTATTACCATCGTTATTTCTCCGCTCATTTCGTTGATGAAAGACCAAGTGGATCAGCTAAAAGCCAATGGTGTGGCAGCTGAGTGTATTAACTCGACTATGCCACGTGAAACGCTGCTCAGTGTGTATAACCGTATGCATACTGGTCACCTCAAGTTGGTGTACGTGTCGCCAGAGCGTGTACTGATGCGCGATTTTATTGAGCGTTTGGAAAACTTGCCGTTGTCGATGATTGCGGTCGATGAAGCGCACTGCATTTCCCAATGGGGACACGACTTCCGTCCAGAATACGCTGCACTTGGTCAACTCAAGCGGCAGTTTTCACACGTGCCTTTTATGGCGTTGACTGCGACCGCGGATGACGCTACGCGCCGAGATATCCTTGAGCGGCTGCAACTGAATAATCCAGAAGTTTATCTGGGCAGTTTTGACCGCCCCAACATTCGCTACAACTTGGTAGAGAAACATAAGCCAGTGTCACAAGTCGTTCGTTATCTTGACACTCAAAAGGGTAACTGCGGCATCATCTATTGTGGTAGCCGAAAAAAAGTTGAAATGGTGACCGAGAAGCTGTGCAACAACCACATTCGTGCGGCGGGTTATCATGCAGGTATGGATGCGGACGAGCGTGCTTATGTTCAAGACGCTTTCCAGCGCGATGATATCCAAATTGTGGTGGCGACGGTCGCATTTGGTATGGGCATTAATAAACCAAATGTGCGCTTTGTGGTGCACTTCGATATTCCACGCAACATTGAATCCTATTATCAAGAAACTGGTCGGGCAGGGCGTGACGGTTTGCCTGCGGAAGCGATGATGTTGTATGACCCAGCAGACATCAGTTGGCTGCGTCGTATGCTGGATGAGAAAGACGATGGCCCACAGAAGCAGGTAGAAACCCATAAATTGAATGCGATGAGTGCCTTTGCTGAAGCACAAACGTGTCGTCGTCAGGTGCTGCTGAATTATTTTGGGGAGTATCGTGAAAAGCCATGTGGTAACTGCGATATTTGCCTAGATCCACCGAAACATTTTGATGCGACAGAAGAAGCGCGTAAAGCGTTATCTTGTGTTTACCGTGTCAACCAAAGCTTTGGTATGGGTTATGTGGTGGAAGTGCTTCGCGGTATGCAAAACATTCGTGTGCGTGAAAATGGGCACGATCAGATTTCTACTTACGCGATAGGACGTGACCACAGCCACGATTACTGGATCAGCATCTTTCGTCAGTTAATCCATAAAGGTTTGTTGTTCCAGAATATTACGCGTAACTCAACGCTGCAATTAACCGAAGAGGCACGTCCGCTGCTGCGTGGTGATGTGGTTATTGAGCTGGCGGTTCCACGTTTAGATACCGCAGCACGCGCAGCAAAATCGGATAAGCTGACCAGTAAGAACTACGACAAAAAACTGTTTGCCAAATTACGCAAACTACGTAAGTCGATTGCCGATGAAGATAGTTTACCACCCTACGTGGTCTTCAGTGATGCAACTTTGATTGACATGGCGGAGATTTTACCAACCTCTTACGGTGAAATGTTGGCTGTCAGTGGTGTTGGTCAACGCAAGCTAGAGAAGTATGCTGATCCATTCCTTGATTTGATTCAAGAACATATCACTCACCAAGGATAAGGAACCAAGATGCAAAAGGAATTTGGCTTAGCGGACTACATGGCAGAAGAAGGGCGCTTAATTATTACCGCGCCGAGCTTTGACCTTGATAGTTTTCCTGCTTTGGGTGAACGCTTAGTTGGACTGCTCTCTGCTAGCGTGGTTGAAAAGCAATGGGATGCGGACATTCACTCTTGGCTGATCGACTTTGAAGGCTGCCGACTGTTTATCAAAGCTGAGCATTACAGTGAAACGGTTTGGTTTGAAGCATTAGCGATTGAAGAAAGTCGAGAAGTGTTGGATTACCTCGCTGGATTGTTCCAAGCTGGCTTCTAAAATAGAACGTTCTCGAAAGGGTGTTTCACATGAAACACCCTTTTTTGCGTTCAAACGTTTGCCTGAAATAGGCGACTTGCAGCGAAAAGTGGTTAATGTATAATCGCCCACCGCTTTGCTCACAATGAGTCAGGCGAGTTAATTTTCATTTTACATTGTTGGTAAGAGCCACTTTACTCAGTGACTCGATTTGGGTTCCCTCACCCCCAAACCAAACTAAAAAGGTATCGCATGAGTAACTTTACCCCTGCGCAACAGCGCAACGCCCTTATCTATTTGGTGCTATTCCACCTAGTCATTATTGCATCCAGCAATTACCTAGTTCAGCTACCATTTACCCTCTTTGGTTTACATACCACTTGGGGCGCATTCACTTTCCCATTTATCTTTCTTGCGACAGACTTAACGGTGCGAATTTTTGGTGCCCAGATGGCGCGCAAGATCATCTTTTTGGTCATGTTGCCTGCACTGGCAGTCTCTTACTTGCTATCGGTAGTATTCTTTGAAGGTCAATTCCAAGGTTTTGGTCACCTGGGAGAATTTAACTTGTTCGTTGCTCGTATCGCGATTGCTAGCTTCATGGCGTACCTACTTGGTCAAATCATGGATGTGCATGTATTTAACCGCTTACGCCAAATGAAACAGTGGTGGGTCGCACCAACGTGCTCAACGCTTTTCGGTAATGCACTCGATACCATCGCTTTCTTCGCCATTGCGTTCTACCAAAGTCCAGATCCATTTATGGCGGAACATTGGACCGAAATCGCGCTGGTGGATTACGGCTTCAAACTGGTCATCAGTCTTGGTTTGTTTGTTCCTATGTACGGCGTACTACTGAATTATCTGACTAAGAAGCTGACTGCGGTGAACCCTGACTTCAAGGTGAGCACAAGCGTTCAGTCTTAATATCAGTGGGAACTCGAAAGCCGCTTGCTCAACCAAGCGGCTTTTTTGTGTCTGCTTATTATAGGGCTGGGATGCGACCGTTTTACAGCGCAGTGAGTAATGAGATCATGGGTGTCCCAAAGCACCATTAGCTGCACACCGTTGGGCTCGATACGGCTGACCAATAAAAAAGGCCCTAAACAGGACCTTTCTTCAAACAATCGTTGATCGACAGTGGTTAACTTGTGACGACGCTGAGCGGCCAGCCAATGTCTGTCTGACGGTTGGATTCAATTTCCAACTCAGCTGCCGTCAATGGGTTTGCTTCTAACCACTTTGCGTCAATATGGAGCGTCAGTTTGTCTCCTTCAGCAGTAAGAGTCACACTCGGCTCTAAATCCGGATTACGACGATGGCTCAGTAAAACCGCAAGACGCAACAGACGTAGAACGCGCTTGCCACTCGTTCCTGAAAGGGCATGTTGCTCAGGCAGTGACGTCAGTTGTTCGCGATAGCGGCGAGCAATTTCACCGATCAGGAATTTCTGTGCGCGAGTGAAACCCGGCAGTTCCAAATGCTGCAGTAGATAAGCACTATGCTCTCCGCCTTTTTTGAAATCGATCGTTAGACCAATTTCATGCAGCTTGGCCGTCGTTTCCAACAACACTTTACCTTGAGGCTCGGCAACCCAGCTTTCTCCGCCAACTTGCTCAAGCAGTTTTGCTGCCAGTATGGCGACTTGTTCGCCGTATTGGCAATCCAGTTGATAGCGGTTTTGCACGCTGCAAATAGTACGATCACGGATGTCGTTTTGACGAAGTTCATCAACCATTTCGTACACTAAGCCTTCACGCAGTGCGCCACCGGCCAATGTCATGGCATCGATTTCCAGTCGCTCAAAGATCGCAATCAAAATGGATAAACCACTCGGGAATACCAAAGCACGTTCTAGAGTCAGGCCTTCAATATCGAGCTCTTCCAAGTGATCAGTAAGCATCGCCTGTTTTTGTAGACGCTTAAGTTTGGAGTGAGTAATTACTTCGTCCATACCCTGCGCTAGCATTATCTCTTGCAGAGCTTGAACCGTGCCTGATGCTCCTACGCACACATCCCAACCTAAGTCGGTGTACTGCTCTAAAATGGGCATCAAGGTTTGCTTTGCGCCTTCAATTGCAGCATCGAAGTTACGTGCGTTCAATTGACGGTCTTTAAAGAAGTTTTCTAGCCAAGTCACACAGCCCATTTTCAGACTGGTCAGTGCTTTGGCTTCGAAGCCTTCACCGATAATCAGTTCGGTACTCGCACCGCCAATATCGACCACTAGGCGACGACCACTGCCACCTGAGGTGTGGGCAACACCTTTATAAATCGTGGCGGCTTCTTCTTCGCCGGTGATCACTTCGATTGGCTGGCCTAAAATTTGGTTCGCCTTCTCAAGGAAAACATCCACATTGGTCGCGGTTCGTAATGTTGCCGTACCCACAATACGAATATTCTGTTTGGGTATGTCCTGTAAGCGCTCTGCAAATAGACCTAAGCAGTCCCAACCTCGCTGCATCGCTTCCATGCTAAGAGAGTGATGTTCATCTAAGCCCGCAGCCAGACGAACTTTGCGCTTAATTTTAGCCATAGTTTGAACGCTGCCGTCGATGTGACGCACAACGAGCATGTGGAAGCTATTCGACCCGAGGTCGATGGCGGCGTATAGCGGTGATGATCCTGCTTGACTCATAAACGACTTCAGTTTCCTTTTACGATTGTTTTTGCGCAGATTGATGCGGCTGACGGGGACGGCGACCATGTGGCTTGCGGTTACCAGAGCGTGTGCCACCTGTATTAGTACGACGTTGTTGAGCACGAGGTGCACGCATACGAAGTGGTGCTGGTAGATCTTGAATCAGCGCCGAAGCATCGTAATCAGAAACCGGGATAGAGTGCTCAATGTACTCTTCGATTGGTGGCAAGTTAACTGCGTAATCTTCACAAGCAAAGCTGATCGAGTGACCGCTTTCTCCGGCACGCCCTGTGCGACCGATACGGTGAACGTAATCTTCACAGTCATCCGGTAGGTCAAAGTTGAATACGTGCGTAACTAAAGGAATATGCAGGCCACGTGCTGCTACATCAGTTGCGACTAGGAGGTCAACATCACCGCGAGTGAATTGCTCAAGAATTTTTTCACGCTTTTTCTGCGGAACATCACCAGTGAGTAGGCCAACACGGTGTCCATCTGCAGCTAGGTGACCCCAAATCGACTCACATTTGTGTTTGGTGTTCGCAAAAATGATCGCGCGATCTGGCCAATCTTCTTCAATCAGAGTTTGAAGCAGAGTCATTTTATCTTTATTCGAAGGATAGAAAAGCTCTTCTTGGATACGGTGCCCCGTTTTTTGCTCTGGCTCAACCACAACATGCTCAGGGTTATGCATGTGTTCGAAAGCCAGCTCCTGCACGCGGTAAGATAGCGTTGCGGAGAACAGCATGTTCAAACGTTCTTTTGGTTCCGGCATACGACGGAACAAGAAACGGATGTCTTTAATAAAGCCAAGATCGAACATACGGTCTGCTTCATCCAACACGACGGCTTGAATGTTATTTAGGTTAAATACACGCTGCTTATAGAAATCAATGATTCGGCCAGTAGTGCCGATAAGGATATCTACGCCATCTTGAAGCTTTGCAAGTTGCTTATCGTAGCTTTCGCCACCGTAAGCTAAAGCCGCTTTTAGACCAGTGCTTGCGATTAAAGGCTCCGCGTCATTAAAGATCTGGATGGCTAGCTCACGCGTTGGTGCCATGATAATTGCACGCGGTTGAGTTGGCTTGCGACCTTCATGTTCTGGAGTCGTAAGAAGGTGGTTGAAGGTAGCAGTAAGAAACGCGAGAGTTTTACCAGTGCCCGTTTGGGCCTGGCCTGCAATGTCTTGGCCGGTGAGCAGTACCGGCAACGCCAAGGCTTGGATCGGGGTACAGTATTCGAACCCTTTTTTGTCCAATCCTTCAATGACTTGGGGTTTTAAATCCAAATCGGCGAACTTTTGCTCTGTGATATGTGTCTTTTTCATGGTGATAGAATATCAGCTAAAGCTTGCAATAAGAAAGTAAATACATTCCAATAGGGCATCTATTTACTGGTTATCATCCAACCAGTTTCGAAAAACACATTGGAGTGGAAGATGAGTGATAAGATTTTGCAGCTTACTGATGACGGTTTTGACAACGATGTAATCAATGCTGCAGGCCCAGTGCTAGTTGATTTTTGGGCAGAATGGTGTGGTCCTTGTAAAATGATCGCTCCTATCTTGGACGAAATCGCTGACGAGTACGAAGGCAAGCTCACTATCGGTAAACTAAACATTGACCATAACCCAGGTACACCACCTAAGTTTGGTATTCGCGGCATTCCAACGCTACTGTTATTTAAAGACGGTAGTGTAGCGGCAACGAAAGTTGGTGCTCTATCTAAGACTCAGCTAAAAGAGTTCTTGGACGCAAATATTTAATCACCAAGTGATTACATGCAAAACCGTGCAATGTGACACTGCGCGGTTTTGTTTTTCTAACTCTGGACTAGAATATTAATTAGTGCTAACTTATTGCACGTTAATTGAACAAATTTCTCTTCTTGGTCGATCCTGAGACCAAATCCATCCTAACTAGAAAACAGATCTTATTTTGACTAAACAAGCATCCACCACCATGAATCTTACTGAACTGAAGAACAGACCCGTGTCTGACCTTGTAAAGCTTGGCGAAAGCTTGGGTCTTGAGAACCTAGCTCGTCTAAGAAAACAAGACATTATCTTCGCCATTCTTAAAGCGCACGCGAAAGGCGGCGAAGACATCTTTGGCGATGGGGTTCTGGAGATTCTGCAAGACGGCTTTGGTTTCCTACGAAGTGCAGACAGCTCATACCTCGCAGGTCCCGACGATATCTATGTTTCACCAAGTCAGATACGTCGTTTTAACCTACGTACTGGTGACTCAATAGCCGGTAAAATCCGCCCGCCAAAAGACGGTGAGCGCTATTTTGCTCTGCTGAAAGTCAACACTGTCAATGACGATAAACCAGACAACGCCCGTAACAAAATTCTATTCGAGAACCTAACGCCTTTACACGCGAATGAGCGCATGGTTATGGAGCGCGGCAATGGCTCCACAGAAGACATTACAGCACGTGTTTTAGACTTGGCATCGCCAATTGGTAAAGGTCAACGTGGTCTGATTGTTGCTCCACCTAAAGCGGGTAAAACGATGCTGCTGCAAAACATTGCTCAAAGCATCGCACATAACCACCCTGATTGTGAGTTGATGGTGCTTCTGATCGATGAACGTCCCGAAGAAGTAACTGAGATGCAGCGTCTCGTTAAGGGTGAGGTAGTGGCGTCAACGTTTGATGAACCAGCATCTCGCCACGTACAAGTTGCGGAAATGGTTATCGAGAAAGCAAAACGTCTTGTGGAACACAAAAAAGACGTGGTTATCCTTCTTGATTCCATCACTCGTCTAGCTCGCGCTTACAACACCGTCGTGCCTTCATCAGGTAAAGTACTGACGGGTGGTGTGGATGCAAACGCACTTCACCGTCCTAAGCGTTTCTTTGGTGCAGCTCGTAACGTAGAAGAAGGCGGCAGTCTAACGATTCTTGCTACGGCACTGGTTGATACTGGCTCTAAGATGGACGAAGTGATTTACGAAGAGTTCAAGGGTACCGGTAACATGGAAATCCACTTGAACCGTAAAATTGCAGAGAAACGAGTATTCCCTGCGATTGACTTCAACCGCAGCGGTACTCGTCGCGAAGAGCTTCTAACTAAGAATGAAGAACTGCAGAAGATGTGGATCCTACGTAAGATTGTTCACCCAATGGGTGAATCTGATGCGATGGAATTCCTAATTGATAAACTCGCGATGACGAAGACCAATAATGAGTTCTTCGATGCGATGCGTCGTCAATAGTCTTACCAAGCAATTCTGTGAAGGGCCACCGTATATCGGTGGCTTTTTTATTGCTTTCTCCCTGTATAAGCAGCAGAATGAAGAAAATGTTACAGGGAGGTTAAAATGCAACAAGGAGTGTTGTCGTTATTACTCCTGAGCTTGTCACTTATTACACTACCCGCTTCGTTAGCTGCCAAGGAAATGCAGGAAACTGTGGTAGAACAGTGGCTTCAGGACTCTCAAATACAAGCCAAAGTATCTGAATTGCTTGATTACGCAGCCAGAGACGAAATTAACTCGCTCAAATTTGCCCTCGATCGTCTTGCCTTTCCTCAACAAGAAGTTGCACGCTTTCTTTTGCTCGAAAAACTAGAGCAACAAGAGATCATACTGACACCAAGAATGTCGTTCTTTGTCGAATCTCAAACCAAGATCATCCCAACTTACCAAGTGCTTGAACAGGGAGATGGCTATGAATTCAGCGTGACTGCATTTAATTTTCCTGCCATTGCCAGTCGTCTTATCAAGCGCTGGAATCAGGACCAGAGGACGTTAGAGTTTATCCTTCAAGCTGAGCGGCAAGAGCTCAACCTCAAAGATTGGTTGACTGGTACGTCACACCAAGTGCGAACAAGAGAAGCATTGTTGATCCGTGAGCTCGATGGTTTGTCGCCAGATGCACTTGAGGCGCTTACCAAACAATTAACTCATGCTAATGTCACCAGTTGGCTGCCATCAACATCCGTGATTGTGCGTTTGGCACAAGTGAGCCAAAATCAGATAATGTATGACCTGTTGTGGCGAATGCGTGCGGATTATAAAAGTCAAACCGAGCTGGCGAGATTGGCAGAGGTTGGCGATACGTTTTCGCTACAGCAATTGATGAATTCCACCGTAAATCCTACTTTAAAACCTTATGCCATTGAGTTGCTGACTAGATCCAATCCACTCTCTCATGACGTAAAACAGTTCTTGGTGGCCAAGATGGCGATGTCAGAAGAAGCCACTTTTGTTGCTCGAGAGCTTGCGAAGCAGGGACACCATACGTGGTTAGAAGAGTTGGTCTCAAATAATCGCCAAGTAAAAGCCCATCAGATTGCAGAATTCTTAGAATAAGTATGATGACAGCCATCGTTCTGAAAATAACAACTCTGATTCCACAGCATTTATATACCCATACAAAATAGAAGGATCTTAGCGCTCTTCTATTTGATATACTGTCGACAGTTTAATCAGCCAGCATGAAGGCCTATGAGTTTTAAGGATTTACGCGAATTTATTGACCACCTAGAACAGAAAGGTCGACTTAAACGCATTACTCACCCCGTCGAACCCACTTACGAGATGACAGAAATTAGTGACCGTACTCTGCGTGCCGGCGGTCCTGCGCTGTTGTTTGAGAATCCAATTGGCTACGACATACCCGTTCTGACGAACTTATTTGGTACGCCAGAGCGCGTCGCGATTGGTATGGGACGCGAAGACGTTAAAGAATTAAGAGAAGTCGGTAAGCTGCTGGCTTATTTAAAAGAGCCTGAGCCACCAAAAGGCTTCAAAGATGCGTTGGAAAAACTGCCAGTGTTCAAACAAGTACTGAACATGCCAGCTAAGCGTTTAAGAAAAGCATCTTGCCAGGAGATCGTGTGGCAAGGAGATCAAGTCGATTTAGATAAAATCCCAGTAATGAGCTGCTGGGCAGAAGACGTCGCACCACTGCTTACGTGGGGTTTAACTGTGACCAAAGGTCCAAATAAGAAACGTCAAAACCTAGGCATTTACCGCCAACAGAAAATTGCCAAGAACAAAATCATCATGCGTTGGTTAGCCCATCGTGGTGGTGCGCTTGATCTGCGTGATTGGATGGAGACCTATCCCGGTAAGCCTTTCCCTGTGTCAGTTGCATTCGGTGCAGACCCTGCAACCATCCTTGGTGCAGTAACACCTGTGCCTGATACGCTGTCAGAATACGCGTTTGCAGGCTTATTACGTGGAAGTAAAACAGAAGTTGTGAAGTCAGTCAGCAATGATTTGGAAGTGCCGGCGAGCGCTGAAATCGTCATGGAAGGCTACATAGACCCCAATGAGTTCGCGGATGAAGGTCCGTACGGCGATCACACAGGCTACTACAACGAAAAAGAAAAGCACCACGTATTCACCATCACGCACATTACCATGCGTAAAGACCCTATTTATCACAGTACCTATACAGGTCGTCCACCAGATGAACCAGCCGTACTGGGAGTGGCATTAAACGAAGTGTTTGTGCCGATCCTGCAAAAGCAGTTCCCAGAGATTGAGGACTTCTACCTACCGCCGGAAGGTTGTTCATACCGAATGGCTGTGGTCACTATGAAGAAGCAATATCCAGGGCATGCCAAGCGCGTAATGATGGGTGTGTGGTCTTTTTTACGTCAATTTATGTATACCAAGTTTGTTATTGTGTGTGATGAATCGGTAAACGCGCGAGATTGGAATGATGTTGTTAAAGCTATGACAGAGCATATGGATCCTGTACGTGATGCCTTAATGATAGATAATACGCCGATCGATTCACTCGACTTTGCATCACCTGTGGTTGGCCTTGGCTCTAAGATGGGCTTAGATGCGACCATTAAATGGGACGCTGAGCTAGCGGCGCGAATCCAGGCCTTAGGTCGTGACGATAAAGCGATTACGGAAGCCGATTTGGAGGCGTTAAAACAACAGCGTCCAGACATTGTCGATATTTATTTACCACCAACGGCAAACGATCAATTTGCTGTTGTGACAATGAGAAAGAATCAAGCTGGGCAATCACAAGCCTTGATGAAATACCTGTGGGACTTCTTTGCTCAATACACGGATAATAAATTTATTGTCTTGTGTGATGATGACGTTAATGCACGAGATTGGAATGACATCATTTGGGCGGTAACAACTCGGATGGATCCGGATCGAGACACCATTCAAATCCATGGTAAAGCAGAAAGTTCTTCCAAATTAGGATTGGATGCGACCAACAAGTTCGAACCTGAAGTGACGCGCGAGTGGGGCACGCCTATCAAAAAAGATCCGAAGCTTGTGGCTAAAGTCGATGAGATCTGGGACCGATTAGGTATCCTATGAGTTATCGCGTCCGCCTTTTGCCCATGGATATTATGTTCCAAGTAAAAGAAGGAGAAACGGTGTTGGAAGCCGCGCTCAACAACAATATTCGCTTCCCACATCGTTGCCAAGTTGGCGCTTGTGCCATGTGCATGTGTAAAAAGATAACGGGCGAGGTAAGTTACCACCTTGAGCCGATGCTAACCGAAAAAGAGCAGCAGCAAGGTTGGATATTTCCTTGCCAAGCTTATACAGAAAGTAATTTAGTGCTTACTTTTGACGAGTAAGTGAGAGGAACACCATGACCATCCAATGTAAAGTAAAGTCTATTCAGCCGTTAGCTTGTAATACTTACCAAATTCTTCTTCATCCAGAATCATCTGTCCCTTTCAAAGCGGGTCAGTATCTAATGGTTGTAATGGGTGAAAAAGACAAACGTCCTTTCTCTATAGCAAGCAGTCCTTGTCGTCATGCAGGGGAACTTGAACTGCACATTGGTGCGGCGGAACATAACGCCTATGCGTTAGAAGTCGTTGAAGCGATGCAAGCGGCACTAGAAACAGATGGTTATATCGAGATTGATGCACCACATGGCGATGCTTGGGTTCAAGAAGAAAGCGATCGTCCACTATTATTGATTGCTGGTGGTACTGGTTTCAGCTATGTGCGCTCTATTCTGGATCACTGTGTTGCACAGAACAAAACCAACCCTATCTATTTATACTGGGGCGCGCGCGACAACTGCCAACTTTACGCCAAAGATGAGTTGGTCGAAATCGCTGAAAAGTGTGCCAACGTTCACTTTATCCCTGTTGTGGAAGATGCTCCTGCGGACTGGCAAGGTAAAGTGGGTAACGTGCTGCAAGCGGTGGGTGAAGACTTCGAAAGCTTAGAAAATTACGATATCTACATCGCAGGTCGCTTTGAAATGGCTGGAGCAGCGCGTGAGCAGTTCACTCAGCACAAAAAAGCTAAGAGTGAGCGTATGTTTGCAGACGCGTACGCATTCATTTAAATAAGGCTTCTGAGGTGAAAAAAGAGGGTTTATTACTCTCTTTTTTGCTTTTTTGATGAAATAGTCATCGAACAGTCAGTTTTTTCTGTTTTTTTAAAAAAAAGGGTTGCGGACGGAACTGAGTTCCCTATAATGCGCATCCACCGAGACGGCAGTAGCGATAAGGCTTCAGCAGTATCGGAGAGGTAGATAGTTTCTAAGAAATAAATTGGAAAAAGTGTTTGACACTTTCAGTTATCTCGTTAGAATTCACCTCCGCTTTGAGAGAATTTATCTCGCTAAGCAAGCTCTTTAACAATATAAACCTATCAATCTGTGTGGGCACTCGTTGATGATAATCCAATTAGAAGCTTAGGCTTCAAATTCGATTTCAATGAACTGAGTGACCAAACGAGTCGAAAGGCTTGGCACAGTCAATTCATTATCATTCTGTTCTTATTTATTTAAGAAGAGAGGGGTAATAGCTTTAAAATTACTTCTTACTTTCGAGTAAGGATGAGTTTTGAAGTCAGTATTCATTGAGTCACAAAAACTTTAAATTGAAGAGTTTGATCATGGCTCAGATTGAACGCTGGCGGCAGGCCTAACACATGCAAGTCGAGCGGAAACGAGTTATCTGAACCTTCGGGGAACGATAACGGCGTCGAGCGGCGGACGGGTGAGTAATGCCTAGGAAATTGCCCTGGTGTGGGGGATAACCATTGGAAACGATGGCTAATACCGCATAATGTCGTTTTCTATAAACGAAGGGGACCAAAGAGGGGGACCGCAAGGCCTCTCGCGTCAGGATATGCCTAGGTGGGATTAGCTAGTTGGTGAGGTAAAGGCTCACCAAGGCGACGATCCCTAGCTGGTCTGAGAGGATGATCAGCCACACTGGAACTGAGACACGGTCCAGACTCCTACGGGAGGCAGCAGTGGGGAATATTGCACAATGGGCGCAAGCCTGATGCAGCCATGCCGCGTGTGTGAAGAAGGCCTTCGGGTTGTAAAGCACTTTCAGTCGTGAGGAAGGCGGTACAGTTAATAGCTGTATTGTTTGACGTTAGCGACAGAAGAAGCACCGGCTAACTCCGTGCCAGCAGCCGCGGTAATACGGAGGGTGCGAGCGTTAATCGGAATTACTGGGCGTAAAGCGCATGCAGGTGGTTTGTTAAGTCAGATGTGAAAGCCCGGGGCTCAACCTCGGAATAGCATTTGAAACTGGCAGACTAGAGTACTGTAGAGGGGGGTAGAATTTCAGGTGTAGCGGTGAAATGCGTAGAGATCTGAAGGAATACCGGTGGCGAAGGCGGCCCCCTGGACAGATACTGACACTCAGATGCGAAAGCGTGGGGAGCAAACAGGATTAGATACCCTGGTAGTCCACGCCGTAAACGATGTCTACTTGGAGGTTGTGGCCTTGAGCCGTGGCTTTCGGAGCTAACGCGTTAAGTAGACCGCCTGGGGAGTACGGTCGCAAGATTAAAACTCAAATGAATTGACGGGGGCCCGCACAAGCGGTGGAGCATGTGGTTTAATTCGATGCAACGCGAAGAACCTTACCTACTCTTGACATCCAGAGAAGCCAGCGGAGACGCAGGTGTGCCTTCGGGAGCTCTGAGACAGGTGCTGCATGGCTGTCGTCAGCTCGTGTTGTGAAATGTTGGGTTAAGTCCCGCAACGAGCGCAACCCTTATCCTTGTTTGCCAGCGAGTAATGTCGGGAACTCCAGGGAGACTGCCGGTGATAAACCGGAGGAAGGTGGGGACGACGTCAAGTCATCATGGCCCTTACGAGTAGGGCTACACACGTGCTACAATGGCGCATACAGAGGGCAGCCAACTTGCGAAAGTGAGCGAATCCCAAAAAGTGCGTCGTAGTCCGGATTGGAGTCTGCAACTCGACTCCATGAAGTCGGAATCGCTAGTAATCGTGGATCAGAATGCCACGGTGAATACGTTCCCGGGCCTTGTACACACCGCCCGTCACACCATGGGAGTGGGCTGCAAAAGAAGTAGGTAGTTTAACCTTCGGGAGGACGCTTACCACTTTGTGGTTCATGACTGGGGTGAAGTCGTAACAAGGTAGCGCTAGGGGAACCTGGCGCTGGATCACCTCCTTATACGATGATTACTCACGATGAGTGTCCACACAGATTGATATGGTTTATAAAAAAGAGACGATACTGGGTCTGTAGCTCAGGTGGTTAGAGCGTTCGCCTGATAAGCGAGAGGTCGGTGGTTCGAGTCCACTCAGACCCACCAATTCCCTTCCCAAGGAGTTGGCAAACAGTATCGACACCTTGATGGGGCTATAGCTCAGCTGGGAGAGCGCCTGCCTTGCACGCAGGAGGTCAGCAGTTCGATCCTGCTTAGCTCCACCATCTTTAAGCGCACTTACTTTGCAATAGAAAGCAGAGTGCTTTTAAAAATGGTTTCGAAAGAAATCTAGCTCTTTAACAATTTGGAAAGCTGACAAATCAAATTTATTCCTAGTGAATAAGATTTGATTGTAAAGTTCTCAAAGTATTCTTAATTGAATACTCCAACTGTTTGTTTTCATTTTTTAAAAATGAAAGTAAACGAACACATTCAAGTGTTCTTGGGTTTTGCGAAAGCAAAACATATTTGAGTCCGGCAAAATCGAATGCTATCTCGCTCATTCAAATAATGAGATAGCGACTTTGGTTGTTTAACGTCAATTCGAAACTTCTTCGGGTTGTATGGTTAAGTGACTAAGCGTACACGGTGGATGCCTTGGCAGTCAGAGGCGATGAAGGACGTATTAACTTGCGATAAGCCCAGATTAGGTAGTAAAAACCGCTTGAGTCTGGGATTTCCGAATGGGGAAACCCACGTGCATAAGCACGTATCGTTATGTGAATACATAGCATAACGAGGCGAACCGGGGGAACTGAAACATCTAAGTACCCCGAGGAAAAGAAATCAACCGAGATTCCGAAAGTAGCGGCGAGCGAAATTGGACTAGCCCTTAAGCTATTTATGCGTCAGTGAAACTTCTGGAAAGTTGTGCGATACAGGTGATAGCCCCGTAACCGGCAACGCATTTATAGTGAAATCGAGTACGCGGGACACGTGATATCCTGTCTGA
>NZ_ABGR01000021.1 GCF_000171815.1 Vibrio sp. AND4 | reverse complement strand
GACTGACTGAGCAAGGTCGTATGGTTTATGCTACGCATCAGAGTTAGGAAAAAGAGAAAAAAATCTACTGGAAAAGTTGAGCTATGATGATCTTATTCCGGATACTGCAAACTCGCATGTCTGGCGCACTTGCTTTAAGGCTGTTTGACCCGCTACTCGAAAAACAGCAGCAACATAAGGCTTTATCGATTCACCTGGAGGCGGCTCCTAACCAATCTATTCTCGACGGAGTGGCTAAAGGACGAATTGATATGGGCATAGTGACCTATTCACCAAACAAAGGCGAGTTCCAAAGCGAGCAAATTGGTCGAGAGACGTTATGCTTGATCTTACCTCAATCCTATAAAGGAAAAACGTTAACGTCGGAGCGACTAAAAAGCTGCGGTGTAATTGGGCACCCAGATGCCAAACACTACATGGCGCTATTTTTCGAACAATGCGCCGAGCCTCTTTTAAAGGAACTTAAGATCAGTGATCTACCGCTATCAGGCTACGTTAATCAATTAAGCCAAATCTTATTGCCCGTGAGCAAAGGGCTCGGCTTTACCGTTTTGCCGCGCAGTGCAGTAGAAAGCTTTTCGTTGAGAGAAACCTTGTATGTCGCCGAGTTAAAACGCCCCGTGTATGAAGATCTGTTCTTAGTGACAAAACACAGTCGCACATTGCCACTTCGCTATCAAACCATAAAGCAGGTCTTATTGAGTGTGATTGGAGCCTGTTGATATTTCAGGTCACCTTTACAGCCGTTTGGCAGTTATGTATCGAAAGTCATTCATTTTAAATTCAATTTTCTTTTTTCTTACCCTTGACCGTCGTATCCAGTAAGACATAAGAATTCAATAAATTATTTTTGTTGTATCGATGATATTTTTTCGTTTTCATCTAATGAGAAAACCCCCTAAGGTGCGAGCCTCTAACGACGTGGTTGTCCAACCACAATTCTAAATCGTTGAAACGTGTGGACTATGTCACAATATATGCAACCAGTTCACTATAACCTATATTTAATTTTAATTTGGTACTGACTGACTAAGGAATTGCCATGCGTATTGCTATTCTCTCTCGTAATGGGAATCTATACTCGACTCTCCGCCTAAAGCAGGCGGGTGAAGACCGCGGACATCAAGTCGATGTGATCGACACGTTGCACTGCTATATGGATATTACGAGTAACAACCCTAAAATTCGCTACAAGGGTGAAGAATTGCCAAAGTACGACGCAGTCATTCCTCGCATTGGCGCATCTATCACTTTTTACGGTACAGCGGTTGTGCGTCAGTTTGAAATGATGGGCACGTTCTGTGTGAACGAGTCTGTCGCAATCAGTCGCTCCCGTGACAAGCTACGATCAATGCAACTGCTGTCAAGAAAAGGCATTGGTCTGCCTCGTACAGGTTTTGCTCACCGCCCTGACAACATTCAGGACGTGATCAAAAACGTCGGCGGGGCACCATTGGTCATCAAGCTACTTGAGGGCACTCAAGGTATTGGCGTTGTACTTGCTGAGACAACCAAAGCAGCAGAAAGCGTAATCGAAGCGTTCATGGGGCTTAAAGCAAACATCATGGTGCAAGAATTTATCGAAGAAGCAAACGGCGCCGATATCCGTTGTCTCGTTGTTGGTAATAAAGTTATCGCGGCAATGAAGCGGCAGGCCAAAGAAGGTGAGTTTCGCTCGAACCTTCACCGTGGTGGCTCCGCCGAACTCGTGAAGCTGACTAAAGAAGAACGCGCAACGGCGATAAACGCCGCAAAAGTGATGGGACTCAACCTATGTGGGGTTGATATTCTTCAATCTAAAAACGGCCCTGTTGTGATGGAAGTAAACTCCTCTCCAGGTCTTGAAGGCATCGAAAAAGCCACAGAAAAAGACGTTGCTGGCATGATCTTCGACTTCATTGAGAAGAACGCAAAACCACACGCTAACCGTACTCGCGGTAAAGGCTAATAATTAATTGAATAAGAGCCCACAGGCTCTTTATCACTCACCGCTGGGATGACACTATGAATCAAAAAGTGATCATTGGGAACACCGAAGCAATTTGCTTACCTGAGTTAGGGATTACTCACCTTGAAGCGCGTATTGATACAGGCGCACAGACTTCTTCTTTGCACGTAGATAACATAGATTGTACTGAGCAAGACGGTCAGTCATACGTAGAGTTCGACCTACATCCAGATATTTACCACCTAGAACAAGTGGTTCGTTGTAAAGCCCCAATGAAGACGAGCCGCAAAGTGAAATCATCAAACGGAACGTTCGAACACCGCTGTATGATCACTACGATGCTGCGCATGGGTGACCAAGAGTGGCCGATTGACATCACTCTGACTAACCGTGAAAAAATGACCTACATGATGTTGTTAGGTCGTCAGGCTATGGCTGACAAAGTCTTGGTAGACCCGAGCCAATCTCACTTATTAGCGTCCTAATGACTATAACTTCAGATGAGCAAACTCCGCATTCGCTCATCTGGCAACAGCTATTCGTCTGAGTACTCGGCGGGATAAGTGGTTTGGATGTAACTCTGAATTCTGTGCAATTGCAAAACATCTCCCTGTTTAGTGAGTATTTATTGTTGTGCCCACCGACCAAACGCTTACTGTTCAGACTAGCTATAACAGCACAATGGACACCCTATGAAAAAATATTCACACCACAGAATGACAAAAGCGATTAATCGAAAATACAAATTTTAATCATTAGACTTTGGTTAAGTTTTATCCGTTAATGCGCGCGCACGGAGGAGTCCGTGTCAGGGGATGAGGTGAGCACCTCATGATTTGCTTTTTTGTATTTTCTCCTCTATCTCCTATGGGGGCTTAAATACATTTTTGAGAGAATCAAGTTGGAAAAAGCAACGAAATTAGATCGCATTCGCGCAGACTACAATGTTCACTACTGGAGCCAAGGCTTCTACGGAATTGATGACCAAGGCGAGGTATATGTATCTCCTCGGAGCGACCACATGCACCAAATTCCTTTCAGTGCCATCGTGGACCAGCTCGAAGCAAAGCAGTTAAATCTGCCGGTGTTAGTGCGCTTCCCGCAGATCGTACACCAACGTGTGCATGGCATTTGTCAGGCCTTCAACCAAGCGATTGAAGAATACCAATACCCAAATAAATACCTACTGGTCTACCCGATTAAAGTAAACCAGCAGCGTGAGGTCGTTGACGAAATTCTGGCGAGCCAAGCACAACTAGAAAACAAACAACTCGGTCTGGAGGCAGGCAGTAAGCCAGAATTGTTGGCTGTATTAGCATTGGCTCAACAAGGCAGCTCCGTCATCGTGTGTAATGGCTACAAAGACCGTGAATATGTGCGTCTTGCACTGATCGGTGAAAAGCTCGGTCACAAAGTCTTTATCGTTCTTGAGAAACTCTCTGAGCTTGATCTGGTACTTGAAGAAGCAAAAAGCTTGGGCGTAACACCGCGTCTTGGCTTGCGCATCCGCCTTGCGTCTCAAGGTGCAGGCAAGTGGCAAGCAAGCGGTGGTGAGAAGTCGAAGTTCGGCCTGTCGGCATCGCAAGTATTGAGCGTGATTGGGCGTCTAAAACGCGAAGACCAGCTGGGCACCATGCAATTGGTTCACTTCCACCTTGGCTCACAGATGGCAAACATCCGTGACGTTCGTAATGGTGTAAATGAATCTGCACGTTTCTACTGTGAATTACGTGCCATGGGGGCCAACATTGATTACTTCGATGTTGGCGGCGGTTTGGCAGTAGACTATGACGGCACACGCAGCCAGTCATCAAATTCGATGAACTACGGCCTAGCAGAATACGCACGAAATATCGTTAACACGGTAGGTGATGTGTGTCAGCAGTACGAACAGCCTATGCCTGTGATCATCTCTGAATCGGGTCGCTCTTTGACTGCACACCACGCGGTGTTAATTTCTAATGTTATTGGTAATGAGACATACCAGCCGGAAGAAGTCTTCGAGCCAGCGGCAGATGCACCGTTCTTGCTACAAAACATGTGGCGAAACTGGCAAAACCTGCAAGACGGTACAGATGCACGTGCATTGATAGAGATTTACAACGATACCCAGAGCGATTTGGTAGAGGTCCACTCCCAATTTGCTACTGGCGTTCTGAATCTCGAACAACGTGCATGGGCAGAACAGCTGTCGCTACGTATTTACTTCGAGCTTAGTCGTCAAATGAGCACCAAGAACCGTTTCCATCGTCCAATTTTGGATGAGTTAAACGAACGCCTGGCGGATAAGTTCTTCGTAAACTTCTCTCTTTTCCAATCTCTGCCAGATGCATGGGGGATTGATCAGGTGTTCCCTGTTCTACCACTTTCTGGTCTTGGTGATGTGGAAGAGCGTCGTGCGGTGATGTTGGATATCACTTGCGACTCCGATGGTGTTATCGACCATTACGTTGATGGTCAAGGCATTGAGAGTACATTGCCAGTACCAGCATGGAGTAAAGACAAACCGTACCTAATGGGCTTCTTCTTAGTAGGCGCGTACCAAGAAATCTTAGGCGACATGCATAACTTATTTGGTGATACCCACAGTGCAGTAGTCAACGTGGATGAACAAGGTCGCTTTGAGATCAGCTACATCAACCAAGGTGATAGCGTTGAAGACATGATGCGTTACGTTCATATCGACGTAGATGCGATTCGTGACAATTACAAACAATTGGTTTCAGCACGTGTTGAAGCCAGTGAACAAGAGCAAATCCTCGCTGAACTCGAACAAGGTTTGGCGGGCTATACCTATTTAGAGGATTTCTGATATGAATGATTTGTTTACTAAAACCGATTATTCGCTCTACTCCAACTCTATGTCGTTTCTGCGTCGACCTTACGTCAAAAACCCAGTATCGGTAGACGCAGACGTTGTGGTGCTCGGGGTTCCTCTAGACATGGCGACTTCTGGTCGCCCTGGCGCACGTATGGGGCCAGATGCGATCCGACGTGCGTCTGTAAACCTTGCTTGGGAAGGCAAAAAATTCCCTTGGGACTTCAACGTATTTGATAAATTGAAAGTGATAGACGCAGGTGATCTGGTCTTCGATTGTGGTGATGCGGAAGATTTCACTTACCGCCTAGAAGCTGCGACAAATGAAATTCTCAAGAGCGGTAAGACAATGCTCGGCTTGGGTGGGGATCACTTCATCACGCTACCGATCCTACGTGCTTACGCAAAGCACCATGGCCAAATGGCACTGATTCACTTCGATGCGCACACTGACACGTACGCAAACGGCAGTTCTTACGACCATGGCACTATGTTCTATCATGCGCCAAAAGAAGGGCTAATTTCTGCGAAGAACTCGGTACAAATTGGTATTCGTACCGAATATGCTCAACACGATCACGGCTTCAATGTGATCAACGCAATGCAAGCGAACGACATGTCAGTAACAGAGATTCTGGCAGAGATTCATCGTACGGTTGCGGATAAGCCAGTGTACGTGACTTTTGACATCGACTGTCTGGATCCGGCGTTTGCACCAGGTACAGGTACGCCCGTTTGTGGTGGTTTGAACTCAGATAAAATTCTTAAGATCATTCGTGGTTTTGCGGGCATGAATATTGTAGGCATGGACGTGGTGGAAGTCTCTCCTCCCTACGACCACAGTGATGTAACTGCATTGGCTGGTGCGACCATCGCGCTTGAACTGCTTTACGCCTACGCTTCCAATCGCGGATAACAAAAGTGGTTCCAGACCAGAACAATACTTCAAAGGGAGCTTCGGCTCCTTTTTCTACACACTTTCAAATAGATTAGATTTTCTAATTCAAATCATAGATTTTTATCTTGCTCAAGATCACAATTTTTGATTGATAAGTCAGCACTCAAGCTCTAATATCTCGCGCTTAGATTCCCCAACCACTTTGTTTACTTGGCTCTCCTATATGGTGCGCTAAGGCTTTTAACGTCTTAAACTTCGGGAGAGATACGAAAATGTCCGCCTCGTTTCCATTAGCGAAACTTACCTTTTTAATCGCAATCCTGACTGCCGTAGGTCAAATGACTCAAACGATGTACGTGCCTTCTATCGGTCATATGGCGAGAGAATTTTTGGTATCAGCATCTTCGCTTCAAGCCGTGATGGCCTGTTACCTCATCCCTTACGGCTTATCGCAGTTTGTGTACGGTCCGCTTTCTGATCGCCTTGGTCGCAAACCTATTATCGTTGTGGGCTTGATCATCTACATACTCGGTACTTTAGTCGCGTTATTCGCCCATGAATACGAGTGGTTTCTGGCTGGCAGCTTTATCCAAGGCTTAGGGATCGGTTGTGGTGGTGCTATGTCTCGTACACTGACTCGTGACTGCTTTGAGGGCGCAGAACTGCACCGAGCAAACAGCTTGATCAGCATGTGTGTGATTTTCTCACCACTAATTGCACCTGTATTAGGCGGTTACCTAACCGAAACATTCGGCTGGCGCTCTAGCTACCTATTTTTAGCGCTATTTGGTATCGCGGTGGTCATCACTATGATGACAAGCATGATGGAAACCTTACCGAAAGAACGTCGCAAACATGAATCTGTGGCAAAAAGCTACAAGTTCGTCATGTCCGACAAACGCTTCCAAGGCTTTTTGTTGGTATTAGTTGCAACCTTCGCTGGCGTGGCAGTATTTGAAGCGGCTGCTGGGGTATTACTGGGCGGCGTACTTGGCTTGCCAGCAACCACCGTAAGCTTGCTGTTTGTCTTGCCGATTCCGGGTTACCTAGTGGGTGCAGGCCTATCGAGCTACATTGCACAACGTCGTTCAGAACGCCGAGCGCTGAATGTGGGACTCGTGGCCATCTTGGTTGGCTCAGCAGTGGTACTGATTCCGGGCCTGTTGGGTCTAACCACCGCTTTGACCTTAGTTGGCGGTGCAACCATCTACTTCTTGGGCGCCGGCATTTTGTTCCCAGCAGCGACGACTGGCGCACTCTCACCATTCCCATACCATGCAGGCACTGGTGGTGCGATTTTGGGGGGGATGCAAAATCTCGGTGCGGGCATCGCAACACTATTAGCTTCGTTGTTTCCAGCGCAGGACCAAATGCCTGTTGGTTGTTTAATGATGGCTATGTCGATCATCGCAATGATAGGTTTACGTTGGGTTAATCGCAAACATGACCATTCAAACGAAATGCCAGTGGCGATTTAAAAAAGTAGCCTCATTCTCACCCTAAAAAAACAAAGGGGACACGCTGAAAAGTGTGTCCCTTTTTTGTTGCGCACACCTGACTCTTTAGCTCTCATCCTCTAGCAATAGCATTTAACATCCCACTCAATCTTTGCTAAAACAACAGTTGCGTATACAAAACTTATTCATTTGCCATTCGATATAAAGATATTCACTGGAAGAACACTAACGTACTCTTGCTCGCACAATAAATAAATGGCAAAGCGGCACGATAAAAGTACACAATAAGGATACACAGATGCGTTTCACTTTAACCACGCTGGCCGTATCGGTCGCGCTTGTCGTCGGATGCAGCAATCAAGGAATACCAACCATGAACCACTACTCCCAATCGCAGATTATTGCTCAACAAACCCGATCCCCAGTTGCTAAGAAAGTCCCTCACGCTATGACGATTCATGGTGATACCCGAATCGATAACTACTACTGGATGCGTGATGACAAACGTCAAGATCCAGCGATTTTGCAACATCTTGAGCAAGAGAATCTGTACGCAGAAACCGTACTGAAACACACTGAAGCATCACAACAACAATTATTTGAAGAAATCAAAGGCCGAATCGCGAAAGATGACAATTCGGTGCCTGTTCGCAAGGGCAGTTACTACTATTCCAATGAAGTGACAGGCGACAACGAATACGAAGTACACCTTCGTGCCAAAGACTTTGCTGGTAAAGATAAGCAAGTTATCTTGGATGTTAATGAGCTGGCGAAAGCGCATGAGTTCTTTAGCATTGGTGGCCTATCCGTGAGCCCAAATGAAAACATGTTGGCTTACGGTGAAGACACTCTGAGCCGCCGTATTTACACCATCAAAATTAAAGACCTCACAACTGGCAAATATCTAAAAGATGAAATTGAAGGTGCATCAAGTGCAATCGCATGGCAAAACGACAATCAAGCCTTCTACTACATCAAGAAAGATCCACAAACCCTGTTAGGTTATCAAGTGTATCGCCACGTATTAGGCACACCTCAGACAAGCGATGCCTTAATCTATGAAGAAACTGACAGCGCTTTTTACACTTTCTTGAGTAAGAGTAAAGACGGAGAACAAGTTTACATTTGGCACTCAAGTACCGAAACCAGTGGCGTGTCAGTCATTGATGCGAGCGATCCAAACGCCAAAGCCGAAGCTTTCTATCCACGAGAGACGGGCATTGAGTACAGCATCGCTAAGCTGGGAGATTGGTATTACATTTACACCAACTATCAAGCAGTGAATTTCCGTTTGATGAAAGTGAAAGCGGAAGAGATGCACGATCGGTCAAAATGGGTCGATGTCATTGCTGCCGATGACGACACACAGCTTGTCGATTTCGATTTGTTCGATGATCACCTCGTTTATGAGCAACGCACTAACGGTTTATCAACCGTTAAAATTCGTCAACTATCGACGGGCAAAGCGTTCCCACTTGAATTTAATGATACGGCTTTTGCTGCTTACCTTACGGGCAACCTCGAACTAGATAATTCAAAAGTCCGCATCTACTACAGTAGCCTAACCACACCGGGCACTTACTATGATTTCGACCTTAATACGGGTAAATCCGAAATCATGAAGCAAACGCCTGTACTGGGTGATTTTGATGCCGATAACTACCAATCTGAGCGAATCATGGTTACCGCTCGTGATGGTAAGCAAGTGCCAGTCTCATTGGTCTACCGTAAAGACTTGTTTAAAAAAGACGGCACTAACCCAATCTACCAGTACGGCTACGGCTCCTACGGATCAACCATTGAGCCAACGTTCGGCTCCACCCGTCTCAGCCTACTTGATCGCGGATTCGTGTACGCCATCGCCCATATTCGTGGTTCAGAAATGCTCGGTCGCCCTTGGTATGAAGATGGTAAGAAGCTAACAAAACAGAATACATTCAATGACTTTATCGATGTAACCAAAGGCCTAGTTAAAGAAGGCTACGGCGCGCAAGATAAAGTGTTTGCGGTTGGCGGCTCTGCTGGCGGGCTACTGATGGGAGCAATCATCAACCAAGCACCTGAACTCTACCGTGGTATTGGCGCACATGTCCCATTTGTAGACGTGGTAACGACCATGCTTGATGAGTCGATTCCTCTCACCACCAATGAATACGATGAATGGGGTAACCCGAACGATAAAACTTACTACGATTACATGCTGAGCTATTCGCCATACGACAATGTGAAGGTTCAGAACTACCCGAATATTTTGGTAACAACAGGCTTGCACGACTCACAGGTTCAATACTTTGAGCCGATGAAATGGGTGGCCAAACTTCGTGAAATGAAAACAGACGACAACGTTTTGTTGTTCAAAACCGATATGGAGGCGGGGCATGGTGGGGCGTCAGGCCGATTTAAACGATTAAAAGAAGACGCTCTAGAGTACGCTTTTTTCCTAGATTTGTTAGAAACGAAATAAGCTTGATTCATCATCAATCATGAACCACCAAAACAATGCCCGCTTTTACGCGGGCATTTTTCAATCTTGACACTTTTCTTTATTAACCAGACGAACTCAATCGAAAGAGAAACGCCTACTCAAAGCAAGTAGGCGTGAACACAATGATTGTGTTTAGGCAGTAGAAACTGTCCTACCGATTAAAAGTAGTAACGAGCACCTAGAGTCCAGTAGTCGTTTTCTGGATCACCAATATCATTACCTAGGTCAAACTGGTAACCAGCGAACGTGTAGAATGCCGGTGTAACCGCGTACTCAGCTTGCAAAGCAGTTTGGCTAAATTGTGTTTTGTTCAATTTCTCGTCTTCAACAGACTCGTAGTTCACACTGAACGTCCAGTCGTTTACACCATAAGCGAGTAACCCCTCTAGCTGAGAAGTTTCCTCTTTACCAAGATAGAAATAGTCATTCATTCCGTAAACTAATGCTGCATATAAACCTGAACCGTATTTACCGTAGTTAGCAGAAAATACATGAGAAGTTGCCGACTCGTTTTTAGCACCATTTCTAATGTCACCAGTGCTGTATACGTAGCCAAGTCCAAAGCCTGCTAATTCAGTGCTGAGCGCAATTTGTCCACGATCGTCAAAGTTACCATTCTTACCTTGCCAACCTAGGCCTAGGTTTAGGCCGAAACCTTCGCCAAACTCAAAACCTTTGCGGTAACTGACCATTTTTTCAGCACGAGCAGAACCGAGCTCATAGTAGCCATTTGCATATAAGAAATCATTGGCAAATGCGATTGGCATATCCGCAACACCAGCCACATCGTAGTATGGTGACCACTGTGTACCAACGACTAAGCGACCGTATTGGTCATGCGTCGCACCAATGTAACCAAGGCGGGTTGCAAATGATCCCTCACCACCATCGAGGTAGTTCAGAGCCCATTCGCCTTTTGCATCAACCGTCACACCATTGCCGATATCGTGCTTGCCACCAACATTAATACGAGGAGATACCTGATGGACACGCACATCCTCTTCAAAGTACTCACCAACACCGACAGATACGTGGCCACCGATAGACATTGATGTGCCATCACTGCTGTAAATTTCTGCTGCAAATACTTGAGAACCACCTGCTAGTGCCGCCACTGCAACGGCTAGAGTTTTCATTTTCATTTTCAATATCCATATAGTTGCTTGTATTAGTTCGCCGCGTAAGTAAGGTAAATAAATAGATCACAACGAACACATAACAAAGTAGTAATGAAATATAAATGAAACAAATTTTTTCTTATGCAACAGGTGGTGCCATACAGGTTTTGTGATCACAAGCACATAAAAAAAGGGAACTTTTCAGTTCCCTTCATAAATTACGTGGCTTTTTGCGTGTTACAACTGCCAGCGTTCGAGTGGTTTCTCGCTTTTGATGCCTTTATTGCCCCATCGGTCAACAACATCAATTTGCAGTATGCGATCCTCTGAAACGAGTGTAAGTAACATTTTTGACGGACGTTTGCTGGTAAGTAGCCACAGAGTTTCATCTTCCTCAAATCGAGTTTTTAAAGATAACTTCTCTGCCTCCGACCATTCCAATTCCGGTTTAAACTGACGATTAACAACAAACAGCTGATTGCCTGAGGCAAAGTCTTCTAACGATTCACCCAATAATACAACCGAATCGATCCCTTTTTCAAAAATGACCTCTTGTTGCTGATTAATCAGCTCACGCACATCCAGCATTAGACCTTGTTGATTTTTCTCTATCTGGACTTGGAATTGAGGATACACTTTTTGCAGATCCTCACCCACGATAGCGGCCATTCGAATCAAGTTAGTCGGGTTCATCCATGCAAATTTTGACGTCTCTCCACCGTCCAGTGTCAACGCTGCAACACCCTGAGCTCTTGGAGAAATCGCTTGAGAAGCATCAATTTCAATTAAACGAACGTTTCCCTGACGCGCGTAGACAAAGGTAGGGTCTTGATGCCAAATGGCCTCTAGCGTGATTGCCACCGTTGCACCCTGACCAGCTTTAATCACTTGCTGCAAACCTTTACTACCAAACCAATTAACCAAACGTTCAACACCATATCGCTTTGGGGGCAGGTATGTCGTTTCTATCCCTGTGCCTTTCATTAACTGCTGTGACAGCATGTAAGTGACAGGGGTACTGGTAAGAATGTCTTTAGCAGCAGTTAGCGGTGTGTAGATACTCGTTGCTATTACGCCTAACCCGACGATGAGCTTTTTCGTATTCATATTTAGGTACCCGACTAGGTCTTTCGTACGATGCGGTACATCGTCGCGGTTAAGAAGAAAATGGCAGAAACGATAATGATCGATGCGCCAGATGGTACCGGAAGTTCCAGCTCCATCGGTAAGACAGTCCCAATCAAGCACGCGATGGTGGCGAGCAAAGATGAAAGCAACACAAAGCTGCCCATTCGTTTAGTCAAGAGACGGGCTGTCGCTCCCGGGATAAGCAGCAATGCACCGACTAACACAGCGCCGATTATCTTCACTGCGGCAATGGTGACCAACGTTATCATCATGACAAACAAATAATCGTAGAAACTGGTATTAAAGCCGCGAACACGAGCGATATCAGGGCTGATACAAGTCAACAAAATACGATTGAATGTCGGAATGAGCAGCAATAGGATAATTAAGCAGCTCACCGCCAAAATCGTAATATCTCTGTCTGTAACCGTCAGAATCGAGCCAAATAGGACATTCTCCAACATGTGAATGTTAATCTTACGCGCCACATACATCAGCAAGGCCGCACCAACCGCTAAAGCGAGAGCAAGAAAGACCCCAACGAGAGTATCGTACGGAACATTGGTTCGATTTCTCACGAAATGCAGCAATAAAGCGAAGATCATGCAAAAGCTAAACAGACCAATAAATGGATTTTCCGGTGGTTCACCAAGCAACACACCAATCGCAATACCAGTCAGCGCAGCATGGCCAACTGCTTCGGAAAAGAATGCTAACCGCTTTGCAATCACTAACGTGCCTAGCCCGCCCAACAAAGGACCAAGGATTAACGCCGCGACGATCGCGTTAACCATAAATGCATAAGCAAAACTGTCGCTTAACCAACCCGCTTCGACACCATGCAGAGCTAGATCTCGTAACCAATCCATTACGCTGCCTCCACTTTCGCGGTGTAGTGCTTAAACAGAGACTCAATTCGCTCTGGACTTAATACTTCGGAGTGATGACCTGATGCGACAATTTGACGATTCACAACATGAACTTGGGCATCCAGACGACGTACAGCCGTGACATCATGATGCACTGCCAGAACCGTTTTCCCCTCAGAGACCACTTCGTGAATCAAACTCTCTAGGTAACGAACGCCTTGTTCATCCATGCCGGTCGTTGGCTCATCCAGCACAAGTAAACTTGGATCATCGAGCAAAGCTTGAGCAAACAGGACACGTTGTTGCTCGCCACCGGACAACTGTCCCATCCGGCGGCCACTACGAGCGGCCATCCCCACACGCTCTAACTGAGCCAATGCGTGTTGAGTTTGCTGGGTTTTGCGACGCCAAAACAGTGGGACGCGAGTTTGATTAAGCAATACAAAATCCATCACAGTCAAAGGTAAGCTTGCTTCAAACATGGCTTTTTGGGGCACGTAGCCAATTTTGCCTGTTTGTCGCGTCTGATTCGGATCTGGCCAATGTACCGAGATATCACCATTAAAAGGGGTTAAGCCCAACACTGAGCGCAACAGGGACGTCTTTCCGCCGCCGTTAGGCCCCATAATGATGTGGCATTGCCCCGCTTCGAATTGGGTCTGGATGTCTTGCAAAATGAGGTTGTCACCATATTTAAGGCTGACCCCATCCAAAGAAATAGAAGGACCTTGCATCACGCCTTCTCCTCCGTATGCTTGCTGGCTACAAACTTCATCGCTTCAATAAGCGTTGCAACGTTTTCGCGCATTTCAACTTCAACCTTATTAGCGTCGTACGCACCATGGGTCATGTGGGAAAAACGGTAAAGCTTTACACCCGTCGCTGCTTCGATCGTATCGACAAATCGATTAGGCATATTGAGTTCGTAAAAAAGCACATCAATACCAGATTGACGGATCTTCTCTATCGTCTCTTGCAGTTGGCTAGCACTGGGCTCAACACCGTGAGCAGGTTCAATCACTGCGGCAACATCAACACCGAACTCCTGTAGGATATAACCGTAAGCATTATGCGTGGTCGCAACCTTCATGCCTGCCGTGTCTAACTGCCCGAGTGACAACATGGCATCGCGCTTTAGCAGGCGGAAGGTTTTTGCGTACTTTCGCGCATTTTTACGGTAAAGAGCAGCATTTTCGGGATCAAGTTTGCTCAGCTCACTCGCAATGGTGTAAACCTTTTGAATCGTAGTCGACAGCCCAACAAACGTATGTGGATTGACAGCCCCCTTGCCGACTGACTGCCCCATTGCGGGCAGTAAAGGGACTTCTTTGTTTGCTTCTATCACCACTAGGTCATCACGCTGAGCTGCTTGAATGACTTTCAGTGCAAAATCGTCATGGCCAATCCCATTCACAACAATCACATCCATTTGCTTCAACCGCTTTAGATCATTCGGTTGTGGCAAATAGTTATGCGGGTTAAAGCCAGCATCGACCAAAGGGATGATCTCCGCTTTATCACCAACAACCGCTTTGACATAGCTGTAGTAGGGTTGCAAGGTAATGCCAATGTTCAACTTCTCTGCAAAGCTTGAAGTCGATACAGCCCAAAATGTACATGCTGTTAGAATTCGGCGTAATAAGGCGCGTTTCTTCATGGTTGTTATCATAATGATGGTTACTTATTGAACGTAATGACTCGTTAATCATCATCACTTGTTGATCGTGATGACTTATTACTCACAACAGATTAGTGGCCGTGAGTGGCATTAGATGAAGGCATTAGGACAACCTGCTGCCAACCACTTTTCTCACGTGCACCTTGCTGGATTAGCTCGCTCAATTGCCCGAAAGCAGCGGATGAGGAGAGCCAAATATCAGCTTGTTGATGACGACTATCGAGTAACATTGATGCTGAGCCCTGCTCGTCTTTTCTCAAACCAATATAAAGACCGGCATCTAGCTTTTGCCACTGATGAGAGCCTTTGCGCTGCCAGCTTTGGTCTTTAACAAAAGGGGCAATCCAAAACGCCTCTAGATCCGTAATTTCTGGCCATTGACCATCATCAATATGAAGATCGCGAATTTCCTCATGAGCCAGTTTAAGCTCTGCAATCATGGCCAGCTCCTCTTGCTCAAGATCAGTAATCAACACTTGATGCGCGAGTGCTTCTGTGTGCTCAGATTCCGTTTGATGATAAGGCAATAGAAACGTCGATAAAGCGAGAATACCCGCGATAGTCAGAGCAACCCACTTACCTTCCCGACTGCCATTATCTGGACGAATTTTCTGTGTAATCATTTCTCTTTGAGCTCAACCACATCCACTTCTACTGGATTTTCATGGCCAGCATCGAAGACAAGGTAAAAATCTGTTTGAGGATGGGTAAATTCAGCAATCGAACGCTTGTCTGTGGTGACTTTGGCAATCAAATTGTCATCGTAATCATACATTTCTACGTCGTAATCCACCGCTGTTGAGCCATCAGAATAGCCCGCTTCACAGACCACTTTTTCTTGCTCTAGATGGCAACTCATCAATGGAAAATGCGCCGCCGCTTGAAAAGAAATAAAACCAGCCAAAATAGCCGTAACTTTTAGGGTTAAAAGGTTTTTCATGGTGTATCCAAAATGGCTCAGTAAAACACTGAGCCAAGATTTGATTAGTTAAGTTGCGTTTCAAACGTTAGGTGAACATTCGCACTGGTAGTGTCTGCCAGTGGGTCATTTTTCAGCTCACCTTTATGATTGGCTTTCATCAAATAACGCCCAGCCACTTGCGGTGTAAATGTGATTTTGCCATCTTTATCACTCACCACATCGATTTGCTCTTGATGATTGCGGTAAAGCGTACCTTCACGAGTAATTTCTGCAGTAACGCCTTGTTGAGGTTCCCCATTGAAGAAGAATTGGAAAACCACTTCTTCCCCCTCAATGATGTCTGAAGGGTGCGTAAGTGGCTTCATTTCTAGCAACTTACCTTCGATCTCAAGTACTTTGTTTGTTGGCATACCAACCGTAATGTAGCTTTCTGCACGGGTGTAGCTTAGCTGAGTCACCACATCACGCGCTTTTTCTGGGATAACGCTCGCCCGGTCAGCTTTGCTTGCTTTCGCCCATTTCACCGTATCACGACGACCCG
Organism: Vibrio sp. AND4; assembly: GCF_000171815.1. GTDB lineage: Bacteria > Pseudomonadota > Gammaproteobacteria > Enterobacterales > Vibrionaceae > Vibrio. The sequence goes on along the minus strand of NZ_ABGR01000021.1, from coordinate 19,316 downwards.
CTTTGTACTGGGTGTAATAACTCGGTTGATTGTTGATCGCGACCTTGTGCGTGCCTTCCTCTTCGAAATAGAAGTCAAACATCGAGCGGCGTTTCCCGCGTACGACAAAGTTAGGACGCTCAGAACGTCCATCAGGCATGATCACAAACGCTTGCTCACTGCCTGCTGGTTTATCAAAAACAAATGTCCCATGCGACGCGGTTACATCAAACGTCAGCCAATCGCCGCCTTCTTTCGATACAGTGAAGTGAGAAGGAAGAACCCAACGAGGGTGCGCTTGTGCCGTCATGGTCGCAGCTAACCCCATCGCCATTACGCTTGCTATTGCCACCGCTTTCATTTTGGTTTTCATTATTGTTCCTTTTCTATCACTTAACTTGGTAATTGACGGTGATGACACCCGTCTCTTCTGTTGGTTCGAGTTGGTAGCGTACTTCGTTGTCCGCTAACTGTATTTTTTGACGCAAGTAGTTGCGGCCGCCGTGCTCTCGCACCACTTCCATATGTAGGGTGTAGTCTCCTTGCTGAAGGCGCTGGCCATCATCATTGGTGCCATCCCAAACAAATCGATATTGACCTGCCGGACGTGTTGCTGATGTCACCGCATCGACCAACTCACGATCGTAACGGCCCACTTTGCGCCACCAGCTGCGAATATCTTTTAACCATTCATCTTTTCCGACCCAAAGCTGGATGGTTTTTACGGGTTTACGCTCATCATCTTCAACCCAAACAGCAACGTAGGGACGTGCGTACATCGAGGTATCAATTTTAGGCAGCTCGAATTCAAAATCGATTTTTGCGTTATCTGGTAGAGGCGCGGCCAAAAGAGACATAGGTGCCAAAGCGGCAATCAAAACCATTTTGCAAAAGGAGTGGTGACGAAATAATCGCTCTTTGTTTAACATCGGGGGCTCTCTAAATAAGCCGCTATGGCACAGCAGCAAAATAAATAATAAGTGACAGAACAGTGCCAAAAGACATCCACAGCATTGAAGTTCTGAGTGTCTTTTTCTTTGGAAGCAGCAAGCACACACCAGTCAACACGAAGAAGATCATCAGCAAGGCTGTGGCATCGATAAACCACTTCCAAACATCCCCACTGTTACGTCCTTTGTGTAGATCGTTTAGTAGCGCAACAATGCCATAATGGGTGGTTTCAACCTCCGCCTCACCAGTCGTCATGTCAACGAACACTGTCGCGTTGTAGCCAGGGCCTTTGAAATCTAAAGAAAGCTCACCAATGACTAACTCGCCGTCTTCCAGCTCGGTGTAAACATCAAATGCTGATGGCGTACCTCGCAAGTCCACCTCTTGAGTAAGAAAACTCAGTAGTGCTTGTCGATTGGGTTGAAAGCTTTCCTCGTTAACAAAAAGTTGTTCACTTGGAATAGTCAGCGCGTACTGCTGGATGATAGGTTCATTGCGCTCGAACAGCTCTGGGCGATTTAATGTGATACCGGTGAATGCAAAAAACAGGGTTACCAATAAAAGCGCCATAGAAATGTAGATGTGCAGACGGCGTGCCCAAGTTTGCACACCTTTGCTTTTGAGCAACATAAAAAACAATCATCACCAATAAATGTGTCAGTAATTTAGGTGATAATCATTCGTATTGGGATTTAATTTACATTGTTTACGTTTAGAGGAAGCGTAGTGAACCCTGTATATTCAACCACTTTGGTCGATTGTATTTATTAACAAAATTGAACCAGCCCCAACAGTTAGAGACAAAAAGACCCGAGAGTCATCTCGGGTCTTCGCGTTAACACTAGTTGCAATTGGCTTAGCTATTCTGACTCACTTGCGCTTTACGTAATTGAAACAGGTACTTAACCCAACTTTTAGCTTGGGTTGATGGTTCAATCTCATTTGCGCGTTTAGCATTCGCGAGCGCATCATCTAGACGTTTCAACTTATAGTAAGCACGCGTCTTTACCAGTGCAACATCGGCTTTGCGCCCTGAAACCTTGTCCAAAGCAATCAGAGCGTCTTTGTAATGACCTTCTTGCACAAGCAGTTGAGATAGATTCCAGTAGTATTGACGATCCAACTTTGCCGCAACACGCCAACTTTTAATCGATTTATCCCACTCTTTGGCGATCTGCCAGTAGGTGGCTTGCTGAGCTTTAAGCCTGCTGTCAGAGTTGATCTTATCTAACCCTCCCAGCACCTTCGCTGCTCGCTCCGGAATACCGCGCTTGCCATACAATTGAGCAAGAAGTCTTAAGTCATCTTGATTCAACGCGACACCTTGCAATTTCGCAAGGGCCAGAGAGTCGAGAGCACGCTTGTCATCATCAACACGCAAATAAAGCGCAACCAACTGTCGCCACCACTCAACACGCTTAGGTTCAATCGTAATCAAGCGCTTGATAGTGCCGATTGCCGGCTTCCATTTTTTCAGTTCAAGCTCTGCAGATAATTTGATCGAAAGAGGTGCCATCTCATCTGGCTGACCAAATTTCTCGTATCGAGCCATCGCAGTAAGTACTTTACTCCATTGGCTTAGCTGATAGTGAGACTGCGCAATACGCAACCAGATATCATGGGCTTTTTGAGACTTAGGTACTGATTTGCTTAAGGCGTAATAGTGAGTCAGCGCTTTAGAAAACTGCTGCTCGTTCAACAACATACCTGCGAGCATCTTGCGCGTTTGCCAAGCTTGCTCATCTTTCAAAAGGCCACTATTAACGGCGATCTCTAATTGTTTGAGAGCTGGCTTAATTTGCTCGTTTTGCCAGTAGAAAATTCCCAGCATTCGAGCCACAAACGCCTGATCGTAGCCCGCAGATAAGTCAAGACCTTCAAGCGTGGAGATAGCTTGTTGCAACTTTTCTTCTTGCGCGAGGTGATGAGCACGTTGAACACGAGTCGCCGTATACTGACTCAGTTCATCCGCGATAGTGGTAAAAGTACTCAGGCTTAATACAGCACCAATTAACAATGGCTTGATCATTTGGCTAACTTGAACTCCACTCTTCTGGTCTGCCCAAAGCGTTCTACCGCCACACCGTTTTCCACCTTAGGCTGATACTTAGACTTCTTCAATGCACGAATAGCTTCTCTCTCGAACATTCTCTTAGGTTTAGCATCAATCACTTCAATGTCTTTGGGACGACCTGTTGCGTCAATAGTAAATCGCATCTTCACGTAGCCTTCTATCTTACGTTTTAGCGCTTTACTCGGATAGGTAGGCTCTGGGCTATAAAGCATGATCGCCTGCTGATTCGCCATGGTACCCTTCAAATTCGGCGCACTGATCGCAATCCCATCCAACGCAGTATTCAACCCTAATGCACTGATTGGCGTCACTTGGCTCATAGGCTCTACTTGGGTTTGCGCTTGAGACAAATCCATTGGTTCTGGCGTCTGTGGTGGTTCTGGCTGCTCAGGCACAGAGCGCTGACGACGTTGCACATCAGCCTCATTTTCTACCATCACCATATCAAAACGGACCGCCTCTGAAGGCTTAGGCGCACGTTGATTCCCCTTGTCGACCATCCACGCCATAAAGCTAAACAAACTCACCGCAATCATAATTGACGCTGGCAGCGCGAGTAATAGCCTACCCATTAAGGTTTCTCCGCTGCCAATGCGATGTTCTTCACGCCAGCCCCTTTCGCTGCATCCATCACTTTAACGACCGTACCGTTGTAGGCATGCTCATCAGCCTGAATCACAAGCGGAGCGTCTGGTTGCTCAAGCATTAGATGCTCGATGGTGGCTTCTACACGCTCGATATCCACCAAACGTTTATCGATGTACACATCGTTTGCTGCGGTTACCGCGATAAAAATACCCGCGTCTTTTTGACTGACTACATTTGATGCTTGAGGGCGATTCACTTCCACACCGGACTCACGCACAAATGAGCTAGTCACAATGAAGAAGATCAACATGATGAAGACAATGTCCAGCATCGAGGTTAAATCGATCTGTGCTTCATCCTGTCGATTGGTTCTACGTCCGAGTCTCACTTCTGACTCCTTAAAGATTGTTCTAACTGGAGGGCTTTGCGTTCACACACCTTGCTTAAGCGTGCATGCACGAACATGCCAGCAAGTGCTGCAACCATACCCGCCATCGTCGGCAGAGTTGCAAGTGAAATACCAGAAGCCATCAATTTTGGATTGCTGCTGCCTTGTGTGGCCATCACATCAAACACCGTAATCATACCTGTCACCGTGCCTAATAAGCCAAGCATTGGACAAATGGCGACAAGGACTTTAATCGTTGATAGGTTTTGACGCAGTTCTGTGTGCGCTTTGGCAATCCACCCTTCGCGGATTTGATGCGCGTACCAAGAGTGATGATCGGCTCTTGCTGACCACTGCTCACCAAGCTGTTTCTTTACCTTTGGGAATGCCATTGTTAGGTAAAGAATTCGCTCGATAACCAGTAACCAACACACCGCAACTATGGCGGCCAACCACCAAAGAATTTGGCCGCCTTGCTGCATAAATCGCACCAAGGTCGAGGCCCAATCCTCACTGATCAAACCCAATGTGTTGAGTAGGATCTGCTCCATTATGCTGCGTTCTCCGCGACAGTATTCGATGTTTTTTGTTGTTTTGGCATATCACGCTCAGCTTGCTCTGCCACAAGACCAATACCTTGCTTCTCTAAAATATTGCGAATGTTTTCAGCTTGAGAGCTTAATACGTTATGCGCCAGAAGCAGTGGCATCGCTGCAACAAGGCCAAGTACAGTGGTGACCAACGCCATCGAGATACCGCCAGCCATCACTTTCGGGTCACCGTTACCAAACTGAGTGATCACTTGGAAGGTTTCGATCATGCCTGTTACCGTACCCAATAAGCCCAACATTGGTGCGAGGGCGGCAAGCAGTTTCAGCATCGACAAGCCTTTCTCAAGGTGAGTTTGCTCATCAACTACCGCTTCCAATAGGCGCAGTTCTAACGCCTCAACACTACGGTGTTTGTCTTTCTGGTAAACCGCCAAAACACGACCAAGCGGGTTATCTTCTGGTTGATTTAGGTTTTTAAGCTGTTTGGTGATTTTCTGGCGAGCAATCACCAGTGACACACCGCGAACCAACGCAATGATCAAACCAATCGCTAGCAAGCCGAGGATGATTTTACCAACGACACCACCAGCATTAAGACGATCGGCCATGGTTGGCGAGTTTGCCAGTTGCTCTAGAAGGATACCGCGAGAAGGGTCAATCACGACGGAGTCGATGTCACCTGAGCTAAAGCTGTTTGCGGTCGGTCCGTCTTCTGGTTGGCGCAGGTAGCTAACCGCATCACCGCGTTGACCGTTCCATTTCACGTAACCAGCATCGTTGAGCAATGCCATTGAACCAAGGCGGACACCAGTGACGGTTTGCTTGCGGCCTTCACCATCAAGCAATGAGAATGATACGTTCGCCATTTCCCCACTGGCTATCACTTGCTCTTCCATACTGCGCCACATCGCTTCAAGCTGCGGTAATGTTGGCAGTGATTTAGCGGCAACTATGTCATCGATATTTTGTTGATATGAGCTTGCGTCAACACCAGTAACAGAGTGCTTAAGTTCTGCTTCCAGTTCTTTTGCGTTTTGACGCACGACACCAAACAACTCACCTAAACTGCCCGTTTCAAGGCGCAGTTTTTCTTCTAGCTGTGCAAGTTCCGCTTCATTTTCACTGAAGGTCACACCTAGGGTGTCGGCTTCTGCTTGTAGTGCCGCACGCTCTGCTACAAGCTTATTTTTCATTGCTTGCAGCTGTTGTTGGGTTTGTTTAAAGCCAGATTCACGAGCCACGTTGTGTAACTGCTGTTGGCGGTTTTCTTGCTGTGCTTTTTGCAGCAAGGTATCGCTGGCAAATGTGGTTTGCGGTAGCAGCGCAGCGCTAGAAATCAATGCGACCGATAGCCATTTCTTCATCATTTATTTGCCCTCCGCGACGTTTAACGATACGGGTAAAGTCAGCATGCTCGGAGCAATCTGTTTGTTCGCCATCGCAAATGCGGTTTCGAGTTCAGCTTTCTTATCATTACCAACCGCTTGCCATGCTTTCTGTTGCTGAGACCAACTCCAGAAGTGCTCACCCGACAGGCTACGCGCGATAAGGGCAGCTCGGCCTAGGTAAAGAATATCGGCTTCGACTTGATCCTTGCTATCTAGGGCAATCTTACCTTGGTAAACACCGATCTTAGTGCCGTAGTCCATTTCAATCTGGTACGCTTCTAGAATTCGACGAAATTTCTCTGCATCCGCAACATCTGCGCGGGTCATCATGGCATCAAGTTTGGCAATACGCTCTTCACGCTGTGCTTTGCGAATGGGCTTGTCATTTGCCACGATCGTTTTAAGCCCCTCGAGCATGTGATACATCAAAGGCACTACGCCTTGACGTGTCTGAGCGATCTGCTCAATTTGCTCATTCAAACTTGCGACTTCATCATTCTGGCTATCAACAAGGTTCGATAGGTGATCGCGATAAATCTTCAAGTTGCCGACTTCTTCTTGCAGCTGCTCAATTTCGGCTTCTAGAGACAAAGATTTCTCTGCACTTGCATCAACGCGCTTTTGGCTTACTGCCGACGCCTGGTTGGTTTTACCCTGCACTGCTTGTGCATCGTTAAGATTTTCCGCTTGAACGGGAATCAAAACCGATGAGATCAACAGAGCGATACTTGATTTGATTAGATTCATACGAGTTAAATTTCTGTTTTCCAAAAACGACTAAAGGGGAAGACCATTCTTCCCCTTTTAAAATCAGATTGTTATCAGTACTTGAACTGGATGGTCGCCATGTAGTTTTGGCCTTCACCTACCACTACACCGTCCCTGTCGCCACCTGCTAGGTAATCAGTATCAAACACGTTTTCAACATTAAACCGAGCGATAATATCCAAGTTTTCATCATACTTGTGTGTGTACGCAACACCCATATCAATACGTGCATACCCATCTTTCTTGAAAGTGTTCGCCGCGTCGCCGTAGCGCTCACCTTCATAAATCAAGCCTAGGTTCACGTCAGTGTTGTTCTGAACTTTGTAGCTAGACCAAACACTAGCTGAAAATTCAGGAACGTCCGAAGGGCGGTTGCCTTTGTAATCCGCACTTTCCGTAATTTCAGCATCTAGGTACATTGCAGAAGCCGTTAGTGAAAGCTCTTCAGTTACAAAGCCCTGCGCTAGGATTTCTGCACCGCGGTGTACTTGCTCACCATCTTGCGTCGCTAATTCCATGCCTGGGTTGTTTGGGTCATTAACATCTATTCGAACATTTTCCAAAGTAATGTCAAACAACGCACCTGTTAGGTATAAACGCTCATCAAACAGTTCCCACTTAGTACCCACTTCGTAGGATACACCACGTTCTGCTTCTAGCTCTTCACCATCGTTTGTATAAAGTTTACGGCCATTAGATACTTCGCCCTGTGGCATAAAGCTTTCAGAATACTGAACGTAAACCGAACCGTTGCTTGCTGGGTGGAAAATCACGCCTAGCTTTGGTGACACTTGGTTTTCTGTTAATGTCTTACTGCGCTTTTCATCGTAACGAACACCAGCAAGCACTTGCCAGTGATCGTTAATTGTCATCATATTTTGCGCGTAGATACCCCAGGTTTCGTACTTGCTAGTCGGCGACTTGCTAGAACTGCCATATTCCGGTTTTGGTACCGTTTGACCCGGCGGGACACTTGCACCTATATGCTTCACCGAAAATTTATCGTAGCTATAATCCAAATAGTTTGCGCCAACCAAAAGGGTGTTATCGCTTCCAAGCAGAGAGAAACCTGTGGTTACATCTAAATACGCGGTATCAAATACCCAGTTATCCGTCCGATCATTACCTTTATGCTTAATCTTACCGTTTTGTTCGTATGTCTCGAAATTCGGATAGGATTCCACATCAAAGCGGTTGAAATCTTGACGGTTATAACCCGCTTTTACGTTTACGTTATCTGTCACTTGCGCATTGATGTCGATGCCGTAATTTTCTACATCGTTGTCAATTTTTGACCACTGTGCATCCCAGATGTACTTGTCGCCACGGACTGGTTTGCCATCGACGATATAAGCACCAGAATCCACACTGCCGTCATCTTTGGTACGGTCGTAATGGGCAGAAACCATCACGTTTTCAGTAATATCGTATTCTGCAACCACACCACCAACAAAGCGCTCAGTTTGTGGCTTGGTTCCATCGCCGTATTCACGCCATGAGCTGTAGCTTTCTTTAGCAAGAATACCGCGTGCACGTAGCGTCTTTTCTTCATTCAGTGCGCCACTCACATCCAGTACCGTACGTGAGTGATCATTTGAGCCTATGTCTTGGCTCAAGCTAACTTGTGTTTCCGTTGTTGGCTTCTTAGAAACCATGTTCACAAGGCCACCCGGCTCAGATTTACCGTAAAGTAGACCAGAGGGGCCTTTAAGAACTTCAACACGCTCTAAAAGCTCAATAGGTTGACGGTAGTGAGACCAGTGCTGACGACCATCGCGCAGAAAGCCATCTGAGCTGCTAAGTGTAAAACCACGCAGTGAGAAGCGCTCACGGTTACGGCCTGTACCACCCGCACTAACACTCGCGTCATTTTGCAAAACCTGACCTAGTGTACTTGCACGCTGCTCATCGATGACAGTTTCGTCAATTACTGCAACTTGCCCTGGTGTTTCCAGTTGCGTCATTTCCATACGCATTGCAGTGCTGTTGGTATCCGCTTTGTAACCAAACTCACGGCCTTCGACGACTAAATTTTCGTCCGTTGTTTTAACTTCTGCCACTGCAGGTGCTGCAAGAACCGCACCGATCACTAACGCCAATTGGCTCTTAGTAAACATATCCTTTCACTCCGACTGTTATCAGGTCGCACATTCTTTGATGTGATTCCCTTTTAATTATTTCGGCAGTGAATATAAATGACAACCATTACCATTTTCATTAAATTTACATTCTTTGCATTTGCAAAAGTTTGTAAAGCAGTCGTGGCGAGTTTACTTTACGAATAAGATTTGGATCACACTATCACTCAAATTAGCTTACTGCCTAAACAGTAACGTCACTGCAAGTCCTCCCTCTGGTCGATTGGATGCGATGGCTTTGCCCCCCATCATTCTCATCGACTCTTTGACTATCGCTAACCCCAAGCCATAGCCCCCCAGCTTCTTGTCGCGAGAAGCATCTAATCGGGTAAATGGGTCAAATATATCGGACAACTTGTCCTTTGGGATACCCGGCCCGTTATCCGAGATCGTCACGACCAAGTAGCGGTGCTTACCAGAGGCTTTATTGGATAAACGCACGCTTATTTGAGCGTCATTGCCCGCATACTTAATTGCATTACCAATCAGATTGTTTAAGCATCGCACCACTAAAGTGTCATCACATTGAGCCTTGGGTCTTGCCGCTTCAGAAGCGAATGACAGCGTCTGCTGAGCAGTTAAATCGATCTTGCAGCGCTCCACTTGAGGAGCAAGTAAAACCTCGAGATCACTGCTCCTTAGCTCGGTATCGTAGCGAGCATTCTCTAATCGACTGAATTCCAGAATCTCGCCAATAAGATGATTAAGTTCATTCGCTTCCTCTTCCATCCTATCCACTAAGCCCTGTTCGCTGTCACCGACACGTTTTCGTAAAAGGTGTAATACAAGATTTTGCCGAGCAAGCGGCGTTCGCAGTTCGTGGGAAACATCCCGAATCAATCGGCGCTGTTTTTCGGCCAACGAATGGATCTCTTTGGTCATGTGATCAAAATCTTGAGCAAGTTCATTAAACTCTCGCGTGTTCGATTTCAATTCATTCACCACACTGACGTTAAAATCACCATTAGAGAGCTTCTTGCTCGCTTCTCTTAATCGGTCCAAAGGCTGCTGTAGATTACGTGCCATTAGTAATGAGAACAGCGCCAATATCACGCCTGCAATCACGACCTTTAGGACAGAAAAGTAAATAATGAAATCATGTGCGGGATGCAAGCGATGCGGCAATTCGATCATCAAGCTGTTGTTACCAACTAAAGGAATACTGATTATTGGCCGGCTGACGCGATCTTCTAGGTGCTCATCTAGGCGCCTTTTGAATTTCAGTTTAAATTCAAAGTGAGGGTGCATCATTCGATGTGTCAGCGGATGTTGATTTTCATCGAGCGCAAACAGATAGAAGCGTTGTGCGTTTGCCCAATCCGCCAGTTCATCCATGTCGCCTTCCTCAATCAAGATATTCGCTTGATGGGCAAGTTCTAACATTTCAGCTTTTACACTCGCTGGTACCTTGAGCATCGCTTTCACCAATGCTTGTTCAGCGACGGCTTGAACAGCCAAAATGCTAATCACAATAGCAGTCATATAACTAAAGAGCTGAAAAGCAAGACTGTCTCTGCGATTCACTACATAGGTTGGACACACGAATTTCATCAACTCGTGACCACCTCTAAGTAACTGTAACCTTTTCCACGAAACGTTTTTATATGCTGTTTAGATAAGCCAGCTTCCACCAACTTTCGGCGTATGTTGCTGATATGCATATCTAGATTGCGATCAAATGGACTTAGCTCTTTTTTCAAAACCTGGGTCTGTAATTCGGCTTTAGAGATAGCAAGACCTTGGTTCTTCACTAAATAGCTGAGTAAGTCGGCTTCCGTACTCGTCAAAGGTAAGCTGTTCAACTGACTACTGATACTTTGAACCGTATTGCACATTGCTTGCCTTTGGCGCTCTAGGCCTACGCGGCGAAGAATTGCTTTAATGCGCATCAACAGTTCTGCAACGTTAAACGGCTTACCGATATACTGATCAGCACCCGCTTGATAGCCACCAAGCATTGAGTTTTCATCATTGAGCGCCGAGAGCATCAAAATGGGGGTAGCAAAGCGTTGGCAAATACGACGGGCAACTTGAATACCATTAAGCTTGGGCAACATCACATCAAGAAGTACGAGATCAACCGAGGCTTTTTCCATATAGTGCAGTGCACTTTCACCACAATGAACAGAAGAGACGATATACCCCTCTTCCTGTAATACCGCTTCTAGCAAGTCACACAACGGAACGTCATCATCTACTATCAACACTCGAGACATGCTTAACTACCACTCAAATAATAATGGTTCGCATTTTATTACTCATTTACACATTAAACAAGCATCGTTTATGTGGTTTTTAAGTCGAAAAACGCGACAAAAAACCACTTCCAATGGGTTTATCGATTTATTTTATACAACCCTTTAAAAAACCATATTTTCACTGATTCAATACAAATGCCCATGAATTAAGACGTTATGATAAACAGAAAAAAGGAGTACAATTCTTGGCAGTTTCTTGTTGAGAATAGACGCAGATGACAACGCTATTGATTGGTCACCGAGGAGTGGCAGGTAAATACCCAGAAAACACACAAGTCAGCATTCAAGCTGCTATTGATATGGGGCTGACTTGGGTTGAAGTTGACGTGCAGCCAACCAAAGACAACGTACTCGTTGTTTGCCACGACCATACTGTTAACCGTTGCAGTAATGGCAAGGGTCGCGTTGATTGCATGACATTATCTGAGCTCAAAGCGTTAGATTTTGGTCGGTGGTTCAGCAATGAATTTGCCCATGAATCCATCATGACTCTTCCTGAGTTATTGGAACTTGCCGCAGAGAATAGTCTAAATCTGAATATCGAAGTGAAAGTCGATCATCATTCGCCTGAGGAAATTGCCCGAATGGTCAGTCAAACTCTGCGACAAGGTCCACTTGCGAAAGACCAGGTCCTTTTATCGAGCTTTAGCCATGAGGTTATCAGGGCTCTGCACACGCACTGTGAGGACTATAAGCTGGGAGTCCTGAGTGAGTTCTTGTCTCGTAAAGACCGATTACTACTTGAGGAAGTGAATGCGTATAGCTGTAACCTCAATATTAACTGGGTTCGCTCTCGTCAAATCAAGCAACTGCAACAAGCGGGTTATAAGGTGATGTGTTATACCGTAAACAATCCCAACAAACTAAAACACCTACCCACATTAGATGGTATTTTTAGTGACCATCCAAGCCGCTTTATGCAGAAGTAATAAGATATTGATTCCCAAGAATCACATCACAAGAGGAGCCCCTACCATTCAATACTAATTGGGGTTCCCATTTGTACCAGCCTGATGAATTCATCCATTTCTTGGTTGGTGATCGCGATACAACCATTTGTCCAATCAAAACTCTGAATAAACTGGGGTGCTTGAGTCTCACCATTTTTTAAGCCATGGATTTTAATCGCGCCGCCAGGAGAAACACCTCTTCGCTGCGCTTCCAAACGATCGATCGCGTCTGGGTAACTGATATGAACAGAGCGATAGAAAGCGGAATTATTAATAACGTAGTTTAGCGTATAGTCCCCTTCCGGCGTTCTATTATCTCCCTCTTCTTGTTTGTGCCCTTTCGGGTTTGACCCCAAGGCGATGCGGAACTCTTTAACGACTTCGCCATTCTCTATTAGGTACATTCTGCGCTTTGACTTATCAACTTTGACCAAGTCGACGCCCGCTTGAACACCAGATACAAACATACAACACAAGATTAAAGACAACCATTTTACTGACATCGACTGAACGCCTAACTGACCCACTCGCAGGGAAAACGAAAAGAGAGCCCATGCTAGTCAGATGGTGATTCTAAAGCAAATTGAATGTGTGCAAATTTCGCTACTCTTCGTGACCAACTTGGATTACTTTATAAGGCGATTACTTTTCAAATCCTGCACTAACAGGGAGGGTACTATGCTCAACATCGCTTTTTTCAGTGCAAAATCCTACGACGAAGCGTCTTTCAAAAAAATAAAAAATCATCGCGACTTTGAATTCCATTACCACGATTTTCGATTAACCTCAAAGACGGCCAAAATGGCACAAAGTTGCGAAGTGGTGTGTGCATTTGTTAATGACGATTTATCCGCTCCAGTACTCAAGCAACTGTCTCTTGGTGGCACTAAGTTGATCGCCATGCGTTGTGCTGGTTTCGATAAAGTAGATTTAGAAGCAGCGAAAGAGCTGGGTCTGCAAGTGGTCCGCGTACCTGCTTATTCGCCAGAAGCAGTAGCAGAGCACACGGTCGGTATGATGATGTGTTTAAATAGGCGCCTACACAAAGCGTACCAACGCACTCGCGATGCCAACTTTAACTTAGAGGGCTTGGTGGGTTTTAACTTCCACGGAAAAACCGTCGGTGTGGTCGGTACCGGAAAAAATGGTATCGCGGCAGTGCGTATCTTTAAGGGCTAGGGATGGAAGTGCTGTGCTACGACCCCTATGAAAACCCACTAGCGCTGGAAATGGACGCTCAATATTGCTCACTTGATGAGATCTACGCAAAGGCCGATGTCATTTCTCTCCACTGCCCAATGAGCGAAGAAAACCATCATCTTCTGAATGAAAAGTCCTTCTCGAAAATGAAAGATGGTGTGATGATCATTAATACCAGCCGTGGCGAATTACTCGACTCAGTCGCTGCTATTGAAGCGTTGAAAGAAGGCAAGATTGGCGCACTTGGCTTGGATGTCTATGACAATGAAAAAGATTTGTTCTTCCAAGACAAATCAAACGACGTGATTGTCGACGACGTGTTCCGTCGCCTCTCTGCTTGCCACAACGTATTGTTCACTGGACACCAAGCATTCTTAACCAATGAAGCACTGCACAACATCGCCTCTGTAACCCTTAATAACATCGAAGCTTTCTTCACAAACAAGACTTCAGGTAACGAACTGATCAACTAAATCAATCGTTCGAGGCAGTATAGTAGAGCGTTGAATTTCAGCTATGCTATACTCCCCGACCATTAAAAATTTGAGTCTAATTACCATGAGCATAAAAACCGACATTCAAAATCTGCATAACCGTTTAGATACATGCCAACGCAAACTGGATGCGGCACGTTCTCGTGGTGATCATGGCATGATTACTAAGTTCACCAACGAAATTGACGATCTAAACAAGAAACTCAGCCAGCTTAAGCATAAGCAAACCTACGAGCTGAATAAAGAGCGCAAGAGCATACTTGATTTGCCGTTCTCTCGTGAGATCACGAAAGCGGAACAAGCTGACATCGGCAAACTTAAGAAGCGTGTGCGGGGGCTAGTGATCGTTCACCCATTAACAAAAGTGGGTAAAGAGTTACGTCTAGACGTAATGACAGGTTTTGCTCCAAAAGAGTTCTAAGCACTCTGTCAAACACCGGATATTAAAAAGCCCACCTTCACTGAGCCACTTAAGTGAAGGTGGGCTTTTTGTACGTTCAATTCAATCAGTCTCACTTAATAACTGATCATGCCATCTGGTAATAACACTCGGTAACTTGGTTTTAATGATAAACGCCCCAAGCCAAGTGACTTAGGGCGTTTCAATACAAAAAAACCAATGTTTAGTTCACCAAAACGAGCAGCTCATAAGATAAAACAAGCTGCTCATATAACGAACCTTACTTACTTTTAAAATTGGTATGCTAGAGAGAGTTGGACATTTCTGCCCGGTTCATAATCGATATAGCCAAAATCATGAGATGCGTGAGATGCGTACTGCGCATCGAAAATGTTATCAACTGAAGCTGTCACAGTAACGTCTTCATTGGTCGTCGGAATCCAACGCATGTTGATGCCATGAACGTTGTAGCCTTTTTTATCCGAGTCAGAATTGACCTTACCTTTAAGATCTAGCGCTACCAAACTCGTCCAGTTTACGTCAACCCCGACACTCGGGAATGTGTATCCCAAGTTAAGAGAGATGCTGTCGCCGACCTCATCTTCAAGTGACTGACCTTTTTCAAGACCACTGTTTAGTGCTACGTTCTTAAATTCGGAGTCAGAGTGTGCATAGGTTAGACGACCGTTAAATTGGTCACGTTGTAAAATCATGGCAGATTCAAAACCAACAATATCAACATCACCCAAATTACGGTATGGCTTAGTTGGCGATGCTTTACCTGTCATTGTATCGTCGATGTAGTCATTAATCTGCGTGTTAAACACGGTTAGTGAGAAACCCAATGTGTCTAGGCCAGCAAGGTCCATATTCTGGTAAGCAATCGACGCTTCATAGTTAACCCCGGTTTCAGGTTTTAGATCTGGGTTGTACGACGAGCTAGAGGTCAAAAACGAACCTGATAGAGCAGGCCCTTTAAACAGTTCTGTACCACTCGCTTGAATACTCCAATTTTTAGAAAGGATGTACTTACTTGATAGGCCGAAGATTGTGTCTTTAAACGTCTTATCCGATGCTAACATATCAACTTTGTAGCGATTGTATCGGGCACCCGGAGTCACAGACCAATCTTGAGTAAGCTGAATTTCATCTTCAACATACAATGCGAACGACTTTGCCGTTTCTTTGCTGTTGGGTAGAGGTTTCCCGCCTAAAAGCTCCTTAGATTCTTCGGTCTTGCCTTCTAGACCATAACGCACAGTGTGAAGCATAGAGGCTACTTCGAGGTTGGTTTCAGACAACACTTTTAAGCCGTAAACCTCTGTGCGCCCCTCATTAATTGGTGCACCCTTACGCTTACTGGTGTAGCTCATCTCGTTATAGTATAAAGTCGAGTGAACATCTGTATTTGCAAGTGCCAGTTCATGATTAAGAGCAACCGTATCGCGGGTATACTCGATTGGACGGATGTATTTCTCGTGCCAATTACTACCATTCATTCCCATATTCGATTTGATCGTGTAGTCACCTGCGTCTTTTAGATAATCGTAACTTAATTCAAATCGGTTTTGATCGTTGGCATCCCAACCCACTTTCGCAAGAACGTTTTGCGTTTTACCATCGCGACCAAGGACTTCATTTCCATCGCCATCTTTAGGATTGTCACGAGAAATCACGCTGTAATACACCAACGCGTCAACATTTTCGCTGAGTTCAGAAAAAGCAGCTGCCGAGGTGTGAGAATAGTCATTTGACGCCATTCCAGAAAAAATACGAGTGCCAAACTTATCATCACCACGAAGTAAATCTCGTGCGTCTTTTGTTTCGAAAGCGACACCGCCACCCAAACCACTATTCAACACAGAATTATTACCAACTCTGATATCGACTGCTTTTATGATATCAGCATTGATAAGTAAGTTACCCGCGTGATGAAAAACGTTATTGTTTTGACTCGCACCATCCAACGTAATGTCTAAGTCCAGTTCGCTAACGCCACGAATATTTACCCCTTGGTTCAAAGAGTGAGTGCCACCTACATCAACGCCAGGCTGATCGCGAAGCAAATCACTTAGGTGATCTCCTTGTTTCATTTCAATGTCGCTCGCCAGCAGCGATTCAGAACTGTTAGAAATCTGAGTGCCCCAGACTGTAACCTTTTCACCGTCGTTTTCTGTAGCAATGGAATTTGCAGAGAAAGTGGCAGCGATAAGCACTGCTAAATATGTTTTATTTGTCATAATAGGAAGATCGTGTGTTTTAAGAGTCAGTAATAGTAAACCCAACAATAATGATAATAAATATCATTATTATTAATTTACATTATTTACATTTACATTGACAGAACAAAAGCCAAACACCATAACAACATAACAACATAAAAATAACAAAAACAGCACATTTATGATTGCAAATAATTACATACAAATAGATATAAGCGTCTTATTTCTGCTATTTATCGTCCTGATCTTGTTACTCGTCAAAAACTAAGCAATATAAAATTCTGTATTCTAATTCATCAATGAGAAGTCATTTTGCTTATGTTTTCACAACACATAATAGAAAAGATTAAGAACGCTATTTCATTAATATGTCTTTTAATCATTATCGCCCCGTTATTAACTGCATGCGGTAGTAGTAGTGGTGGCAGTGATGGAAACGATGGCCCAACTGAAAAAAAATTAGAAAGAATCACTATAGAAAGAGTTTCAGAGAATAACGTTCTGGCTTATCATGAGGCATTGTCAGATACAATAGTTACATTTAAAGCTATCGGATATTATGATGATGGTAGTCATGGTAATATTACATCTGCAGTGCAATGGATAAGTGCTAATCCAACTTTAGCAAGTTTTGATAGTTCCGCTCAATTAAAGACACATAAAATTGGTAAGACAAATATTGTCGCTAAGATAAATGATATTACGTCTACTTGGCCAATCTCAATTTTAAAGCCTATTTCTATTACTCTATCACCTAGCATCAAACCAGAAGATTTTGATAATAATCAGATACTATATGTTCCAAAAGGAACATCGATAACATTAGAAAGTATCGTTGAGTGGAGTGATGGTTCAAAACGTGATGGTAAAGGTTATGTATCATGGATGATAGATAACACCAGTTTTGCTCAGGATATTTATGAAAAAAATCGATTTAGAGCTGTCGGTTCTTTTGGTGAAATAAGTTATTTAAACACGACTTTCTGTGGCATTAGAAGTAACACTGTTTCATTAGAAATAACCAATAGTCAGCTAAAAAAAATAGTCATTGGATTGGGCTCAGACTCTAAAAAAGAAACACAATTAAAGAACGTTTTATATGGAACAAGCAGAAAGTTTACTGCCTTTGGCGTATATCAAGATCCAGATAATAGCCAAGCCAGTCATTCTATTAATATTACAAAAGATGTAAAATGGACTTCAAGTAATCCTGATATTTTCTATAATAAGAACAATAGTAATGTTTTCACTGCTTACAGTAGAACAGCCAATAGTTCAGCAGTTATCTCTGCTAAGATGTTCAATCTTGAGAGTAACCCACAAGAACTCACCACTGCTAATGCCACATTAAGTAATATTGAGATTGTTAGCCCTAATAAATCAGAAAAATTAATTAGTGGTATAGAGACCAGTCTTTATGCAGTGGGTCATTATCTTTTAGAGTCAGATAGCTCAGAGAGCATTGCCGCAGATTTGACCCCTTTTGTTAATTGGTCCACTTCAGATGAAGAATCTTTAAAACAAGTAGATAGCAACACTTTTCTTCCATCGACATATTTTGGTAGAGCATCAGTCACAGTACAAACTACAGATAAAAAAAATAAATCGTCAAAAGAATTTGTTATCTCCCCAGGAAAATTAGAAAAGATTACGATTTCTGAAATTCATAACTATCCAAATCCAACCGAGATCCCACTCTACAAAAGCCGTACCTTTAAAGCAATTGGGGTTTATAGTGTTGGTGACAAGCTGGATAAACTCTCTTTCGACATAACTAAACGTGTTTCTTGGCAATTAGAACAGCCAGAATTAAAAAATCCGTTCATTCAAAAAGAAGACAAGAATACGATCGAGGCTATTGGTCTGACTCAAGGACCTGCAGAGCTGACAGCAATAAGCTTAACTAATGATATACAAAGTAACACATTATACTTAACCAGCTTTCCTTTTAAGACAGAATTTAAACTAAGAGAACTTACATTTAGTTTATCTCCACTAATGACTAATGGGGATACAAGCAAATTTGTGTTCGAAAATGATAACATTTGGGGAGTTGAAGAATGGCAAAGCGCGAATGAAAGCTGCAAAGAAGCTGGAAAAAAACTTGTCACAGAAAAACAATTAATTATGATTGAAAAAACGATCGGTAGTTTGGGATTTGCTTATGGTTGGCCGACTTCTAAGGCTAAATATTGGACAAGTACGCATACAGATAAGATCAACCATCATATCAGTAGAAATCTATCCATCGGTGGTGGTAGTTATGAAGAAGAAAATACAACAAAGAACTTTAGCATTTGCGTCAATTAATTTGAGCATCTGAATGCGTTTAAAGTCACTTTAGTCTATTTATGTCGAAACCAGTTGGTAGATGCCAACTGGTTTTTTATTATGGGTGATTCATATCACTAGATATCATTTCGTATTTGTTCATAATAGCTAACGCTCAGTTTCTATTTCTTACTCCAAACTGCACCACCAACCTCAATAAGAACCAGGAAGAAAAAGCACTTTATTTAATAAGCCTAGAATAAAAGCCTCATGGCATTCCGCAAAAAAGCTAGCGCAAGCAGTAAACTTGCGCTAGCTGGGGTTTGATTTTTTAGTTCAGATTAAGTGTGCTTACGTTAAGTGATACTTTGCAACACAACCTAAATTAATAAACCTTAAGCTGATCACTTTATTGAGGCATAAGATCTTGAGGGTTCAACTCTATTCTTACAGGAGTTTCCACCTTACTATTTAACGCTTTTTCTAATTCGACAATGTCTGTGCCTTTGTCTGCATTAAGCAATGCAAAACCATCTACATACCCAACAAATTCGAGGTTGAATTGTTCTGCAATTTCTTTGGCTTTTTGTTCAGATACTTCAGCTTCAATAGTTCCTGTGATCATTAAAGCTCTGTCGTCATTACTGCTCACTACCTCATCACCAACACGTACAGAAGAGGTGTTAACTTCACCAC
>NZ_ABGR01000022.1 GCF_000171815.1 Vibrio sp. AND4 | reverse complement strand
CATGGGGAAGCCCCACACTACCATCGACGCTAATTCGTTTCACTTCTGAGTTCGGAATGGAAATCAGGTGGGTCCAAATCGCTATGGTCGCCAAGCAAATTCTTTTTGTCTTCAGGTCTAATTCAACCTAAAAACAATCATTCGGAAAGCTGTTTTCGTTCTCACACATTCAATCTGTTCTTGCTTTGAGTCCATCAAAACCTCTTGGGTGTTGTATGGTTAAGCCTCACGGGCAATTAGTACAGGTTAGCTCAACGCCTCACAACGCTTACACACCCTGCCTATCAACGTTCTAGTCTCGAACAACCCTTTAGGATACTTAAAGTATCAGGGAAGACTCATCTCAGGGCTCGCTTCCCGCTTAGATGCTTTCAGCGGTTATCGATTCCGAACTTAGCTACCGGGCAATGCCATTGGCATGACAACCCGAACACCAGAGGTTCGTCCACTCCGGTCCTCTCGTACTAGGAGCAGCCCCCTTCAATCTTCCAACGCCCACGGCAGATAGGGACCGAACTGTCTCACGACGTTCTAAACCCAGCTCGCGTACCACTTTAAATGGCGAACAGCCATACCCTTGGGACCGACTTCAGCCCCAGGATGTGATGAGCCGACATCGAGGTGCCAAACACCGCCGTCGATATGAACTCTTGGGCGGTATCAGCCTGTTATCCCCGGAGTACCTTTTATCCGTTGAGCGATGGCCCTTCCATTCAGAACCACCGGATCACTATGACCTGCTTTCGCACCTGCTCGAATTGTCATTCTCGCAGTCAAGCGGGCTTATGCCATTGCACTAACCTCACGATGTCCAACCGTGATTAGCCCACCTTCGTGCTCCTCCGTTACGCTTTGGGAGGAGACCGCCCCAGTCAAACTACCCACCAGGCACTGTCCGCAACCCCGATAAGGGGTCGACGTTAGAACATCAACACTACAAGGGTGGTATTTCAAGGACGGCTCCACGCAATCTAGCGACTGCGCTTCAAAGCCTCCCACCTATCCTACACATGTAGGGTCAATGTTCAGTGCCAAGCTGTAGTAAAGGTTCACGGGGTCTTTCCGTCTAGCCGCGGGTACACTGCATCTTCACAGCGATTTCAATTTCACTGAGTCTCGGGTGGAGACAGCGTGGCCATCATTACGCCATTCGTGCAGGTCGGAACTTACCCGACAAGGAATTTCGCTACCTTAGGACCGTTATAGTTACGGCCGCCGTTTACCGGGGCTTCGATCAAGAGCTTCGACCGAAGTCTAACCCCATCAATTAACCTTCCGGCACCGGGCAGGCGTCACACCGTATACGTCATCTTACGATTTTGCACAGTGCTGTGTTTTTAATAAACAGTTGCAGCCACCTGGTATCTGCGACTCTCAATAGCTCCATCCGCAAGGGACTTCACCGTCGAGAGCGTACCTTCTCCCGAAGTTACGGTACCATTTTGCCTAGTTCCTTCACCCGAGTTCTCTCAAGCGCCTTGGTATTCTCTACCCGACCACCTGTGTCGGTTTGGGGTACGATTCCTTACAATCTGAAGCTTAGAGGCTTTTCCTGGAAGCATGGCATCAATGACTTCACTACCGTAGTAGCTCGACGTCGTGTCTCAGCCTTAAAAAGAGCCGGATTTACCTAACTCTTAAGCCTACGCACTTGAACCTGGACAACCGTCGCCAGGCCCACCTAGCCTTCTCCGTCCCCCCATCGCAATTGTAAGAAGTACGGGAATATTAACCCGTTTCCCATCGACTACGCCTTTCGGCCTCGCCTTAGGGGTCGACTTACCCTGCCCCGATTAACGTTGGACAGGAACCCTTGGTCTTCCGGCGAGGGGGTTTTTCACCCCCTTTATCGTTACTCATGTCAGCATTCGCACTTCTGATACCTCCAGCATGCTTTACAACACACCTTCAACGGCTTACAGAACGCTCCCCTACCCAATGCACTAAAAGTGCATTGCCGCAGCTTCGGTTTACTACTTAGCCCCGTTACATCTTCCGCGCAGGCCGACTCGACCAGTGAGCTATTACGCTTTCTTTAAATGATGGCTGCTTCTAAGCCAACATCCTGGCTGTCTGAGCCTTCCCACATCGTTTCCCACTTAGTAGTAATTTGGGACCTTAGCTGGCGGTCTGGGTTGTTTCCCTCTCCACGACGGACGTTAGCACCCGCCGTGTGTCTCCCGGATAGTACTTACTGGTATTCGGAGTTTGCAAAGGGTTGGTAAGTCGGGATGACCCCCTAGCCTTAACAGTGCTCTACCCCCAGTAGTATTCGTCCGAGGCGCTACCTAAATAGCTTTCGGGGAGAACCAGCTATCTCCAGGTTTGATTGGCCTTTCACCCCTAGCCACAAGTCATCCGCTAATTTTTCAACATTAGTCGGTTCGGTCCTCCAGTTGATGTTACTCAACCTTCAACCTGCCCATGGCTAGATCACCTGGTTTCGGGTCTATATCCAGAGACTGAACGCCCAGTTAAGACTCGGTTTCCCTACGGCTCCCCTAGATGGTTAACCTTGCCACTGAATATAAGTCGCTGACCCATTATACAAAAGGTACGCAGTCACCCAACAAGTGGGCTCCTACTGCTTGTACGTACACGGTTTCAGGTTCTATTTCACTCCCCTCACAGGGGTTCTTTTCGCCTTTCCCTCACGGTACTGGTTCACTATCGGTCAGTCAGTAGTATTTAGCCTTGGAGGATGGTCCCCCCATATTCAGACAGGATATCACGTGTCCCGCCTTACTCGATTTCACTATAAATGCGTTGCCGGTTACGGGGCTATCACCCTGTATCGCACAACTTTCCAGAAGTTTCACCTGACGCATAAATAGCTTAAGGGCTAGTCCAATTTCGCTCGCCGCTACTTTCGGAATCTCGGTTGATTTCTTTTCCTCGGGGTACTTAGATGTTTCAGTTCCCCCGGTTCGCCTCGTTATGCTATGTATTCACATAACGATACGTGCTTATGCACGTGGGTTTCCCCATTCGGAAATCCCAGACTCAAGCGGTTTTTACTACCTAATCTGGGCTTATCGCAAGTTAATACGTCCTTCATCGCCTCTGACTGCCAAGGCATCCACCGTGTACGCTTAGTCACTTAACCATACAACCCGAAGAAGTTTCGAATTGACGTTAAACAACCAAAGTCGCTATCTCATTATTTGAATGAGCGAGATAGCATTCGATTTTGCCGGACTCAAATATGTTTTGTTTTACTTAAACAGTAAGACAAAACCCAAGAACACTTGAATGTGTTCGTTTACTTTCATTTTTAAAAAATGAAAACAAACAGTTGGAGTATTCAATTAAGAATACTTTGAGAACTTTACAATCAAATCTTATTCACTAAGGAATAAATTTGATTTGTCAGCTTTCCAAATTGTTAAAGAGCGAATCACTTCTAATGAAGTAACCATTTTTAAAAACTCTCAAGAGAGTGTTTAAAGATGGTATCCCGTAGGGGAGTCGAACCCCTGTTACCGCCGTGAAAGGGCGGTGTCCTAGGCCTCTAGACGAACGGGACACTGTAGAATGTTTTGCAAAAAGCGGAAACAATATAGCTAGTGGTGGAGCTAATCGGGATCGAACCGATGACCTCTTCGCTGCCAGCGAAGCGCTCTCCCAGCTGAGCTATAGCCCCACATAAATCGTTTCAGCACTTTATGCAGAACCAATTTTTGCTCTGAAATATAAACCATATCAATCTGTGTGGACACTCATCGTGACTCATTTGTCTTCACTTTTTAAAAGTAAAAGCAAACTATCCATTTCGTATAAGGAGGTGATCCAGCGCCAGGTTCCCCTAGCGCTACCTTGTTACGACTTCACCCCAGTCATGAACCACAAAGTGGTAAGCGTCCTCCCGAAGGTTAAACTACCTACTTCTTTTGCAGCCCACTCCCATGGTGTGACGGGCGGTGTGTACAAGGCCCGGGAACGTATTCACCGTGGCATTCTGATCCACGATTACTAGCGATTCCGACTTCATGGAGTCGAGTTGCAGACTCCAATCCGGACTACGACGCACTTTTTGGGATTCGCTCACTTTCGCAAGTTGGCTGCCCTCTGTATGCGCCATTGTAGCACGTGTGTAGCCCTACTCGTAAGGGCCATGATGACTTGACGTCGTCCCCACCTTCCTCCGGTTTATCACCGGCAGTCTCCCTGGAGTTCCCGACATTACTCGCTGGCAAACAAGGATAAGGGTTGCGCTCGTTGCGGGACTTAACCCAACATTTCACAACACGAGCTGACGACAGCCATGCAGCACCTGTCTCAGAGCTCCCGAAGGCACACCTGCGTCTCCGCTGGCTTCTCTGGATGTCAAGAGTAGGTAAGGTTCTTCGCGTTGCATCGAATTAAACCACATGCTCCACCGCTTGTGCGGGCCCCCGTCAATTCATTTGAGTTTTAATCTTGCGACCGTACTCCCCAGGCGGTCTACTTAACGCGTTAGCTCCGAAAGCCACGGCTCAAGGCCACAACCTCCAAGTAGACATCGTTTACGGCGTGGACTACCAGGGTATCTAATCCTGTTTGCTCCCCACGCTTTCGCATCTGAGTGTCAGTATCTGTCCAGGGGGCCGCCTTCGCCACCGGTATTCCTTCAGATCTCTACGCATTTCACCGCTACACCTGAAATTCTACCCCCCTCTACAGTACTCTAGTCTGCCAGTTTCAAATGCTATTCCGAGGTTGAGCCCCGGGCTTTCACATCTGACTTAACAAACCACCTGCATGCGCTTTACGCCCAGTAATTCCGATTAACGCTCGCACCCTCCGTATTACCGCGGCTGCTGGCACGGAGTTAGCCGGTGCTTCTTCTGTCGCTAACGTCAAACAATACAGCTATTAACTGTACTGCCTTCCTCACGACTGAAAGTGCTTTACAACCCGAAGGCCTTCTTCACACACGCGGCATGGCTGCATCAGGCTTGCGCCCATTGTGCAATATTCCCCACTGCTGCCTCCCGTAGGAGTCTGGACCGTGTCTCAGTTCCAGTGTGGCTGATCATCCTCTCAGACCAGCTAGGGATCGTCGCCTTGGTGAGCCTTTACCTCACCAACTAGCTAATCCCACCTAGGCATATCCTGACGCGAGAGGCCTTGCGGTCCCCCTCTTTGGTCTCCTTCGTTTATAGAAAACGACATTATGCGGTATTAGCCATCGTTTCCAATGGTTATCCCCCACATCAGGGCAATTTCCTAGGCATTACTCACCCGTCCGCCGCTCGACGCCGTTATCGTTCCCCGAAGGTTCAGATAACTCGTTTCCGCTCGACTTGCATGTGTTAGGCCTGCCGCCAGCGTTCAATCTGAGCCATGATCAAACTCTTCAATTTAAAGTTTTTGTGACTCAATGAATACTGACTTCAAAACTCATCCTTACTCGAAAGTAAGAAGTAATTCTAAAGCTATTATCCCTCTCTTCTTAAATAGGTAAGAACAGAACGATAATAAATTGACTGTGCCAAGTCTTTCGACTCGTTTGGTCACTCAGTTCATTGAAATCGAATTTGAAGCCTAAGCTTCTAATTGGATTATCATCAACGAGTGCCCACACAGATTGATAGGTCTATATTGTTAAAGAGCTTGCTTCGTAAGCTTTGCTATTGAAGCGGAGGCGTATTCTAAGGAATTCATTGAGAGTGTCAAACACTTTTTCAAATTAACTTCAGAAGTCTTTTTGCCTTGTTGCCAACTGCATTTTGCGTTCCCGCTTTGCCCTGACAACGGAGGCGCATTATAGGGAGATGATTTTTCTTGGCAACCCTTTTTTAGAAAAAAACTGAAAAAAGCGCGTCGGGTGATGACATCTCACTTAATCGCTTATTTTTAGCACTTAATTGTTAATTTCACGTAGTAAATAGGCAATCAATATGTGTCTAACCAAGCTTCTTTAAAGCTGGCGATATCCAGAACCAATGATTGCGCTATTTCGATTTGCTCAATTGCCTCTAGTTCTTTATTTACACTGCTCATCGTCAATGTGTTGTTGTCTAACTCAAACACCTGACTTTGAGTCGTGTAGTAGAACTTAAGTATCGTCAGTGCTTTTATGTCGTGCTCAGCAGAAGCGGCTTTAATGCTTTTCAGTTTGCGAAAGATCTTGTTGTGCAGCTGCTTGAGTTTCCAGACGTACAACACTTCTTCCATATAAGTGTGTGTTTTGAATTGGTTCAACAAAGACAGTGAAGTGGCTAAGGCGAGCACAACACCAATTAAGTTCCAATGAAAGTTCCCCGTCGATTGTTCAGGTACTACATCTGTATTACCGAACAAGACAATTAATAGTGTACTAAAAGCAAGAGAAGAGATAGCAAGCAAGGCAACAAAACTCCCCATCACCAGGTTGACCTTCTTTCTATAAAATTGTTTGTTTATTTTTTTGATTTCCATATACCACTCCGAACAGGTTGCCTCTATTCTAACCAGCGCAATCAGCAAGACAATCGAAGCCTTGTTATTAAGTTCACATTTGCTATTAAGCTCGCATCCCTTCCCTGCTTGGGTATATACTTCCGCGCATTCACTCTTTCTATACAGAGGCTAAAAATTCATGCGCTCTTTTGTTTTACGAGCTCGCGCGGCACCAACCACCAGCAAAGCACTGTTAGAAGGTGTTGGTAATGAAGCGCATACAGAGATTCTTGCTCATACCATGATGAACACCATGTTCGTTGCTCAATCGCACCGCGAAGACGTGATTGTGCACTTGGTTTTAGAAAGCACAAAAGATTTCTCTCGTACTATCACAATTCGCTCCAACGACATCACCAATATTGGCGGCTTTCATGAGTCAACGTTAATTGCAGCAGTGGCCCGCGCTTTAGACGCTTCGGTTGGTATGGGTAAAGAGCAGCTCCGTGAAGTCGAGCCAGGCATTACCGTACGTACGGTGAGCTTCGAACGTTTGGTTCAAGAACTGGCAGAAGACCACCAGCTATATATGTTGGATAAAAAAGGCGAATTTGTCCGTGATGCAGAAATCGGTGCAAACCCATGTTTCTTGCTAACCGACCATATTCCGATGCCAAAGAAATCTTTTAACAGCTTAAAACGCCTTGGCACAGAGAAAATCAGCTTAGGCCCTAAAATGCTTTTCGCTTCCCAGTGCGTAGTATTAATCCACAATGAATTAGATATCCGCGAATTTTAATTCTCGCGAGTTAATCATTCGATAAAACAAAGAGGACTCTATCGAGTCCTCTTTGTTTCTATAGGAATGCTGGAGTTATTTACCACCAATACTCAAACGAGCGAAACGTACGTCTGGAGCAAAGAAGGTGCGACTATCGCTAATAAGCTGAGTATCACCCACTGCCTCAACTTCTTGCAGCAACTTGTAGAAGTTACCCGCAACCGTAATACCACGAACAGGTTGAACACGCTCTCCATCACGGCACAAGAAGCCACTCGCGCCAAACGAGAAATCACCACTCACTGCATCCGCGCCAGAGTGAACACCCTGCAGTTCAACTAATTCTAGGTACTCACCCGCTTTTACTTCTGACGCACTGCTGTTGCCTGTCGCAATCACTTTGTGATTCGCTGATACGTCTAAGCTCGATTTTGCACCGCGAGCAGCACTTGCGGTAGATACTGCGCCCAAGTAACTCGCCGTCTGGCTGTTGTGTAGCAAAGTTTTCAATTCACCATTAGCAATCATGACGTTGTCTTGCGTAGCAAAACCCTCACTATCAAAGCCCGAAGTTGCCATACCATTTGGCATGTATGCCGCGTCAGTAAAGGTAATCAAATCACTCGCAACACGTTGGCCAAGCTTGTCACCCAATGGCGTAATGCCTTTCATCGCACTTACGCCAGAGAAAGCACTGCCAAAAGCACCGAACAAACTTGCTAGCGCATTGATATGGAAAATTGCTGGGTAGTTCCCCGTCGCAACCGGAGCGCCGTCAAGAAGATCACGAGCAAGGTTGTAACCACCTTCGATACAGTAAGCGGGGTTCAACTCATCAAAACGACGACCAAGTGACATTTGCCCTGCCATCGACTGTTTACCGTCTTTTTCAAACAAGGTATAAGCGTAACAAGTAAACGAGCGTTCGAAGTGTTGGCACAACGAGCCTTGTGTATTGGCAATGATTAATTGCGTTTCGCCATCGCTGTAACCATTGTAAGGTGCGCTAGAAGCGTGAGGCAGAGCGACTACGCCTTGCTCAAGAGCGAGAGACATTTCAATCTTTTCATCAACCGAAGTTGTGTCTTCTTGAGCAATCTCAGCCACGTCAGTCGTGATTTGGCTATTCACGCAACTAATGGTCTGGTGTTCGTCTTGCTTGGAAAAACGAGCGCTTTGCAGTGCATTAGTCAGCATCAAATCTAAGCTCGGTTGTTCTAACGATTCAGAGTAGCTCGTTGCGACACGCGCATCTTTAACAACACGAACACCCAGAACTTGGCTTGAGCTTACTTTGTACTCATCCAACTGCCCTTGGTTCGCTTTCAGAGAAAAGCTGCTGTTGCGGTTTACAATGACGTCCGCTTCTGCGCCTTGACGCTTTGCTTCTGATAGGACGTAATCAACCGCATTAAGAAGTTGTTTTTCTTGGCTCATTAGTTACCGCCTCCTACCAGAATGTTATCGACTTTCAGCGTTGGCTGACCGACTGTTGTTGGCACTGAACCACTCACGGAACCACACATGCCCGGCGCAAACGCCATGTCTTTGCCGACCATGCTGATTTCTTTCAACACTTTTGGACCCGTGCTGATCAGCGTTGATGTTTTCAGAGGCTTGGTGATTTTGCCATTTTCAATGAGGTAAGCTTCACGAACGGCAAAGTTGAACTCGCCCGTGCCCGGTTGAACCGAACCGCCGCCCATCTTCTTCGCATAGATGCCGCGTTCGATACCTGCCAGCATATCATCAAGTGAATGCTCGCCTTCTTCGATAAAGGTGTTACGCATACGCGAGGTTGGTGCGAACTTGTAGTTTTGACGACGACCAGATCCCGTTGGCTCGTAACCTGTCTTCATGCCACCCATTTTATCGACCATAAAGCTGGTTAGCTTACCGTCTTTGATCAACTGAGTGCGCTGAGTCTTCATGCCTTCATCATCAACATGAATCGAGCCCCATTCGTTGGTCATGGTGCCATCATCGACAGCATTCACAGCGGTGTGAGCAATCATTTCGCCCATCTTGTCGTGGAATACTGACGCTTTCTTCGCAACCGCAGTGGTTTCAAGTAAATGCCCACACGCTTCATGGAAGATAACGCCACCAAAGCCGTTACCAATCACCACTGGCATTTCACCCGATGGACAAGCATCCGCGCCAAGTTTTACTAACGCTTGCTGCGCGATAGTTTGACCTAGCGCTTGCGCCTCAAGTTGTTCACTGAACTCCCAACCAGCAAGAGCGCCTGGACCTTCCATACCAGAAGACTGCTCATTACCTTTTTGCGCAACCGTATTACCAGCAACTCGGATGTAGTGACGAGTATCGTCAACGTGTAGACCTTCAGAGTTGAAGATAGACACTTGTTGTTCGCGCTGAAGCACGCTGCCGATGAACTGACTGATATGTTCACTCTCTGCGCGTGCGGCTTGGTCAACTTGCAATAGGAAAGCAATTTTAGAATCTAGGTTAGCGTCTTTGCCAAGTGGCATACGACAACCATGTTGAATTGGGTAGCGGTTCAGATTGAGAGAACCGGCTGAGGCGATTTGCTCACGCTTGTCTTTTGCTGCAAGCAGTGAGGTTACGCGTTTAAGTTCGGCCTCATCTGTGCTGTTGGTGTAACCATAAAGCACTTTGTGACCGAAGAAGAGGCGAATACCGATACCAAAATCGATACCCGAGTTAACCTTGTCTACCTCACCAGATGCAACCTGGACAGTGTTGGTTTGATGGTGTTCAACGAATAGCTCAGCGAAATCGGCCCCTAAAAAGAGCGCATGATCGATCACCGCTTTCGCTGTTACAGAATTAAGCATGAAATCTCCTTGCTCGTTAATCGTCCTGGCCTTCCCTATCTTTGAATTAGTCCCTGCTCGCTAAAAGCATTTGATAAATTGAATGACTCAAAGGTATATTGGCAACACGTTAAATATTAACACTTTTATAACCTTGCGTTGTGCTAATCCTTGCTATATCAAAGAACGATTCGTTACGTATTATGTCGATATTTCATTATTAGATGGTGTCTTGAACTGCCACTTTCAATGCAGCACGTCGTTTACTCCAAACTCTATGTCCTTATACCCTCTGCAAGTTCTCGTCTTAAAGTGATATTTCTGTTGGCAGAAAAAATACTCACACCGTCATCGAGTGAACTGCTATCATCTTAACGAAATAGTCGGGGGGCCCTTGCAGTTTATGCATAGGCTGAGATCGAAATTCGAGACCCGTTGAACCTGATTCAGTTAGCACTGACGTAGGGAACTATCATCACTTTGCCACTAGCTTGCCTGAACCTTTATCGCCGCGGCTAGCCTATATGGAGAACAACCATTCTTCAATGGCCAAGTCAGTTCCTTTGCGTCTGTAATAGGAGCGACCATAATGCAGCAGCAAAGCCAAGGCTCATCATCAACACAGCCATACGCCATTACTTCATCCAATACTCCGATAGTCTTAACAATTGCAGGATCTGATAGCGGTGGCGGCGCAGGTATTCAAGCCGACATCAAAGCGATGTCCGCGACCGGTAGTTTCGCTTGTTCAGTGATTACCGCTATCACCTCACAAAACACCAAAGGCGTTTCTGCAATTTTTCCCATTCCTCTCGAGCATGTAGAGAGTCAACTCGACGCGGTATTTACTGACCTCAATATTGTCGCTGTCAAAGTCGGCATGCTGGCTGATTCCCAGACCATCAAGGTCGTTGCCAACAAAATTAAGCAATACCAACCCAAGCACCTCGTGATTGACCCTGTTATGGTGGCCACCAGCGGTGATTTATTACTGGAACCGTCGGCGATAAGCAATTTAAAAGAGATATTAATTCCGCTCGCAGACATCGTCACCCCTAACCTACCCGAAGGCGCAGCATTAACGGGTAAGGCAGTGCCTCAATCAGAATCTGAAATGAACGATATGATTGCGGATTTACGCGCACTGGGTGCAAAAGCCGTACTGTTAAAAGGCGGTCACCTGGAAAACAACGAAAACAGTAACGATCTGCTTATCATGCAAGATAGCGCAGAGTTAATCAGCGCTAAACGCTTCCCAACCCAAAACACCCATGGTACAGGCTGTACGCTGTCTTCAGCGATCGCTTCTTACCTTGGTCAAGGCAACAATCTACACAAAGCCGTTCATTTGGGTAAGCAATACATCAGTCAAGCTATCGCAACCGCCGATGAATTAAATGTCGGTAAAGGTCACGGCCCGGTGAACCATTTTTTTGCAGGACACATCAATGTACGCTGATGCGTTCAGCTTACTGCCACGAGTTCGTAATCAGCACAATATTAGCCAGATTGAGCATGAACGCTACTGCTAAACTAAAGACAGTTTTGCATGGTCGTCGCGGGTACTCGAAAGCACATTTGCATTCTAATACTCAGCTACCGCCGTTATAAATGATCTCAGTGCGACTTTTACGCTCGAATTGACAGTGCGTTGATAAGTTTTTCACATCAATTGTCGTAAGATGGCCGCCTATTTTTGAATGCAGCGCAACTTTTCATGAAAACAAAAAAATACGGTTTACTGATGCTCGCCTTGTTCATTCTTGGCATCATCCCACTTTCGCTGTTTGCCTCGTATCACGATCTTACCTCTCACGTTTCTGAAGGCACTGGCATTCTCTTTACTCTGCTGACCGATTCGGCTGGCAGTAAAGGCTTTTTAATTACTTTGATGTTGCTGCTGCTGTCCCTTTACCGCTTTAAGCCATCTCGCACCGACTGGATGCAAAAGCTCTCCATGCTAGGGTTGCTATTGGTGATCGGTTTCGCCAGTAAAACAGGCTTAAAACTGATGACAGAAAGCCCGCGTCCCTACACCGAATTGCTCGCCGCTGAACAATTGATTGAGCACCCAGAAGCGTTTTATCAACTAGAAGCCGCTCAGCAAGCGCGTGTGATTGGAAAGATCTCGGAAAAAGTCAGCGAATGGCGCACTCGTCACTGGCAAGGTGAGAAAGACTATTCCTTTCCATCTGGACACACGATTTTCGTTTCTATCTGCTTGGCCTTCTTTGGCGGATTACTTTTGCAGAACAAGTGCTATTTTTCTGCCGCTACCCTATGGGTTTGGGCAATGGGCGTAGCGTATAGCCGCTTGTGGCTAGGTATGCATAGGATTGAAGATTTGATTGGTTCAGTGGTGTTTGTCGCCGTGGTATTTACCTTACTGCCTAGATTTCAAATTACTAAAAAAGCACCTTTCGTTGCCCTCGCGACCAAGTAAACGTATTAAAAAATAGATAAAAAGAAGCCAACGACTTGTTGGCTTCTTAAGTTTTGTATCTTAAGAGCTAGGTTTTAGACCATGATTAACCGCTTTTTGGCGGAGTGAATGCCGTTAGATCCATTCATGTTGGGTGTGTAATGCATCTCTGCTACGGCGCCACCTGAAGTCAACCAGCCCACACCAATGCCCCCTGCCAACATTTCGGCGATATAATGCTTTTAATTAACATAATTAGAAATAAACGCCCACAAAAAAATATAGCTTGTCGCATACAAGCTCTTTTAGTGGTATTTAGTAACTATTCTGAGCCATATTTACTTCCCTTAATGATGAATTACTTTAAATATTGAGAATCTTCTTCTCATATTCTTTTTCTTGGAAAAATTTTCTTGACTGGATCTATTTTCATGGCGATAGAGAATTATTGCCGAAAGAGCTAGACCTGATTCTTCTACACAAATATTTAAATTGAAATAAACTTCGCTATGGGTGTGGAATCAGATCATACAAATTCACTATTTTTGGCTTGCGATGGCTTTGTTGCTTAAATCAATAGAACTAAATCAAGAAGCTACGATCTGATCGGCTAACCCCATCAATTGCCGTATCCTCATGCCTAAACCTCGTTACAAAACAACTAAATCGCAGTAGATACAAGCGCCCACGAAATAGTCGCAGCTGAACTTACCTAACGTAACCGATGCCGAAGTGTTCCTCAATTTACTCAGGAAGACAGGTCGTAACAGCATTGAAAGCTCAGAGACAGCAATGTATCGAGTGAAACCAAGCTTAAAGGATAGGCATGCCAGAAACTCAGTCTATCGTTTAAGAATTAATCACTATGGGACAGGCATACCTTCTCTCTGAGATAAGCAATAAAGTCAACATTTTGTGCAGCTATAGATAATGCAGCCAGAAATAACCAAACCAACACCAATTTAATGCTAAATCACTATTGATTTAATACTAATTTAACACTTAATGTTTTTCACCTTTAAATATAATCTCCGCCATAATTCAGACTACTGTATAGATAGATATAACAAAAAATAGACCACAAAAATCACTCTAAATAAATCATGTTATACAGGTTTATTTCAGTCGTAATACTGGCCCCCTCTAATATAAAGTCACAAGAGTAATCCACTCTAACTGGTCTGGTTAGAGGTTAGTAGATCGCGCCTTAATACTTAATTAAGGAACAAGCTTATCTCAATTAATGAGAAAGCATGAAATTCAGAAGCTATCAATTAAGGAGTAAATATGAAATTGAGCATGTTAATGGTTGGCATAGGGTTAACCCTGAGCCACACTGCATCTGCTGCAGAAAACCAAACTGGTTTGGAAACAGCTGCATACCTAAATAAAGCATACAACGATACAAGAAAGGACTGTGGTAGCAAAACTGCTCCAGCTTTCCTTTGTTCTGGTGTTACGTTTAGAGGTGGTGAAGCTAGCCCTGCTTTTAAAGTCTGGAATCCAAGCCCTGCGTCTCAAGAAAGTGGTGGCGTCTCGTTCTCATACATCCGTAAAGACGCTAAATATGAAAAATTAGCTTACGGTTACACTAGTGGGTTCATTCTATACCCTATCTACTTCTCACCTAAAGAGAAAATTGATTTGGATTACCTATGTTCGTTCCCTATTGACGCGGCTACTAATAACCGTGGCGACAAAGGATGTGGTGCGCACAGAGCTAATCCGGATGTATCGAAAAAATGTAGTGAGCAAAACATTACAACAGCTGAGCAATGGCGCACACATTGGTCGAAAAATGGCAATTGGGGCCAATGTGGCTTTGATATTTCTGAGGCAAGTAAAGAAGTTGACACATCTGCACGTTTCTACCAAAGTTTACGTGCAACACAATTAATTGATAACTCAAGAGTTACTCAAAATGAAATACGTATAGCAACTTGGTACCAAAATATTGGTAACGTTCTTCCAATCCAAGCGTTCTTCTACCTTTCAGGTAGCACACCTGGAAAACTAGACGCTCAATACTACCAAGAAGACTTCTACCAAACTGAAGGAATCTGGGTTCCAATCATCGAGTTTGACTTGCCTGACAACCCTCGTGAGCAAGCTGACTTCACATTCCGTGCCGAAGACCAAGCTATCGCAGAGCATTAATGCCGACTATATGAATATATTGAATTCTTAGTATTTTTATAAAAATTTAAAGCACATCATAGGTTTATGATGTGCTTTTGTTTTGTTAGTAGCACTACCAACGGCTATGATATGAGCGATCGCAAGTGCGACAACGGCTCTGCGCCTGTTTAAGCTCAACTTCTGCTGCCGATAACTGTAACCTTGCGCAGCTTGATACAACTTTTATGTATTGAAAAGTGTCGTTTACTTCACCTTTTTCCGACTGGATTAGGCTTGAGCAGCGGCACATTATTCCGGATTAAACCTCGGCGTACGCTAGTGCACATTTTGCCGAATCGACGGATTTCATCAAACTGAGGCGTGATACCGCGATCCATTGCAGATTCCCAATAGCTCAGTTCAGAATCTACCATTTCCAACAATTTTTTAGGGCAACCAATGCATTGTCCTTCAGGGCCACAAGCAAAGGTCTCTGATTCGTAAATCGGCAATTCGGTTTTTACTTGTTCAATGATATCGCGCATCGCGCTCATTCGGTCCGGCTTAACGGTCATTACTCGTCTGATCCACACAATACTAAAGACAAGATTTTACTCTCAAGCAGGTCGATATCCCTAGCTAATTTAAGGATATTTTACGTTTCTGCTTTGCAACCTATGATTTGAAAAATGGCAGTTTTCACCACTAGGTCGTCGCCGTCAATACAAAAATAGCGATAGACAACGTTGACTGAAAATTCTCTCCTATTGTCCTTTAACGAGAGAATGGTTTTAACGGGAAAATGGTTCACCCTTTGTCGAAGTTTACATTGTCTAACTCAATAAAAAGCCCCTTAGCCCAAACGGCTTGAAAGAAATTAATCGACCAAGGGGAGGCAAGATAATAAAGAGATAAGTACTCTCGCGGTTACTCAAGTCACAGCTTCCATTCAGGAAGCAGCTAGGAATAAATTATCAAGACGAGTCTAGATTACGATTGTTTTATCGAC
Source organism: Vibrio sp. AND4 (assembly GCF_000171815.1). Classification (GTDB taxonomy): domain Bacteria; phylum Pseudomonadota; class Gammaproteobacteria; order Enterobacterales; family Vibrionaceae; genus Vibrio. The sequence continues at coordinate 16,220 of NZ_ABGR01000022.1, read as the reverse complement.
TACACCCTCTCTACTTTCATTATTATCATCAAGTAAAAAGTCAGTTAATTTACAATTCTATCGTAATCAAACTCACGCTCATTATATGACAATTTTATCACCACTTATCTATCATTTAGTTAATATATTTATTTTATAAAATATAGTTTATTCATCGATGTAACAGTGGTATACATTCTCTATTAATTTCATATGCATTGTTAGGTTACTAATTTTAGAACCTGACAAATACATAAGAATATGATAGGAATGAATTTTTCACTATTTGTCAGGTGGTTAGCTATGAATGTTGAAGAAAGAAACATGGAAGAAGCATGCAAGAAATTTAAAAGCCACCTTGGCTTCAATAATAGAAACGTGATTCACGTTGCATTTTCAAGAATAGATACTGCTCAAAATAAACTATTAACTATCTGTACGGACTACAACTGGCACTTAGAATATTGGTCAGAAGATATGTATAAATCCGTTGGAAAACGGTGTGAAGAAGGTGTGAACGTCTGGAATAAAATAGATGAAGATCATAAGCAGATACTTAAAAAGATTCACGCTGAACAAAAAGTGGATATCACTACCTCGAACGAAGAATATATCGATATACTTTCATTGGCTTCCAATCAACCACTTAGCGTTCGTTCTATTTTGAACCTTTCTTCGCTAAAACCACAAATCGGGTATTTAGCCCAAAACATATGGCACACGGAAAAGCCAAATTATCTTAAAATCCCAGCGCCGACACTCGCTCCAGCTACTGATGAAACGCTACTTAACATCGATATTTCTCAATACTCATTTGGTGGTTTAACTTTCTCAGAAAAAGAGATGCAGACGATTCAGTGGCTCTTACAACTGAAATCAATAAAAGAAATCGCTTGGATTCATCGATGTAGCGAGACAGCAGAAAGAAAAAGAATTGAATCGATCAAAAGAAAGCTTAACTGTTCTGGAAAATCATCTTCATACCTCTTTAATGCGCTCAAGAAATCGGGGATCGCTCAAGCATGTCTATCCAACTACACCATGTCTCAATAACGTGTCGAAATCTCGAACAATGTTGCCGCTTTTATGAAATAGTCGGCTTTGATAAATATCGTTCTTATCAAGATGATGACGTCACTATTTTGTTGATGCGTGGCAATCATACTTATATTGAACTATTCAATTTTCCAAAGGAGGACCAAGAACACATAAACATCGATGATTCACAAGCTTTACCTGAGTTAAAAAAATCAGGAATCACTCACTTTGCTTTACAAGTAAGTGACTTAAAAAAAATAAGAGAAAAACTAAGCCCAAACTATCAATGTAGCGAAATACAGAAAGCGAGATTAGGTCTCTTTTCGTACTTTTTCGCTCTAGACCCAGAACGTAATCAAATAGAATTTATACAGAGGAATAATATCTAATGCTATTGACTTGGAAGCAAAGGTTGGCTGTCGTTGCTGGCAATGCTATGGAATTTTATGATATTGCCGTATTCGCTGCAATCGCCCCCTTTCTCACTCAAATTATGGAAAATCATGGATATGAGAATGCTACGACTCTAATATGGGGGATGTTTGCTTTACGCTTTTTACTACGCCCTCTTGGTGGCTATATCGTTGGAAACATCGCAGACTACTACGGCAAAAAAAATGCATTAATAATAACCAGTAGCCTTACTGGTTTTGCAACGCTCACTATGGCCTTACTGCCCACTGAACTTGAGTATATTGTTTTTTATTTCCTCTTTCTTCAAATTATCCAAGCATTTAGTTTTGGAGGAGAGTATCCAACCGTTATAAATTATTTAACGAACCACTCCCCAAAAAAAGAAGTATCAAGAACAAGCTGCCTCATTGTAGCAAGCTCTATCGTCGGTGTCTTATTGTCTATCGCTATTGTTGAAACACTAAAGTTGTCGCTTTCAAGTGAAGCAATGCAAAGTTATGGATGGAGAATCCCACTTCTCATTGGTGGTATTAATATTGCTGTCAGTTTTTGGTTTCGTTCTAAATTACCCAAAGAAGTCAACCCTATTGTAGAAAAAACAAAACAGAGTCCAAGACAGTGGATAACTCTATTCTTTATTTCGATGGGTGGTGCGGTTGTCTTTTATATACAAAATCTATCAAGCACTATTTTGCAAAAATCGGTCGATATTCCACACTTCTCGCTGATAAATTCATCATTATTACTGGCATGTATTCTATTATCTGGTTACTTAACCGATAAGATAACCACGCCAAAACACGCTTTTAGAGCAAGTTCACTGGTTGGTGCTCTTCTTTATTTTCCCGCTTACTGGCTATTAACTCACGCAGTAACAGAAGTAGCCATTATAGCAATGCTCATCATAAGCATAATTTCGGCAATAATACTCGCCAATTTAGCCGTGGTTCTCGCGCAAATAGCGAAAAACCAAACGGTAGTTCTCGGACTTTGTTACAATATTGCATTGTCTATTTTTGGTGGTTTAACTCCGCTAATTGTGGCGATGACCACTGAATATGATGCTAGCTTTGTTGGATTGTACGCGGCTCTATGTGTGATACCAGCTCTTCTGTCTGTGCATTATTCTCTCGTGCCATCCGCTCAGACACATAACCCTGCTCTTCAACAATCCTAAATGAGTTTAATAGGTTAAAAGGCCAACTTCAGAGACGATATCGTTTTTTATAACTGAAAGAGGATATTGTCTCTCAAAAACACTCGAGAGCGATGAGAGGACTATCGGGGTAATTGCCATAACCTTGCCACATTCTCTGCTAAGTTTGCGAGGTTTACATCGGCCTCTGATATAGCTTCAGGCAAGCTCATTACACGTGGCATACACGCGAACACCGCATCAATACCGCACTCGTACACCACTTGGAAATCATCACTAGTACATCCTGCCAATGCGATCACTGGTCGATCAAACTGCTTGGCAACTTTCGCAACTCCCATCGGGGTTTTGCCATACATGGTTTGACAGTCAATTCTACCTTCTGCGGTAAAAACGATATCTGCATCTTCGACTTGCTCTGCGAGCTTCACTGTGTCTAATACAATCTCAATACCTGGTTTTAGGCATGCTGGTAGGTAACCGACGAATGCCGCCCCCATCCCCCCGGCAGCTCCTGCGCCTTTTTGCGTCAGCACATGCTTGCCAGTCAATTGTTCTGTTAGTTCTCCGTACTTTCTTAGGGCAGAATCTAAAAGCTCAACATCCACAGGAGTCGCCCCCTTTTGCGGACCAAAAATTGCGGAAGCCCCTGTATCACCGCACAAGGGGTTATCAACATCACACGCCACCAGTACTTCGCAACCCGCTAAACGAGGGTCAAGATCAGATGTATCGATACTTGCTAGTTCGACCAAGCCACCACCATTAAGCGGAATTGGCAGACCTGAGTCATCGAGGAACTTCACACCTAGCGCCGCCAGCATGCCTGTGCCACCGTCATTGGTTGCGCTGCCCCCCAAACCGATGATCAAGCGTTGAATACCACGATCAAGCGCATGTAAAATTAACTGACCAGTACCAAAGCTGCTGGTATTTTTGGGGTCTCGTTGCGTCTTGGGGACCAGATGTAAGCCGCTTGCCTCTGCCATTTCGATCACCGCCGTTTTACCATCACCGAGAATACCGTAAAGCGCCTCAACGTCATGACCACAGGGGTCTTTTACCGTCACGAAAACCTGCTCACCTTCTGTCGCATCTATTAAAGATTGAACCGTACCCTCACCACCGTCAGCAACGGGCACAACGACAAATTCTGCATCTTGCCAAACACGAGACAACCCCAGCTTGATCGCCTCACTCACCTGCTTTGCAGTCAAACTCTCTTTAAACGAATCTGGGGCAATCACAACTTTCATTTCATTCTCCGATAAACACACAAACAATGCTGTATAAATCCAGTTAATTTCGTTCACTTGCACATTGTTAATTTAGCTCACTTCACTAACTCGCGATACAGAACTCAATCAAATCAGTAAGATCTTGCGTTGATATGTTCGCCACGGCACTGATTTTATCAACTGCGATCTCCGATTTCTGATTAAGAACGGATTTACCAAACGCGAACTTACGTCCGATAGGCAAAACTTAGATATAAGGGTTATACTCTTCGCTCTTTTTCTATCAGAGCAGCACCTATGTACCAAGAGATCCTGACTTTCTGGTTTGAAGAACTGGAATCAAAAGACTGGTTTGTGAGTAGTTCCGACGTCGATAAACAAATCGAAACACGCTTTCTCACCATCCTAGAACAGGCCGCCCAATCTGAGTTGTTTCATTGGCGAGAGACAGCACAAGGCCGCCTTGCCGAGATCATTGTGCTCGACCAATTCTCTCGCAATGTTTACCGCAACACGCCGAAAGCTTTTGCCCAAGATGCTCTCGCGCTTGCCTTAGCACAAGAGGCAATTCATCTAGGTGTGGACCAAGAATTGACCGACGTTGAACGCAGCTTTTTGTACATGCCATATATGCACAGTGAATCTAAGCGAATTCATGAAGAAGCAGAGAAACTATTCGGAGCACTGGGGCGTGAATCAAATTATGAATTCGAACTAAAGCATAAAGTGATCATTGATCGCTTTGGTCGCTACCCACACCGCAATAAAATATTAGGTCGTGATAGCACCACAGAAGAAGTGGAATTCTTACAGCAGCCGGGATCGAGTTTTTAAACACCGCTAGCACATGGATAACGAGCACAACACCGTAAACACTAAAAAAGCCAGCAATTGCTGGCTTTTGCGCTAGAATGAAAGGCTAAATCAATCACAGTTCTGATGAAGAACGATAAGAGAAATAGCCCCGTGTTAAATCAATATTTTTTACGAGATCAAGTTTGTTAACGAGATCATTGGTATTAACGAAATCAAAGTTATTAACGAGCTAAAAGCTATTAACGGTAACTGTATTGACCATACCCGTCTGAGAAAAGCCAAGGGTTGCCGTTAGACCAGTACACTTCCGGTTCTTGGACGCATTTACCGAGTTCGTTGACATAACCTGCACCGTACCACTCGCCACCTTTAGTGAGTGAGCACAAGTTAGCATCACTGCTCTCCGTTGCTTTCACTCTTTGGCCAACATCTGCACGGTTGTTCAGTGACAGCCATTCGAACCGGTTTAGCTCCGACAACAACGGACGTTCACCACTAGAGTCACGTACCGTGATCTCATCTCCACCCGTACATTGGAAATCACCATTGCCTAGATCTTCCACATAACCATGCAATGTTTTCTCTACACTGTTAACCATCATAGGAAAACGGCACACGTACGGGTATTCATTCCCTAAACGCAACGTTGCCAGATACCCACGGTCTTGATTAGATAACGTATCTGGACGGAACGTTTCGGTGTGTGTAAACCAACCTGAAGGCATTTTTGATTCAAACGCTTGGTAACCATATTCCTGACCGATGATCACGGGCCCAACCAACTTATCGGCATCTGGGTTACGTGGCGTTACAACCGTATCAAGAATGCTGCTGTTCGAGCCAATAAAGCAACTCAGTGTAATACGCTCTGGGTGTGTCTCCATCGGTAAGTTAATGTGGAACTTATTGCTTTCCCCAGCATTGTAGCGCGCCCCTGCAAGAGCAATTCTTTGCTCAGTGCCGTCTTCTTTTTCAACCAACAACTCACACTGTTTTTGCGACGCAAGACTGTATTGGGTGATACCACCTTTGTGCAGAGCATAGGTCCAGTTTGCACCGTTAATGTGTTTCACGCCCTCAATTTGCTGGCACTTGCCATCTGCAATGAATCCGGCTCCGTCATGTGATGTGCCATCTTTATCCAGACTACATAGCACTTTTTCACCAAGATCAATCGTCGGCGTGTATGTAACACGTCCAGCCAATTCCCCTTTACTCGCTAATAGCTGGTAATCAGAGGGCTGAGATATTGGCATTTCACGATTGCCATCTACTGACCAGAACATCTCTGATGTCGTACGACACACCTGGTTTGCTGTATCTTCGTAACCAACAAAGTTCGCTTGCTCACCGTTTGCATTGGTGTAGTTGAACTGGCAAATTGGGAGCCTCTCATTGTCAACTTTCATGGTTTGCCATTCAGTATTGAGACGATCATTCACATCTATCGACGCGATGTGTTGCCATCCTTCAAGCTGTGGCTCAATAGTGTTTGGCACAGGCAGTTCATGGATATTACCGTAATTAGAGTAAATTAACGGGTAAATCTGACTTGGGTTGTTCTCTGTCGGATCATAAATACCTAACAACGTAATAACAGGAACTCCCTGCTCTAAGGGTTTCTCGTACTCTGTATCAACTTCAACATATTGTTGAGAATACTGATCCCATTGGGAGAAGCCAGTGCTGGTATCCATATCCAAATTGTTCGAGCGGTTAAACCAATCTTGCGTCACGCGAGCCGCGATAGGGTGCTCCAGCGTGTAATTGCTGATCAAACCTGTACGAGCATCTTCCCCGCCTGCCATAGCCTCACGCATGAAGCGAAACTCGTTAGCAAATGGAGGCACGACTTCACCACTGTGCTCATTTTCTACGGTGTACGCGGCACCCGACCAATGCAGGTTACCGATAAAACGTTGGTAACGCGCATCCCAACCCCACCCCGATTCCATATCGTGAATAGACGAGTCTTTAGGGTGATGACCGCGGCCAAAGTTATGACCGAGCTCATGTGACCATTCGTTACCACGAGAGCCAATCAAGGTGACCATACCACCCCCACCGCTTAAGCCATGATTAACTACCACGGACGTTACTACTTCTGTTTTTTTGTCTTTAGCTAGATACTGACCACGACTATTATGTGCCGTAATATGACTAAATGGGCGTGGCCAATGAGCATTACCCCCTGCGGTATCGGTGATACCAAAGTTTGCATTATTGATGCCAATAGAAACCAAGCGCTTACCTATGTATTCACGCATATCACCACCATAAACTCCCGGTTCTTCATACTCGCTCGCTCTGGTGTACACCTTACCGTTTGGCAACGTGATTGTTCGCATATGTACCGGTGTGTAATCCGCCATCACTAGTTTAGACACTGGGATTTTTTGGAAATAGTCGGTCGCCAATTCAGGCATACGTTGAATCATTTCATATTGGTCGCGTGGCTCGATCAACATACCGATATCAATATTCTGGATGACCAACTCCGGAGCGCCACCAAACTCCAACAATTCGCTAGTTAAAATTCCTTCTCTATTTTGGTTATCCGTAAAACGAAGAGACAATCCCGGTTTCATCCATTCCCAATTCAAAGGGAAGCTCCACGCATAATGTGAAAACACCACTTTACTGCGGCCGTTGTCTACCTGATCTGTATCCGCTAACGCACTTGGTGGGTACATAGCGTATCGGCCCATGCTGACTCCTTCGACTTCAATATCGACCCACATTTGGTTGATATTCTTGCGAGATGGCGTGACCAAAAGTTGTGCTGCGCGATCCATGACAAGATTCGGATGTTTAATTTCATCATTGCCATTTGGCATCACGCTAGTATGCGTCTGTGCAAAGTTTACATGTGCAGGAAGATTGCCAACAAGGTGGTTTACTGCTGAGCGGCTATCATTGTAACTCAGGCGAGCTGGTAGAGTCGTAAAGCTGAACATTTCCGTATCACAACTCAATACATTGCATGCGGAAAGCTCTACTTCATACGTTGTCTCTGGTGTTAAATGACCGATATAAAATCCAGATTCCTTAGCAACATAGTTAAAAGTAATCGGAGATTGCCCAGCCGAACGCTCAGTTAACGCAATATTGTATTCGGTAACGTCACTCAGCTTATTCCAAACCAACTCAACACCGATATCAGAAACTGAGCCAGCACTGAATTCTGTAATTTCAGGTTGAATCACGCTACCACAATCACTGGTAACAGTACTAAGCACTAACGGACTTTCCTCAAGGTCACTGCCATCGTCATGTTGCGAGCCACCTGCCGCAGGTGTGTATTTAACATAACAACCCGTATCATCTGAATTCATGATTCCGAGTTCACGATGCAGTAAATAAAAACCATCGTTATACGCAACGTATTCCCAGTTTTCATCCACAAATGGGAATGCCGCACTGTACTCTCCACCGCGGTCATTTAGAGGGAATTTGGGGAAATTCTCATGGCTCAGCAAATATTCTTTACCTTGATATTGGAGGAAACGTTGTCCTTCGCGTTCCACCACATTAGCGGCATCAGTCGCGAGTTGTCGCATGTGATTCAATTGAGCTTTGGCTTGTTCACCCAATTCAATGAGGTTTGTGGTACCTGCAAACGCAGATTGGCTTAACAGTGCGCTACTGATCAGTAACGACAGTGATGTGAGCTTCATAGTGTACTCCTATTGATATACAGATGTTTATACATTCACTTCAGGAATTTAAATGACACTGTGAAGACTCGCTATCTACTGTGATTCCATATATTGATCTGGCTTCAAAAATACATATCGACAAATTGTAACTGCTGTAAGAAACCGAAATAAATCAAAAATACAACTATAAAACAGTCACTTATTTATATAACTTGCATGAGAATACGATATTTTCAAACTTGTTATCGATAAAATTAACAAAAACATACCAAGGCAAAACCCACATACCAACAGCGATCATCTTGCAATCGTTTACTGCCGAGGTTATCGTTTCTCATCGCATCACCATTCAGGTAAAAAATGATCGTATTCCCATGTTTATTAAAACTCGATGGCGTCGATGAGCTGATTTATCTCGACTCTCAAGCAGAGCTAAATAAAGAGTGTGTCGCGTTAATTTGGGAAGAAAAAGACTTCATTATCGATACGGAAGGCGCTTGTTACACACTAAGGCAACAAGGCGTAAACAAGATCATATTTGAAAAGCAGTTGCGCACTTTCTCGGTTACCGAAGTAACGGAATTAATTCAAGCTCATAAATTTAGCCAGGCACAAACTTGTATAATTAAAATCCACTTTTCTTCGATTAAGCAAGCCATTGAAGCTTTGGCGAGTCAGCATTCATCTCAACGCCAGTAGGCACACTATTTACCTCCACATCACTGAGCAGGTGAATTGTGTTCTCGACATTCAAACCTTTTGTTGTGGTGGAAAAGTGCAACTTATTACTCATATTCCCATACAAAAATATCCGTAAGATCGAAGTCAAGCTGGATGTGGTCATTAAGCTGATCCTTTAGAAATGGATCAGGCGATTTTTTTCACTTCAGAGCAAAAAAAAAATTATCATTTTAATAATTATTGATAATTTAATTTAATTTAAAATTTTCTCTACACTCTCCTCTATCGAAACAAAACATCAATTTGATATCACAGATTTTGGAGCAGAATTATGAAAATGAATCACGTAGGCATCATGGTTGGCGATATGGACAAGGCCGTTGAGTTCTATACTAAGGCCCTTGGACTTCGCATCGTAATGAACAACACAAAAGTAATCGAAGAACGGCAATCAGCGATCGGTCGTATGTGTATTGCGGTATTCGGTGAGGGCTTCAAAGGCTTTAACATCGCTCACCTAGTCACTTCTGACGGCATCGGTGTTGAGCTATTTGAAATGAAGGAGCGTCAAAAGCGTCACGAGGTAGACTTTTCTCGTCTCGGCATCTTTCACTTCTGTCTGCAAATAGCAAAAGAGCAATTCCCACAAACGATCAAACGCATTGAAGAGTTCGGCGGTAAAGCTCGCATGGACATCATGCGCTACCACCCAGAGGACGATAACAAACAAGCCCAAATGATCTACATGGAAGACCCATTTGGTAACCTATTCGAGCTTTACTCGCACACTTACGAAGAAACTTACGCGTCTGATTACGAATAATGGTACCCAAGTAACCTCGAGATGCATGGTTCAACGAGAATGACTTGGAAAGAGCTTGCTATTCCGCTTGATTGTTTCCTTGCTTTTGGTTAACGGGGAATCAATGACAACGCTCCGAATCCTTCATCTTGAAGTTACTTGGGCATGAGTACGTAAGAATCAGACAGAGCCCGCTCGGTCAAATCTAACGAACACAAGTTAGCGGTTTCAATGCAACGTTCCAGAGTTACGGGAACTCGCCAAGTTTGCCTTGGATCAGACAAGTACTCACCGCTTAAGAAGACGTTAGAGAAATCTTTTACAGTGGTAGTGAGCGAGCTCTGAGCGGTAGGCTGTGTTAATGCATGCTGCAAAACCCAGCAATGAGGCTGTCCACGCTCATCGATGAAAATATCACCATGAAAGTGATCAACGTACAAGGCATCCAACTCTTGCGGTGTTACCATTTTCGCCCCCAGACCTGCTCTAAAACCTTCATAGGCCGAGTGTTCGAGTAAGTCCAGTTGTCCAAAAAGTTGAAACAGTAGCTCATCTTTGACTTGCTGCTCAGTACAGGACAGCATTGGTTTTTGATACAGAAGACCACGCGCACTATCTAGCTCGGTTGCCGTTACCGACAAACACGTCATTTCACCCGTAGCCATTTTTTGTCTGCTCACGTGGTAGCTCAACCCCCAAGGAGAGTCGAGGACCAAGCCAACCGTCCTATCTTTTAATACCTCTGGTATCTGTGAAAAGTAAAACTGGAAACCATGACTCAATACATAGTCGTAACTCAACGCTGGACATGTTTCACCCAGTAAAGATTGTGTCACGTGAGCTGGCAATGCAAATACATAATAATCAGCTAAAACGGTATTATTGGTTTGAAGATCAACACCTTCAATTCGCATTGTTGCTTTGTTGCGGTGGAGCGCTTTCGCTTCGTAACCTAAATGAAATTGAACGCCTTGCTGCTTTAGATAGTGAGTCAGTGGATTAATAAGCGCATCACTAATCGGCTTGTTCATACCCAAGTTGTAGGCTTGTGGAGCAAATGGGTGAAACTCGCCTTCCTTATAATTGAGCAGATCTATAGTAGCCAATGCTGGCGTATCATCCGTTGCTCCGATCCAACCAATCAATACCGTTCTGAGGAAATTGGCAAGCTTTGGGCGGGTATCGTAAGAGAAGAATTCACGGACAGAAACACCAACCAACTCCTCCATAGAATGAGGGGTTTGCAGCCGTTGCTTGAACCAAAGCGTATCTTTGATTGGTACTTGAGAATAAAGCATTGAATACGCTGACTTTGCATTATCCCATAGCTTTTCTAAGCGGGTAAAGTAACGACGCTGAAACGTAAGCAACTTATTGTTTTGAGCCCAAGAGAATTGAACAAAATCCTGAGGATAAAGTGAATCAAAACAATTCCCTGTCCCTGAAGGGATCGCCTTAAGAAAGTTAATGAGGTTGTGATTTTTCGCAAAGAACTGCCGATGAGTGAGTTCGTGAACCCTTCCTTTTTCATCTACGGTACCAATACACTTTCCTCCGGTATAGAGCTCCTTATCATAAACGGCAACATCGAACCCCTGTTTGACACAATTGTGCGCAACGGCTAGACCGGAAATTCCAGCGCCAAAAATCGCAACTTTCGGGCGAGATCGGCCTGCACTGGTGCAGGCCTCAATCTCTCCATCATTGATAGCATCACAAATCATCGTCTTACCCCGAGTTATCGGTGAAAATTAACGCGATTTGCGATTTCAACTCGATATTGTTCGTAATTCGGAAGCTGATCAAGCACACCGTTGATGTCCAATTCAAAAGGGCTGTTCGTGAGCGAGCGGCAGCGGATCATATCATCAGAAACAACCAGTACTTTTGGTGTTACTCCCTCCCAAACTAGTTGTGCAGACAGATTTAAATCACTGATATCATTACCACAGTCATAAGTGCGAGAACGCAAAACACCACCTTCTACTTCATAACCATTGATCAATACAATTGGCTGCTTAACAACAGGAAAGACGATGGCCCCACTTGCCTCTGCTGCTGGTTGAGTGGGAAAGGTAATTGCATCTCCAGCATGAGCCAAAGAAGCAGCAAGAAGGGTCACTAAGCCAAGAACGCTTTTCATTACAGTATTATCCTTATATTTATAGCGGGATTATTCCCAATCGAGAATGTATCTCAATTTCAAGTTAGCGACTATTGGTATAAGTAGTTTAATTACGTGAGAGATGCGCCATTAAAAAGTGAATGAGAAATTAAATTAATGACAATAAAATCAATACCTTGTAAAAACACAAGACATATTATTTAAATAACACCAAAAGCAAAATGAAAGGCTAAAACGTTTACGAGACTGGAAATATCTTCAAGAGAGAAAAGAAAAGTGAGGAAGGTAGTCAATTACAACGATTTTAAGTGACAGAAAACCCAATAGCCTTAATCGCGCCACAATTAATAACATATTAATCACTAAAATTTCATTCAAAGGGGGAATATCTCACTAAAAGTTACGACAATGTAGGTTGACTTAATGAGAAAACGACACTGAGTGGTATTTAATCAAATAAATGAAGCCATTTTGAACAAGTATGGGTGGCAATACGTTTTAAAACTGCCCACATAATACTGTCCGTGTGATTTGTGTTTTCAAAAAGGCTTGTTGTCAATCAAGCCTTTAGATTATTCGATTACTTAGTCATATGACATGTGGCCTGCGATAGTTCATTGACGACCAAAATTGCTTCGTCACCTTTAGTATGCAGCGCAAGCATTTGGTCATCAGATATATACCTAACACCAGAGGCAGAGCGAACTTGTGTGAGTTCAATTTCTCTTCCGCCATCAACGGTAATCTGCGCTTTTTCCTGCTCAAAACGGGCAGAAAACTGTTGACCATCCTCACAACGGTATTGATACTCCGGAGTCGCTGAGGCGCAGCCCCCCAGCAAAAACACAACAACCGATGCTGCTACGATTTTTGACGGTTCAGCGATCATTGTTCAGGTGCCCAAATACGAATATTCACGTCCAAATCCGCAGGGGCGTAAACCACAACAGGTAATTTACTGTTGTAACGGTATAGGTCACGCGCTGGCATTTGAACGAATGTTTCCAGCTTTTCCATGTCTTCAGGGCACCCCATCAGCGTAGAGATTCCACCAGCTGGTGAAGTTTCTACTTGGTAGTAAGTGTAGCCCCAGCCCTCAAGCGAATGCTCACTCACACTGCCGCCAAGAGAAACGCGATTACAATCCGTTTCCATCATTTTTCCAACCACAAGCTCAACGCGCTTATCTGACTCGTTGTCCGCTGGATCGACATAGAAAACGTGCTTCGCCATATTCTCCATCTCTGGGAACATCTCTGCCGATGGGCGAGGTACATCACTTACTGAGTTCATTGCCGAGCACCCGCTCAGTGCCGTTGCAACCGTGGCCAACCAAACTGCTTTCATCGTTTTTTCCTTTTTCATATGGACATTCATATTGTAATGGGGAATTGCCGTTAATGGTGAGAGCAAAATAGGATTTAAGGTTGACTCTCACAATTACGACACTCACTCCAGACGAGCGTTTGTTGTCGGATTTGCTTTGACGATCAACTTGCTGGTATATACTCTTCTCAGTGCTCGAAAAAGGAACGTATCATGGCAAACCAACGTAACCCTATTGAAATTAGAGCCCTCGACCATCTGGTACTACGAACAGACAATCTCGACGCAATGCTGCGTTTCTATCGAGACTTATTGGGTTGTCCTATCGAGCGAGAATTACCAGAGTTAGGGTTAACTCAGTTACGGGCAGGCACGGCAATCATTGATTTGGTTAAGGTGGACAGTGAACTCGGGAAATTAGGCGGCAAGTCACCAAATCAGGACGGTCGTAACCTCGACCATTTCTGCCTGCAAATTGCACCTTTCAAAGAAGCTGAATTACTTGAATTTCTTCATCAAAATAGTGTCCAAGTCGATGAGTTTACGGAACGATATGGTGCTCAGGGATTTGGTCGTTCTGTGTATTTACATGATCCAGAGGGCAATGTGGTTGAGCTTAAACCACAGAAGTAATTCTGCTGCCATGCCTCATTCTTGATTGCCAGTTAACCCCTTATGTTCCAAGTTACGTATGAACAAACCTAGCTAGAATCTGGCAATAATAGATGAGGAACACACCATGACACTCAGTGACGACGCATTATCCAGAATCATCGAAATGGCATGGGAAGACCGAACCCCATTTGAAGCAATTGAACATCAATTTGGTCTGAATGAGAGTAGCGTGATCAGTCTGATGCGCCGTCAGCTCAAACCTCGCAGTTTTAAACTTTGGCGACAACGCGTCTCTGGCCGTAATACAAAACACATGAAGCTGCGTTCACCTGAAGTGGATAGAGGCTACTGTCCAACGCAATACAAACAACGTTGAGCGGTCACACCGCATAGAAACATTGAATCTTCAGTTCTAGAACATAATATTAGGCATCCGAGCTCGCATAAATTCCGTCATCGACACGGCATATGCTCGTACCTTTCAGGCGGTATGATGCTAAATTGAACAAAGGCTAAGCATCTCAGTCTCTTCTCGCCATCAACTGAGATGCATAGCCTTCATGAACAAGCCTGGTTACTTGCCTACAAAGCCGTTGTACAACATGTATAGGTGCGCCGCACTCCAGGAGAAGTTGTTTGCGCCCTGCACTGCTCCAGTTTCAGGATTGTAGTTTTCCTGAATTGGTGTCGTTTTCGTTAAGCCTTGCGCGTTCTTGAATAGCTTATCCACCATTTGACGCGCTTCCACACCGTAACCATAGTTGTCCATACCACGCACACCGAAGTAGAACTGATCTAGCCACACACGACCACGCCAGTAAATGTCTGGGCCGTAAGCCGGGTTATCCATCGACGCCGTGCCCAGAGGGATCATTGGTGAGTTAAACTTTCTGGTATCCAGCATATTTCTCACCACTTGATCGGCATGCTCTTGCGTTGCCGCGTTGTTGAATAGTGGCGACCATCCCTCTGGACCCATGCCTCGTTTCACCAACATTGGGCCCGCACATTGGTTGCTCAAGCCACCAGTTACCACTTCGATGTCGTAGTAGAAACCGGTTGATTCATCAAACATACACCGGTTGATGTACTCTTTTGCGTCTTCCGCTTTCGCTTTAAACTCAGCCGCTTTATTTGCTTTGCCCAATACTTCTGAGATTTGCGATAGGAACAAGTTATCCGAGTACCAGTAAGAGGCTTGATCTACCGATTCTTGCATCAGCGAGTAACCAGACAGTTTATTTGCATCGTTGGTGTTCTCGTTGAACTTCACTTCCCAGTCTTTCTTCGCTAGAGCCAGCTTGTCCATGTTCTCTGGCGAACCATTACGGTAAGTCACCACTGAGCCATCTTTACCCATAACCATGTCGTAGGTGTTATCGAATCCGTGAGTGTCGTGTGCATAGCGACCCATTTGGTCGATCACTTTTGCTTCGTCTTGTGTCGGCAGTTCAGACATACCTTGTAGGTTGTCGATGGTGTCAATAAAGCCAAATACACCCGCGTTGTCACGGCCAGATTCCCAACCCGCAGCTACTTTTGCAGGGATGCTCATCGCAGTGTAATCACCGGACGTTAGCAACTGATTGTATTTCTCGATGCCAGTCTCTTTGATCCACTTGTCGCCATTCGCTTCGTCTTTGTACTGGAACTTCATGTCGTCGACGGACGCATCCGATCCCCAAGAACCATCATTCACATCATCTTCAAATACAGTATGAATTGGGTCTTTTGCTGCACCATATTCAGGGATGCCGTTTCTGTTTGTATCGCGAGCACGTAGCCACCAATCGTGAAATGCCACCAACTTCGGATACATCTCTTCTAGCCACTGCTTCGCTTCTTCCGGACGGTGATGCTCGTCTCTCAGTGCCGTGTACA
Organism: Vibrio sp. AND4; assembly: GCF_000171815.1. Lineage (GTDB taxonomy): Bacteria > Pseudomonadota > Gammaproteobacteria > Enterobacterales > Vibrionaceae > Vibrio. The sequence continues at coordinate 490 of NZ_ABGR01000022.1, read as the reverse complement.
CTTCCCATACTGCCCATGCAGCAAGAGATGGCTTGGTATTGCGTTCGTTCCAGTTCAAACCGTCTGTCGCAAGCGGGAAAACTTTCTTGTATTCTGCTGACATGCCTTCCCAACGTTCTGCCGGCAAGTTGTAAGTGACCACGTCAAGCAAGTACCCCTGGTCCCAAGGGCGAACGGGATCATCAGACTGAACTTGGTATTGGAACACTGTACGAATGTTTTCCATCGCCACATCTGGGTTGAAGTGCGCCATTGCGTACGCTTGTTTCCATGTATCCCACGGCCAAGTCATGTTGCCAGAAAAATAAGGCGCCGTTACCGATGGCGTCACTGTGTCATGGTCAATAGCACCCGCTGCACCACGCCAGTTTGCACTTAGTGTTTCCATTGCTTTTACTGCGACGAACTCATGCTCTTTTGAAGCAGCACCGTTGGTTAGACCGTTTTCTAGGTATTCTTCCCAACGCATTGCTGAATCGTGCATGTAGCC
>NZ_ABGR01000023.1 GCF_000171815.1 Vibrio sp. AND4 | reverse complement strand
TTTTTTTCTGCCGTTTTACTAACTAGAGTAGAATCTTCTCTCTTCGGTTTTGCAAAAGACCAATTAGATCCACTGCCTCTGAATACTTCTAAATAACCATCACCTTCCTCAAAAACTTCAGGAAAAGTAAAACCAGGTCTAAGTGTATCAATGTTGAAGACAGTAATGGCTCCATTATAGTCGTTATAACTTGCATCCAATTTTTCCAAACCTAGAGCAACAGTCTCTGCTTGACCGCGAGTATCATCATTCAAAACTGTGATGTGAAAATGTTTTATTCCCATTAGCTTTGCTTTTTCGCGGACAAATTTTGGTGTATCGAATACATCCTTGACGATAAATAGAAATGGTAAACTTTCAAAATAGGCTTTAAAACTACTTACGGAATGTTCAAAAAGAGTTTTTCCGTGAGCTTCCAGCATATACTTGGGGGTTGTATAACCTGCTTTAAAAAAACGTGAGCTCATACCTGCCATAGGAATAACAATCATTGATTTAACCTTATTAGTATTTGATGCAAACGAAATGCATTAGCGAAAAGTGCCTTCTGACGAACCGGATCATCTTCATGCAGCGGTAGCATAGATAAGAATAGCTGAATTTGCATAGCATAAAGATTTTGAGCTGTTAAGTTAAATTCTGCTTCAACTAACTCGATAAACTCTTGTTGCATTTCACTATATTGATGACCATCTGCGAGATGAAACTCTATATCATATTTATGAATATCAACATTATAATAACCAGCAATAATCCAATCATACAGGCCGAGTATAGAGTGACTCAACTTTGCTAAATCATACGTAATGTTGCCATAAATAGTTTTTTCACCACTCGGTGTTATGCCTCTTGGATCAATTGTTTTTATACGGTTAGATCTAAAATCATAAAGAATATTGCTAAAACAAAAATCTCCGTGTAATACAGAAATAAACGTATTTTCTTTAGGCAAGTAACAATCACTACTCTTTAGCACTTGATTTAACGTGACTCCTGAAATGCCATTAAAGCTCCACTCTTGATCTCTTGATATGTTTTGACTTTCACAATATTCATTGAGCCGTTGTTCAATTATTTTTGAAAACAAAATATCTAGTGAATTTTGTATACAGCTTTTAGGCGCTTTATTTTTTTTACACTCAGATAAAAACTCAATACAACTAGATAAAATTTGTTTCCAAATATTATTTGGTAACTTTGAAAAAACAAACAACTCATTTAATGCTGTTAAATGAAGATACTCAAGACGGTAACTCGTTTTTCCACTTTCACTCATAGAGCCTAAGTACTGGGGGGTATAAATTCGTAATGAACTTGGGATTTGAGAGAACCAATTAGCCTCAGCGGCAATTTTTATATCTTTAGAGCTTGACTTCTCGATCCATTTAGGAGTGATAATCAACTCGTTAAAAGCTCGCTGTGTGGTGAACTCTGATTTTGATCGATAATAAGTATTTACATGACCAAAATCTAACCAATTATTAGAGTTAACAGGAGTAATCCCAATTAATTCATGGTAAAGATTCAAACCATTTAAAAAATCCCACTCACTTTGAGTAATTGATTTAATTATTTCTCTTGGTCTACTAAATTTAAAGTAACCATCTATAATTTTTTGGGATTGATTTGGTGTCGGTGATCGAGCATTATTTAGCCAAGTCACATTATCATCACTTAGCATAGCCCAATTATAACTTCCTTGCGCATTAGAAACACTTGCAATATCATCACCAACAGGTAACTCTCGATATAATGTATCACCATAAAGAATATGCAAAGGCTTATCTAAACTACTTCCAGACAGATTTAATGCCGCTACAATTGATGCGCCTAGCGTTAAATTCTCTGGTGTTTTAATGATAGTTATTTTTTTTTCATCCAACCAGGCTTCATCAATCTTAGATAAATGATATGTGTCCGGTACAGATAGGAAAATATCAACATCCTCAGGTGCCAATTTTATTTGATGTTGAAATAATCGCCTATTGCCCAATGGGAGAAAACTTGGTGGTATTTTACCAAACTCTGATTCCAACTCTTGCCCAACATAAGCTCCAGACATGATTAAGAACATTTTTTTTCATTCTCCAGCAATTTATTTATCTCATCAGCCGTCAAACTAGTAAACTCTGAAGGCCTCACCGCACGATCATCAATATAGAAACCTTCTTCGCCACACCACGGTTTGCCTACGATAACTTCATCATATGGAACATCATGCTCATTCAACCAAGCCGTTATAATAGGAAGAGTATAGATATTTATCTTTCCTACATTTCCTTCATATGTGCGCATATTTCTTGCAGTGGCAATAACTATCGCAAACCCTTGCTCTTTGTATTTGCGTACTTGTTCAATCACCTCTTTACGAGGTAGTACATTTTTATAATCTGAAGTATTCGCTTGAGTTAATGTTCCATCTAAATCGACAATAAGTTTTTTCACATTTCCACCATATTTATATCAATTATCCAACTAAACTTAGATACTTCTATCCATTTGAGACAGTATATTCCGAACTACTAGATTTCTGCTATTTTCGAAAAGCGTTTGAATTAAATAGGTTGCACCTTACTAAAAAAAATTCCCCCTTTATCTTTCCCTGATAATAATGGTGTTGTTTCAGCAATTGGCCAGTCGATATTTAGAGCCTCGTCATCCCATTGAATCGACACTTCGGCACTAGGATTATAATAATCTGTACATTTATAAACAAATTCTGCTTCATCACTCGTCACATAAAAACCATGAGCAAAACCTTCTGGCACCCACAATTGACGTTTGTTTTCACCAGATAAGTACTCTCCTACCCATTGCCCAAAAGTCGGTGAACCTTTTCGAATATCAACGGCCACATCAAACACCTCTCCAGAAACAACGCGAACTAACTTACCCTGGGTGTTTTCAGTTTGGTAATGCAGACCGCGTAAGATACCTTTCTTCGATTTAGAGTGATTATCTTGTACAAATTGAGTCGGCTTTCCCGTGACTAGTTCTTCAAATTGCTTTTGATTCCAGGTTTCCATGAAGAAACCACGCTCATCACCAAATACAGTTGGTTCTATAATTTTCACATCAGGAACACGAGTATCAATTACTTTCATTATTTTATCCTGTATACGCTTTAATATTGCTTAACGCAGCTTTCCAATCACTCGCTTCAATAGAGAAAGCTTGTGTGAGTTTATGAGTACTTAATCGAGAGTTACTTGGACGCTTTGCAGGGGTTGGGTATTGGTCGGTCTTAATACTTGTTAATCTCGGCTTTTTCTCAAAAATGCCTTGCCCAACGGCAATATCAAAAATGGTATCAGCGAAATCAAACCAACTTACGTGGGGTAAACCCGAGTAGTGGTAAACACCGTACTCAACCGTTTTACCTTGAGTAATACGTTTCGCGATTTGAATCAATGCACTTGCAATGTCACCCGCATAAGTAGGTCCACCAAACTGGTCTCCGACAATACTCAATGCGTCTCTGTTCTCACCTAGACGCAGCATGGTTTTGACGAAATTATTACCGTTCTCACCAAAGACCCATGCAGTACGCAGGATAATGTGTTTATCACACGCTTTAGTAACAGCAATTTCACCAGCTAGTTTGCTTTCACCATAAACACCTTGCGGGTTAGTCGCGTCGCTCTCTGCATACTCACCGTTTTTGTTGCCTTCAAAGACATAATCGGTTGAGATATGCAAAATGGCAGCCCCCATACTTTGTGCTGTTTGGGCTAAATACTGCGGTCCGTCACGATTAATCGCATAAGAGAGTTTAACTTCTTCTTCGGCCTTATCAACCGCAGTATGAGCTGCGGCATTAATAATGATGGTTGGTTGAAATTCAGTAACTACTGCATGGACAGCATCTCGATTGGTAATATCAAGGTGCTGTCTATCAAGCGCTAATACTTCTATATTATTATCACTAGCTAACTGCTTGGTGAGACAAGAACCAACTTGACCATTACATCCTGTAATTAATACACGCATTAAGCCTCAGCCTTTTTCTTTGTGTCATCAACTAAACGAGTTAAGTACTGGCCGTACTCGTTTTTCATCATCGGTTTAGCTAACGACAATACCTGTTCATCACTCAACCAACCATTACGCCAAGCGATCTCTTCCAAACAAGCCACCTTTAAGCCTTGTACGTGCTCAATAGTTTGTACGAAAGAAGATGCTTCATGAAGACTTTCATGAGTACCTGTATCTAGCCACGCAAAGCCACGACCTAATAATTCCACATTCAGTGAGCCGCCATTGAGATACATTTCGTTTAGGGTTGTGATTTCTAGCTCACCGCGCCCAGAAGGCTTAACTTGCTTAGCCATTTCAACAACGCGGTTATCGTAGAAGTAAAGACCAGTTACTGCATAGTTTGACTTAGGCTGTGTTGGCTTTTCTTCAATTGAAACAGCTTTCATGTTTTCATCAAATTCAACCACACCAAAGCGCTCTGGGTCTTTGACTTGATAACCAAATACTGTCGCTAAGCCTTGCTCGGTTAATTCGCTAGCACGCTTTAACTGCTCGCTAAAGGATTGGCCATAGTAGATATTATCACCCAACACCAAACATACAGAATCATCACCAATGAACTCTTCACCAATAATAAACGCTTGAGCTAAACCATCTGGGCTCGGTTGAATTGCATACTCTAAGTTAATACCAAAATCTGAACCATCACCTAGCAAACGCTTGAAGCCTTCGTTATCTTCAGGTGTTGTGATGACCAAAATATCGCGAATACCCGCTAGCATCAGCGTTGAAATTGGGTAGAACACCATTGGTTTGTCATAAATCGGAAGAAGCTGTTTAGATACACCACGCGTAAGCGGGTACAGACGAGTACCAGAACCACCAGCTAATACGATACCTTTCATTACTTTATATCTCCTGTTACTACACCTAAGCGCTCACGCTGGTAACTTCCATCTTGGACATTTTGACACCATGTCGAGTTATCTAAATACCACTGCACCGTTTTCTTAAGACCCGTTTCAAAGGTCTCTTCTGGCGTCCAATTTAACTCACGTTGCATCTTAGATGAATCAATCGCATAGCGGCGGTCATGACCTGGGCGGTCTTGGACATACGTGATCTGCTCAGCATACTTGGTGTCTTTTGGAACTAGCGTATCCAAAATGTCACAAATCGTATTCACTACTTCGAGGTTTTTCTTTTCATTGTGGCCGCCGATATTGTAGGTCTCGCCCACTTGACCTTCCGTCACGACTTTATAAAGTGCGCGTGCATGATCTTCGACAAACAGCCAGTCACGGATTTGATCGCCTTTGCCGTAAATAGGTAAATCTTTGCCTTCAAGCGCGTTAAGGATAACCAGCGGAATTAGCTTTTCTGGGAAATGGTAAGGGCCGTAGTTATTTGAGCAGTTGGTCACCATTGTCGGTAAGCCGTAGGTTCGCAGCCATGCACGCACTAAGTGGTCACTCGACGCTTTTGACGCCGAATATGGGCTTGATGGCTCATACGAGGTTGTCTCTAAAAACATCGGCAGGGCGGTATCACTTTTCACTTCATCAGGATGTGGGAGGTCACCATACACTTCATCAGTCGAGATGTGATGAAATCGAAACTCTACTTTTGCACTGCCTTCAAGCGTATTCCAGTACTCTCGAGTCGCTTCTAACAGGGTATAAGTACCGACAATATTGGTTTCGATAAATGCGGCAGGGCCAGTGATTGAGCGGTCAACATGGGATTCAGCAGCAAGGTGCATGACCGCATCTGGTTTGTGATCAGCGAACACTCGGTCAAGCTCTGAACGATTACAAATATCCACTTGCTCAAAGGTATAGCGTTCAGACGAATCTACTTCTACAAGAGATTCTAAATTACCTGCGTAAGTCAGTTTATCAACGTTGATCACGCTGTCAGATGTATTCTTTATGATATGACGAATGACTGCAGAGCCGATAAAACCAGCACCACCAGTGACGAGGATCTTCATAGTTTTCTCTTATAGTGTATGATTTAGAACAATTCACGAATGTGAAAATTTATAGAATTTTTAAGGTTTAATCTCACGAAATTGTCTCAGTTGATTTTAAGACCCTAAGACACTTTTATTCATTTTGAGACAGTCAACCTTAGACAATCCCTTATAAAGCCAAGATTTTGCTGTCTTTTTAAAAACCGCCCTAATAGGCGATATATAAGCCTAGGTCCTAGGTCCTAGGTCCTTTGTATCTTCTTTTCGGAACGCAAAGCGTACTAACACAATTGCTACGCCTAACATGCCACCAAGCAATGCACCTAATACACATATCAGAGCACGTTTTGGAGCATTTTTAAGTTCAGGAACAACGGCAGGATCTACGACCTTGAAGACGAACTCTTCTTGTACTTCAGCCAGCATTAAGCTCTTGGTTTGATCTTCAATAAGGCCATAAAAAGTGCTCTGCATATCTGCGACAGCAGTTTTTTGAAGCTGAGTATTTAAATAGGCGAGGTTTTGCGAGGTTTCCGCGATTGTACGTTCTCGCATCACTTTATTAATGTCTTCAACCAGCCAGTTCACCCACTGCTGCGCTACGTAAGGGGAGTAATGCTTAACCGAAAGAGTATACAAGCCAGTCTCTTTATCTTGATTAACGCTCAATACTTCTTTAGTAAATACTTCAAACGCTTCTTGCGCCGATGGGGCTGCGCCACGCAGGCCATCCGGTTCTCGCAGCCACTTTCCCGCATTTGAGTTGTAAAGTTCCTCATCTATGACGAGTTTGTTATTCGCTAAATCCCAATCTTTGGCTGCCATCAAAGGGACAAGCAAATCATGTTTTTTGATAAAGGCATCTACAAATTGACGAGATTTTATAACTTGGACTGCAAGGTCAGTTTGTGATGCTTCGCCACCACCAAGATTTACGCCAGCAAGCGCTGCCAGGCCGCCAAGTTGCCCTGCCATCTGAGACAAACCGCCACTGCTTGAGCTTTCAGCTGGCGCTAACAGCGCATCCGCTTTGTAAATATTTGGCAGGCTTAGTGCAAACAGAACTGCACCGACTGCAAAAACCAATGTAGTTGCAATGATGATCCACTTACCTTTCCATATCGCTTTGAAAAGTTCGCGTAGATCGATTTCGTCGTCTGCTGGTTGTTGAACGTGCGGTGGATAGGGTAGGTAGTTAGGGTTTGGTTCTTTTTTTGGTTCCATAGAAGTTCTAGGTCCTAGGATCCTAGGGGCTAGGATCGATAACAAATTGATTACGGATTACGGATTACGGATTACGGATTACGGAACGTTACTTTTGTTGGTAGTCATGCAAAAACACTTTGTAAACGCGCTTTGTACTCCTGACTTAAGTACTCACTGCAAGTAGATTCCTAGTCTCGCTTCGACTCGTTGGAATGACGTCGTAAAAACTCGTATTCCATAAGCGAAGCGAGCTGTATTCTGCCTTATAAGGCCCTATCGCAGCGCATTGATCGCGACACCTGTTTGGTAAAGAATTTGCGTTGCAGCGGTCCAGGTGCTGAGTGCATCACGGTAGTCAGTATCAATTGGTACGACAATGGTGTCACCCGCTTTTAGCTCATCATCATTGTTGCCGAACCAGTAACCCGACGTTGGTCTGTAGACAGAACCGTCTGCGCGTACAACAAAGATGCGATCTTCGTCCGCTTGCTTCTTCGCACCACCCGCTTTGTTTAGGTAATCACTCACGTCTAGCTTGCTGTCCAGCAAGTAGGTAATTGGCACCTGAACTTCGCCCATAATGGAGACCGTATTGCGGTAGGTAGGGATAAACAGGAAGTCGCCATCTTCTAGCATAAAGTCTGCTGAGCGCTCATCCTTCAGGATACGGTTTAACTGCACTACCATACGGCCAAGCGCTTTGCTCTTACTTGCTTCTTCGACAAACGCCAATGTTTTGTCTGGGTCAGAAATCACTGAACTCATATTGCTGTCTGCTCGGAACGTCTTCTTCGCCGTTTCTGCGCGCATATCTGCAGCGTATTGGTCGAGCAGTTTCTGTTCTTGCAGGCGAAGCGCCTCACGCGTGAAGATTGCGCCTTGTGGGTGAGCAAACTCGGTTAGGCCACCAGCACGTTCGAGTAGCTCACCTAAAGTTTCCCCCTGACGAACCGTATAAGTACCTGGGAAGCGAACTTCGCCCTGTAGGGTAACCGTGCTTTGCAGTTTCACATTCGGCTTTTCTAGGATGTTCAAGCGATCGCGGCCAACAAGGATCGCATCAGCAGCAGTATTGCCTTGAATCGCTTTGCGTAAGTCAATCCGTTCCACGTCGATCGAGGCGCGTTCGTCCGTACTGTTAATTACTGTGCGCGCCAGCTCAGCATTGATGGTGAATGCATTGTAAGTTAACCCACCCGCCGCTTCGATCAGAGTAGACACTGACATGCGCGGTGTCAGTGGGTAACGACCTGGGTGTTTTACTTCACCAAAGACTTCAGCGATTTGTGGTGCTAATCCCAATCGAGACTGTTGCTGAAGCTGCAAAAGTACCGGAGCAAGTAAAGTGCGACGAGTATTCTGTTTTAGCGCTTCAAAATCTTCTTCGGTGATTTCTTTGCCACGGAAAATGATTTTCGGTTTCTCAGTCTCTTCAGCAACAGGGAGATCCATCATCATAGTGTCTGTCGGGGAAGATAAGGCAACTGAAGCGCTCCTCACCTCTTGCTCTTTTCGCTCGTCTTGCTGCGCTTGAAGTTGTGCCTGCTCAAGTGTTTTCGCTTTCGTTACCGAATCTTGCTCCGCAAAGGCATCTAAGTCTTGATTGTTGAAGCGATTAAACACCAGCACTCGGTCACGAGAATGGAGCTTTAGGTTATCTTTACTGGTTTGAGAAAGAATGGCGTTTGCCAAGTTAACTTGATAAACCTCAATATCGCGTTGTGGGTTGATTTCACGTACAACGACCGCGTAGTTGACATCAGCGGTGGAGTTAAACGACGTATCCACTGATTGGAACAAGTCAGCGACACGCAGACCGCTCTTCCATTCGATAAAGCCCGGATGGCGTACATCACCCTCAATTTGAACGTAACGTGTGAGTTCTTCACTTTTCTTAAGTACGTTAACCTCATCGCCGTCTTTGACCTTGGTGTGTTGATCTTGTGCCTGACTAAAGTTAAGAGTTAAAGCATCACGCGCCCCTTTCGCGGCGTAACGTTTGACTTCAACTTGTTCGCTAAAGGCATTCGCCGTAAACCCGCCCGCCATTTGAATGGCTTGTTTGTAGGTTTCGCCCGGTTTCACTTCATAAATCGCTGGGCGGTTGACTTCACCATCCATCGCAATAGTATCACCGACCGCACCAATAAAGACCACATCACCAGGTAACAGACGTACATCGTTGCGCGCATCACCTTTTAGCAATAAGTCATACATATCAAGCTTACGAATCACCTGACCGTTACGCTTTAGTTGTACGTTACGCAGTGCACCACTGTCACCAAAACCGCCACTGTAATAGATGGCCTGAGAAATGGTGGTCAGCGCGCTGACGGTGTAAGCACCTGGTTTATAGGCATCACCCATCACAAACACTTGCATGGTGCGCATTTCGCCCAGCGAGATATCGCTGCGTACGCCTATCATTTGCTCTTGTACACGTTGGTTTAGTGAATCACGTACATCGGAAAAGCGCATTCCTGCCACTTGCACAGGGCCAAGTGAAGGAAAGTTGATCGTACCGTCACGATTAACCCGCAGGCGATGAGTGGTGTTTTCTTTACCAAACAGCTGGATAACGACTTCATCACCCGCACCAACAGTGTAATTAGCGGGTACAGGCACGTCACTCACTGGAGCAAATGTCGTCGGTGAGCCCGCAAACAGGTCTAAGCCAAAGCGTTTGAGCTCTTCATCTTCTTCAGCGATGTCCGTTTGGTCCATTGTTTGGTCGGCGCTGCTCACCTCTGGTCTTGGGTCCATCACTTGAGGATTTTGATAACTGCTAGGTGCAGAGGAAGAACCAGAAGGGAGAGTAATACCGTACTTACTCGCTAATGCTTGTTGTTGATCAGCAGGTAAGCTTTGGAACATTTGCATTTGTTCCGGTGTTGGGGTCTGCGCATTACTAAGCGGCGCAAAGAGACTTGCTAATACACAAGCGGCAATCGAGAAATATCCTTTAAACATGATAATTCGCTATTTAAACTGGAAGTGAAGAAACCCTAGTGGCTAAAACTAGGTACTCGGTCTGCTCATTAAAATCGGTGCTGAAAACCGAGTGTCATGGCGTTCAGGCGAACTTGGTCTTCTGATGTGCTGTCCACGAACTCGAAAACAACCGCATTATGCTTATCTAAGGCGTAATGCATGCCCAAACCGAAGCTAAAACCTTGATCTCGGTTTGAGCCGACACTTTGTTGGTCGATCTGGGCACTGGAGTAGCCCGCCAAGCCATAAAGTGCGAAGCGCCCAGAGACTGGCATGTTCAATTTTACAAACCCACTCGCCAAGCTGTCTACAGAGAGCCCGCTAGCGCGCTGTACTGAGGTGCCGTAACGCGCCTCTAGGGCAAGATAATCATTAAAAAAGTAACCCGCTTGCGCTTGAAGCAGGAATGGATTGCCCTCAGCAGCGGGAGAGGTCGAGGAATGCTGGTATTCGGCATTAGCGTAGCTCACTAGCGCACCTGCATAAAAATCCGCTGAGGCCGCAAATGAGCACAAGCTTAAGCTGATTGCACTCAACGCCCCTAACCATGGTCGTTTGTTTATCACGTAAGTTATTCCTTGGGTATCGACTGACCACTGCATATAAATAATTCACGCAGTGAATGTCTATTGACTCGTTGTCTGTTTGCTTCTGCGTTTTTCACGCTACCGCCCTGCGGCATTTCGCGTTAGCCACTGTTCGCTGATTACCGACTTGCTTCGGTTTATTGATAGAAAACATTACTTTCAAGCTCTAATTTTATGATTCAAGTTACGAAAAGTAACCTTTGCAAAGTGCGGCTTAAAAGTTGGCAAATTATGCATGGATTGACGCAAAACGGCAAGGGGACTCGCTCTAAGCTTGAGAATCAACATTCCTATTATTGAGAATGGATACCCGCTAATCGCTGCCCACTTATCGTATAGCAAAACGTCATATAAATCACAAACCGCACGAAGCACGGCAATTAAACTGAGTATTGACTGGCGCCGTGGCACCAGCCTAGTAATCATTGTTTACTTCAATCCTCTCTAGTTAAAATAACCAAAAACACCTACAAATGAATGGTCTTTCCGATGAGACGCATTATTTAGAAGTTGGTAAAATTACATGCGAAACTATTTACATGCTGATTGTTTTTTAACTAGAATGACAGTTGGTATGTTTTAAGCAGACCAAACATCGATGTTTTAAAATCTGAAATACAAGGATTAATAATGAAGAACACAGCTCTAGCCATTCTTATGGCTCTAAGCGCAACAACTGCATTCGCAGCTGAAGAAGCAGGTTCTGCTGGTGCAGCATCTGCATCTGCAACAGGTACAACTGCAGTAGCAGTAGGTGCAGCAGCAGCAGTAACTGTAGTAGCAGTTGCAGCGTCAGACAGCGACGCTACTTCTACTTCTACCTCTACTTCTACTTCTACTTCTACGAACTAATTCGTTTTAAGTCGGAACTAGATAAATCGCCCTGAACTGTTTCAGGGCGTTTTTTTGTAAGAGGGAACAATGAATACCTTTCTATCGCAAAAATGGATGCGCTCACTTGTTGTTTTACCCGTTTTAAGCCTTACTTTTGGATGCACTCAGAAATTCAATGATGTCTCGGCAACCGTTCAGGAAGCTTATGGCAATTACATCGATGTTGAACTCACATCAGCAGAAGTTGAAGCCGTGCCCTATGCCAGCGCGTATCTGAAAATCGGCAATCAAAAACAAGTCTTTGTTGTGCTGGCCTTCGCAGAATCAAACCCGCTAACAGGCCAAACCCAGCTCAAATGGGTCAGTGCCGATAAAGCGATGGTTGTAACAGAAAATGGCCACATCGTTAAAACCATTGGCCTGCAAGCCACAAACCTTGCTGGTGTCTATGGTAATACCCCCGCTTACTCTGATGCACTCGTGCGATATTCCCTTTCTTACGATTGGTCTGAGCAATACCGTTACGGCTTTCAGGCTGATGTCAAACGCTCACATCTTGGCAAAGAAACGCTAATCACACCTATTTCGTCGACTGAAACTGATATATACAACGAAACCGTGACCTTCCCAAGTTTAGATGCAAGTGTAGAGAACACTTATTGGGTAGATAGCGATGGACAAGTCGTCAAAACACGCCAGTTTTTAGGCCCCAATATGGTCCCTGTTGAATTGACGATTTTGAAAGGGTACGGCAAATCATGAATAAACGACTGCTCTCTTTATTAGGCTTGCTGGGTTCCGTCGCTATGACCGCCCAGCCTGCCATGGCTCAAGACCAAGGTATAGCGCCACTGCAAGTTGAGTTGCTTGGTACTGAAAAAGCCTTACAGTTCACACAGCCTGCTCGCTTAGACAATATCCTCAAGTACGCTCAAGAACAGAGTGTTGTCTTGCAATATCCCCTCGCTATCACGATTTTTGATAGCTCGGAAAAAGCGCTGCAGCAAAGCTTGCGCTTAAAAAGTGCGGTGCTAGACCAGATGACGCAGCACAAATTAGCTGACCATCCGTTTTACCAATTTATTTACAACAGTCAGTTTGCACCTCGCGTTCTTTCTGCTGTCGATGTTGATAAGGTCCGCTTGGACAAATTTGCTAACCCACTGCTGGAAGGTCAGCTTACTTTGAGCACGCCCAAGCGGATTGAAAAAGTGCTGTATGTGGGCAATGTAGACAAGATTTATGCAATCAAGAACCAAGCAGGAGTTCCACTTCATGAACAGCTCAGCAACTTACAAAGCAGTGAAATCGGTGAACTGGCCCAACCGCCTATTTTAATTTATCCAAATGGTGAAGTGGTGACTCCACACCACGGCAGTTGGTTAACGAAGCAATATTATTTACCGCCCTTGACCATAGTCTACGTCCCATTTGACGACATTGAACAATCATCCATGGACCAGAACATCGTCAAACTGCTGTCACAGCGTAAACCAACCTCATCGAAGTATTAAATATGAACCTGATAAGAACCAGTTTATCTCTTTCTTTAATCGGTCCAGCGATGGTTTGGGCTCAAGACATGCCTTTTGAGGCACCGCAGCTGCAAGCTTCACAAATGGACTTTGGCGGCGTGGGCTTAATGCAAATGCCAACGGGCCGTATGGCACCAGAAGGCGAATTTAACTTTGCGATAACCGGCAGCGACGAGTACCTGTTTTACAATGTGACCTTGCAAGTCATGCCTTGGCTAGAAACCACCATTCGCTACACCATGGTGAATGACCTTTTCTATAGTGATGACCCGAGTTTTTCTGGTGATACCAAGTACACCGACAAAGGCATCGATTTTAAAGTTCGCTTACTTGAAGAATCCGAATACTTACCAGAACTCTCTGTGGGAATTCGTGATTTTGCAGGAACGGGCCTATTTGACGGTGAATTTGTTGCCGCGACAAAACGCTATTCCAATCCAAATCTAGGAAGTTTCGATTTTACCTTAGGGCTGGGCTGGGGTTACCTAGGTACGCGCGGCAACATCAGCAATCCGGCTTGTAAGCTATCAGACAGTTTCTGTGAACGCCCTTCGGACTTTAAAGGTAATGGTGGTAGCGTCGATTTTGAGCGCTGGTTTAAAGGCTCGGCGGCGCTATTTGGCGGTGTAGAATATCAAACCCTGTATGCTCCACTGCGTTTCAAGCTTGAATACGACAGCAATGACTACAGCGAAGATTTCCCTGTGGTACGTGGTGGCGTCGATATGACACCTCACACTCCTTGGAATCTGGGCATGCTTTATCGCTTGGGTAACATGGCCGATCTACGTTTAAGTTATGAGCGTGGTGATACACTGGTTGCTGGCGTAAGTCTGTACACAAACTTCAACGAGATGCCATCTTTCTGGCGCGACACTCCAACACCAGAAGTGGAAGAGAAACAGCCAGAGCAACTGTCCGATGTCGATTGGGAACGTGTCACCAAAGAGCTAGACAAAGTCGCTGGCTACCAAAACACCCAGCTTTATGTTGATAACAACACCGTCTCTGTTGTCGGCGAACAAAAGAAATACCGTGATCGCAACGAAGCCCATGAGAAAGCAGCGGCGGTTCTATACAACGAGATGCCAAGCGACATTAATACTTTCACCATCAATGAACGCAGTCGTGGTTTGATCGGCGATCAAACGCTCATCTCGAGAGAAAAGTACCGTAACTTCGCCCAAGTCAATTACGTTGAACCGAACATTGAAGATACGATTTCCACATCAAGCGATACGCCACAAGGCAAACCCGTTCACGACGGTTTTGAACGTTTTGATTGGGGCTTTGCGCCAAAACTGGCACAGACTTTAGGTAACCCAGAAGATTTCTATTTGTTCAGTGTTGGTTTGAGCGGCAATGCTTCTTACTGGCTAACAGATAATCTTGAAATTGGTGGCTCCTTGTACTGGGATTGGTACAACAACTACGATAAGTTTAACTACGTCACACCGCCAGACGGCACCAGCGTTCCTCGTGTACGAACCATGTTCCGTGCCTATCAGAATGAACACGCGGTCACTATGTCCAACCTGCAGTTAACCTGGTTCCAAGAGTACGCTGATACAATGGACCAGCAGTTTTATGCTGGTTACTTAGAAAGCATGTTTGCGGGTGTGGGTACCGAGTTCTTATACCGCCCGAAAGGGGCAAACTGGGCGCTAGGCGCGGATGTAAACTTAGTATCTCAACGTGACCCTGAAAGCTACTTTGGTGTTTACGATGAGAAGTGGCAAAACATTCCTAAATACGGCCGTCCATTCCAAGTAGTCGATAAGGGCTTTACTGGCTTTGTTTCTGGCTACTATTACCCTCAATGGGACTTTTTACAAGATTTGATGATTCAGGTTGATGTGGGCCAGTTCTTAGCGGGTGATGTCGGTACGCAAGTCAACGTGTCTAAGCAGTTTAAGAGTGGGGTCATCGCTGGTGCATTTGCCTCGGTCAGTGACTTGTCTGCCGATGAGTTTGGTGAAGGGAGTTTTACTAAAGGCTTCTATATTTCCATTCCATTCGACATCATGACGGTGAAACCAAGCAACAACCGGGCAAACTTTAACTGGCAGCCGTTAACGCGCGATGGCGGCCAGAAACTCGGTCGCAAGTACAGCTTGATTGAGCTAACGGATGAACGTAACCCTTGGTTCCAACGTCCTAATGCATCGAATGAAAAGTAATCGAAAAACCAATCAGGTTGCACAAGTGATATGATGCGTACTAGAGTGATACAGTAATAAAGTGACAAAAAGGAAGCTTCGGCTTCCTTTTTGTTTGCTTAATGACAACAGCCTTGCCTAGCACTAGCGCCTAAAGGCTTAACTCTGCTAAACTTCCTGAGAAAATATTAACCTATGGTGGAAGTCTTATGATCATCGTAACTGGTGGTGCTGGCATGATCGGCAGCAACATTGTTAAAGCTCTGAATGAAGCAGGTATTAACGATATTCTGGTTGTCGACAACCTAAAAAATGGCAAGAAGTTTAAAAACTTAGTTGATCTTGATATCACTGATTACATGGATCGTGACGACTTCCTTTCCCAAATCATGGCAGGTGATGACTTCGGTACGATTGACGCCATTTTCCATGAGGGCGCTTGTTCTGCAACGACCGAGTGGGATGGCAAGTACATGATGCTAAACAACTATGAATACTCAAAAGAGTTGCTTCACTACTGTCTAGAACGTGACATCCCATTCCTATACGCGTCATCGGCAGCGACATACGGCGAAACAAACACCTTTGTGGAAGAACGTGAGTACGAAGGTGCACTAAATGTATACGGTTACTCGAAACAGCAATTTGATAACTATGTACGCCGTCTTTGGAAAGATGCAGAAGAGCATGGCGAACAGCTTTCTCAAATCACGGGCTTCCGTTACTTCAACGTTTACGGCCCGCGTGAAGATCACAAAGGCAGCATGGCTTCGGTCGCCTTCCACTTAAATAACCAAATCAATGCTGGCGAAAACCCTAAATTGTTTGCGGGCAGCGAGTCATTCAAGCGCGACTTTATCTATGTGGGTGATGTCAGCAAAGTGAACCTGTGGTTCTTTGAAAACGGCGTATCGGGTATTTTTAACTGTGGTACTGGGAATGCAGAGTCATTCGAAGCAGTGGCAAATGCCGTCGTGACCCACCACGGTAAAGGCGAAATTCAGACCATCCCGTTCCCAGAGCATCTAAAAGGCGCTTACCAAGAGTTCACTCAAGCCGACCTAACCAAGCTACGTGCTGCAGGTTGTGATGTCGAATTCAAAACGGTAGCGGAAGGCGTTGCTGAATACCTAGCGATTCAAAACCGCTAATTCCCTTCAAAGGTGGTAGTGAATACCCTACCACCTTTACTCTGATGCCTTTAAGCGTATCATTTCCATATCTCTCCACTTGCTTCGCGGCAAAATATAGGTACTTAAAACTTCATGACTGAACAACGTGATGATTTCGATCCTAAAGCTTATCACCCTGAATTTGAGCGCAGCTTATTAGCGCCAAAGTATTGGGGCTCTTGGTTAGGGGTTGCCCTCTCTTTGCCGCTTGCGCTATTACCTTTGACAGCTCAAAAATGGTTGGCTAAAACCATTGCGAGGAAACTGGCAAAATCGCACAAAGGGCCAGCTCATCGAGCTCGCGTCAATTTTGAACTCTGCTTTCCAGAGAAATCATTTGCACAACGCGAAGCATTGATTGAAAAAACGCTTTATACCGCAGCGTTATTCTTTTTCCGTTTCAGCTTACTCAGCTTACGCTCGTCTAAATGGTTACAACAACGCTGTCAGATCCGTGGTTTAGACATACTGAAAAAACACATCGAGAACGATGAAAAAGTGATCTTGATGGTCCCGCACTCATGGGCAATTGATATTCCGGCGATTTTGCTTGCTTCGATGGGGATGCCCGTCTCTGCAATGGCAAAAAAACAGAAAAACCAAGTGGCCGACTGGTTAATGCACGAGCAACGCGTTCAATATGGTGGTCGAGTTTATGAACGCGCTGGCGGCATTAAGCCATTTTTGAAGTCTATTCGGGATGGCTATATTGGTTATTACTTACCAGACCAAGACCACGGCCCGGAACACAGCGTATTCGTGGATTTTTTTGCCACTCGAAAAGCCACGCTACCGGGCCTTGGAAAAATAGCCAAGCTATCACGCTCTAAAGTATTACCTATGTTTGCCGCTATGAATACAGAAGATGGGTCGTTTGACATCGAAATCTTGCCAGCGTTTGAATTGGACAAAGGCGAAGAACAAGATGCTCGCACCTGTAACCAAGCGATTGAATACTTTGTTGCAAATAAGCCAGAGCAATACATGTGGGTACTACAATTGCTGCACTCGCAAGAAAATGGCAATAACTATTACAATTTGTTTAAGCCAAGATATAACAGTGACTGGAAAGTAGAAAAATGAAAAAGATCTTAGTTATTGGCCCTTCTTGGGTTGGTGACATGGTGATGTCACAATCACTGTACATTGTTTTAAAGCAGCATCATCCACAATGCCAGATTGATGTGATTGCACCCGGTTGGTGTAAACCCATTCTTGAGCGAATGCCAGAGATCCATCAAGCGATAGAAATGCCGATCGGCCATGGTGAATTCAACTTACTTGGTCGTCGTGAAATCGGCAAATCATTGCGAGAAAGGCAGTATGACCACGCCTACATCCTACCCAAATCGGCAAAATCTGCTCTAATTCCTTGGTTTGCAAATATCCCACTCCGTACAGGTTGGAAAGGCGAGATGCGCTACGGTCTACTTAATGACTTGCGCCCAAATATGAAGTCTTTCCAATTTATGGTTGAGCGCTATGTGGCATTGGCATATCCGCCAGCGGAGATGATCGATTCTTCTTCTCTCGGCGGTTTAGAAACACTACCTCGCCCTAGCCTGTCAATCGATAAACAACAACAGAGCGCAACGATATCTAAATTTGAGCTCAACCAAGATTCCCCTGTCGTTGGGCTCTGCCCAGGGGCGGAATTCGGTCCCGCGAAAAAATGGCCGGAAACTCACTATGCAGAAGTAGCGACTCAAATGGCGAAATCTGGACATCAGGCATGGTTGTTTGGTTCTCAAAAAGATCTCGAAACCTGCAATAACATTAAGCAATTAGTCCCTAAGGAACATCAGCATCAGATTCATGTTCTGGCAGGGCAAACCAGCCTGATTGAAGCGGTTGATCTTCTGGCCGCATGTCAGACTGTCGTCGCGAACGACTCGGGCTTAATGCACGTGGCGGCAGCTGTCGGCTGTAACGTTGTTGCTGTGTACGGTTCAACATCACCCAAGTACACGCCACCGCTAGCCGAGAAAGTGGAGATTGTTCATACCGATATTGACTGCCGGCCATGCTTTAAGCGTGAGTGTGAATTTAAGCATTTGAAGTGTTTGACCGAGTTATCTCCAAAACAAGTCTTGGCCAGTATTCAAAAACTAGAAGCGATCGCTGTTGGCTCATGTTAATCCGTATTCTCTATACTCTCTTACTCATGGTTGCTTCACCTTTCTTATTGTTTGGCTTATATAAAACTAAACCAAACAAGCCCAAATTCGGACAGCGTTGGAAAGAGCACTTTGGTATTACACCAACATTAGCCAGCAGCAAGCAGCCAATATGGATACACGCCGTCTCTGTCGGTGAGAGCATTGCTGCGACGCCTTTGATTAAAGCGCTGAAGGAACAAAATCCAGCCCAACCCATTTTGGTCACCACCACAACCAGTACGGGTGCAGAACAAATTGCGAAACTTGGTGATTTGGTCGAACATCGCTATATGCCTATCGATTTTGGCTTTACCGTAAAAGGCTTTCTGAAAGCTACACAACCACAGCAAATGCTGATCATAGAGACAGAACTGTGGCCAAATACGTTACACGAGGTCCATAAGGCTGGCATCCCGATCAGTGTGGTCAATGCTCGCCTATCTGAAAAATCATCTAATCTCTATACCAAAGTTCAGCCCTTGTTTAATCTCATGTTGCCCTGCCTTACCCAAGTCCTTTGCCAAACAGAATCAGATGCAAACCGATTTGAGAAACTGGGCGTTGATAAAGGCAAATTGAGCGTAACGGGCTCTATCAAATTTGATATTCAAATCTCGGATGATGTGAGAGAAAAGAGTACCGTGCTGCGCCAAGAACTCGGTCAACATCGCCCAATATGGATTGCCGCAAGCACCCATAAAGGCGAAGACGAACAAGTCTTGGCAGCACATAAAACCGTGTTAGCGTTGCGCCCTGACACACTTTTGATCCTTGTCCCTCGCCACCCTGAGCGTTTTAATGATATACACCAACTTTGTCGGCAACAAGGCTTAGACACAGTTCGTAGAACCGCACAAGAAAATGTGGCCAGCTCAACTCAGGTTTACCTTGGTGATACCATGGGCGAAATGTTAGTACTCATGGGGGCTGCAGATGCCTGTTTTATGGGTGGCAGCTTAATTGGAGAGAAAGTCGGTGGTCATAATGTGCTAGAACCTGTAGCTTTGGGGGTTCCTGTTATTACTGGACCGAGTTATTATAATTTCAAAGAGATCGTAGAACAGCTTATCTCTATTAATGGTATTGATATTTGTTCATCTAACGCTTCCCTTTCAAAATACATTTTACAAGCCATGGATTCACAAGAATGCATCATAGAGAGGAACAATGCACTGAAACTTTGGTTTGCAAATCATGCATGCGCGGTTGAAAAGTCGTTACGTATACTTAGTGGTAAATTATGAAAATTTTTGTAATAAATTTAAAACGTTCCGTCGATCGTCGTGAGCACGTTTCAAACCTGCTCCGAGGTATTGATTTTGAATTTTTTGAAGGTGAGGACATTGCTGACAATCCAGAGCATGAAATATACTCGCTCTATGATGCTTCTAAAACCCTAAAGTATAAAGGTTATACGCTGACAACCCCCGAGCTTGGCTGCTTTGCTAGCCAAATTAACCTTTGGCGACATTGCGTAAAGATTAATGAACCTGTCCTAATTTTTGAAGATAACATTAAGCTGTATGGCGACTTAAAAGCACAGTTAAACAATATTAATAGTCTCGTTTCTCAATATGGTATTGTGAAGCTAGGGAACTATTTTGAAAGAAAGTATACAAAAGTAGCCGTACTGGATGACACATATTCACTGGTATCCTGTGCAGAAAGTGCTTGTGGCAACTCAGCGTATGCCATTACCCCTGAAGTCGCCAATAAATACTTATCAATATTGCAAGGCTTCTTTGAGCCAGTGGATGATTTTATTGATAATGAATGGCGCACAGGCCAAACCCTTGTCAGCTATTCCCCCAATTTAGTCGCTAGAAGTGATACTTGTTCGACCATAGGAATTCGCAAGATTAAAGGCAAGATTAGCTGTTTAAATAAAGTTAATGTCGAGGCATATCGACTCTATCGCCAACTCAGACAAAGTTTCTATAACATTCGACATAAAAGGAATATCCCTTCTCCCAAGTTATAAATGCTTAAAACTGGCATCTTTGGCAGCAACAATGAGTTGAGCGCTACACTAATCGTTTGGACTGTATGAACCATCAAGGACACTTTGCCACCATTGCTGATTATTTAGATACCATTCAACGGTTTTACGAATTCCACTTTCGAATGTCTCTTCTGGCGTCCAGTTAAGTGCTTGGGCGATCTTTGTTGCATCAATGGCATAGCGAACATCATGGCCGGGCCGGTCTTTCACGTGCGTGATCAACGATTCATAGGACTCGACACCGGCAGGTTTGTTTGGTCGCAACCCTTCAAGTAATGAACAAATGGTTTTTACTACTTCAATATTCGCCTTTTCATTATGTCCACCGATGTTGTAGGTCTCGCCAATTTCACCTTCTGTCACGACTTTGTAGAGTGCGCGAGCATGATCTTCGACGAATAACCAATCACGGATTTGATTACCATCACCATACACAGGCAGCGGCTTACCAGCCAAAGCGTTCAAAATCATCAGTGGGACCAGTTTCTCTGGGAAATGATAAGGTCCGTAGTTGTTTGAGCAGTTGGTTACTAACGTAGGAAAGCCATAAGTTCGCTGCCACGCTCGCACCAGATGATCGCTGGACGCTTTAGAGGCGGAATAAGGGCTGCTCGGAGCATAGGATGTGGTTTCAGTAAACAAATCTTCCGATCCTGCTAAGTCACCATACACCTCATCGGTAGAAATATGATGGAAACGGAAAACCGCTTTACGCGTCTCATCTAATCTCGACCAATATTGACGTGCCGATTCAAGGAGGTAATACGTCCCCATGATATTGGTGTCGATAAATGCAGCTGGTCCATCAATAGATCGGTCTACATGAGACTCCGCTGCTAGGTGCATCACGAGATCTGGTTGATGCTCAGCAAATACACGCTCAAGCTCGTTGCGTTGACAGATATCAACATGCTCAAAGTGGTAACGTTCGCTATCCGCCACTTCTGCTAGGGACTCTAAATTGCCAGCGTATGTCAATTTATCTAGGTTAATAACCGAATCTTGGGTATCACGAATAATGTGCCTTATGACTGCCGAGCCAATAAAACCAGCACCACCAGTTACTAGTATTTTCATTATGAACGTTACCTGCTTAATGGTGTGCTCACTTAAAGCACGAGAAATCTTGTTTAATTGTAGTTAAATGTGCGCTTAAACTTCGCCACTTGGTTTACCTTACTAAGATTGCCAAGTCTAAATTTTTGATTGTTCTTCGTTGGCACCTAACGACTTAAAGAGTACGCCTTCTCAAGCACGGTGAAGTCGCTTTCTTGCCAATGTATTTGATGTTTATTCAACTCTTTCAGAAATGAGCGCTTTAATCGATTCAAGTTACCCTGCTTCCAATCACCGTCCGGTTGCTGGCAGCATTTATCAAAATCGATGATCCATACCTTTTCTTGGTCATCAATTAAGATATTGTGAATGTTCAAGTCAGTATGATTGACGTTGGCGCTGTGCATCTTGGCAATTTCTTGCCCAATCTTCTGATACATCAGTTCTGGTAAGGGGCTTTCGCGCAGAATACTGACTAAGTCTCTGGCATTGGGGATTCGTTCACTCAAAAGATCCGCTTGGTAAGTCCAGCCCGTTTTAACTGCACGTGCGGCAATCGGTCGAGGGACATGCACACCTGATTCTAGCAATACTCTGAGCAAGTTAAACTCTTGTCGGCTTCGTGTCTGTTCCCAGCTGGTAAACCAGTAGCGATCTTCAACCAATTTGCCAAACAAACCACCACGACGGTAATGACGCAGAGCGGCCTGCATGGCATCAAGTTGAACAAACCATGTGGTACCACGGCCAATTGCACTGCCCACCACTTTATCTTGATCTTGCCAATATTGTTCATCAAACAGCGCTTGGCTTGGGTCAGCGATGATCTCATCATCAAACCAAATCATGCTGTTGCCTTGTTGATAACTTTGAGTCATATCGAGAATTGCCGTTAATTTTTATAAAAAGTAGTGGCTGATAAGAATGTACAGCCATGTAAAGCCAGCAAAAAACAGCGCGACCATCACAGCGGCTGAGCCAATGTCTTTTGCTCGCCCGCTCAGCTCGTGATGTTCAATGCCCACTCGATCAACAACCGCCTCGATAGCTGAATTAATGAGTTCAACAATAAACACCAAAACCACAACGCCTAACATAAGAATACGCTCGACAACACTCAAATCAAATACACATACCAATACAAGTGCGAGTACCAGCAGGGCTAACTCTTGCCTGATCGCTGCTTCATGTTTAAACGCCGCTTTCAGCCCTTGTGCAGAGTATCCCGCGGCTTTAATTACGCGCGTCAAACCCGTATTACCAGGTTTACCTGAGTTCAATGATTGGTGTTGTTTTGTTTTTGGCATGAATGTGGGCTCGTCAGTACTCAAGATAGAAGCGCTATATTTTACATTTATTGGCGATGTCTGCATAATTTACCTGCACTTATTCATCTTATCAGACAATAACTATGTTCACTTCTGCCCCTGCTTCACTCTGTATATTGCGTTTATCCGCGATTGGCGACGTTTGTAATACCATCGCGACGGTTCAAGCGATTCAAAAACAATGGCCGAACACTCGTATCACTTGGATTACTGGCAAACTTGAAGCTCAACTGCTTCAAGCAATAAATGGCGTTGAAGTGATTGTTTTTGATAAAAAAGCAGGGCTTGAAGGCTATCAGTCATTGTGGAAGCAGCTTAAAGGGCGCAAGTTCGATGCTCTGCTTCATATGCAATATGCCATTCGAGCAAGTGTGGCAACGTTAGGCATTAACGCGACATACAAACTCGGCTTCTCTTCTGACCGTAGCCAAGACTTTCAAACTTTGTTCACTAATGTCAAAGTGCCTTCACCAAGCGCTTTACATGTTGCGGATGGTTTAATGGCGTTTGCCCATCACATTGGCGTCCCTCAATCTGAACTCTCCTGGTCTTTGTCGTATTCTGGTGAAGACAGTAAATGGGCAGAGGCAAAACTGGAGGTGGAGAAACCCAACCTATTATTGGTCCCTGGTGCAAGCAAGGCCTATAAAAACTGGAATGCGAAGGGCTATGTTGATGTGATCAATCATGCGCGAGAAAAAGGTTGGAACGTCATCTTAGCTGGTAGCCCGGCAAAAGTAGAAGTCGACTTAGCCAAAGACATTCAATCTATGCTGACAGAACCTTGCCTAAATTTGGTCGGAGAAAGCACTATTATGCAAATGCTGGCGTTGATTGATAAAGCAGAGATGGTGATTGCCCCAGACACTGGCCCAGCACACATGGCAAATGCAATGCAAACTCCCATCATTGGCTTATATGCTCATCATAATCCTGCGCGTGTTGGCCCTTATCACTATTTAAAGTATGCGGTTTCCGCGTATGAAGAAGCCATTTTTGCAGAAACAGGAAAAACCAGCCAAGCACTCAGCTGGCGAACACGAGCAAAAGACGAAAAAGCCATGGACCGAATCAAGAGTGAGGATGTCATCGCTATGTTTGATCAAGTTGTAGAAGATTTGTATCCTCAATACCAGTAAACTCCCCTATAAAATGTTGTTTAAGAAGGAAATCAACTTGTCTAAACCCACTTTAGCCGTTGCCTTAATCGTCAAAAATGAAGAGAAGCACCTGCAGGCTTGCCTAGACACAGTGCAAGGTTGGGCTGATGAGATTGTCCTTCTTGATTCAGGCAGTACCGATCGCACTGAAGAAATCGCCAGACAATACACGGATAAATTTTACACCAATACAGAGTGGCCAGGGTTTGGCAAACAGCGCCAACTCGCTCAACATTACGTGACCGCAGATTATGTACTTTGGTTAGATGCTGATGAACAAGTCACACCTGAGCTGAAAGAAAGTATTTTACAGGCTGTCGAGAGCAATGAGCCAAACACACTATATAAAGTGAACCGTCTGAGTGCCGCGTTTGGAAAATTTATCTATCACTCGGGGTGGTCACCAGATTGGGTCGTTCGTCTCTATCGCACCAGCGATACCCATTACAATGACGCTCTAGTACATGAAAAGGTCAAAGATAAAGGCTTTGCAATCAAGAAGCTGGAAGGCAGGTTGCACCACTATACTTACGAACACCTCCATCATTACATCAACAAAACCACAGGTTACCTAAAGGCTTGGACAGATGAGCGAGAAGGCCGCAAGAAAGCTGGCTTAAGTACCGCCATCATTCATGCATTGGCCAGCTTTTTGAAAATGTATATTCTTAAACTTGGTTTCCTAGACGGCAAGTATGGCTTCATACTTGCATGGTTGAGTATGCATTCTACCTTCGTAAAATACATCGACTTATACTTACGCGAGCAGGCAAAAAAACAATGAAGACGACTTTAATTATTACCACTTATAACTGGAAAGAAGCCTTAAAGTCCGTGTTAGAGAGTGTTAAGCGCCAAACCGTTTTGCCTGATGAAGTCATTGTCGCAGATGATGGGTCTCGTGAAGACACCAAGGCAATGATTAACCAAGTGCGTGCTGGTTTCCCTGTTCCATTGATACACAGTTGGCATGAGGACAATGGCTTCCAGCTTTCGATGAGCCGAAACCGTGCCATCGCCAAAGCATCTGGTGACTACCTGATCATGATTGATGGCGACATGGTGTTGTCTCAGACCTTTATCGAATCCCACAACCGCGTGGCAAAGCCAAATTGGTTTGTTCAAGGCGGTCGAGTGCTAACCGATGAGGCATGCAGTCGTGCAATTATGCAAGACAGTCTGGTTCCTTCTGTGTTTAGCAAAGGGATCCGCAACCGCAAGAACTGCATCACAAACTCGCTGCTGTCGAACTGGTTCTCATACGAACGCAACAACGATAAGGCGACTCGCGGCTGCAATATGGCGTTTTGGCGACAAGATGTCATTGAGGTGAATGGCTTTAACCAAGATTTTGTCGGTTGGGGACGTGAAGACAGTGAATTTGTTCACCGTATGCTTAACTCCGGCAAATCACGCCTTTATCTAAAATTTTCAGGTGTGGGCTACCACTTATACCACGTAGAAAATTCGCGGGCGTCATTGGGGCAAAATGATCAGATTTTGGATGACACCATTAAAAACAAGCTCAAGCGCTGCAATAACGGCGTTGACCAATTTCTAGAAACTTAGACTACAGAACCAAGCTTACACGACAAAACAAGGGGCGTTTCGTCCCTTTTTACTGTTGTTGAGATAAATTAAAGTACTTATCGGCAACCATCAATGAGATCAAACGCTCTTTGTGTTTATCTTTAAACTGCTCCACCCACTGGTGTGCATTCTCAATGATCGCTAATGCTTGTTGCTCATTCGCTAAATAGTAGTCCATCTTTTCAGGCAAATCCGAGTAATCATCCTTCACTTCAACATAGTGGATACCGGCTTCTAACTTACCTTCCATAAACCAAGTCTCGTACTTAGGTTTGGACATAATAACCAATGAATTCGAAGACATTGCCCACTTAAGGTTGGTTGCAACATCGTTGCCTTCAATGCACAACAAGAACTTGTATTGCAGTTGCTCCTCAATACTCATAAAGCCTTTTTCCCAAGGCTGCCCCTCTTGAGGTCGAGTCTGACCAATATTGCACTGTGGATGGTCGTAGAAAGCATGAATGACTGTTTGACGATGCGGTTGAAAACCAACACCTCGCCATGCCGTCATATCTTTCTTATCTTGGTAGCGTATCTTGTCATCAACAAATTTGAAGTGACGCACCTGATTCAGCTTTAAAACGACAGAGTTATGATTCTCATCATGGATAGGGCGACTTTTAATAAAGCTTGGCACGCTAGGAATATGCGTCACATCGCCATTGAGGTAGTTGAATGCAAACTCAGGCGAAAAATAGCGGATGACCTGCCGTGTGTCGAAAAAGTACGTCCAACCTTTTGTTTTTTTAAATTCGCCAATCTTAGCGTAATCCGGCTCTTGGCTATTGACTGCAAACGAGCGCTCACACTTGTTGTAATAATTGACTCTCTCAAGGCAGTACTGCTTCTCGGTTTCCGTTAGAGTCGCGAGTAAACGCTTGGCTTGTGCTCGATATACAAAACCTGGGATCAGCATCGAGAGTGCATTTGAGAAATAATAAGGGAACTTACTGTCTTTCATCTACTTTCTTCTTGATTGCCGTAGCAACCACTTCAGGAACGAACTGCTCAATGCTGCCACCATGGATAGCAACTTCACGTACTATGGTCGAGGACAAAAAGGCAAACTCCTCTTCTGGAGTGAGGAATACGCTCTCGATCCCAGGCAACAGCTTACGGTACATGTTGGTCAACCCAAACTCATACTCAAAGTCGACCGTTGTTCTTAAACCACGAATCAGCACCTTGGCTTGTTCTTGACGAGCAAAATCCACCAGCAGCCCAGAAAAGCCCTTTACTGTTACACCGGATAAATGTGCCACGACCTCTTCCATCAAAGCAACCCGCTCTTCCAATGTAAACATGGTGTTCTTTGAAGGGCTTGCCGCGACGCCAATCACCACTTCATCAAACATTTCATGGGTACGTTCGATCAAGTTTAGATGCCCATTCGTTAGGGGGTCGAAGGTGCCTGGATAAATAACTTTCATTGGTTTTACTCAGTGTCTTGTTACATTTTCAAAACTTGCCAGACGCTTTTTGCTCAAGTTAGTCACGACATAACGTTGATAGTTGTCACGAAAAAATGAGGTCAGCCTCGTCAGATAACTTTTCTTTCTTTGGCTCAATTCACTTTCAAATGCGCCATTTTTACTCCCTTGAAAAACAACAGGGGGGTCCATCCAAAACGTATTGTAATTCAAAATATCTCGCATATGCGTCTGGAAAGCGTCAATCGGCAAGCCTGTTTGATTAGAGTCAAAGAAAGCCACAAATTTCTTCGCAACCTCTAGATGGATAATATACCCACCACAGCGTTTAGTATGAGAAGCCAAATAACATAATTTTCCGGGTTGTTTCACTTTAAAAGGCACAGAACGATTACTGTGCTCAATATTGATAATAAAGTTTACTTCATCACGCATTTCTTGCTCAACAAGGCGAAGCTTTGTCAGAGCATCAGTGGCTAAAAAGGCATCATCTTCTAACACAAGAGCACACTCTATGCCACGTTTAACCATCTCCTCGTAAACGAGAATATGTTTATAAGCGCAGGATAATTCGGGTAGCTTATCGTTCTCTTGGAAGTACTTAGCTTTCACCTCAGAAGTCAAATCCTTAATATCACCACGCAGCATATACTCATAGTTATGCAGGCCTTTTTCAGGAAGGTGCTTATCAATATGTTGCCTGCGTTCTTCGTAGCCCTCGCTAACATGAATAACAAACACATGGTCTAGAAAACTGGTCATTTGTTCTACTTCCCTCGAAGAATTATTGCTGGCACTGAGGACAGAAAAAGGTATTCCTCTGCCCTATCTTTACGGATTCGATAATCGTACCACATTCAGGACACTGCTCTCCCTCTTTGCCATAAACTTGAAGTTCTTGAGCAAAATAGCCCGGTTTACCATCCGCTTGAGCGAAGTCCTTGAGTGTGGTTCCACCTTGCTGAATAGCGATCTCTAACGTGGCTTTGATGTTCTCCACCAACAACCGCCACTCTTTCATGGTCAACTTACCTGCCGGGCGAATAGGATGAATATGGGTTTTGAACAAAGATTCGTTAGCGTAGATGTTGCCGACTCCGACAACGACTTTATTGTCCATAATGAACTGCTTAACCGCAACACGTTTACCTTTGGCCTTCTCTGCCACGTAGTCCGCGTTGAATTCTTCAGTTAAAGGCTCAGGCCCCATATGGCCCAACACTGCATGAGATTCGTTTGGCGCGCTCCAAAGCCATGCGCCAAATCGACGCGGATCGTTATAACGTAGTATTTTCCCATTACTCAGCTTGAGATCAACGTGATCGTGCTTCGCCGCAGGAAAGTCCGCATCCAGCACACGTAGTGAACCTGACATGCCCAAATGCACAATCGCAGTTCCTGCGTCTGTTTCAATCAACAGATACTTAGCGCGGCGACTGATATTAAGAATCACCTGCCCTTCAAGCTTTTTTAGTTCTTGAGGGATGTCCCAGCGCAACTTGGGGGTACGAAATACAAATGCCTTGATCGTCTCACCTACCATGTGCGGGCTAATGCCCATTCGGCTTACTTCAACTTCTGGTAATTCAGGCATTTGGTGCTCCTTATAACACTGGGAATTCTGCTATTAGATGGCTAGCATAATCGAAAAAAGTTAACACAAATGCAAGTTATGCAAAGGCTACTTGGGCATGATGTAATGATCATCAACAGAAATCGCAATCCATTTATCCTGCCAGTTTTTAAACAGCCAAAAATCGTCAAGACGGTAAAAAGTGACTCGCTGAGGCTCATCAAGTCCTTGATACCAAATTTCAAGGCTTTCTGGAGATGCCAAGCGCGGTTTTAACTGTTGATATTGCTCTGAGGTCAACTCGGTCCCTTCCAATGACTGCCAGCGTGTCACAATCTCTTCTGCGGGGATATTGGCTTTGATGTTCGATTGCCATCGGTCATTTTGTTTGTCTAACTCCCATCCAGCATAATAAATCGCACTGACATCATGATCGGAGCGCAATAAGTTGGGATACGGATCCACCTGTTCATCGACAAGATAAGTCTTGATCCAAGTCGGTGCATTGAGGATCAACATAAAAGCGATGATGCCTAGGATAAGAATGTTGTTCCAACGCCGACGGCGAGCCGGGGTTACACGCATAATGACTCCTAATCTCAAGTAGTTAGAGACAAACTATCAAAGCTCATCAATCTTGACTAGAACCTCGGTATCGAAACGCTTGAAAGGAGAGATAAAGCGAGGGTTTACTCGTTTTAGGTTATAAAAAAACCCAGCTCGGAAGCTGGGTTTTTAAATAGTCAAAGAGAAAAAACCAATTATTTGATTTTAGCTTCTTTGTACATAACGTGCTGGCGTACTACTGGATCAAATTTCTTGATCTCAAATTTGCCTGGCATGTTACGCTTGTTCTTATCAGTTGTGTAGAAGTGGCCAGTACCTGCTGAAGATACTAGACGGATTTTCTCACGAACGCCTTTCTTTGCCATTGCCTATTTCCTCTTAAACGTTTTCGCCACGTGCACGGATATCAGCAAGAACAGTATCGATACCCTTCTTGTCGATGATGCGCATACCTTTTGCAGTAAGGCGTAGTTTAACAAAACGTTTTTCGCTCTCTACCCAGAAACGATGAGTTTGTAGGTTCGGCAGAAAACGACGCTTAGTAGCATTTCGTGCGTGTGAACGGTTGTTACCCGTTACTGGACGCTTACCAGTTACTTGGCATACTCGTGACATGAATGTCTTCTCCAAAATCGTTTCAGCTCGATATCAACCTTGGTGGCCGAACCTCTCTATTTCTTGGAAAGAAGTTTGAGGTTAAGAACCGCTATGGAAAATCCATACAAGGCTATCAAAGGTCGCGCATTATACTAACTTGATATGCATTGCTCAAGACCCGAACAGATCCTTTTTACAGGTTTTCGTGATCTTTTTTTAGACAGCAGGTTTTTTCAAGCAGTCCAAGCTGAATTCAGTTAAAAATTTAGTGGCGAGGATGATAGCAGATTTTTAGCAACTAACAACCTAAAAAATACACAGCTATATCCACCCTCTCTCTGCAAAAGAGACGCTTTCGCCATCTCCAATAACAAAATGGTCCAGAATCCGAATATCCACTAGGGCTAAAGCATCAATCAAACGCCGGGTAATCCTTCTGTCAGCTTGGCTCGGCTCAGCCACACCAGACGGGTGGTTGTGGGCCAAAATCAACGCCGCGGCATTGTGGTGTAAGGCTCGCTTGACCACTTCCCTTGGGTAAACCGACGCAGCATCCAGCGTGCCTTCAAACAAAATCTCATCTTTTATCACTCTATGCTGGTTATCCAAGAAAAGAATATAAAACACCTCTCGTTGACGATCTCTTAATACCGAGGATAGATAAAGTTTGGTTTGTTCTGGGCTGGTTAATGCATCGCCACGCTTTAAAGTTTCGGCTAAATAGCGTTGCGTCATCTCGAGAACAGCTTGTAACTGCACGTATTTAGCCTGCCCTAATCCTTTATGTTGGCAAAACTCGTTCTCTGATGCGGAAAACAGTTGGCGCAGTGATCCAAAGTCTTGGATAAGAAAATCCGACAGTTCTATTACATTCATGCCTTGCGTCCCTGTGCGCAGAAAAATCGCAAGTAATTCGGCATCCGACAGCGCTTGTGGCCCTCGTTGCAAAAGTTTCTCTCTTGGCATGGATTCAT
Organism: Vibrio sp. AND4; assembly: GCF_000171815.1. Classification (GTDB taxonomy): domain Bacteria; phylum Pseudomonadota; class Gammaproteobacteria; order Enterobacterales; family Vibrionaceae; genus Vibrio. Next base: position 341 of record NZ_ABGR01000023.1, on the reverse strand, counting down.
TGGGCAAGGTTTTCAGTGTCATTAGGCAGCTCTATTGGATAAGTGAGCACCTATTGCACAAAATAAACAGCGAAAATCGAACCCGACTTGTGCTTTTTTCGTTCCATATTTGCATTTTATGTAATCAAGTAGTTCATCAATATGTATCTTGCACAATCAATACTGCACTTTTCATCCACCTTCTGCGCTGTCCATTTTATCTTGTCGGCAAAGATTTATCGTCGCCAGTTTGATATGGGTTCGCTTCTCACCAGATTTGCGTGGGCGATGAGATATCCAGTTGTGCTAAACTCGTCGCCAGAAAAATTGGAGATCTCACATGCAAACACTCGCAGGAAAGA
>NZ_ABGR01000024.1 GCF_000171815.1 Vibrio sp. AND4 | reverse complement strand
CCCCATGGCAGCAGGCAAACCAAAGCCCATGGTGCCAAGGCCAGCAGAGGTAATGAAGTTTTGCGGATCGCGCGGTTGGATGTGTTGTGCTGCCCACATCTGGTGCTGTCCGACGTCGGTCGATACTATCGAGCTGTCTGGCATCATGTCAGACAGTTGTTTAAGTAACAGCGGCGCATAGATCAACTCGCCAGGGTGGTCGTAACGCCATTTGAATCCGCTACGTAGGCTTTCGCTGTGATGTACCCATGGGGTGATGTCTTGAGTCAGCTCTAATTGAGGAAGAATCTGGCTGATCTCGCCTCTAAGTGGGGCGTTCGCGTGGCGAAGTTTATGAATTTCAGCCGCATCGATATCGATATGAATGACTTTGGCATGCGGCGCAAACGTATCCAGCTTGCCTGTCACTCGGTCATCAAAACGAGCCCCAACCACAATCAAAAGGTCACATTCTTGAACCACAAGATTGGCCGCTTTGGTTCCGTGCATGCCCAACATACCCAAGTAGTGTGGGTCATGGCGTTCAATCGTACCCAACCCTTTTAAGGTGCTTACTGCTGGCATGGGGTTTAAACGCAGGAACTCACGTACCGAATCTGTCGCTTTTGCTAACTGGACACCACCACCAACGTACAAAACGGGGCGAGTTGAAGCGGCTAATACTTGTTGAGCACGTTGGATATCAGCATCGCCGATTTTTGGGGTGCTTGGTGGCACAAAAGGAGGCAGTAATTCAGTTGGCGCTTGGGCAAGCTGCACGTCTTTGGCGATATCAACAATCACCGGACCTGGTCGGCCTGCTTTTGCTACTTCGAATGCTTCGGCAAGTGTTGGGGCAAGATCTTCAATCTCGGTCACTAGGTAGCTGTGTTTAGTACAGGCTAAAGACATACCAATCACATCCATTTCTTGGAAAGCGTCAGTACCGATATGAGAGCTAGCAACCTGACCTGTGATGGCCACTAGAGGAACGGAATCAAGGAAGGCGTCGGCAAGGCCGGTAACCAGGTTGGTGGCGCCAGGGCCGGACGTCGCCATACAAACGGCAACATCTTGTGTCGTACGGGCCATTCCGATTGCGGCCATCGCAGCCCCTTGTTCATGACGGCATAAGATGTGTTCTACACCGCCGTCATACAGGGCATCATAGATAGGCATGATGGCTCCACCAGGATACCCAAATACCGTTTTAATGCCTTGCTGTCTTAAAGCGGCTACGACGAGTTGTGCACCTGTCATCGTAAACCCCCTTTGCTACGTTGTGGCTCGTAGCTATCGCCATGTGTGTCGCACTTCATGTGCACTCCCATTCTTCCCGTTGAGCTGTCTGAGGATTAGACAGATGACAACCTGTAGTTGTAAAAAAACCCCCGGACTTTTCAGTGCGGGGGTTTTTTGTAATTTGTGGTTACCTTTCGCCCACAATACCCCGCGCGGTGTCAATAATGACCACGATAATCAGGGCTAGCAGTGAGTTGATATGAGCAAATAGGTTCATCTGTCTGTCTTACTGTTTTCGTTAATAAGTGTTATGTAATGTTCTACGAAAATGTTTTCGACACTAGTGGTAACACACAAATCTGCTGCATGACAAGCAAAAAGTCATTCTTTTTTCACATTTAGTATCCATCTCTACAGGCTATATAACATATCCATATAAAAAACATCTGGTTAGATAACGTACAACAATCTGAGGGAATTATGGGGTTGGCCATCATTTATAGTCGAGCAAGTGTGGGGGTACAAGCGCCATCGGTGAGCGTGGAAGTCCACATCAGTAATGGGATGCCGGGCTTTACCTTGGTGGGATTACCTGAGACCACGGTAAAAGAGTCCAAAGATCGCGTGCGAAGTGCGATTGTTAATTCTAACTTTCAGTTTCCAGCAAAACGAATTACGGTCAACTTGGCGCCCGCAGATTTACCCAAAGAAGGCGGCCGTTTCGATCTGCCCATCGCGTTAGGTATTTTGGCCGCTTCAGAGCAAATCGCGACAGATAAGCTCAAGAACTACGAATTTGTCGGAGAATTAGCCCTTTCCGGAGGGCTGAGGCCGGTAAAAGGTGTATTACCGGCAGCGCTGGCAGCGAGTAAAAAACAGCGTCGTTTAGTGGTGCCTCACCATAACGGTGATCAGGCCGCGCTTGTAGGCAAAGATCAGCACAAATCAGCTCAATCACTATTGGAAGTTTGTGCAGAGCTTTGCGGTCAACAGCAATTGAATTTGTATCAAACGCCTAAGCAAAAAGTTCTCAAAACGCACCAACGCGACTTACAGGATATTATTGGACAGCAGCAAGGAAAACGTGCGCTCGAAATTGCCGCCGCGGGTAACCACAACCTCCTTTTTCTCGGCCCTCCCGGCACAGGTAAAACCATGTTGGCCTCTCGGTTGTGTGACTTATTACCTGAGATGAGTGACGAAGAGGCGATGGAAACGGCTTCTGTGGCGTCACTGACACAAAGTGAAATCAATGAACATAACTGGAAGACTCGACCGTTTCGTGCGCCGCACCATTCGAGCTCGATGGCAGCTTTAGTCGGTGGTGGTTCTGTGCCGAGACCTGGCGAAATATCTTTGGCGCATAACGGGTTGTTATTCTTGGACGAGATGCCAGAGTTTGATCGTAAGGTCCTCGACTCTTTGCGTGAGCCCTTGGAATCCGGTGAAATTATTATCTCTCGGGCACAAGGTAAGACGCGTTTTCCTGCTCGGTTCCAAATTGTCGGCGCACTCAACCCCAGTCCAACCGGTTATTATGAAGGTAACCAAGCTCGGACGAACCCTCAGGCGATTTTACGCTACCTTGGGCGCCTATCTGGACCGCTTCTCGATCGCTTTGACATGTCGATAGAAATTCCGGCATTACCCAAAGGAACCCTTTCTGAAGGAGGGGATAGAGGAGAACCAACAGCCATCGTTAAAGATCGGGTGAATCAAGCGCGTAACTGTATGTTGGCTCGTAGTGGTAAGGTGAATGCCTTATTGGGCAGTCGTGAAATTGACGCTTTCTGTCCGCTGCAAAAGAGTGATGCGGAGTTTTTAGAAAATGCGCTGCATCGTTTGGGTCTATCGATTCGTGCTTATCACCGCATCATTAAAGTTGCGCGTACTATTGCCGATCTCGATGGTGCTGCTCATATTGATCGAACCCATCTAGCGGAGGCTCTGGGGTATCGAGCAATGGATAGGTTACTTAAACAGTTAACCGCGCAAGCCGTTTAAACCCGAACGTTTAGCTTTGCTTGCGAGCGTGCTTGTCTTGATAGAGTGCTTTGTCGGCCTTCTCTATTCCCTGTGCTAGATTGCCATTGCAGACCATTAAGCCAAAGCTAAACGAAATGCCATGGAGGTGGATATCATTTTCGACCGCTTGACGTATGTGCAGTAAGCTTTCTCTGGCCTCTGAGGTATGCAGATAGTCAAATACGACCACAAATTCATCCCCACCAACGCGGTAGAGAGTGCCCGTTTCACCAAGCTTTTGCATGGCCAGTGTGGCAAAGTCGACGAGGACCTTATCGCCGATGGCGTGCCCATAGGTGTCATTGACCTGCTTAAACTTATCTAAATCGATGTACGCCACAGTGCAGTAATCACAGCCTTTTTGTACTGCAGACATTAAGGCTTTTTTGTTCATGGCACCCGTGAGGTGATCGAAATGAAGACTTTGTTTGAGGCGGTTTTGCTCCTCAATACGAGCGGTTATATCCCATGCCATGAGCACGATATGACGCACACCACTCACATCAGTAAGATAGCGGATGGACTCAAAATGATGATTCTGAAAGGTCTCGATATCGACACGCATCGGGGCATTGCCGTCGAGTAATGCTTGATCGTTGCGTTTGCATTGCATCAGCAAGTCACACAAATCATCGTTTTGGCAGTCGGCAATCATGCGGTCTAAACTGACACCAAGAATGTCTTCTTCGAAGAAAGCGCGATAGCGTTGATTGATTGCGACATGTTTGCCATTTTCCTTGCGAACAGCGATAAACCCGGGAAAGTTCTTTGAAAGAACACTCATTAGGCTTTGCTCTGAAGCGTAGTTAGGGTCTATGTGCACAAATCACTCTCGTAAATAGTAAAAGTGTTTAACATTATCCATATGAAAATAAGCTTGGCTATTGTTTGAACTATGAATTGTTTTTATTGTGACATTCAGGGCACTTTGGAATGAAGAGGGAGGAGAGCGCTCCCTCCCTGATTTCGTCTTAAAAACGGTAGTTTAAACCGACTGATAACAGGTATTCTTTTTCATCGAAGAAGGTAATGTTTGAATTGGTATCGCTATAACCTGCGAGTGATATGAACGACCAGTCTTGCCAATCAAATACGTTTTTATACTCGTATGCCGAGAAAAAACTCAGTGTGCCATCATTGCGAGTTTTACCAAAGGTTGTGCTGGCTGCGTCAAAATCTTTAGCAGCATAGCCTGCTGTGAGCACGATGCGGTGTCGTTTAATCAATTTGAACCAGCTTAGATCAACACCGAAAGCATTATAGGACTCAGCATCACCATCTGCATTATGATGAATGTAGGTAAAGGCGGGTTGCAGCATCGAAGTTCTGTTAAGCGGGATACGGTAGTCACCTTTGATGTGGTAGATTTTTGCATCACGCAACAGTGATGAGTCTGTTACCGTATCTTTGTCCACTTTTTTGTCTGCGTATGCCAAATCAAGATTGAAATTGTTGTTTAAAAAACGGTTGATTTGGAGGCGGAATGCATTACCACCTTCATCGGTGGTGGTTCTTGATTGTCCAGTGAGGTAGGGATCTTGCCATGTTTCACCTTTCAAGATGGTTGGTAGGTAGGAAAAATCAACCACAGTTCCAGAGGCCAGTTGATATTTATAACCGAGCTGAAAGGCGAGGGTACCGATCGCGATATCGGAACGCGTGGTCCCTGCATATACTTGATGATTAAGTTGCTCTCCAAAGGTGTACCCAGCATTGCCCAGGGGGGCAAAGATAAAAGATTCATCACTCTTGGCGCGTTGGTCCAACGATGCTAAGGCTGCGTTGTTGTCTGTGTTGAAGTTGGACGTTGATGAGATGAAGCCTGCGTTCAAGGCAATTTCACCGTTAAAACCTGCGGTTTCTGCCAGTTGAGCGTGTGCAGAACTGACGATAAAGGCCAAAGGCAGTATGGTAGGCCTGAGGTTCATTCGCTTTCTCCTGTTTGTCGAATGCAAGGGGCATTTGAGCGTTGGTTTAGTTTTACAATGAAACAAAGCTGACCATTCCCACAAATGTTCCAATGTGGTAACGGATTTGTATAATAACACGCTGTTTTATTACTCACGTACTGTTTGATTTTAGGTACTGCTTGTAACGCACACAAGAATAGTTGCTGATTGCCATGCTGACATATTTGTTACTCATTTTTAACGCTACCTTTGTGATTATAAACTCTGCGGTCTGTTCTACCGCGATTTGTCTTATTGCGCTTTTCAAATTATTGCTCCCAACCACCAAGCTCAAAGCGAAAGGCACCGAAGCTGCGAACAAAATGATGTGGGTTTGGGCCACAATCAATGGCGGTATTCTTGCTCTATTCAACAGTGTGGAGTGGGACGTACAATGCAGTGAAAACTTAAAGAAAGATGGTTGGTATCTGCTGATCAGTAATCACCTTAGTTGGGCTGATATTGTTGTACTTTGCTGTGTGTTTAAAGATCGTATTCCAATGCCAAAATTCTTCCTAAAACAGCAGTTACTGTATGTGCCATTTATTGGTTTAGCTTGCTGGGCTCTGGATATGCCATTTATGCGTCGTTACTCTCGAGAATATTTGCTTCGCAACCCACATAAGCGCGGTCAAGATTTGCAAACTACGCGCCGTTCTTGTGCAAAGTTTAAACACACGCCAACCACAGTCGTCAATTATGTGGAAGGCACGCGCTTCACTGAAGAAAAGCTAAGCAAGAGTCGTGCGGGTCTCCAACATTTGCTGCAGCCAAAGTCTGGCGGTATTGCTTACACATTAGCGGCCATGGGTGACCAGTTTGACAACATTATTGATGTGACATTGGCTTATCCAGACAACATCAACAAGCCGTTTAAAGATATGATGATGGGCCGTATGACGAAGATTGTTGTACGTGTGAATGTTTTACCCGTTGATGAACGCGTACTGGGTGATTACTTCAACGACAAGCCGTACAAGCGTCAATTTCAGCACTGGCTTGGCGATGTGTGGCAAGAGAAAGATCAGTTACTGAGAGATATTCATAAGTCTTTTAAAAGTTAAATCAAAAAGGGGAAGCATGATGCTTCCCCTTTTTATATTTGACTCAAACTACTTAAGTTTTAGAAGGTAGTTGACCAGTTCAATGTATTTTTCAGTAGAAATTTCTCCTGTTTGGATCAGGTATTTGTTGTTGACGATGACAGCAGGAACGCCGCTCAGGCCATTTTTTTCAAACCCTTTGTCCATACGACGGGACATTGAATCTATCGCGAAGCCTTTGAATTGAGCGTCGAATTTCTTCGCATCTACGCCTTGATCTAGAAAGATTTGACGAAGCTCTTCATTGTTACGAGGCGCTTTGCCCATTTCGTGAATGCGGTTAAACATCACTGGTACCATTTTGTCTTCAAGGCCCCACGCAACCATCGCTGAGTATGCTTTGCTCATGGAAGGTCCCATGGTGCCACCCATAAATGATACGTGGTTCTTTTGAAATTTTACCCCTTCAGGAAGCTGCTTTTTGACTTCCTGAATGATAGGTTCAAGCGTATTACAATGTGGACAGTAGAAAGAGAAAAACTCAGTCACGTTAGGCTTTTTCGATGCCTCTTGATCCAACACTTTGTAGTATTCACCTTCTTTGAATTGCGTTGCATTTGCCGACAGGCTCAGCACCAACATAGAAAATAGTGCGAACAGTTTTTTCATTTAATCATCTCCATTTTGAATTGTTCGGCCTGGCTTACCATTGAGGCATTAAAGACAGTGGAGCTTCCTCTAGGTTGGCAATCTGCTCTTTAAATGCGAGGACCTGACCTTCCCAGTATTTTGGCTCATTGAACCATGGAAAAGCGAGTGGAAACGCCGGATCATGCCAACGTTTTGCTAGCCATGCCATATAGTGCACCATTCGTAGACCGCGAAGTGGTTCAATTAGTTTCAACTCTGCTGAGTTAAAATCACAAAACTCTTGGTAACCCTCTAAAATAATGTCCAATTGCATTAGCTTGTCTTGGCGTTCGCCATTGATCAGCATCCATAAATCCTGTACCGCGGGGCCATTACGTGAGTCATCTAAATCAACAAACATTGGGCCATCGCGCCATAAAATGTTGCCCGGGTGGCAATCACCATGCAGACGAATGGCGTTAAAGCCTTTTTGCCAGTGGGTTTCAATCGACTTGATCAGCATATCTAAGTCATTGAAGAAGCTGTTCACCAAGTGCGTAGGAATCATGTTGGCATTTTGCAGAATTTCTCTCGGTTGGTAGAGGTATTCTTGTAAGCCAATGGTTGGTCTATGTTGGAATGCTTGACGGCGACCGACGTTGTGGATACGACCAAGAAAACGTCCAACACCTTCGAGTTGATCTAAGTTATCGACTTCATACTGACGACCACCCACACTCTCAAATAAAGCAAAGCCGTAGCCTCGGTAATGGTGTAGGGTGTGGCCATTAATGCGAACAGGTGGGGCGACAGGAATCTCGTTGTCGATCAATTCAAGGGTGAAATCATGTTCTTCTTGAATCTGCTCGTTGCTCCAACGTTCTGGGCGATAGAACTTCACCACGTAGCGTTGGCGATCCTCATCTGTGAACTGGTAAACGCGATTTTCATAGCTGTTGAGAGCAAGAAAGCCAGATTCTGCTCGAATGCCGATGCTCTCTAGCGCATACCACATAAAGTCGGGCGTTAGGGCATTAAAGTTGAAAGTACCTTGGGACATATAAATAAAAAGGCCCATTACTGAGCCTTTTTCCATTGGTCATTGAAGTTAAAGCTTCTTGATAAATCGACTCTCTACTTCAATCGTGAATTTGTTACTCTTATCGGTGAGTATAAACTGAATTGTCGTGATCGCAGAGTTTAGCTTTGTCGGATCGGTGCCAAGGCTCATCGGTAAGCTCAAAACCTCTCCTGGTTCAACTTGGATGGTTTGTTTGCCATACCAGCTGACATCACTGAGTCCTTCTACATTCAAATCGTATTCTTGAACTTGTTGAGTTTTGTTGATGACTTTAAGCGTATAGGTGTTTTCTACTTCACCAGCGCTGTTTGTTCGGAACAGCTGGCTACGGTCGCGTAGCACGCTCATCCCCGCAGGCTCTACCGATGCTATTTGCAGGAAGAACAAGCCAAGCATCACCAACAATACTGCCCCATACCCTAACAGTTTTGGACGCATGACTTTAGTGCTTTTGCCAGAGAGGCGGTGCTCGGTGGTGTAATTGATTAGGCCCTTCTCATAGCCCATTCTCTCCATGGTGTTGTCGCAGGCGTCAATACACGCACCACAGTTAATGCATTCGTATTGCAAGCCATCTCGGATATCGATGCCTGTTGGGCAAACCTGAACACACAAATCACAGTCGATGCAGTCGCCCAAGCCAAGTTGTTTTGGTTCCGCTTTGCGTGGGCGTGGGCCGCGTTTTTCACCGCGTTTGATGTCATAGCCTACGATGAAGGTATCTTTATCGAACATCGCAGATTGGAAGCGCGCGTAAGGGCACATATGGATACACATAATAGAGCGCATCCAGCCAGCATTGCCGTAAGTGCAAATGGCGAAGAACATCACCCAGAATACTGGCCAGAAACTAGCATTCAACGTGAAGAAGTCGATAACCAATTGTTTCATCGGCACGAAGTAACCAACGAAGGTAAAGCCAGTGATAAGGGCTATGGTAAACCACGCCAGATGCTTGAGGGTTTTTCGTACTGCTAAGTTAGCGGTGAGCTTGTTGGAATCCTGCTTACGACGTTTGTTGGCGCTACCTTCCAGTTTTTCTTCAAACCAGATATAGATGAAGGTCCAAACGGTTTGCGGGCATAAGTAACCGCACCATACACGGCCCAAAAAGGTCGTAATAAAGAACAGCCCAAACGCCGCTATTACAAATAGCGTAGCGAGTAGAGTTAGGTCTTGTGGGTACAGCGTAGTGCCAAAAAAGTTGAATTGTTGATTACCGATATCCAGCAAAATGGCTTGGCGTTCGCCATAAGGAATCCAAGGCGTTAGGGCAAAAAATAACAACAGAAACCAACCGCCGTAGCGACGCAGTTGTTGAAATCTTCCCTTACTTTCACGGACATAGATTCGATTATTTGGATTGAAACGGTCCCCTTTGCCTTTATGAGTCTTAGGGTTAAAGGTCTTTGGAGTCACATCTTTGATATCAATCTTGTCCTGACTCATGCACTTATCCTTATCTGAACTTTCTTATAATGTACGGCGGCACTTCTTTTGATGCTGCTCGATGACATTGCTGTTTGGTCCAAACGACAGTGCGTGGTTGAACCGAGTTATTTTCGTTATTACTGATGGCTAGCGATTATACAATCAATAACCAGTCCGTTTCTTTAACACAGTCAATGTTTAACAATAAAAGTCAGTACAGTTAACAAGATAAATAATTGAACAGTTATGGTTGCGTTGTGAGTGCTGTCGTCAAGCCATAAAAAAGCGACTCAAATGAGTCGCTTGTTAATGTTCAGATACAAAGCCGCTCACTTACTTGATGATGCCGCGTGCACGTAGAATGGCGGTTTTAAAATCATCTTCCTGGTCTTTTTTTAGGCCTGGGATCATTTCTTCTTTGTCACTGTTGCGCATTTTTAGATGATAAATCAGCACGTCATCGGTCAGGTCTTCCAATTTACCGGTATAACCCGCTTCGTTAGCCAACTTGACAATAAACTGCAGCAAGTTCATTTCTTGGTCTTTTTGCCACTCTGGCTCAAGGAGTTCAAGTAACTCTTCAATACGATGACACTTCATCTCTTTCTCCACATGATTTGTAGGTGTTATTGGTCACTAAAGGTAGCAAATTGCTCGATGAACACCAAATAGGAAAAGAATGAAGAGGAGAGAAGAAAAAAGCGCGGTAACGGCCGCGCTTTTTAATTAAGCTGCTTTGATCGCTTTGTTTGGAAAACTGGGCATCATTGCTGTCTTCTCAACCAAAGTCATTTCTGGCGCAACTTGTTTTGCCTTTGGTGCCGCAGAAAAACCACTGCGACGGCGCATTGCACTTCGGTTTGTGTGCGCGAACCTGACTGTTGTTGGGCGCATTTAGGTACCTAACTGCCAGGCATATCCATTGCCGATGTGATGGCCTGAGTCATTATGAGTTGAGCTTCAACTGATTGAAGGGTGGCTCTTCTGGCTTTCGCCAATCCAAATAATGAATCAGGAATAACGATATGCATGCATACCGCTTATAGATTAGCATTACTGCCATAATTGGTCGATAGTTGAGCAGTTGAATTGTATGGATTTTATGGTTTTATGGGCAAAATCGAGACAAAATTTGTTTTGATCCGACGATCAGCAGTAGTAGTATTAAATTTAAAAAGGAGGTGCATATGTCATTTTTGAAGAAGACACTTGCAAGTTTTGGGATTGGCAGCGCGAAAGTTGATTCAGTCCTAAACCAAGACGTACTGTATCCTGGCCAAAGCGTGAACGTTACTATTCATGTTTATGGTGGCGCGACGGAGCAGGCGATTGATAACATCGACCTCAAGCTCTGCTGCCGTTATATCGCGGAAGCGCCAGACGATCGTGGGGCGCGAGAGGGGCAACGTATGCGTCGCGTACCGCAAACACATGCTTTGGCTCAGTGGAACCTCCCATACGCATTTACTATTCACCCTGGTGAGGACCGTACCTTTGAGGTCGAACTCGACGTACCGTGGAACACGCCAGTCACTATCGGTGATGCTAAAGTCTGGTTAGAAACGGGCTTAGATGTGGCGATGGCGCTTGACCCAACCGATAAAGACATACTCACCGTTAGGCCAGATCCACTTATGGATGCTGTCTTGTCTGCGTTCGAATCGCAGGGTTTGCGCATTCGTCAAGTTGAGTGTGAGGCCGTGAGAGGTTTTGATCTCCCGTTTGTGCAAGAGTTTGAAATGGTACCAACCGATGGGCCATATCATGGTGTGTGGCGTGAACTGGAGTTTGTCGCTCATCGTGACGAGCAGAATCTCAAATTTTGGTTTGAAGTCGACCGCACTCGAACTGGCGGCAGAGGTATGCTGGCCAGCCTACTTGGCAGCGGTAAACTTAAGCGCGAACTCAGCATTCCAGTCTCTACTAACCTAGACGACGTTGGTGCACTGGTGATCGGCTACCTAGAACAAACGACGGCTGTCCACGAGTTATAATTTAGGCTTACACGTGTAAGCCTAATGTGCCATACTAGACGGGTTATTCAACACTCTAGTATAGGCGCGTTCATGTCATTAACACAGAAAGCACAATACAGTCAGGGCGAGGAGCTCGCCAACGCCATTACTCATGGTATTGGTATGATCTTTGGCGTAGTCGGTTTGGTTCTGCTTCTTATCAAGGCCATTAACCACCAAGCGGACACGCTGACCATAACCAGTATGGCTATCTATGGTTCCAGCATGATTGTGCTGTTTCTGGCATCGACGCTCTACCATGCTATCCCATACCCCAAAGCAAAGCGCTGGCTGAAAACCTTTGATCACTGTGCCATCTATTTGTTGATTGCGGGCAGTTACACGCCATTTTTATTAGTGAGCTTGCGTACCCCACTCGCGATTGGGCTGATGATTGTGATTTGGACCATTGCGCTGATTGGTATCATCATGAAGGTGGCGTTTGTGTATCGATTTAAAAAGCTCTCTTTAATGACGTATTTGGTGATGGGGTGGTTATCATTGGTCGTCATTTATCAACTGGCTATCAATCTCGATATTGGTGGGCTAACACTGCTGGCGGTTGGTGGCTTGGTGTATTCGGTCGGGGTGATTTTCTACGTGGCTAAACGGATCCCTTTTAACCACGCAATCTGGCACGGCTTTGTATTGGCTGGTTGTGTCTGTCATTTCTTCGCGATTTATTACTTTGTCGAGCCTGTCTAATTGATAGAGACACACTCGACAAAGCGTACTCTATCGTATTAGCGTGTTTTTACTTCTAATACTTGTGCAGAGAACTGGTATTGCTGTGATTGTGGCACTGCCAGTTTGATCCCTTTGCCTTGCTCGGCTTGTTGTGGACGAAGGTAGGTATCTGCCATACGTTTGATCGATTGCCACACAATGACATTTTGCTTGGCTAACGGTTTGCCAGACATATCGAATGCCTGTACCTCCACTTCTACTTGAATCACCGATTGTGAGCTTTGATTGGTGATAGACGTTGGGAAGTTAAGTTCACCGTCCTCGTAGCTTGCTGAACCAATCAATATATCCACACCAGAATCAGACAATTGCATGGTTGGCTTCTTCGCGTTAACCACAACTGTCGTACCGACTTTCTTGTTTACAACCGGGATTGCCGCCAACTCTGTCGTTGCAGGGGCTTGTGTTGCCACAGCCTTAACTGTGGTGGTCGCCGCTGCGCCTACTGTCGCTGGTATCGCAGGGGTGGTTTCCATGGCTTTGGGGGCGACTTTCTTTACCACATATTCCCACGTAAAGTCGTCACTCAGTTTTACCTCTCGCCCATCGGCTAGTGTCACAACTTCAGCGGCGTTAACCGATGAAGCCGCGATTAAGGTCGCCAGCGTGATCCATGTTTTCATTATCATACCTTTTATTTGAGTTTGTTTAACGGCGCCAAAAAGCAGGGAAGAACAGGACAAGGATAGTCAGAATTTCCAGACGCCCCATCAACATGCCAAAGCTTAGCAGCCACTTTGCAGCGTCTGGTAATGGGGCAAAGTTGCCTGTTGGTCCTATCACGCTACCCATCCCCGGGCCTACATTCGCAACCGCGGTAATCGAGCCAGAAATACTGGTCACAGGATCAAGGCCTAGAGCACTTAAGCAGCCAGCGATAAAAATGATGGTGATAAAGAACATTAAGCCAAATGCCATGACAGAGCGAACAATATCATCATTCACTTGTCGCTGATTGTAGCGTTGAACGAATACACCAGATGGGTGGATCAGTTTCATAATTTGCTTGTTCAGCAGCGTCATCGCGATCTGAAAGCGGAAGATTTTAATTCCACCAGAGGTTGAGCCAGAACATGCACCAGCCATCATCAAGAAAGCAAACAGTGTGGTCGGTAGAGCGCCCCATGCGGTGAAGTCTTCTAGACCAAAACCTGTTGTGGTGACGACGGAAACGATGTTGAACATTGAAACACGCAATGCGTCTGAAATGGTGTAACCATCACGGACGACCAACCACGCCGATATCACTAAGCTAGAGAACAGAAACAGGTAAGTAAAACCACGAACTTGGGCATCTCTTATTAACACTGTGAGGCTGCGTTTTCGTAATGCTGCCACAAACAGTAGGAATGGTAGACCACCAAGGAACATAAAGCCGGTGGCAACCCAATGTGCACCGTCGGAGAAATGGTTCATTGAAGCGTCTGATGTTGAGTAACCACCTGTAGAGAGAGTGGTGAACGCATGGTTGATTGCTTCAAATGGGTTCATTCCCGTCCATAAGTAACCCAAGATGCATGAGCCTGTTAGCATCAGATACACCAATACGATGTTCTTCGCTACTGTCTTAGCTCTCGGGCTGCTTTTGTCTGACCAATCGGAGGATTCGGTTTGGAATAGCTTCATACCGCCAACGTTGAGCATAGGTAGGATAGCCACCGCCATTACGATAAAGCCGATACCACCCAGCCACTGCAAAATAGAGCGCCACAACAAGATACTTGGTGCCATGTGGTCTAAGCCACTTAACACGGTTGAACCTGTCGTCGTGATACCAGACATCGTCTCGAAGTAAGCGTCGGTAAAGCTGATGTGGTTAATGAACACAAACGGTAATGCGGCAAATGCACTGGCGATGGACCACACCAAACTGGTGATGAGGAACATGTCGCGCACGCTGAGTTTGAATTTGGCGGTGCGGCCAATCGTCAAGCAGATGAAGGCAGCAAGGTGGGTAATCACAACGGCTTGGGCGAAATCGAGAAACCCACCCGTACCGGTGAAAAACGCGACCAAAGTCGGCACGTACATAAAAAGGGCCAGTTTGGATAAAACCAGCCCGATAACAAACAGTACGGGACGTAAGTTGACCATAGGAAAATCCTAGAGGAAGAATGGGCTCGGCTGGAACAGCGCTTCGACGTCTGGCACGTACTTTTTGTCGACCAGGAACATCACGACGTGGTCATCTTGCTCGATAACCGTGCGATCGTGGGCAATGAGTACCTCTTCGCCACGAACGATGGCACCAATGGTCGTCCCTGGTGGAAGTTTGATGTCTCCAATCGCGCGACCAACCACTTTGGAGGTGGTTTCATCGCCGTGTGCAACGGCTTCAATCGCTTCCGCAGCGCCACGACGCAAAGAAGATACATTCACAATATCAGCCCGACGAACGTGGGTCAGTAGCGCAGAGATGGTTGCTTGCTGTGGTGAAATCGCGACATCAATCACGCCACCTTGAACAAGGTCGACATAAGCGCCGCGCTGGATCAGCACCATCACTTTCTTCGCGCCCATGCGTTTTGCCAACATCGCTGACATGATATTGGTTTCATCTTCGTTGGTTAGCGCGATGAATACGTCGACTTGGTCAATGTTCTCTTCGGTAAGCAGTTCTTGGTCTGCGGCATCACCACAAAAGACGATGGTATTTTCTAATTGTTCAGACAACTGCTCTGCGCGCTGATAGTTACGTTCGATCAGCTTCACACTGTAAGTTTGTTCAAGACGTTTGGCCAAACTTGCACCTATGTTGCCCCCGCCGACAATCATGATGCGGCGATAAGGTTTCTCAAGACGCTGAAGCTCACTCATTACCGAGCGGATGTGGTTACTTGCTGCCACAAAGAACACTTCATCATCGGCTTCAATGATGGTGGTGCCCTGCGGGCGAATAGGACGACCTTGACGGAAAATCGCTGCAACACGAGTATCAATGTGCGGCATGTGCTCACGCAGGGCTGAAAGTGCGTTACCTACTAGTGGGCCGCCGTAGTAGGCTTTTACGGCAACTAGGCTGACTTTCTGTTCGGCAAAGCTCACTACTTGCAGTGCACCTGGGTATTGGATTAGACGTTGGATGTAGCTGGTTACCAACTCTTCTGGTGCGATAAGGTGATCGACAGGAATTGCACCAGACTTAAACAGCGCTTCTTTTTCTGCCAAGTATTCTGGAGAACGAATACGCGCAACGCGATTCGGGGTATTGAACAGAGTGAACGCGACCTGACAGGCAGCCATGTTGGTCTCGTCGGTGTTGGTTACGGCGACAAGCATATCAGCGTCCTGCGCTCCAGCCTCATGCAAAACGTCTGGGTGGCTTGCGTGACCATTGACCACTCGTAGGTCGTACTTGTCTTGTAACTCACGCAGTCGGTCGCCATTCTTATCGACGATGGTGATGTCGTTGTTTTCACCAACTAGGTTTTCTGCCAGTGTGCCGCCAACCTGACCAGCGCCAAGAATAATGATTTTCATACTCTTTACTCGTTATCTGAAAAAGGCGATTGAATTCACTTCAATCGCCCTATTTAGTATGCTGCTACGCGTGTTTTTTTGTCAGCACGGCGTAGTAGAAGCCATCCATATCTTCCTCTCCCGGCAGAATCTGACGACCGGGTTGATGTGGTTCGGAGTCCACTAATTGCGCATCCGCAGTGCGTGCTAAGAAAGCTTTTACTTGTTCCACGTTTTCTTGTGGTGTGATTGAACAAGTTGCGTAAACCATAGTGCCGCCTGGTTTTAGTTGTGTCCACATGGCATCAAAAATTTCGCTCTGTAGCGCAGCGAGTGCGGCAATATCATCAGCACGACGTAGCCATTTTATGTCTGGGTGACGTCGAATCACACCCGTCGCAGAACAAGGCGCATCAAGCAAAATTCGGTCAAATTGTTCACCTTGCCACCATTCTTGAGGATGACGCGCATCGCCGCAAACCACTTTTGCTTGAAGATTGAGACGCTTCAGGTTTTCGTGCACACGTTTAAGACGCGTGTCGTCGCAGTCGATGGCAACCACTTCGCTGCCAGACGTGCGCTCAAGAATGTGCGCCGTCTTGCCGCCCGGTGCGGCGCAGCAGTCTAGGATCAGCTCGCCATCTTTTGGCTCAAGATAGTTAATCGACAGCTGCGCTGCCGCATCTTGCACTGATACCCAACCTTTTTCAAAGCCCGGTAGTGTCATTACATCACATGGGGCCGCCAATTTTAGAGCGTCCATTGCTTGTGAGTGTGGCGTGCTATCAATGTTTTCATTTTTGAGTAGCGCAAGGTATTCATCACGAGTGTGGTGCTGGTGGTTGACACGTAACCACATTGGCGCTTTCTGGTTGTTAGCTTCAACGATGCTTTCCCATTGCTGTGGGTAAGCTTCTTGCAGCAGTTTGAGTAACCAGCTTGGGTGGCCGTATTTGCCCGCGTTGTTACTGACTGCCATTTGGTCTAGTTCTTCTTGACTGCGCTGGTAGTTACGCAATACCGCGTTGATTAAACCACGTAGGCGAGGACCTTTCAGCTCCTTGGTACCTTCAACCGTCTCACCGACTGCGGCGTGTGCAGGAATGCGCATGAAGCTCAACTGATAAATGCCAACCAAAATTAGGTGATGGAAAACGCGCTGTTTACCTTTGAGAGGCTTATCCATCAATTGGTTTGCAATCATTTCGAGACGAGGGAGGTAACGTAGAGCACCGTAACAGATCTCTTGCAGCAGAGCGTGGTCACGTGGTCGTACGTTTTGTTGAGCCGCCGGAAGTGCGTTTGAAAGTGAGTGGCCCTTGTCGACGACAAGATACAAGACGTTGGCAGCCGCAGCGCGAACATTCATGATGAGTACCTTAAAGTAAAGGAGGGCATCTCTGCCCTCTAAAAGTTCGTATTATTGGTTTTGACACTATTATTTGGTTTTTAAACCAGTTGAGTGCCAACTTCAAACCAAGATGCACGTGAGTTCAGAATATCTTGAACTGACATGGCTTTTTTACCTGGAACTTGCAGTTGTTCCAGTACCAATACGCCGTTGCCTGTCACAACATAGATACCGGTCTTATCTGCTTGCAAGATGGTGCCCGCTGGCTTGTCGCTGGTTTGCTCTTCAACACGGCTTTGCCATACCTTGATGCTGTTTTCAGCAGTTTCAAAGTGGCTCATTGGCCATGGGTTGAATGCGCGAACACAGCGTTCAATATGTGCCGCGTCGTCATTCCAATTGATGCGCGCTTCTTCTTTGCTTAGTTTCTTCGCGTAGTTTGCTTGCTCGTCATCTTGTTTCACTGGCTCTGCTTTGCCAGTGGCAATATCCGCTAAGCACTCGATCAGTGCGTCTGGGCCCAAGCCAGCCAGTTTCTCGTACATCGACGCACTGGTGTCACTGGCTTCAATCGGCAATGTCGCGATTTTTAGCATATCACCCGTGTCCAGGCCAATATCCATTTGCATGATGGTCACGCCAGTTTCGGCATCACCTGCCCAGATTGAGCGCTGGATAGGTGCTGCGCCGCGCCAGCGAGGGAGAATCGAGCCATGTACATTGATACAACCTAGCTTAGGTGTATCCAGTACAACTTGTGGAAGCAATAAGCCGTACGCCACAACGACCATGATGTCGGCGTTCAGATCGGCAAGCTCTTGCTTTGCATGGTCTGATTTGAAGTTTTCTGGTTGGTATACCGGAATATCGTGCTCAAGTGCGATGGTTTTTACTGGGCTTGCCGTAAGTTTCTTACCACGGCCTGCTGGGCGGTCTGGTTGAGTATAAACCGCAATTACTTCGTGCTCCGAAGACAACAACGCCGCCAAGTGACGGGCGGCGAAATCCGGAGTACCTGCAAAGACAATACGTAAAGACTGACTCAAGGTAGGCTTCCTTCTCATAAAATTGTATCGAGGTTAGGCGCTTTGCTGTTTCTCGTTAAAGCGTTTGATTTTCGCTAACTTGTCTTGGATGCGCTTGCGCTTAAGTGGCGATAGGTAATCCACAAACAGTTTGCCCATCAAATGGTCTAACTCGTGTTGAACACAAATCGCGAGTAGGTCATCAGCGTCGAAAGTGTACTCTTTGCCGTCGCGATCCAGTGCTTTAACCGTCACTTCAGCAGCGCGAGGCACAAGTGCACGCGCACCGGGTACGGATAGACAGCCTTCTTCGATGCCATCTTCGCCACGCTTTTCCAGAATCTCAGGGTTAATAAGCACCATTGGCTCATCACGAGTTTCTGAAACATCAATCACGACGATACGTTTATGGATATCAACTTGCGTTGCAGCCAAGCCAATACCTTCTTCGTCGTACATGGTTTCTATCATGTCATCGACGATTTTTTGAATCTCAGGTGTCACCTCTTCTACAGGTTTTGCAACGGTACGCAGGCGATCATCTGGGAATGTTAATACTTGTAATACAGACATATTCACTCGAAATATTGAACTGTGCCGTAACAGCACAAACCTAGTTGGCTCAATTCTAGACATTTTATGACCTAAATGACAGCATCCTGATACCAATTTCCATTCTGGTTACTGCCCAACAGACCAAGGACGAGGTTCATGAATCGAGTTTTTCGCAGTGCGTTGTGGTTACTTTTTTCTTGTTGTGCCATAGCAAATACGGATTCCCAACCACCCAAAGTCAAAGATGGCGCCCCCCAAACGTATAGTGTGGTCAAGGGTGACACACTTTGGGATATTTCGGCGATGTATCTGCATAACCCATGGCTTTGGCCTCGTTTATGGCAGGTAAATCCAATAATTGAGAATCCACATCTGATTTATCCCGGTGACAAGTTGTCGTTGATTTGGAGCAGTGGTCAGCCAGTGTTAAGTGTAAAGCCAGTCAAAACGCTCAGCCCCAAAACTCGCATTATCAATCGCCAAGCTCTGCCGACTGTTGCACGAGAGTTGGTGATGCCATATCTGAATTCTGATCGCTTAGTCGATGATAAGACACTAGATAATGCTGCCAAAGTGGTGGGCAGCAGCAAAGGGAACAAATTCCTCACCGCACAAGACACGCTGTACATCAGTGGTGAGCAAACTTCGCTTGGGTGGGCAATCTACCGACCTGTGGAGACCTTTTCGCGTGATGATATAGCGCAACAAGTCACGGCATTGCGTTTGATTGCTCACGGGGAGCTTGTGGAGGTATCCAGTGAGTTTTCTGGTTTGAAGATCACCTCGCAGCGGCAAGAGATTATCCGCAATGATATTGCTTTGCCGATGCCAGCGTCAGGTAGTGGTGATTTCAGCGCGACTTTCTACCCTATGCCGTCACCACATGGCTCTTCTGCCAAGCTATTGGGGAATATTGAAGGTATTCGCTATAGCTCAATTAACCAGGTGGTGGTGATCGACAAAGGCACAACGGATGATCTGCGCCAAGGGAGTGTGTTTGATTTAAAAGAAGAGGCGCACCCAGTATTTAAGCATGGTGACGTTTTTTTCACAGAGAATGGCGCGCATAATGCCAAGCTCACTTTACCGCAAAGCAAAGTGGGTGAATTGCTTGTTATTCGTCCTTATGAATACTTTAGTCTTGCGCTGATCACTAGCAGCGTTAAACCAATCAATGAAGAGGTATTTGTGGTTTCCCCTTTGACCGAGAAGCCTACCACTTATGATAGTACACAATGAAACTGATCTCGCGGCTTGGCTAAAGCTGAGTTGCTTGCCGGGTATTGGCGGGGTCAAGCTGAATAAGCTTCTGAGTCAAGATACGCCGAGCAACATAGTCCAATACTCGACGGAGCAGCTTCAACTTTTAGGCTTTAGCCCGAAACAGCTACAAGCATGGTCTAAGGTCGATAAACAAGTCGATAATTGCCTTCATTGGGCTGCTGCGTCTGCTCACCATCATATCCTTACTTTGGCTGACGTTTTGTATCCGCCACTCTTGAAACAAACCGTCGCACCGCCTCCTTTGTTATTTGTAAAGGGAGATGTGAGTTGTTTATCTCAACCACAAATTGCTATGGTTGGCAGCCGTAATGCCAGTGTTGATGGGTTACAACATGCGAGAAACTTCGCGTCTGACTTGGTACAACACGATCTAATTGTCACCAGTGGCTTGGCATTGGGTATTGATGGTCATGCCCACGATGGCGCACTTTTGGCCGGCGGGAAGACAGTGGCTGTGCTTGGTTCGGGATTAGAACAAGTATATCCTGCCAGGCACCGAGGTTTGGCGCAGCGAGTGATAGAAAATGGTGCGTTAGTCTCTGAATTTCGTCCTGATGCAAAACCGCGCGCAGAACATTTCCCACGGCGCAATCGAATCATTAGTGGTTTGTCGTTGGGTGTTTTGGTGGTGGAGGCGGCTGAAAAAAGTGGCTCATTGATTACGGCGCGTTATGCTTTAGAACAAGGCCGTGAAGTTTTCGCCCTGCCAGCTTCGATTAACGCACCTAACGCCAGTGGTGGTAATCAATTGATTCAGAACGGAGCTTGTCTCGTACAACATGCTCAGGAGGTGTTAAATGAAATACAGTCTTTGCTCGACTGGTCTATAAATCAGAGCTTAGATTTATTTTCTACGTCAATTAATGAAGATGAATTGCCATTTCCTCAGCTGTTAGCTAACGTAGGAAATGAGGCTACACCAGTTGATATTCTTGCTAGCAGGACCAATATACCTGTCCAAGAAGTCATGATGCAGCTCTTAGAGCTTGAGCTTTCAGGGCATGTTGTTGCAGTATCCGGTGGCTATATTAGAAAGGGGAGGGGCTAGCTATGATGATGGATATACTTATGTATCTATTCGAAACCTACATCCATAGCGATGCAGAGTTACAGGTCGAACAAGACGAGTTGGAAGAAGAGTTGCAGCGCGCAGGCTTCCATCAAGAAGACATCTACAAAGCCCTTGTCTGGTTAGAAGAGTTGGCGGCATTGCAACAAAGCGATGAACATTCCGCTATTTCAACCTGCATAGCATCGGCATCGACACGTATCTATACTGCGCCAGAGATGCAGAGATTAGACATCGAATCTCGTGGTTTTCTGCTGTTTTTAGAGCAAGTCAATGTTCTAACGACAGAAACGCGTGAGATGGTTATTGATCGTGTAATGGGGCTCGAAACAGATGAGTTTGAGCTTGAGGACCTTAAATGGATTATCCTTATGGTGCTGTTTAATGTTCCAGGCAACGAAAACGCCTATACGCTGATGGAAGAGCTGCTATACACCAAGGAACAAGGTATTCTCCATTGATATCTTTTGTTTGAGCGGTGACTATGAGCACTAAAATCGATCACAACCTTTTCTCAGCACATGAGCACGCGCTTGAACGCGAACCTTGTCCGAAATGCGGTGGGAAAGTTTCTTTGAAGCATGGCAAACATGGCCCTTTTTTAGGTTGTAGCCAGTACCCAAGTTGCGATTACATAAAGTCGCTACACAGCAATGATGGTCACATCGTCAAAGAGTTGGGGGTGCCTTGCCCTGATTGTGGTAAGGAGTTGGTACTTCGCCAAGGACGCTACGGTATGTTCGTTGGCTGTAGCGATTACCCCGCTTGTCATCATATCGAGTCGATTAACCAACCTGACGCACAGCCGCAAACGAAAGAACAACACGCGTGCCCCGAGTGTGGTAGAGGGCATTTGGTTGAACGTAAGACCCGCTTTGGCAAGACATTCTACGCGTGTGATAACTATCCCAAATGTAAGTTTGCGGTAAATCTGCCGCCTGTAAAAGGCCGTTGTAGGGAATGTGGTTTTACCTTACTGGTAGAAAAGAAGCTCGCCAGTGGGATTAAGCTGCAATGTGCGAGCCGAAAGTGCCAGCATACACAAACTCAGTAAGCTTAATTGCAAATTAAAAAGGGTCGCATCGTGCGACCCTTTTGCTGCTTGTTCAGGTTGTTTTTTATGCTGACCGCTGCTTGACGAATTCATGCACCGCTGGGAAAGCCTGTTCATCCAAAACGTCTGCCAATGCACAAAGTTTGCGATTAAGTTCGCCAGTGTAGTCACCACATACGTTGATGTGGCCCATCTTGCGACCCGCACGTTTTTCTTTGCCGTACCAATGAATGTGGCAGCCATCCATCGCTAGTAGTGCTTCTGGCAGTGTGTCTTCACCAAGAATATTAATCATCGAGGTTTCACGAATCAGCTTAGTGCTACCCAAAGGCATACCGCATACTGCGCGCAGGTGGTTCTCGAACTGACAAGTTTCAGCACCTTGTTGAGTCCAATGACCAGAGTTGTGCACGCGTGGCGCGATTTCATTAACCAGTAAAGTGCCGTCAACGTCGAAAAACTCCAGAGCCAGCACGCCAACGTAGTTCAAACGGTTGGCAACAGCTGTGAACATCTGTTTCGCTTGCTCTTGCTGTCTTGGGGCATCAATCGCAGTAGAAAGGCTAAGTACGCCATTGGTGTGGACGTTTTCCGCCAAAGGGTATACCTCAATACTGCCATCTTTACCGCGAGCACCAACCAGTGAGACTTCGCGGTTAAAAGGGACAAATTCCTCAGCAACAATCGCTTGAGTCGCGGTAGCCGCGATGCACTCTGCCATTTCGGTCCAAATGTCTTCGACTTGAGAAGCTTCTTTCAAGCGCCACTGGCCTTTACCATCGTAACCACCCAGTGCACTTTTCAAAACCATGGGTAGGCCGACGTGTTCAATGGCGCGGTCAAAGTCTTCACGAGTTTCAATGACATAATATTTCGCGTTGCGCACGTTGGCTTCATCGAGCAGTGTCTTTTCAATACGACGATCGCCACCTGCCTTGATGGCTTGCGTGCTTGGTAGGAACTTACCGCTCGCGCCACACACATCAAGCACGTCATGCGGGATATGTTCGAATTCAGCAGTAATGACGTCGACGTGTTCAATCGCATTTTCTAAGCCGCTACTCAGCACCTGTTGAGTCAGTGGGTGTACAACATTACCGCTGGCCACATCGTAGGCTGAAATTTGAATATTCAGTGGCGCACCAGCCAAAGACATCATACGCGCCAATTGGCCCGAACCAAGAACCAGTACATGCATCTGATTAATCCTCTGCAGGGTTTGGATTAGCTAATACGGTTTCCGTTTGCTCACTGCGGAAGGCTTCGACTTTTGCCATGATGGCTTCATCGTGTATTCCAAGTATTTGAGCGGCCAGAATACCTGCGTTTGCTGCGCCTGCCTCACCAATCGCCAAGGTACCTACGGCAATCCCCTTTGGCATTTGTACGATAGAGAGTAGTGAGTCCATGCCTTTTAGTGCACGGGACTGAACGGGAACGCCAAGCACAGGAATGCTAGTAAATGCTGCCGCCATACCAGGCAGATGAGCTGCACCGCCCGCGCCTGCGATGATGACTTTAATACCACGCTCTTTCGCGCTGGTTGCGTAATCAGCCAATAATTGAGGAGTACGGTGAGCTGAGACCACCTTTGTTTCATAGGACACGCCAAATTGATCCAGCATGTCTGCTGCTAGTTTCATGGTTGGCCAATCTGATTTAGAACCCATGATGATACCGACTTTCATCTCAAACTCCTTCAAGCTGCAAAATTAGGTGAGCTGATAAATTTGTGCGCATTATACGAGGATTTTTCTCCCAAGCAAACGTTTGCGTTGGTTGTTAATACATTTTAGAAACAAATTGCTTTAGTCTCCGAGAGTGAATATTTGTACACTTAGTACCAATGCAACAAATGATACTATCAGGAAGTCGTCAGTGGGTAACTTTGAAAAGGTGCTAGAGGCACTACAAAACGGGGAAGTGATTGCCTACCCAACAGAAGGGGTGTTTGGTGTGGGTTGTGACCCAGATAACCCAGCAGCAATTCAAAAACTGCTGGCACTAAAACAGCGTCCAGTAGAGAAGGGCTTAATCCTTATTGCTGCAAGCTACGAGCAGCTTATGCCTTATATTGATGAATCTCAGTTGACCCAAGAGCAGTTAGATAAAGTTCATGCAACCTGGCCCGGGCCATTCACGTGGGTCATGCCAGCAAGTGACAAAGTTTCTCACTGGGTGTCTGGGCAATTTGATTCAATCGCTGTGCGTGTCACCGATCATCCTCTCGTACAAAAAATGTGTCATGCGTTTGGAAAGCCGCTAACCTCAACCAGCGCAAACCTTACTGGACAACCTCCTTGCATGACGACGGAAGAGGTCGAACAGCAATTGGGTGACCAGCTGGTGGCTGTCTTACGTGGTGAGACGAGTGGTCGTGACAAACCCAGTGAAATACGTGATGCTAAAACCTCGCAAATATTGAGACAGGGCTAACCCTGCCAGTCAGCTATCACCAGGTAATAATCATACAAATAGGTAATAACCGTATGTCAGCAATCGATAAGCATGCCGTAAAGCAGTTCCTGATGTCGCTTCAGGATTCCATTTGTCAGCAGTTAGAACATGAAGATGGGCAGGCCGTCTTTGTCGAAGATGCATGGCAACGTGAAAAAGGAGAGCGCCTTGGTGGTGGTGGCCGCACTCGCGTTTTAAGTGATGGGCATATCTTTGAGCAAGGAGGAGTAAATTTCTCTCATGTTGAAGGTAATGAGATGCCAGCGTCTGCGACGGCGCACCGCCCTGAGTTGGCAGGTCGTCGTTTTGAGGCGATGGGGGTTTCTTTGGTGATTCACCCCAAAAACCCATATGTACCGACGTCACACGCTAATGTCCGCTTCTTTATTGCTGAGAAAGATGGTGAAGATCCAATCTGGTGGTTTGGTGGTGGTTTTGACCTTACGCCTTTCTACCCATTTGAAGAAGATTGCCAATCATGGCACGACACAGCAAAACAGCTTTGTGCGCCATTTGGTGACGAAGTTTACCCAGAGCACAAAGCGTGGTGTGACAAATACTTCTTCCTTCCACACCGAAATGAAACTCGTGGTGTTGGTGGCCTGTTCTTTGATGACTTAAACCAGTGGGAATTCGACAAGTGTTTTGACTACATCAAAGCGGTTGGTGAAGGTTACTGTCAAGCGTACCTACCGATTGTATCTCGCCGTAAAGATATCGAGTACGGTGATCGCGAGCGTGAATTCCAACTTTACCGTCGTGGTCGCTACGTTGAATTCAATCTAGTCTATGACCGTGGCACGCTATTTGGCTTGCAAAGTGGTGGTCGTACAGAGTCGATCCTTATGTCGATGCCGCCGCTTGCGCGATGGGAGTACAGTTACGAGCCACAGGCCGGTTCTCCGGAAGCTGCTCTCTACGAGCAATACCTAATGCCTCGAGAGTGGTAAGTGCGGATCTCCTTTTGTGTATAAATAGATAGTGATAGGGTCATTGTCATCAGATGACCCTGTTTTTCTCTGTAATGAGTAAGGAATAAAGGTAAGAAAATGACTCTGCAAATTGATCGCTATGCCGTATTTGGTAATCCAATCGGACACAGCAAGTCGCCATTCATTCATACCTTGTTTGCTCGTCAAACCAATCAGCCGTTGGTGTACAGCGCTGAAACTGCCCCTGTAGATGGCTTTTTTGCGGCGGCGAACGCTTTTTTCGCTGACGGTGGGAAAGGATGTAACGTGACGGTGCCTTTTAAAGAAGATGCTTATCGATTTGCCCACCGTCTTACCGAGCGTGCCGAGTTGGCTGGGGCAGTGAATACACTGAAGAAGCTGGATGACGGAGAAATTATTGGTGACAACACAGATGGAGAGGGCTTAGTACAAGACTTACTTCAGCACCAAGTTGTATTGGAAGGGGCGCGAATTCTGGTTATTGGTGCTGGTGGTGCTGCTCGTGGTGTAATTAAACCACTCCTCGATCAAAAGCCTGTTTCTTTAACTATTACTAATCGTACCTTCAGCAAAGCACAACAACTTGCCGACTTGTTTGCCTCACACGGCCCATTAGTCGCTAAAGAGATGACAACAATAGATGAAGCTTATGATGTGATCATTAACTCGACTTCTGCTTCATTAAGCGGTGAGTTACCCGCGATCTCTTCGGCTATCTTTTCCTCTAATAGCACGAGCTACGACATGATGTATGGCAAAGGGTTAACAAGCTTTAACCTGTGGGCGAAAGAACAGGGTGCGGCTCATGCTCATGATGGCCTTGGAATGTTGGTCGGACAGGCGGCGGAAAGCTTTATGTTATGGCGTGGATTACGTCCTGGCGCAAAACAAATACTCAGAGAATTAAGAAAGAATCTTGAAGGTCAATAAGCGATGAATCAATCTATTCTATTCCCAGACATGCAATCATGGGATCAAGTCTCACAGTCTATCAATTTCGCAGCCCAACAGGCTGGTGCATTGATTGAGTGCTACGTAACCAAACAAAAGTTAGAAAAGCTCAGTGGTTCTCAGATCGAAACTGAACAAGCAGCTATTGATGCATTTATTGATTTTCGCTTTGACCTAGAAGAAATCGCAGAAGAGTTAATAGAAGATGAAGCCTTCAATGAGGAAGGCCATATTATCATCGATTAGTTGACGATGTCAGAATGCTCATTGATGGCTTCACCTTCATTGATGTAGTCATTTTTGTTTTGTACATAATTGTCGGCAGACTTTTGTAAGAAAGCTCGCTCTTTGTCTGATAAAGGGCGAGCCTGTCTCACCGGACTTCCTACATACAGATAACCGCTTTCTAATCTCTTCCCGGGTGGAATTAAACTGCCAGCGCCTACCATTACATCAGACTCTATCACCACCTTATCCAAAACTATCGTACCCATACCGACTAATACGCGATCGTGTATCTCGCAGCCATGCAACATCACTTTGTGACCTATGGTGACATCATTGCCTATGATCAGCGGGTGGCCGTTTGGGTTATCTGCATTCTTATGTGTTACATGAAGCACGCTACCATCTTGAATATTGGTACGGTCACCGATATGAATGTGATTTACATCGCCACGAGCTGCGACGAATGGCCAGACACTAGAATCATCACCAATTTGGATATCACCGACTAAGACAGCAGTTGAGTCGACGTAGACACGCTTTCCCAATTGAGGGCGTATACCTTTATAA
Source organism: Vibrio sp. AND4 (assembly GCF_000171815.1). GTDB lineage: Bacteria > Pseudomonadota > Gammaproteobacteria > Enterobacterales > Vibrionaceae > Vibrio. The sequence continues at coordinate 3,576 of NZ_ABGR01000024.1, read as the reverse complement.
CTTCTAATTGAACTCATCTTTATTCCTTATAAAGCGCTAGTAACGGTGATATTGGGTAAGAAGAGTAGCAAAAACTCACCTTCTAGAATAAAAAACACTCAAACTATCAAAAAATCAAAAAAAACGCTAAAAAGCACTTGCCAATGTGATCGCAATCTCTATAATGCCACCTCGCTGACACGGCAACGCTTCGAAGCTTAAGTTTCTAAAGCAAATCGCCAAATTAGCAAGCCAATTAGCCAAGCGGAAACGCTAGAGTAAAGTTTGAAAAAAGTGATTGACACTAAACTTTAACTCGCTAAAATGGCCGTCCTGTTTGAGCAAAGCTCAACAGGAAAGCTCTTTAACAATATAGACCTATCAATCTGTGTGGGCACTCGTTGATGATAATCCAATTGGAAGCTTAGGCTTCAAATTCGATTTCAATGAACTGAGTGACCAAACGAGTCGAAAGACTTGGCACAGTCAATTCATTATCGTTCTGTTGGAACGATAATAGCTTTAGAATTACTTCTTACTTTCGAGTAAGAATGAGTTTTGAAGTCAGTATTCATTGAGTCACAAAAACTTTAAATTGAAGAGTTTGATCATGGCTCAGATTGAACGCTGGCGGCAGGCCTAACACATGCAAGTCGAGCGGAAACGAGTTATCTGAACCTTCGGGGAACGATAGCGGCGTCGAGCGGCGGACGGGTGAGTAATGCCTAGGAAATTGCCTTGATGTGGGGGATAACCATTGGAAACGATGGCTAATACCGCATAATGCCTTCGGGCCAAAGAGGGGGACCTTCGGGCCTCTCGCGTCAGGATATGCCTAGGTGGGATTAGCTAGTTGGTGAGGTAAAGGCTCACCAAGGCGACGATCCCTAGCTGGTCTGAGAGGATGATCAGCCACACTGGAACTGAGACACGGTCCAGACTCCTACGGGAGGCAGCAGTGGGGAATATTGCACAATGGGCGCAAGCCTGATGCAGCCATGCCGCGTGTGTGAAGAAGGCCTTCGGGTTGTAAAGCACTTTCAGTCGTGAGGAAGGCGGTATAGTTAATAGCTGTATTGTTTGACGTTAGCGACAGAAGAAGCACCGGCTAACTCCGTGCCAGCAGCCGCGGTAATACGGAGGGTGCGAGCGTTAATCGGAATTACTGGGCGTAAAGCGCATGCAGTGGTTTGTTAAGTCAGATGTGAAAGCCCGGGGCTCAACCTCGGAATAGCATTTGAAACTGGCAGACTAGAGTACTGTAGAGGGGGGTAGAATTTCAGGTGTAGCGGTGAAATGCGTAGAGATCTGAAGGAATACCGGTGGCGAAGGCGGCCCCCTGGACAGATACTGACACTCAGATGCGAAAGCGTGGGGAGCAAACAGGATTAGATACCCTGGTAGTCCACGCCGTAAACGATGTCTACTTGGAGGTTGTGGCCTTGAGCCGTGGCTTTCGGAGCTAACGCGTTAAGTAGACCGCCTGGGGAGTACGGTCGCAAGATTAAAACTCAAATGAATTGACGGGGGCCCGCACAAGCGGTGGAGCATGTGGTTTAATTCGATGCAACGCGAAGAACCTTACCTACTCTTGACATCCAGAGAAGCCAGCGGAGACGCAGGTGTGCCTTCGGGAGCTCTGAGACAGGTGCTGCATGGCTGTCGTCAGCTCGTGTTGTGAAATGTTGGGTTAAGTCCCGCAACGAGCGCAACCCTTATCCTTGTTTGCCAGCGAGTAATGTCGGGAACTCCAGGGAGACTGCCGGTGATAAACCGGAGGAAGGTGGGGACGACGTCAAGTCATCATGGCCCTTACGAGTAGGGCTACACACGTGCTACAATGGCGCATACAGAGGGCAGCCAACTTGCGAAAGTGAGCGAATCCCAAAAAGTGCGTCGTAGTCCGGATTGGAGTCTGCAACTCGACTCCATGAAGTCGGAATCGCTAGTAATCGTGGATCAGAATGCCACGGTGAATACGTTCCCGGGCCTTGTACACACCGCCCGTCACACCATGGGAGTGGGCTGCAAAAGAAGTAGGTAGTTTAACCTTCGGGAGGACGCTTACCACTTTGTGGTTCATGACTGGGGTGAAGTCGTAACAAGGTAGCGCTAGGGGAACCTGGCGCTGGATCACCTCCTTATACGAAATGGATAGTTTGTTTTTACTTTAGGGTAAAGGCAGATGAGTCACGATGAGTGTCCACACAGATTGATACGGTTTATAAAGTAAAAGAGATAGAACATCTCCCAAGATGTTCAAACAAGTTTTGCTTCTGCTTTTGATAAAGTAGGACAAACCTAGTGTCCCGTTCGTCTAGAGGCCTAGGACACCGCCCTTTCACGGCGGTAACAGGGGTTCGACTCCCCTACGGGATACCATTGGGTCGTTAGCTCAGTTGGTAGAGCAGTTGACTTTTAATCAATTGGTCGCAGGTTCGAATCCTGCACGACCCACCATTCTTCTCCACGAAGCATGGCTCTTTATTTTCACTCCTTGAGAGTGAAAGCAAAGGGAAACTAATGTGGGCGATTAGCTCAGTTGGGAGAGCACCTGCCTTACAAGCAGGGGGTCACTGGTTCGAGCCCGGTATCGCCCACCATTCTCTAAGTATTTTTGGATAAGAATTCCAAACCACTTCAGTTAAACGTACGTGGTTAGGATCCCTGTCTCTGAAAGCATTTAGAAAATGTACTTCCTTGTGAAGAAACATAGCTCTTTAACAATTTGGAAAGCTGACAAATCAAATTTATTCCTAGTGAATAAGATTTGATTGTAAAGTTCTCAAAGTATTCTTAATTGAATACTCCAACTGTTTGTTTTCATTTTTTTAAAATGAAAGTAAACGAACACATTCAAGTGTTCTTGGGTTTTACTTAATTCTTAACGGATTAAGCAAAACATATTTGAGTCCGGCAAAATCGAATGCTATCTCGCTCATTCAAATAATGAGATAGCGACTTTGGTTGTTTAACAGCAATTCGAAACTTCTTCGGGTTGTATGGTTAAGTGACTAAGCGTACACGGTGGATGCCTTGGCAGTCAGAGGCGATGAAGGACGTATTAACTTGCGATAAGCCCAGATTAGGTAGTAAAAACCGCTTGAGTCTGGGATTTCCGAATGGGGAAACCCACGTGCATAAGCACGTATCGTTATGTGAATACATAGCATAACGAGGCGAACCGGGGGAACTGAAACATCTAAGTACCCCGAGGAAAAGAAATCAACCGAGATTCCGAAAGTAGCGGCGAGCGAAATTGGACTAGCCCTTAAGCTATTTATGCGTCAGGTGAAACTTCTGGAAAGTTGTGCGATACAGGGTGATAGCCCCGTAACCGGCAACGCATTTATAGTGAAATCGAGTAAGGCGGGACACGTGATATCCTGTCTGAATATGGGGGGACCATCCTCCAAGGCTAAATACTACTGACTGACCGATAGTGAACCAGTACCGTGAGGGAAAGGCGAAAAGAACCCCTGTGAGGGGAGTGAAATAGAACCTGAAACCGTGTACGTACAAGCAGTAGGAGCTCACTTGTTGGGTGACTGCGTACCTTTTGTATAATGGGTCAGCGACTTATATTCAGTGGCAAGG
>NZ_ABGR01000025.1 GCF_000171815.1 Vibrio sp. AND4 | reverse complement strand
GCTCGCGGCTTTACTGGTCGTGACAAAATCATGAAATTTGAAGGCTGCTATCACGGACACGCGGACAGCTTACTCGTCAAAGCAGGTTCTGGCGCACTCACGCTTGGTCAACCAAGCTCTCCGGGCGTTCCTGCAGACTTTGCCAAGCACACGCTTACCGCAACATTCAACGATCTAGATTCTGTTCGTGAACTATTTGCGGCGAACAAAGGTGAGATCGCTTGTATTATCGTTGAGCCAGTCGCTGGTAATATGAACTGTATTCCACCAGTAGAGGGCTTCCACGAAGGCCTACGTGAAATCTGTGATCAAGAAGGCGCGTTGCTGATCTTTGATGAAGTCATGACGGGATTCCGTGTTGCTTTAGGCGGCGCACAAGCGCACTACAACATTAAGCCTGACTTGACGACGCTAGGTAAAGTGCTCGGAGGCGGTATGCCAGTGGGTGCTTTTGGTGGTCGTAAAGAAGTAATGCAATACGTTGCACCGACTGGCCCTGTTTACCAAGCGGGAACTCTTTCTGGTAACCCAGTAGCGATGGCGGCAGGATTTGCGTGCTTAAATCTTCTTAAAGAAGAGGGCAACGAACAACGCCTTGCTGAGAAAACCAAGCAGCTTGCTGAAGGCTTTAAGTCACTGGCAGGAAAACATGGTATCCCAATGGTGGTAAACCAAGTGGGCGGCATGTTCGGTTTCTTCTTCACAGATCAAGAAACGGTAACGTGCTACGAAGACGTGACCAAATGCGACGTCGAGCGCTTCAAACGTTTCTTCCACCTGATGCTTGAGCACGGTGTATACCTTGCACCATCAGCATTCGAAGCAGGCTTTACATCTCTTGCTCACGGTTCCAAAGAAATCGACGCAACATTAGAAGCCGCCGATCGCTGTTTCGCGATCCTGGCAGAAGAAGCGAAATAAACGCGCTTTCTCCGCAATATCTATTCATAAAAAGGGCCTTCAAGGTCCTTTTTTATTGCCTGAATCATGCTTGCCAGTTAAAAAGCACCAAGACTACTAACACGCAAATTACGATGCCAAACCACGGAATACGCTTAGCTTTCTTCTCGCTCTGACACTTTTTATCACCGTTACAACAACCCATATTTCTATCTCTTGATTGATAACCGACTGATTTGTGGTCATTATAACAAGGATACTTGCTCCTTCCCAATTCAAGATCGTCATAAGCTTGAGAGAAAGTTAGGTGCCAAGTAATCAAGAACTTGCGCTATGGTATAAGGCGTAACACGTAAATCATCCGTAAATTGGATTAATCCTATGCCAAATAATGTAAAAATCACGTCGAGTCATCGAGTGCTAGTTGTTGCGCTACTCGCCGCTGCTTTTGCCTGCTATTTATTAGTCGAGCCTTACATCAACTCGATCGTAATGGCGTTTATTATTTCTTTGCTCATGTTCCCAATACATGAGTGGTTTGAACGAAAAATGCCAAGCCACAAAAACTTGGTGTCATTGCTGTCTTGTGTGGTTCTCACCTTTATCATTGTGATTCCACTGTTGTTTGTGTTTGCAGCGATTGTGCAACAAGGTTCGGTATTTTCACAAAACACCTACGCCTGGGTGACCAATGGTGGTATTCAAGATATCTTTCAGCACCCATTTGTTGTCAAGGCTTTAGCGCTGGTTAATGAATACTTGCCTTTCGACAAAATCGAACCACAAGCCATTGCTGAAAAGATTGGTCAGTTCGCAACCTCATTTGGCTCAAACCTTGTCGCTATCAGTGCAAAAATCCTAGGGGATGCGACCAACTTCCTAATGGATTTCTTCCTGATGTTGTTCGTTCTGTTCTTCCTATTGCGTGACCACGATAAAATCATTTCGGCGATGCGCCATATCTTGCCCCTTTCTCGCAGCCAAGAAGACAAAATTCTGACTGAAATTGAGCAAGTATCCAAATCAGCTGTGATGGGGTCATTCCTGACGGCCATCGCTCAAGGACTTGCAGGCGGTATTGGTATGTGGCTCGCAGGCTTCCCTGGCCTCTTCTGGGGCACCATGATGGGCTTTGCATCATTTATCCCTGTTGTCGGCACTGCGTTAATTTGGATTCCGGCTGCGGCTTATTTGTTCTTAACCGGTGACACCACTTGGGCAATCTTCTTGGCCGTGTGGAGCATCGTGGTTGTGGGCTCCATCGATAACCTACTGCGCCCACTGCTGATGCAAGGCAGTTCCGGCATGAACACACTAATGATATTTTTCTCTCTCTTAGGTGGTTTGCATCTATTTGGTTTAATTGGTCTTATCTACGGCCCGTTGGTCTTTGCTGTGACCATGGTACTGTTCAACATCTACGAAGAGGAATTTAAAGACTTCCTCAACCGACAAGACAATAGCTAACCACCGCTTATTCACTTCAAGCTTGGGCCAGATTATGCGAAAATCTGGCCCTAATTATTTTTGATGAACCCAATTTATGTCTGCTTATATTGCTCCTAGCCAAATAGCTCAGCGCCAACTTGAATACTTCAACGGCAAACACGTTTTAGTTGCTGGGGAAGTTGAAGATCTGTTTCCTCTTGAGCTAGTGGCTCATTGTGCGTCCGTTGAAGTGTTTACTTCTAATTACAGTTACTATCGTCAAATTCGTACATCGGACAAGGTGAAGAGCCACTTTGGTTCAGAGTTTGATAGTGAGACTAAAGCAGACATGGTGCTTTTATACTGGCCAAAAGCGAAGGCAGAAGCTGAATATTTACTGGCAATGTTGATGGCTAAGTTAGGCCTCAATACTGAAATCGTCATCGTTGGTGAAAACCGGTCAGGTATCAAGAGCATCGAAAAAATGTTCAAAGATTACGGGTCAGTCAAAAAATACGATTCTGCTCGTCGCTGTTCGTTCTATTGGGGCATTTGCTTACATCAACCTAAACCATTCAACCAGGCTGACTGGTTTAAGTCCTATATTGTGACACTGGGTGAGCAATCACTTACCGTTAAAAGTCTACCAGGCGTTTTTAGCCATGGTGAGTTTGACTTAGGTAGCCGCTTGTTACTCGAGACTTTGCCTAAACTGTCTGGACGAGTGCTCGATTTTGGCTGTGGCGCTGGCGTGCTCGGGGCATTTATGGCGAAAGCAAATCCAGAAATTACCATTGATATGTGTGATATCAACGCATACGCAATCACTTCTAGCCAAGCGACATTGAAAGCTAACGATATATCAGGCCAAGTTTTTGCCTCAGACATTTATTCCGATACAGCCAATGATTACCGCTTTATCATCAGTAACCCGCCATTCCACAGTGGCTTAGATACCAACTACAGCGCTGCAGAAACATTGTTAGGTCAAGCTCCACAATATATGGCCCCCAAGGGTGAGATGATTATCGTTGCTAATAGCTTTTTGAAATACCCACCAATTATTGAAAAAGCATTCAATCATTGTGAAACGCTGAATAAGACCAACAAATTCTCGATCTATTACGCTAAAAAGTCTTAAAACATCTTGGCGCAGGTAAAATCTTGCGCCACCCTTTATAAAAAACAGCCAAACCCAATGAAAAACTGCGTTACTCCCCACGCTTTGCAGTTAACTTTCTTGTCAAAGAAAAAAAACTCGCTAATTTTGTTAAATCTATCGCATTTAACTTCTTGTTCATTTTAACGAGAACTTCGGTAAGCCCCTGTAAGCTCGGCTGCCCTTTAATGAGTTGAAATCTTATCCATGTTTAAATTCTACAAAAAGCAGAAATTTAAGCGCCTGCAAAGCACGCTAATGACCGCGTTTTTGGTTCTTAGTATTACGCCACTGATCATCATTGCCCTTTTCTTTCTGCACTCCCATAGTCAAGATTTGGAAGAACAGAGCACATCACACCTGCTCTCAGTTCGTGATACCAAACAACAACAAATCATTGATTACCTAGCAGCTCAAGAAACGGAAGTGATGGGCTTTGTTCGCTCAGAGTTAGCTTATGCGAGTGGCGGACGCTTCTATGGTTTGGTCAACGCCTTTAGCCGCTTGGGTCAGGACATCGTTGAAGCAAGAGAAAATGCACAACAACGCTACATCCAAGGCAGCGGTGATCAGATAAAAACGTTGATGTTACCCGAATCTTCCAACTATGTTGGCAGCGAACGCTATCGACTTCTGCATAAACGTTATCACTGGGCTTACCTTGAGCTACTAAAGCGCTCTGATTTCAATGACATTTTGCTGGTTGATATCGACGGTAATGTCACTTATTCGATCAACAAAGATGAAAATTTCGGTGCCAACTTACTCAGTAGCCACTACAAAGGTACCACTCTGGGTAAAACATTTAAGCGTCTCTCTGAGGATGTGAGAGCAGGCCGTAAATTGAATGAAGACTATACGCCCATTGTAGTATCAGACTTTGATATCGAAAACGGCAAGAACGTCGCGTGGCTTGGGGCGCCTATTGTGCAGCAAGGCTATCTGCATAGCTACGCAATGTTCCGCCTCCCGAACAATGGCATCACCAAACTGATCGCGGATATCAATCGTGATTCTTCAATTGAAACCTTGTTGGTAGGCGACGACCACAAACCTCGCACCATTAACACCAAACAAGAAGACATCCAGAACAGTTTACCGATCGTCGATAAGGCTTTGGCAGGTAAAACGGAAGTTGGTACTTACAGCAACCGTCTGGGTGAAGAGATGATTGCTGCGTTCGCGCCCATTGAGACTCGCGGCCTCACTTGGGCGCTCGTGGTCCAACTTCCTGAGAAAGAGGCATTTACGCGAGTCCACCAACTTGAGAAGTTATTTGTGATTGCAATGCTAGTTGCGATCATCTTGGTTGTGATTGCGTCACACTACTTGTCCAACTTCATCACCTCACCGCTTCTTAAGTTGACTTGGGCGGCCGAGAGAGTGTCTGCTGGCGATCTGGACGAGAGCACCTTTAATACCAAGCGAAAAGATGAGATCGGACGCTTGGCGATCAGTTTTGAGCGGATGCAACGTTCCATTCGTGAAAAGATCCAAACCATTAAGCAGCAAAACGAGGCATTAGAAAGCAACATCAAGCTAATCCAAAAGCAAAACCAAGAATTGCAGTTAGCAGACAAACTTAAAGATGAGTTTCTAGCCACAACGTCTCACGAATTGCGTACCCCATTGCACGGTATGATTGGCATTGCTGAAACCTTAGTGTCCGGCGCAAATGGGGGGATTCCTGCCAGCCAGAAGTATCAATTAGACATCATCATTAAGAGTGGTCAGCGCCTCGCTAACCTTGTGGATGATCTATTGGATTATCACAAGATGCGCTACGGCAGCATGGATATCGAGAAATCCGCAGTAAGCCTAGCCAGTGCCACCCGTTTAGTTCTGGAGCTTTCAAGTCATTTATTGGGCAATAAAACCATTCGTATCATCAACCAAGTTCCAGCGGATTTAAAAGCCGTCTCTGCTGATCCTCAGCGCTTAGAGCAGGTGTTGTATAACTTGATTGGTAATGCCATCAAACACACTTCAGAAGGTAAAATCGTCATCTCTGCAAACATAATTGACGAACAAGTCCGCGTGCAAGTGGTCGATACTGGTCAGGGAATCCCAGCAGAGTATTTAGAGCATATCTTTGAGCCTTTAATCCAAGCAGGTCAAGATGCCAGTCGTTACCGCCAAGGAGCTGGTTTAGGTCTATCCATCAGCCGCCAGCTTATCGAATTGATGGGCGGTACATTGTATGTCAGCAGCCAGCCTATGGTTGGGACGACATTCAGTTTCACATTACCACTGGCCAGTGAGGAAGAAATCAAAGCGGCAGAGAGCCTGACCGCTCGCGAACACTTCCAAATTCCTGAAGAAGCCAACTTTACAAGCGATGAAGACTTATCTCTACCAGAGAACCCTGATGGTCCCCTGCTGTACGTTGCCGATGATGAACCCGTCAATCTGCGCATTCTCGAAAGCTTCCTGAGGCTCGAGGGCTATCGGGTTCGCACCATTGCAGACGGCCCTGAGACTCTCGCTTTAATTGAACAAGAAAAGCCTGAATTATTACTGCTTGATATTATGATGCCGGGCATGAGTGGCTATCAGGTATGCAGCAAACTGCGTGAACATTTCGATCATGCAGAACTGCCAATCATTATGCTTACAGGGATGAGCCAAACAGAAGATCGTGTCAAGGGCTTTGAAGCAGGCGCGAACGATTACCTAACCAAACCATTCAATAAACAAGAGTTGGCAGCACGCATTCAAGCCCATTTGACCGCAAGCAAAGCGGAGATGCGCCACATCGAAAACAAATTGTTGGAGTCCGAATTACGCCAACGAGCCAGAACCGAAGCCAGCCTGCTTGAGACTCAAGGTCGATTGTTGGAGCAGTTAGAATCGGCACCTGAAGCCATTATATGTCTTCGTGAAGACCAGCGTATTCGCTTTGCCAACGACGCCGCATGTAAGTTATTCAAACGCAGTTTAGAACAACTAAAACGTTCTTCAGCAGATGAATTGATTGCCCCTAAATTTCTTACCGTTAAGCAACCACACTATTGTGGCAAGATTGATATTTACATTGAAGATATTCGTCAAAACATCGAAGCTGACATCCTTAAGTTACCTGAGGGTTCCGGCTTGGATGTCATGTACATCTTCAATGTAGGAGGGGGGGTAAATGCAGCTCGCATCCACAATCTAGAGACAGCGGTAGAGGTACTCTCAGGCTACGCATTTGATGGCGACAAAGACCAATTACAAAAACTAAAAGAGCTCGGTGGTGAATTTACTCGCCTCGCAGATAAAGCATTGGGCAACAAAAAGGACAAACAAGAACTGATGCGCGAAGTCTTAGTCGACACCATGACTCACGCGTTAGAATACTGGGAATCAGTGACAGGAGAAACCAAGTTTGCCTTTGCTGAACAAAGTGGTTTATGGCGCGTTTATCTCGACCGCAGTACCTTACAAACACGTACGCTCGATAAGTATATGCGGATTGAAACCTTGCCCAAGACACCACGCTGGAGAACAGTACTAAGCTCAATAGAGTTCATCTTGGAACACTGCAAAGAACAAAGCCCAGAGCGCGCTTATATCGAAGCTCAGCGCGATAAGATGCAAAGGCTCCTTACCAGCTGAAACAAGCCTACCAGCCTCGCCACTCAGCGAGGCTATTTTTTTCCTATCGGCATCAATGATACTTCCATGCACCTATTTACCCGGGAAGGAAAAGAACCACTTAAACGAACGAGCAAAAAACTTCGTCTCGCCGATAATAAGCTGGAAACAAGCAGACAAAAACGAGTTAAAGATGCCTTTCTAAAGCGATTTCAAGGTCGATATTTCATCGTTATTTGTAAACCGAAAACATGGTTTAAAGACACCGTAAAAGCACTTCCTTTTGCACATGAAAAAAGCAGAATAAGCAGTCCATTTTTACGCTCGAATCTCCGTTATTTTTCTTCTTCAATAGAAAGTTGAACCACATTCGATACAGATTGCGAAGTCAATCACAACAGAACGGCAGATTAAATTTCACTGAGTTAATTAACAACATTTTCAGGTGTGAGCTAGATCGCCAAAGCAATACAATAACAAAAACCACTTATTAATAATGTTCCACAATGAAAGTAGCCACTAACACACCGTACTCTCATGGGTATAAACTGCGACTCATTTCAATGTTTACTTTTTCACCAGCAACGACTTAAAAACAAACAGAATGACGTTTATAACGGAGTTACTTTAGTTTTTAACGTTTTTAACGGGAATCCAGTTTGATTAATTTGTGGATTAAGTGTTTTCTTATCCCAGCCTAAGACCTACAGGCCACTCTCAGAGCAACACAAATTTTAGTGATGTTAAGAGGTGGGTCTAGGAGGGTGTTCATCCATTGATGACATTCAATTCCAATAGTGAAACGAAAGCAAATAGTAAGGAACAGCTATGCTTGCCAATATTAAAAAAACAGCACTAGCAACAGCAATGATTGCAACGGCTACTACAGGTTTAACCTCAGTAGCAACCGCCGCTGAGCGCAGTGAACTGACTATCCACCCTAAAGAATTTACAACTTTTGTCCGAAACTTTAACCCTTTCTTAGGGGCAACTAACCTGCATACAACGACTGAGTTTATCTACGAGCCACTGGTTGTTTTCAACGAAATGCACGGTAACACGCCTGTATTCCGCCTAGCAGAAAACTTCCAAATGTCTGACGACCTAATGAGCGTTACTTTCGATATTCGTAAAGGTGTAAAGTGGTCAGACGGCAAAGCATTTACTGCTGATGATGTTGTGTACTCTTTCAACCTAGTGAAAGATAAGCCAGAACTGGATCAATCAGGTATCAACTCTTGGGTTACTGGCGTAAAAAAACTCAACGATTATCAAGTTAAATTCACTCTGACCGAAGCAAACTCTAACGTTCCTTACGAAATAGCTAAAGTACCAGTCGTACCTCAGCACATATGGAGCAAAGTGAAAGATCCTGCGGCATTCACTAACGAAAATCCGGTAGGTTCTGGTCCTTTTACTGTGATCGACACTTTCACTCCTCAGCTTTACATACAGTGTGAGAATCCAAACTACTGGGATGCCGAAAACCTAGACGTTGACTGTCTGCGTGTTCCTCAAATCGCAAACAACGACCAATTCCTAGGTAAAATTGTTAACGGCGAAATGGATTGGAGTTCGTCATTCGTTCCAGATATTGACCGCACTTACGCAGCAGCAAGCCCTAAACACCATTATTGGTACCCGCCAGCAGGGACTCAAGCCTTCGTAGTAAACTTCAAGAACCCAGATGCCGCGAAGAACGAAGCACTAACTAACGTTGACTTCCGTCGCGCTTTTTCTATGGCTTTGGACCGACAAACTATCATTGATATCGCATTCTACGGCGGCGGCACCGTGAACGACTTCGCATCTGGCCTTGGCTATGCTTTCGAAGCTTGGTCTGACGAAAAAACGCACGATAAATACAAGACTTATAACTCTTACAATGCTGAAGGGGCTAAGCAGCTTCTCGCGAAAGCTGGCTTTAAAGATGTCAACAAAGATGGTTTCGTTGATACGCCGTCTGGCAAGTCTTTCGAGCTGCTAATCCAATCTCCAAACGGTTGGACTGACTTCAACAACACTGTTCAGCTTGCGGTGGAACAGCTTGCAGAAGTCGGCATCAAAGCTCGTGCTCGTACACCAGATTTCTCTGTGTACAACCAAGCCATGCTTGAAGGTACTTACGACGTTGCGTACACCAATTACTTCCATGGTGCAGATCCATACACTTATTGGAATAGTGCTTACAACTCAGCACTACAATCTGGTGACGGAATGCCTCGTTTCGCAATGCACTTCTACAAAAACGATAAGCTAGATGGCCTTCTCAACAGCTTCTACAAGACAGCGGACAAGCAAGAACAGCTTGAAATCGCTCACGGTATTCAGCAAATCATCGCTCAAGACCAAGTGACGATCCCTGTATTGTCTGGTGCTTACATGTTCCAATACAACACAACTCGCTTCACCGGTTGGTGGAACGAAGAAAATCCTAAGGGCCGTCCAAACATTTGGGCTGGTATCCCGGAACGTCTACTGCACGTATTGGACCTAAAACCAGTTCAATAAGTAGAAGTTCATTTCTAGCGGCACACATCCCGTGTGCCGCCGATAAAAATTCCCTTGTGACTAAACCCACATATGGCGCACGTCGTCAGGGGATTTTTCGCTCTAAATTTTACTAGGAGCGACCTGAAACCAGAAACAGGGAAAAAATCTGGGTGAGTAAGGTGTGAGTTATGGGCTATTTTTTCAGACGTTTGTCATTCTATCTTGTCGCGCTCTTAGTTGCTGCGACGTTAAATTTCATTATACCGCGAGCAATGCCTGGTGACCCAGTTACCATGATGTTTGCTAACGCATCGGTACAGGTAACACCAGAGCGAATTGCAGCAATGAAAGAGCTGTTGGGTTTCGTTGACGGTCCTATTTACATTCAGTACCTGTCGTACATTAAAAACATTCTAAGCTGGGAGCTAGGTACTTCTATCCAGTTTTACCCGCTTTCCGTTAATTCACTATTGGGTGGTGCATTTGGCTGGTCACTATTCCTAGCTGGCACCGCTGTTGTACTTTCATTCTCGATTGCCTCAGTACTGGGGATCTTCGCAGCTTGGAAACGAGGTAGTCGCTACGATGCATTCGTGACTCCTGGAACACTGATCATTCAAGCAATTCCACAAATGGTTATCGCAATGCTAGCGCTGTTTATCTTTGCCATCGGTCTCAAGTGGTTTCCATCAGGCTACGCCTACACCCCGGGAACTGTGCCAGATTGGACAAGCTGGGAGTTTCTCAAAGACATTGGTTACCACGCGATTCTTCCCTTGCTGTGCGCGACAATTGTTCAAATTGGTGGCTTCCTGGTCAACATGCGTAACAACATGATTAACCTGCTTGCTGAAGATTACATCACAATGGCAAAGGGTAAGGGCCTGAGCGAAAACCGCGTGGTATTCAACTACGCAGCCCGCAACGCACTGCTTCCAAGTGTCACAGCACTTTCTATGTCCCTAGGGATGGCAATCGGTGGTCAGTTAATCATTGAGATGATCTTCAACTACCCGGGTCTGGGTACGGTGCTCCTGAACGCAATACACGCACGTGACTACCAAGTGCTTCAAGGTCAACTACTCATCATGACGATGTTCATGCTGTGCTTCAATCTAATGGCTGACATGCTGTACATGATTCTAGACCCTCGCCTACGCAAGGGAGGCAAATAATCATGAAAGAACTGTTTAAACTGATTTTAGGTAACGCGTTCGCACGTGTTGGTTTGGCTATTATTTCAGTATTCATTTTTGTAGCCGTTGCTGCACCTCTGATTACTCAACACGCACCAGACAAACGTACGGGTAACCCGCATGAATACCCTGGTTTTGTTGTAAAACAAGCGCAAAACAACCCAGATGGCTGGATTGCAAAAAACCTTGCCGACGACAGACGTACACTGCTTATGTCGAAAAAAGCGGACCACGTTCTAGGTACATCTCGTATGGGTCGTGACATCTGGTCTCAAGTTGCTTACGGCGCTCGAGTCTCTTTAGGGGTTGGTTTTGGTGCCGGTATCATCGTGTGTTTCTTAGCAACAGTCATTGGTATCTCAGCAGGTTACTTCGGCGGCCGTGTCGATGACGTACTGAGTGCTGCAATGAACATCATGCTGGTTATCCCACAACTGCCACTACTGTTCGTTCTTGCCGCTTTCATTGGAGAGGCAGGACCGCTCACTATTGCCTTGATTATTGCCGGAACCTCCTGGGCTTGGGGCGCACGTGTTGTACGAGCTCAAACTATGGCGCTGCGGGAGAAAGAATTCATAAAAGCCGCAGAGGTGCTTGGTGAATCTTCCATACGCATCATCTTCGTTGAGATTTTGCCAAACCTTATCCCAATCGTCGGGGCAAGTTTCATCGGGTCGGTCATGCTAGCGATCAATACAGAAGCGGTCATCTCGTTCCTAGGCCTTGGCGACGCAAACACCATCAGTTGGGGCATCATGCTGTACAACGTACAAACTTCTTCCGCGATGCTCATCGGTGCATGGTGGGAAGTACTGGCTCCTTGTATTGCACTGACTCTGCTGGTTACTGGTCTTGCTCTCCTGAACTTTGCCGTCGATGAAATTGCCAACCCACAGCTTCGTTCTCACAAAGGCATGAAGCGTTGGAAGAAAATGGCAGCCCAAGATAAGAAAGAACGTGAGCCAGAATTGGCGCCACAAAATGCACTATGGAGCGGAGATAAATAATCATGACTGCACCACTCATTTCTATCCGTAACCTATGCGTAGACTACATCACAGACGCAGGCGATGTCCGAGCCTGTAACAACGTCAGCTTCGACATTGCACCAGGCGAAGTATTTGGCCTAGCTGGAGAATCAGGCTGTGGTAAATCGACGGTTGCATTCTCACTAATGCGCCTCCATAAGCCGCCTGCTTTTATCACTGGTGGTGAGGTTATCTTTAATGGTGAAAATATCCTCAAATACAGCGACGATCGTATGCAAGCGTTCCGCTGGAGCGAGATGTCAATGGTATTCCAAAGTGCGATGAACGCTTTAAACCCGGTACTCACCATGGAAGAGCAGTTCTGTGATGTCATCATGCGTCACACCAACATGACACGCACTCAAGCGAAGCTACGTGCAGAGGGGCTATTGGAAATCGTTGATATCCACCCTAGTCGTCTGAGCGATTACCCGCACCAGTTCTCTGGTGGTATGCGTCAACGCCTAGTTATTGCTATTGCTCTGGCTCTAAATCCCAAGATGATCATCATGGATGAACCAACAACCGCACTAGACGTCGTGGTTCAACGAGAAATTTTGCAAAAGATTTATGCGCTTAAAGAAGAGTTTGGTTTCTCAATTTTATTCATCACCCATGACTTATCCTTGATGGTCGAGTTCTCTGATCGCATCGGCATTATGTACTCGGGAGAGCTCATTGAAGTCGCCCCTTCTAAGCAAATTTTGCAAAGCCCATACCATCCTTACACCAAAGGATTGGGCAGCTCTTTCCCTCCGCTTACTGGGCCTAAAACCAAATTGACTGGAATTCCGGGTAACCCGCTGAACCTGCTTGAAGTACCACAAGGTTGCCGCTTTCAAGCTCGCTGTGACCGCGTCCACGAAGCCTGTACACAAGTACCCACTCAACTACGTCAAATAGAACCTGATCGTCTCTCAAACTGCCACTTATACGGCAGTAACATTGCTCAAGCTAAGGTTTAACCAAAAAAATAACGCTAGCTAATAAAAAATTACACTGGAGAGAATTATGAGCAAACAAATGGGCGAACTGCTGATTGAAGGTAGAAATGTCGTGAAGGACTTTCCTTTAAACAGCAACTCAATCAAACAGTCAAAGATGCGTGCAATCAATGACGTATCTTTCAAAATGTACAAAAGCCGCGGTTTATCTGTGGTCGGTGAGTCTGGCTCAGGTAAATCAACGACCGCAAAAATGATTGCAAAAATGTACGCCCCCACCGATGGCATCATTGAATACAAAGGCCGTGATATCCAAGACATCACTTCCCGCCACGATTTAATGGCCTACCGCGAAGGCGTGCAAATGGTATGGCAAGATCCGTTTGGCTCGCTAAACCCAACACACAACATCTTCCACCATATTGCGCGCCCACTGCTGATCCACAAAAAGGTCTCGCCGAGCAACAAGAAGGAACTGGAAGAGCGAGTGTATGACCTACTGGAACAAGTTGGCCTGATTCCGCCAAAAGAGACCGCACAGAAGTTCCCGCATCAGCTTTCTGGTGGTCAGCGTCAACGTGTGAACTTGGCTCGTAACATTGCGGTTGGCGCAGAGGTTGTACTGGCTGACGAACCAACCTCCATGCTTGATGTATCGATTCGTGCTGGTGTACTTAACCTAATGGAAGAAATGAAGTTTGAGAAACAAATGTCTCTGCTTTACATCACTCACGATATCGCGACAGCACGTTACATCGCCGAAGATCTCGCGGTCATGTACGTCGGCCACATGGTTGAGTGGGGGGACACAGAAGAAATCATCCACGAGCCTCAACACCCATACACTCAGCTACTCGTTTCAGCGGTGCCCGATCCGTCGAAGTCAATTCACGAGAAGCTGAAAGGCAACAAAGGCGAGATACCGCTCTGGACGCCAGAATCTGTGGGTTGTCCATTTGCAGGACGCTGTGTTCATGTCACTGATAAATGTCGTGAGCGACTGCCTGATGTCACTCAGATCTCTGATAACCACTTTGTCCGTTGTTACTTATTTGAACATTAATCATAACGAGGGTCAGGTATGAATCTGGCCCCTTTTTCACTTTTGCATTTTATTTTTATATTTCATTGCTTCCCGGAGACATTTAAATGCAGCTACTGACTAATCACATCGGTTATGAGCGTCTAGGCCCGAAAAAAGCGATCATCCAGACCAATCGATCACATCTGTTTTCTCATACGGCTTTACTGGTTTGTGCCAAAAGTCACCAGACGGTGGCCACTCTAACCGTTGAGAAGCAAGGCAAAGTAGCGAACTGGCACCAAGGTCATTTCTACCTGATCGACTTTTCTTCATTTGACACTCCGGGTAATTACTACCTTAGCTTCGATCATTTACGCTCATCTCATTTTGAGATCGGCGAACACATTCTTCTCGATCGGACGCTATCCGATGTGATCCACTATTTTAAATCACAACGTTGTGGCGGAATCTTCGATCAACAAGATCGCCAAGCACCACTGCTCAATTCAAATCAAACTGCCGATGTTCATGGCGGTTGGTATGACGCATCAGGCGACGTGAGCAAGTACCTCAGTCACTTGTCCTATGCCAACTACCTGAACCCACAACAAATTCCAATGGTGGTATGGAATATGTTGAAAGGTTTTTCTTTACTTGAAGGCGGCCACAAACTGGCTACGTTCACCGCAACTCGTCTTGTTGAAGAAGCCCTATTTGGTGCTGATTTCCTTGTCCGTATGCAAAACGAACAAGGTTTTTTCTATATGACGGTGTTCGACAAATGGAGTAAAGACACGGCGCAACGCGAAGTCTGTGCCTACGAAACGCAACTCGGTCATAAGTTTGATGACTACCAAGCGGGTTACCGACAAGGCGCAGGCATTAGCATTGCAGCGCTAGCGTCAGCTTCACGTCTAGAGGTTCACGGTCAATTCGACCAACAACAATACCGTAATGCCGCAGAAAATGGCTACTGGCACCTAAAAGAGTACAACACCCAATACCTAAACGATGGGGAAGAGAACATCATCGACGAGTACTGCGCACTGCTTGCCGCTGTCGAACTATTCAAAACCACCAGAGATAAGCGCTACCTAGAAGAAAGCCGCGCATGGGCAAAACGCCTTTCAGCTCGTCAAACAAGTGATGAGCACATCCAACACTTCTGGAGCGCCAATCAAGATGGCAGCCGCCCTTACTTCCATGCGGCAGAAGCTGGGCTCCCTGTTATCGCACTGTGTGAGTACTTGTCGATTGAAGACAACATCGAGCACACATCATCAGTAAAACAAATCATTACTCAAGCGTGTGAGTTTGAAATCTCTATCACCAACAAAGTGAACAACCCATTTGGCTACCCCCGCCAATACGTTAAGGGGGTGGATGAACCCAAACGTGATGCGTTTTTTGTGGCACACAACAACGAATCTGGTTACTGGTGGCAGGGTGAGAACGCCCGACTAGCTTCACTGGCTACCATGGCTTATTTGGCACAAGATTTCATCGATTCAGAAGAACGACAACAGCAGCTTTGTGAATTGGCGCAAAATGCGATGAACTGGATTGTTGGCTTAAACCCGTACGATATGTGCATGTTGGACGGCCACGGCCACAACAACCCTGACTACCTTCCTCAACACGGTTTCTTCAACGCAAAAGGTGGCGTGTGTAATGGCATCACTGGTGGTTTCGAAGATGAGGAAGATATCGCATTTAATCCACCAGCACAAAAAGACGACATGCTTCAAAACTGGCGCTGGGGAGAGCAATGGATCCCACATGGTGCTTGGTACCTGCTCGCTATCATGAGTCAGGCTCAGCACTTCTCAACGTTATCAAGCATGAAAGTAACGAAGGAGCAGTAAACATGACGAGGTATTTTGTAGGTATCGACGGCGGTGGCACCTCATGTCGTGCTCGGATCAAAGATGCGCATGGCAATATCATCGGCGAAGCAAAAAGTGGCAGTGCCAACATTATGTTGGGCGCCGACATCGCGATGGCATCGGTTGTTGAATCAATCGCAGCAGCAGCACTGCAAGGCGGCCTAACTCAACAAGATTTTGCCTCTATGCACGTCGGTTTAGCGCTTGCAGGCGCTGAGCACAAAACCTCTTGGCAAACTTTTATGGCTTTAGAGCACCCATTTGCCAGTTTGACGCTCAACACCGACGCTTACGGTGCGTGTCTCGGTGCCCACAATGGTGAAAGTGGCGCGATCATGATTGCAGGAACAGGGTCTTGCGGCATTTTCCTTAATGGTCTTGAACAACATGTCGTCGGTGGGCGTGAATTCCCAATTTCAGATCAAGGTGGCGGTGCAGTAATGGGGCTGCGTCTGATTCAGCAAGTCCTGCTGGCAGAAGATGGCATTCGTGAGAAGACACCATTAGCAAAGCACGTGATGGATCACTTCAACAATGATATCGACAACGTGGTTGCTTGGTCTAAACAAGCATTGCCGCGTGATTATGGCCAATTCTCTCCCGCTATTTTTCAACATGCAGAACGAGCGGATGCCCTAGCGATTGAAATGCTTAAACAAACTGCGACCGACATTGAAATGTTGTTAGTCGCGCTGAATAAGCGTGGGGCTACTCGCATCTGTTTGATGGGCAGCATTGCAGAGCGAATCTTGCGTTGGCTATCTCCGCCAGTACAACAATGGGTGGTAGAGCCTCAGTTTGATGCGGTTGAGGGCGCCATTATGTTTGCAGGTAAACCTGAGCATAACCTTTACTCAATGAGTATTGATTAGGAGTGAACATGGAGTATCGTATTGACCTAGTGGTCCTCTCAGAGCAAAAACAAAACTGCCGCTTTGGACTCACTTTTCATAACTTGAGCGACCAAGATCTTAATCGCTGGAATCTGATTTTCGCTTTCGATCGTTATATCCTTCCTGATAGCGTTTCCAACGGTCAACTGACTCAAATTGGTAGCTTTTGCACACTCAAACCCGAAGGCGTGTTGCTGGCTGCTAACCATCACTACTACTGTGAATTCAGTATTGGCTCAAACCCATTCCGATATTACACGGATGGGTTTAATGAGGCGGCAGTGAACTTTGTTGTTGATGGCGTCTCTCAACGCGAGCAAGTGGATGTCACACCAATTGTTTTGGCATCACCATACCGTGAACGCAGTGAGATTCCTGAGAGCTTGGCTCATGCTCAACCTTTACTACCAAAACCAAATCACATTGAAATCAGCGACCAATCATTCACCTTTGACGAGCAAGCTGGTATTGCGATTTATACCGACTTAGCCAACTCTGCCAAAACGTGGTTACAGGACGAGTTGAAGCGAATATTTCAGTTTGATCTGTCTTCTTCAAACAGCGGAAAGATCCTATTCAAAAGTAACCCAACACTCGATGCAGGCAGTTACAACCTCAAAATATCCGAAGCGTCTATCAAGATTGAAGCGGGGTCTTCGTCAGGTTTTACCCACGCCTGTGCGACCTTGTTGCAGTTACTAAAACGAAACGAGGATAGCAATACAATGGAAGTGGTGTGTTGCTCAATCAAAGACAGCCCTCGCTTTCGTTACCGCGGCATGATGCTTGACTGCGCTCGCCACTTTCATTCAGTAGAACAAGTGAAACGCCTGATCAACTTGTTAGCGCATTACAAATTCAACACTTTCCATTGGCATCTCACGGACGATGAAGGCTGGCGTATCGAGATCAAATCACTGCCACAACTTACCGATATTGGCGCATGGCGTGGCATTGATGAAACCATTGAGCCTCAATACTCTCATTTATCTCGACGCTATGGTGGTTTCTATACACAAGAAGAAATCAAAGACGTTATCGCATTTGCAGCACAGCGTAGCATCACCATCATTCCTGAGATTGATGTGCCAGGCCATTGCCGCGCAGCAATTAAAGCTTTGCCTCATCTGTTGGTTGAAGCAGAGGACACCACTGAGTATCGCAGTATTCAGCACTACAGCGACAACGTCATCAACCCTGGTTTACCGGGTAGCTACGAGTTTATCGATAAAGTGCTTGAAGAGGTAGCAGCACTGTTTCCTGCTCCTTATGTCCATATTGGCGCAGACGAAGTGCCTTACGGCGTATGGTCAAAAAGTCCGGCTTGCCAGGCATTTATGGAGCAGTCGGGCTATAGCGATGACAAAGAATTGCAGGGTCACTTCCTGCGTCATGCCGAAGACAAACTGCGCAAACTCGGCAAACGCATGTTGGGTTGGGAAGAAGCTCAACACGGAAATAAGGTCAGCAAAGATACCGTGATCTACTCATGGTTAAGCGAAGAAGCCGCATTAAACTGCGCTCGCCAAGGCTTTGATGTAGTGCTGCAACCAGCACAAACCACTTACCTGGATATGACCCAAGATTATGGCCCCGAAGAGCCTGGCGTTGACTGGGCAAATCCGCTACCACTGGAAAAAGCATACAACTACGAGCCGTTGGCAGAAGTACCAGCTGACGACCCGATCAGAAAACGCATATGGGGCATTCAAACCGCTCTGTGGTGCGAACTTATCAACAATCCATCGCGTATGGACTACATGATCTTCCCTAGGCTCACTGCCATGGCAGAAGCATGTTGGACAGAAAAACTACACCGCGATTGGAGCGACTATTTATCACGTTTGAAAGGTCACCTCTCTCTGCTCGACTTACAGGGCGTGAATTACCGCAAACCGTGGAAGTAATACTAAGTCAGATGCCACCGCATCATGCTTACAGAGTTTTTCAATTTTTGGCTGCAGGCGCAGCTTAGTTAAAAGGAAATACACACATGAAATACGGCTATTTCGATAACGAGAATCGCGAATACGTCATCACTCGCCCTGACGTACCCGCACCTTGGACAAACTACCTAGGTACAGAGAAGTTCTGTACTGTGATCTCGCACAATGCGGGGGGCTATTCGTTCTATAACTCGCCTGAATACAACCGTGTTACTAAGTTCCGTCCAAACGCAACCTTCGATCGCCCCGGTCACTACGTTTACCTACGCGACGATGAAACGGGTGATTACTGGTCTATCTCATGGCAACCTGTTGCAAAAAGCCTAGACGAAGCCAGTTACGAAGTTCGTCACGGCTTGTCATACTCTAAGTTCAAATGTGAATACAACGACATCACTGCAACGAAAACACTATTCGTACCAAAAGGCGAGGACGCGGAAATTTGGGATGTAGTGATTAAAAACACCTCAGACAAACCACGCACAATCAGCGCGTTCTCATTTGTTGAGTTCTCATTCAGCCACATTCAATCTGATAACCAAAACCACCAGATGTCTCTGTACTCGGCAGGTACTTCATACAACAAAGGCGTGATTGAATACGACCTGTACTACAACACCAACGATTTTGAAGGCTTCTATTACCTAGCTTCAACATTTGACCCGGATTCATACGACGGTCAACGTGACAGCTTCCTTGGCCTATACCGTGACGAAGCAAACCCGCTAGCAGTAGAACAAGGTAAATGCTTCAACACCGCACAAACGTGTTACAACCACTGTGGCTCTCTGCACAAGCAATTCACTATCCAACCGGGTGAAGAGGTTCGTTTTGCTTACATTCTAGGTATCGGTAAAGGCAACGGTGACCGTCTACGTGCTAAGTACCAAGACCTTGCAGAAATAGATAATGCGTTTGCGGGTATCAAAGCGCACTGGGATGAGCGTTGTGGCAAGTTCCAAGTGAAATCACCAAACGAAGGTCTAGACACCATGATCAACGCTTGGACACTATACCAAGCCGAAACTTGTGTGGTGTGGTCTCGTTTTGCTTCTTTCATCGAAGTGGGTGGGCGTACTGGACTTGGTTACCGCGATACGGCGCAAGATGCGATTTCAGTTCCTCACGCTAATCCAGAAATGACGCGTAAACGCATCGTTGACCTACTGCGTGGGCAGGTGAAAGCGGGTTACGGCCTACACCTATTCGATCCAGATTGGTTCGATCCAGAAAAAGCGGACGTTAAACCCTCTAAATCTCCAACAGTAGTGCCAACACCTTCTGATGAAGACAAGATCCATGGCATCGAAGACACCTGTTCTGATGACCACCTATGGCTGGTTCCAACCATCTGTAAGTACGTAATGGAAACCGGTGAGCACAGCTTCTTTGACGAAGTGATCCCTTACGCAGATGGCGGCGACGCGACCGTTTATGACCATATGAAAGCCGCACTCGACTTTTCAGCAGAATATGTGGGTCAAACTGGTATCTGTAAAGGTCTGCGCGCAGATTGGAACGACTGCTTAAACCTAGGTGGCGGCGAATCTTCAATGGTCTCCTTCCTCCACTTCTGGGCACTGCAAGAGTTCATCGACCTAGCGAAATACCTAGGAAAAGAAGCAGACGTTGAGAAATACACTGAGATGGCAGCCAACGTTCGTGAAGCGTGTGAAACACACCTTTGGGACGACGAGGGCGGCTGGTACATCCGAGGCCTGACTAAGAATGGCGACAAGATCGGTACTGCGCAACAAGCAGAAGGCCGAGTACACCTAGAGTCAAACACGCTTGCGGTACTTTCCGGAGCGGTATCTCAAGAGCGCGGCGAAAAAGCGATGGACGCAGTCGACGAGAACCTGTTCTCCGAATACGGCCTACACCTAAACTCGCCATCATTCGCAACGCCAAACGATGACATCGGCTTCGTGACTCGCGTTTACCAAGGCGTAAAAGAGAACGGTGCTATCTTCTCTCACCCGAACCCATGGGCGTGGGTCGCAGAGGCAAAATTGGGGCGTGGTGATCGTGCCATGAAGTTCTACGACGCACTCAACCCGTACAATCAAAACGACATCATCGAGAAACGTATTGCAGAACCATACTCATATGTGCAGTTCATCATGGGCCGTGACCACCAAGACCACGGTCGTGCAAACCACCCATGGTTAACAGGTACATCGGGCTGGGCTTACTTCGCCGTTACCAACTATATCCTTGGTGTGCGTACAGGCTTCGATGGTCTGACTATCGATCCTTGTATCCCAACGAACTGGCCAGGCTTCGACGTGACTCGTCAATGGCTAGGTGCGACCTACAACATCAAAGTGGTAAACCCTGATTCGGTCAGTAAAGGGGTTAAGTCGATTACTGTGAATGGTGAAGCCGTAAATGGTGCATCGGTACCAGTTCAAGCGGAAGGTTCAGTAAACGAAGTTATCGTTACTCTAGGTTAATCATCTTTTAGGGGGAGCTTCTCCCCTTTTGATTTCTCCGATGCACTGAGTTTGATAAGTGCATCGGTTCGCTAGCAAAGATTTAAGAGGCGGTGGGATACCGCTTTTATCGAGGATTGAATCATGATCAAATTTGGTACAGGCGGCTGGCGTGCATTTATTGGTGAGGAGTTCACCAAAGACAATGTACGTTTGGTGGCTCAAGCAGTGGCAAACATCACCAATAACGAATCGGTTGCTGATCGCGGCTTTGTGATTGGCTATGACCGTCGCTTTCTCTCTGATAAAGCTGGTCGTTGGTTTGCTGAGGTATTAGCAGCAAACGGGATTGTAGTCAGCTTTATCGACCAGTTTGTCCCAACTCCTATCGTGATGTTCAAAGCGAAGGAGATGGACTGTGCTTATTCAGTATGTATTACTGCTTCGCACAACCCAGCCGATTATAACGGCATCAAAGTCTTCATTGAGGGCGGTCGTGACGCCGATGAAATCATCACCCAAAAAATTGAATCACAAATCGCCACCCTTTCTACGCAAGAGGTAAGAAGCGTCGACTTTGAACAAGCGGTGGAAGATAAACTGATTCAAATCATCAACCCAATGAACGAGTTTGTTGATTCAATCATCAACTTTATCGATATCGCGGCGATCAAAAAAGCGAATCTGCGCGTGTTGATCGATCCCATGTTTGGTGTTGCAAAAAACGCGCTACAAACCGTATTGATCAACGGTCGCTGTGAAGTCGACGTGATCAACGATGGCAAGAACCCTGACTTCGGCGGCTTGATGCCATCACCCAGTGCAGCAACGCTTTACCGCTTGATGCATTTAGTAAAACAGGAAGATTATGATATCGGTATCGGCACCGATGGCGACGCAGACCGCCTTGGTATTGTCGACGAGAAAGGTAACTTCATTCACCCGAATGAAGTACTGCTGCTGCTTTACTACTACCTACTAAAATACAAAGGCTGGACAGGCTCAGTGGTACGTAACATCGCAACCACTCACCTGCTGGATAAGGTCGCGCAAGATCACGGCGAACAATGCTTTGAGGTTCCGGTAGGCTTTAAGCACATCAGTTCTCAAATGGAAGCTGACGATTCATTGATTGGTGGTGAAAGCTCTGGCGGCCTAACCATTCGCGGCCACATCAAAGGTAAAGACGGCGTATTCGCATCAAGCCTGTTGGTAGAAATGATTTCAGTCACTGGCAAAAAGCTGTCTGAGTTACTGAATGAGATCTACGGTAAGTACGGTTATGCCTACATGGCGGAAGGCGATTGCAAATTCAAACCGGCGCAAAAAGAAGTGCTGTTCAACAAGATTTATGTTGAAAAGCAGTTACCTGAGTTTGAGTTTGAAATCGAAAAAGTCAGCTACGAAGATGGTGCGAAAGTCTACTTCAAGAACGGCGGTTGGATCATCGCTCGCTTCTCAGGTACTGAACCATTACTACGAATTTTTGCAGAGATGCAAGATAAAGACACTGCAGAACGTGTTCTTCAACAGTTTAAAGACTTCTTGTCTCTGTAACTGACACCTTGTGCTCGCTTCGAGCAGGCAATAGGTAAAGAACACGTGCCCGGCTTCACCGCCGGGCTATTTTCTATATAGACTGACAGAGTTAGGCGAAAGCGAGCACACCTTGAGCTTCCAGTTTTACCTTTACACTATCACCGACATTCAACGCCTGAGTTGACGTCGCTAACAGTCGGTCACCATTAACGTCAATCACGTAGCGGCAGTGATCACCCATAAAATGCAGCTCAAGCACTTTGATTGCACTCTCTTCATCCGCCGCAATTTTAATATGTTGAGGACGAAGCAGTAATGCACATTCAGCATCGATTTGGATGTCTTGCTGAGCATTGGCTTCCACCGCACCAAGGTGAGTTTCAAATTTAATGTCTGAAATGCGCTTCGCAGCAAGGTAACTGCCACCTCCTAAGAAGTCCGCGACAAACTTGCTCGAAGGTTGGTAGTAAAGATCTGAGGCCGTGCCGTATTGCTCGATCACACCAAGGTTCATGACAGCCATCTTATCGGCAAAAGCAAACGCTTCTTCACGGCTGTGCGTAACAAAAATCGCTGTCACCCCCTGCTGTTTGAAAATCTTACGAATTTCACGGATCAGTTCATGACGTACTTGGGTGTCGATATTGGAAAATGGTTCATCCAACAACAGAAGATCCGGTTTGTAAGCCAGTGAACGGGCAATCGCCACACGCTGCTGCTGACCACCAGAAAGCTGGTGAGGATAACGATCACCGTAACCTTTAAGATGAACTAGGCCCAGCATTTCTTCGACTTTGAGAAGCTTTTGCTGCGCCGTTTCATTCTTCAAACCAAAAGCAATATTCTCTGCCACTGTTAGATGTGGGAATAAGGCGTAATCTTGGAAGATCATTCCAATATTACGCTGCTCTGGTGGTAACCAGTTTTCACCATCATCAATAATGAGGTCGTTCAAACTCATTCGACCTGAGCTTAGTGGCAGCAGACCAGCAACGGCTTTCAATAACGTAGTCTTGCCACAACCACTCGCGCCGAGTAAACATACGATTTGCCCTTGTTCAACGTCCAAAGAAAGCGCTTCAAGGACAGTCTGATCGTCATACTGACAAGTTAGATTTTTAATGGATAGTGCGCAGCTCATCAGTGATTTTGCTCCAGTGAACGATTAACAACCACAAGCGGGATCAACCCAACAAGGACCAATAATACTGCAGGTAGTGCAGCAAGTTCTAAATGCTCATCCGAAGCGAAGTTATACACATACGTCGCCAAGGTTTCAAAGTTAAAAGGGCGCAATAGCAGTGCCGCATTAAGCTCTTTCATCGACTCAATAAACACCAATAACCCAGCTATCAGTGCCCCACGTTTCACCAGAGGGAAATGCACTCGCCAAAGCATGGCATTTGGTTTACAGCCCAAAGTACGTGAGGCCATATCAAGAGATGGAGAAACCTTATTTAAGCTACTTTCCACACTACCAATCGCGACAGCAGAGAAACGAACCACCATTGCAAAAATCAGCGCAAACATAGATCCAGAGAAAATAAGACCGGGTCTGCCCCACTCCATCGCTTTAGCAATGTCGTTAACACGGTGATCCATAAACAGCACGGCAACCATCACACCAATCGCAAGCACAGTGCCAGGAACGGCATAGCCCAACGAAGACAAGCGCATGAACGTTAAACTCGATCGGCCACCATTAACGCGTTGGCTGAAATTCACCGTCAAAGCAATCGCAACACCGATGATGGCAGCCACAACCGATACCACTAGGCTGTTCCATGCATATTCACGAAATTCTGGCGTCCAACTTTGTGCAAAGTAAGTAATGGCGTAATCAATTAACTGTAGTAATGGCAAAATAAACGCTATTGCGACTAGCCCCCAACACCAAACCAGTGCCCCCCACTTTTGCCAACCTTGTAGCTCATAGCGAAAATCTTCATGGCTATTAAACTGACTTTGGAACAACTGCTGTTTGCGGCGGCTATAACGCTCTGCGCTCAGTAACAATACAACAATCATTAACATCATTGCTGAGATCTTCGCGGCTGCATTTAGGTTCGAGTAGCCTAGCCAAGTATCGTAAACCGCCGTAGTAAGAGTGTTCACGGCAAAATAGCTGACGGTGCCGAAGTCACCAATGGTTTCCATCGCAACCAAAGACAGACCAACTGCAATTGAGGGCCTTACCAGCGGCAAAGAAATGCGCCAAAAGCTTTCCAAAGGAGAACATTTCAGTAAACGTGCGCTTTGCAACAAAGAGACGTTCTGCTCCATAAACGCGGCTCGACAAAGCAAGTAAACGTACGGATAAAGCACCAGAGAAAGTACAAAAGTGGCACCACTTAACGTCCGTATATCAGGGAACCAATACTCACCCGGTCCCCATCCCGTTATATCACGCAAGAAGATTTGAATCGGCCCGGCAAAATCAAACCAATCCGTAAAAATATAACCAATGATGTAACCCGGCATAGCCAGTGGTAGAACCAATGCCCACTGCAACCACTTTTCAGTGGGTAGTTTACACATGGCCATAAACCAAGCACTAGGAATACCGAGTATCAAAGAAAAAACCATAACACCAACCGTCAAAGCCACTGTGTTATAGATATAGGTGGGCATAACCGTTGACATCAAGTGTGTGAACAGGTCATCTGTCTCGCCAATGGCGGTATAGAAGATCGCTAAGATCGGCAAAACCAGTAGCGAGGTTATCGCCCCACTACTGGTTTTCCATAGAGAATGTTTATTCTTCATTGCCTACTACTGAAAGGCTTGATGAAATACAAATGCGTTTGCAGATGCATCTCATCTCCTTTAATAAAATACAGGGGTAGTGTTATACCCCTGCATGGAATTAAAGGTCAAATTTCACTTCATCTAGTAATTTAATTGCAGCTTCGTGATGATCTGCAATTTCATCTAGAGAAATTGTATCTGCTTTGAACTCTCCCCAAGAAGCAACGAGCTCAGAAGGCTTAACGTCAGCCTTAACTGGGTATTCGTAGTTTACTTCTGCGTACATACCTTGCGCTGTATCACCCGCTAGGAATTCCATCAGTTTAAGTGCGTTGTCTTTATTGGGTGCGTGCTTCGCCATTGCCATACCAGAGATGTTTACGTGCGTACCGGTTGTCTCTTGGTTAGGGAAGTTAATGTAAACCGCGTCAGCCCAAGCTTTTTGCTCTTTGTCGTTAACCATCTTACCTAGGTAGTAGCTGTTACCCAGAGAAACGTCACATAGGCCTTCTTTGATGGCTTTAACTTGTGCACGGTCGTTTCCTTGAGGCTTACGAGCTAGGTTTGCTTTTACGCCCTCTAGCCATTTTTTGGTTTCTGCTTCACCTTTGTGAGCAATCATAGAAGATACCAGAGAAACGTTGTACGGGTGCTTACCACTACGAGTACAGATCTTGCCTTTGAATTCAGGCTTAGCGAGATCAGCGTACGTGAAGTCTTCACCTAGCTTACCAACACGGTCGCGAGAAGAGTAGACACTACGAGTACGAGTCGTTAGTGCAAACCACTCATTATCATTATCTTGAAGTTGAGCTGGGATATTCTTTTCAAGAACCTCACTGTCTACTTTTTGAACAAGATTCTTGTCTGTCAGTTCAGATAGACGGCTGATATCAACAGTGAGAACAACGTCCGCAGGACTGTATTCGCCTTCCTGTTGTAGCTTTTCTGCTAAACCTTTTTTAGCAAATTTAACGTTTACTTTAATGCCTGTTTCTTTAGTGAACTCGTTGAACATAGGCTCAACTAGGAAAGGTTGACGATAAGAGTAGACGTTCACTTCTTCAGCAGCCATTGCCGTAGGAGCTAGAGTTGCGCAAGTAAGAGCGGAGAGAGTTAGCAGTTTTTTCATTATTCAGTCCTTGACTATACCAATGATAATGTTTATCAGTTGCATTATTATATGCATGTCTTTTGAGAAAACAATTCATCCATAAAAAAACCTGCTCAAATGAGCAGGTTTTCCAAACTAAGTTTGTAACTACTTATTTCATTATCAATATTATTTTACACTTACGAACTCTGGGTAGGCACCAACACCACAATCGTGCATGTCCATCCCCTCAAGTTCTTCATCTTCCGATACTCGAATGCCGATGGTTGCTTTCAAGATAGCCCATACCACAAGGCTTGCACCAAACACCCAAGCAAAGATAACAGCAGCACCAAGAAGCTGCGCACCAAAGGTGGCATCCGCGTTACTTAATGGCACAACCATCAGACCAAAGAAACCACACACACCATGGACTGAGATAGCGCCGACTGGATCATCAATCTTTGCTTTATCTAGCGCAATAATGCTGAACACAACCAGAGCGCCGGATACAGCACCTATTGCAACTGCATAAAGTGGTGACGGAGACAGCGGATCCGCTGTGATGGCAACAAGCCCTGCCAACGCACCATTCAAAACCATCGTTAGGTCAGCTTTACCCCAAGTCGTTTTACATACCAGCAACGCTGCGATTGCCCCTGCTGCTGCTGCTGCGTTGGTGTTTAGGAAGATTTGACCTACCGCTGTCGCATTCTCAAAGTCAGACACCATCAATTGAGAGCCGCCATTAAAACCAAACCAACCGAACCAAAGGATGAAGGTCCCCAGTGTCGCCAATGGCATGTTTGAACCTGGAATTGGGTGAATTTCACCGTTTTTACCATATTTACCTTTGCGGGCACCCAGTAGTATTACACCTGCCAATGCTGCCGATGCCCCTGCCATATGTACGATACCTGAGCCCGCAAAGTCGCTAAACCCCGCTTCAGATAGGAAGCCACCGCCCCAAGTCCAGTACCCTTCCATTGGGTAGATAAATGCGGTTAGTACCGCCGAGAAGATCAGAAAAGACCAAAGCTTCATGCGTTCTGCAACTGCGCCAGACACAACTGACATCGCTGTCGCCACGAATACGACTTGGAAGAAGAAATCTGACTCTAGAGAGTGATCGGCACCTTCTGATTGCGTGCCAATTAGCGCACCAAATGATGGTAGCCAACCACCTTCACCGTTATCAACATACATGATGTTGTAACCGACCAATAGGAACATGGTACAAGCAATCGCGTACAGACAGATGTTTTTGGTTAAAATTTCTGTTGTGTTTTTAGATCGAACTAAGCCCGCTTCCAGCATAGCGAAACCCGCTGCCATCCACATGACTAACGCACCAGAAATGAGGAAGAAAAAGGTGTCGAGTGCGTAACGTAATTCGGTTACCGTAGTTGTTAATTCCATGATAGTTCTCCAGTCCTTTGAATTCTTAAAGCGCTTCTGCGTCCATCTCACCAGTACGAATACGTACGGCTTGGTTTAGGTCATAGACAAAAATCTTACCGTCACCAATCTTGCCTGTTTGAGCCGCTTTTGTGATGGCTTCTACCACACGTTCTACATTGTCTGCATGGGTGGCGATTTCGAGTTTTACTTTTGGTAGAAAGTCGACTTGGTACTCGGCACCACGGTACAGCTCTGTGTGCCCTTTCTGACGACCAAAGCCTTTCACCTCTGATACTGTCATCCCTTCAATACCGACATCAGCCAATGCTTCGCGCACATCGTCTAACTTAAACGGTTTTATAATGGCATTAATGATTTTCATTGCATCCTCTCCGCAGCTTTCATCCTGAAACACTTGTAGCAATCCAAGCGGCATGCCAACTTTTTATCTTCCTGATTTATTGGGATTTAATAAAAATAGCAATCTTATAAACAAAAAGGGTGCACCAATACGGTGCACCCTTTTCACAAATATAAGGCAAGCCTAAACAGGCGACCCAACATTGTGCATTAAATATTCAAAAAGTCTTTCCATTGCTCTATCAAGGCACAAAAGTCCTCGATACCGCAGCTGGCGGTACTTTCGGCATCGTAGAAATCAAACTCGCTCTCTATTTCTCCGTTATACCCATGACCCAGTGTATTTTCTTGCACTAGCACCTCATCACCATCAATCAACAAAGAGATCTCTGCGCCAGTCAATCTATGCTCTTGAGATGGAGAGGAAAGAGCTTGATCTATCACGGCTTCAACTTGAGCAATTTTCGCTCTGTCTTTACCAATTTCTTCTTGCAACCAACGACCTACAACCTCATGCCCCATACTACATTTGACATAGTATTCGCCCATTAACGTATTGCGAATGAACTCAAATTCCATCGTGATCGCCTTTTCGTCTCAGTTTGGTGCGGAGTATACAGGGAGATGTTGAATGGGAGAAGCGGGAGACGGGAGACGGGAGACGGGAGACGGGAGACGGGAGACGGGAGACGGGAGACGGGAGACGGGAGACGGGAGACGGGAGACGGGAGACGGGAGACGGGAGACGGGAGACGGGAGACGGGAGACGGGAGACGGGAGACGGGAGACGGGAGACGGGAGACGGGAGACGGGAGACGGGAGACGGGAGACGGGAGACGGGAGACGATTTCATTTTGTCTTTTTAGGGACAAAGACCGTCAACGTGTTTTGGAATCATACGTTTATCTTTAAATATTCGGTCACTTACCTCCCAATTCCTAGAGCGAAGCGCAGCATTCCACAAAAGAAAACGCCCACCAAGTGGTGAGCGCTTTTTTGACAATTAGCAAAGCTGGCTAAAATTACGCTGGCTCTTGAAAGATCACTTCTGCCGCTTTCTTAGTGTACTGATCCATCTTATGGAAGTTCAAATAGCGGTATGTGTCTGCTGCTGTCGCATCGATTTGCTTGGCATATTCTAAGTACTCTTCCTTAGTTGGAATCTTACCCAAAATAGCACCAACGGCCGCTAACTCAGCAGATGCAAGGTAGACATTTGCACCTGTACCAAGGCGGTTCGGGAAGTTACGCGTTGAAGTCGATATGACCGTTGCCTTGTCTGCTACACGTGCTTGGTTACCCATACATAGCGAACATCCAGGGGTTTCAATACGTACTCCTGCACGACCGTAAATACCGTAGTAACCTTCTTCCGTCAGTTGATCACGGTCCATCTTCGTTGGTGGCGCTACCCACAGACGAGTATCTAGCTGACCACCGAATTGCTCTAACAATTTACCAGCAGCACGGAAGTGACCAATGTTGGTCATACAAGAACCGATAAACACTTCATCGATTTGCGTGCCTTGAACTTCAGACAGAAGACGGGCGTCATCGGGATCGTTCGGTGCACATAGAATTGGCTCGTGAATATCAGCTAAATCGATTTCAATGATGTGTGCGTATTCAGCGTCTGCATCCGCTTCCATCAGCTCAGGGTTAGCTAACCACTCTTCCATCGCAGTAATACGACGCTCAATGGTACGACGGTCACCGTAACCTTCCGAGATCATCCACTTAAGCATGATGATGTTTGAGTTTAGATACTCTTCGATTGACGCTTGAGACAGCTTAACGGTACAACCTGCTGCGGAGCGCTCTGCTGAAGCATCAGACAGTTCGAATGCCTGCTCAACCGTCAAGTGCTCAACACCTTCAATTTCGAGTACGCGACCAGAAAATTCATTGATCTTACCGGCTTTCTCAACCGTCAGTAG
>NZ_ABGR01000026.1 GCF_000171815.1 Vibrio sp. AND4 | reverse complement strand
GTCAGATGGGTTAATGTCGATATTAATGTTGTCATCAATCTCTGGGTAGATAAACGCAGATGCAAATGAGGTATGACGACGACCGCCTGAATCGAATGGCGATTTGCGTACAAGTCGGTGAACGCCGGTTTCTGTGCGTAGCCAGCCGTAAGCGTACTCACCAGAGATTTTTACCGTAGCGCCCTTCAGACCTGCGACTTCGCCTTCCGATACTTCGATCACCTCAGACTTGAAACCTTTCGCTTCAGCCCATCGAAGGTACATGCGCAGCATCATGTTGGTCCAGTCTTGTGCCTCTGTACCACCTGAGCCAGCTTGCAAGTCGATGTAGCAATCTGAGCTGTCGTGGTCGCCAGAGAACATTCGACGGAATTCAAGCTTTTCTAGCTTTCCTTCCAATTCAGCAAGCTCTGGTTCGATTTCGTCAAACGTTTCTTGATCTTCCTCTTCAACCGCAAGTTCTAAAAGACCTTCAACGTCCTCTACACCTTGCTCTAATTGAACGATTGTTTCAACTATCGCTTCAAGAGATGCACGCTCTTTGCCTAATGCTTGTGCACGCTCTGGCTCGTTCCACACATCCGGCTGTTCAAGTTCTGCGTTAACTTCTTCTAGACGCTCTTTCTTTGCGTCATAGTCAAAGGTACCCCCTCAGGACATTCGTGCGCTCAGACACGTCCTGAAGACGATTTTTAATTGGATTAATTTCAAACATGTTGGCTCAACATTTTAGAGTAGAATTTAACCGAGAAATTCTACTCAAAAATGTGACCGAGATACAGGAAAATTTCGGCTGGGAAATCAGATTGCAATTAGAGGGAGTACGGCCATATCATTTTTGCTCTAATGAAAGGCGGCCGCACTCTAAAAGAAGGGATTTTATCCGTATTACTTGGCTTCAATGTGATCAATCATTAACTGCAATGATTGGTTGCCACGAAACTCGTTCACATCCAACTTATACGCCAGGCGTACGGTTTTTACCGATGCATCTGGCCAACGGCGCAAGTCAATATTAAACGCAATACCATCAATCATGACGTTGGTTGGATGACCTTTGTAAAGTGGCTCTAACATCAGTTTAAGGTGCTTCTCACCCACCAACTTTTGGTGCAATACTTTGAACTCCCCATCAAAGACAGGCTCAGGAAAGGCTTGGCCAAAAGGTCCCCCCGATCGCAGTTGCTCAGCAATCTGCATGGAAAACTCTTCTGGCTTAAGCTCACCATCCGACATGATAACGCCTTTCAGCGCCGCTTCATCTAACTCTCTCTTGACGACGTCATCGAACAAGCGGCTAAAACGCTCGAAATCTTGCTCTTTGATCGTCAGGCCTGCCGCCATCGCGTGACCACCAAACTTGATGATCAAGCCCGGATTTTGCGTATCAATAAAATCCAGCGCATCACGCATGTGCAGTCCCACTATCGAACGACAAGACCCCTTGATCGTCCCTTCACCACCATCAGCAAATGCAATAACTGGACGGTGAAATTTATCTTTAATCCGCGAAGCAAGAATGCCTATGACACCCTGATGCCAATCACGTTGGAACAAAACCAAGCCGTGCGGCAGTTGACTGTTTTCACCAAACTGAAGGCGCTCACAAAAAGCCATCGCTTCTTGCTTCATCCCTTCTTCAATCTCTTTACGAGTTTGGTTTAAACCATCGAGTTCACTTGCCATGCGACGCGCCGCGTGGATATTGTTAGCCATCAGTAGCTCTACACCGAAAGACATATCATCCAGACGGCCTGCAGCGTTGATGCGTGGCCCGAGAGCGAAACCAAAATCGGACGCCACCAGACGACGTGCATCACGCTTCGCCACCTCAATCAAAGCTTGAATACCCGGACGCGCTTTGCCCGCACGAATACGTTGCAAACCTTGATGGACAAGAATACGGTTGTTTTCGTCCAGTGGGACAACATCGGCGACAGTACCAAGTGCAACAAGATCAATAAGCTCCATCAACTTAGGCTCTTGCATCCCCTGTTGCACAAACCAATTTTGTTTACGCATGTGTACACACAGCGCCATCATCAGATAGAAAGCAACGCCCACCCCCGCTAACGCTTTCGATGGGAAAGCACAGCTATCTAGATTTGGGTTAACCATGGCATCCACATCTGGTAATACTTGCCCCGGTAAGTGATGGTCGGTCACCAGCACGGTAATACCATGCTCCTTCGCATAACGAACACCATCAATCGATGACACACCGTTATCCACTGTCATGATCATCTCTGCACCAAGCTCTAAAGCTTGATCTACTACTTCTGGGCTCAGGCCATAACCATCTTCAAAACGGTTCGGTACTAAGTAATCGACGTTATGACTGCCAAGCATACGTAATGCTAGCACCGACAAAGCCGAGCTGGTTGCGCCATCAGCATCAAAATCGCCCACAATAATAATGCGTTTTTGTCCCTTGATGGCTTGAAACAGCAGCTCAACGGCTTGGTCAATGCCACCCAACTGTTGGTATGAATGCAAACCACGTGCAGACGTTTCTAACTGGGCGACATCTGTGATACCACGATTGATGTAAATGCGCTTAAGAATGGCAGGAATGGAATCAGGAAGAAGAGAAAGATTGGGTTCGGGACGTCGTTGAATATCTATCATGTTTGAAAAGAGCCAACGAATAACGCTGGCTCTGCTCCTTAAAGGATTATTGTTGCTCTAAACGTTTTAGCAATTGTGCAGGCGGAAGGAAACCACCGACTAACTCACCGCTTGGTAGGAAAATAGCTGGTGTGCCAGAAACACCGAGCTCACGACCTAAGTTGTAATGCGCTTGGATGGTTTCTTTACACTGCTTAAGATCTTTAGCTGGGGTATCAAACGTTTTTTCAACTTTTGCACTGTGCATTGCTGATTGAGGATCTTCTGAACACCAAATCGTTGCCATCTGCTCTGCAACTTGGCCTGTTGCACCTTGTCGAGGGTAAGCCATGTAACGCACGGTAATACCTAAGTCGTTGTATCCTTGCATCTGATGATGCAGACGTACACAGTAACCACATGTAATATCAGTAAATACCGTCACTACGTACTTCTCGTTCTCTGCTTTGTACTCAATCACACTGTCAGAAAACTTAGCAATTTTGGCTGCATTCAATGGCGCTTGACGTTCAGCAACCACATCTTTGTAACCACCGTTATCATCAATGGCATAAAGCGTACCCGCAATAAAATAACTACCATCGTTTGATGCGTATATCACGCCGCCATTGGTTTTAATTTCCAATAAGCCAGCCAAGTCTGATGGCTGGATATCAAGAATAGAGACACCCAGCTTAGAGAACTTTGCTTTTAAGTCAGCGTTATCCATATTCTGTTTTGCCGCTGGTGCGACTTGTTGTACAGGAGTTTCCGTTTTTACCTGACCTTCCTCAGCACCACAAGCGGCAATGAAAAACGGTAGAGTCAGTAGAGTTAGTCGGCGTAATACGCTCATTAAATTCACCTTAAAATTAAATCTATTCATCCAATGAGATAATGGATGAACAAAACCATCATTATGCCCTTGGGTGGTGTTGACTGTGGATTTGTTTCAATCGCTCAGTCGCCACGTGAGTATAAATTTGCGTGGTCGATAAGTCACTATGTCCCAACAGCATCTGTACGACCCTGAGATCTGCGCCATAGTTCAATAAATGTGTAGCAAAAGCATGTCGAAGT
The DNA here is from genome assembly GCF_000171815.1 of Vibrio sp. AND4. Classification (GTDB taxonomy): domain Bacteria; phylum Pseudomonadota; class Gammaproteobacteria; order Enterobacterales; family Vibrionaceae; genus Vibrio. The sequence continues at coordinate 23,843 of NZ_ABGR01000026.1, read as the reverse complement.
ACATGTGGCGACAAGTGACCAGTATCGATACCGGCGATCACAGCATAATGCTTGATTCGATGCCAGAACGTCTGACGGGTCATCTGCCTGGCACGCTTACTTGGGAATACCACATCTGACGTTTTCTCCCCCAATAGGGCAGGCCGACCTTGCTTGATAAAGGTTTCAATCCAATCCACCGCATTCTCGCCCATAGGGACAAGGCGCTCTTTTCCACCTTTACCTGTGACTCTTACCACACCTTGGCGCAAACTGACATTTTCCATTGTCAGACTGACAAGCTCTGTCACACGCAAACCAGTTGCATAAAGTAGCTCAAGCATGGCTTTATCGCGCAACTCGATTGGATCATTCGGATCTGGCGCATCCAGTAATGCATCGACTTGTTCTTCACTGATGTCTTTTGGCAAGCGTTGTGGCAGCTTTGGACTGACCAATAGTGCACTAGGATCATCCGATCGCACTTTTTCGCGGTGAATGTATTGGAACAAACGGCGAATCGCCGACAGCATGCGCGCACGGGATGTCTGCTTATAATCTAAATCCACAAGGTAGCTTTGGTACTCTTGCAAGCCAGACAAACTGATAAAACTAAGATGGTAGCAGTGTTGCTCCATCCATACGAGTAGCTTCATTAAATCATTTCGATAGGAAGCCAACGTGTTCTCCGATAATCCACGCTCCATCCACATCGCATCTAAGAATTGCTCAACGAGGCCAAAATCTTGTTGATTGACAGGCTGTTGTGCCGTCATGAACGCTTCCTTATCTGTTTATATTTACAGTATTGAGGGTAAGGCAACTGTCTAACCAATACCATAAAAAAATCACCTCCTAAGGATATTCGCTGCAATCTTCCCCATTTTGTGGTTAGAATCAGCCATAACAACAACATAAAAAACGACGAATATAATGAAAATCGGACTCTTTTACGGCTCAACAACCTGCTACACAGAAATGGCAGCTGAAAAAATTCGCAATATCATTGGTGAAGACCTTGTCGACATTCACAACGTGAAAGAGACACCACTATCACTGATGGCAGACTACGATTTATTGCTGATCGGCATCTCAACGTGGGACTTCGGTGAAATCCAAGAAGATTGGAGTGCAATCTGGGAAGATATTGCAATCACGCCGCTTAAAGGTAAGGTCGTTGCCCTGTTCGGTTTGGGTGACCAAGAAGGCTATGGCGAATGGTATCTTGACGCAATGGGGTTACTGCATGACGAACTCAAAGTAACAGGTGTGCAATTCATTGGCTACTGGCCAAACGAAGGATACGAGTTCGAAGCGTCAAAAGCACTGAGTGAAGATGGTAGCCAATTTGTTGGCCTAGCTCTGGATGAAGATTCCCAATACGAATTAAGCGATGAACGCATCGAGAAATGGTGCGAGCAAGTGTTGGTGGAGTTTCACGACACACTGTAAGCCGATATAATGGCGCGACACAACAGAAAAAAAAGCCCGGTGAATCACTTCACCGGGCTTTTTTAATCTTACGAATCAGCAATTATGCCGCCTCTTCAGCCAACTCTTGTTGTACAGGTTTAGCCATAAAGAACATGCAAACAATCGCAGCAAAGGTTGGTAGAACCCATCCCATGCCGACTTCAAATAGAGGAAGCATGCTAAATGCAGAAACGTCCAGACCCGCGACTTTCGCAGCGTCAATCAATGCAAACAGTAGCGATACCAGCAGTACAGAGCGATACGCTGCACGTGGGTTTGGCAGCTTGCTACGTACGAATGTTAGCGCAACCAATGCAACAGCGACTGGATACAGCGCAAACAGTACAGGAACTGACAACGAAATCAGCTGAGACAGACCAACGTTTGCAATCAGTGCACACGCAGCACCGTTAATGACCACCCACTGCTTGTAAGTCAGTTTTGTCTTAGAACTAAAGAAGTCTGAACATGCCGAGATAAGGCCAATCGCCGTAGTCAAACACGCAAGCAATACGATAATTGAGAGAACAACCTGACCGTAAGGGCCAAATAGTGCTTGAACGTATTGACTCAGTACTGCACCACCGTTATCTGCACCAGCCGCAACCGTCATACTGGTCGCACCTAGATAGAACAATGAGATGTAAACAAACGCAAGACCTGCAGCAGCAATACAACCTGCAAAAATTAGGTATTTCGTTGTTGCAGCACGTTCAGTGATGCCTTTACTACGAAGGGCATCCACCATAAGCATACCAAACATCAAAGATGCGAACGTATCCATGGTGTTGTAACCTTCAAGGAAGCCTTTGGTCAGCGGCTGAGTTAAGTACTCACCATGCGCGCCCATCATTTCACCTTGCGGGTCAACAAATACGGCAACCGCAAGAACGACAAGGCCAAGACACAATACAGGTGTTAGCACTTTACCAATCAAGTCAATGAGACGCCCCTGAAACCAAGCGAAAGTCATTGCTACCGCGAAAAACGAGATTGAAAATGAGGTAAGATGCCCCTGTGACGCATCTAAAAAGAATGGTTTGATAGCCATCTCGTAAGCCACAAGGCCAGTACGAGGTGCAGCAAATGCAGGACCAATGATGATAAAGATCAATACCGCCATCAACACTGCTGCTTTCTTAGGGAGGTCTTGAGTCAAGTGATCCCAAGAGCCACCAGCCAAAGCAATAGCAACGATGGTAATAAGAGGTAGACCCACTGCTGTTAGCAAGAAACCGAACATTGCTGGCATCAAGTGATCACCCGCTAGCTGACCCGCTAGTGGTGGAAAAATGATGTTGCCGGCGCCTAGAAAAAACGCAAATAGCATAAATCCTACTGCGATAATATCTGTTAGTTTTAACGTCTGCTTCACAGATAACCCTTTTCTGAATTGATGAATGTTGTGTATGCATCGACCACTTTTGGCATACCCAAATAAAATGAGTAACTGTGGTTCAAGCTATAAATTTTCCGCCGCATAATGACGAAACAATCACCATTTAGCAACCTCTAGGAGAGAAACACCATATTAATTTAGTTCTATAGCTCAAAAGCAGTGAATCTAACTACTATGGTTTTTATTAATAGCTTTTTGTATTGAACATTTGTGGATACAATTTTACAACCAACAAAACAACAATCCAAACAATTAAGTAACAACGGAGCATTATCCTCTATTGTTGGGTAAATATGAAAGAATCATGAAGAGTGAATATATTCAAACTAAGGGCTTTAAGTTCAAGCAATTTTCAATTCATGGCGGTGAAAGCGGCATGCCTGTCAGCACCGACGGTGTCATGCTCGGCGCTTGGGTAAATTGTTCACCACAGGATATAATTTTGGACATAGGCACGGGGACGGGTTTGCTGGCATTAATGTGCGCGCAGCGGTTCCCCTCAGCACACGTAACCGCCCTTGATATTGAAATGTCGGCGATCGAGGCAGCTCATCAAAACTTCGCCCAATCGCCTTGGTCAGACAGACTCCGCCTTCATTACACCGATGTGTTACAGTTTGAACCTGAGCAACGTTTTGAACGCATCATCTGTAACCCCCCCTACTTCAACAGTGGTGAGCAATCGAAAAAAAGCCAACGCGCAACCGCCAGACACACAGATACCTTGCAGCACAGCGAATTACTCAAACGATGTTATGAACTGCTGGTTGAGGAAGGGACAGCCAGTTTTGTCCTACCGATTACCGAAGGCAAGCAGTTTATTAGTATGGCACTGCAACAAGAGTGGCACTTGTCGCGTCTGTGCCGCGTGCAACCATCACAGAAGAAGCCGACACACCGTTTGCTGTTTGAATTAGCCAAACAGCCTTGTGATACTCAAGAAACGCATTTGATTATTCACTCAGAAGAAGGTTATAGCGACGATTTTATCCAGCTAACTCACGAGTTTTATCTTAAGATGTGAAATAACATGTGATCCTTGTCACCAATCACTTTATAATGTGCGACCTTTCTTTATTCTATGCCGCTGCTGCGAACCATTAACCAAGCTTTGCTTGTGGAGAACTCATTGTGATCAGAACCTTTGCTGAACTTGATCTAGACCAAAACCTACTCGAAGCCATCGAACAAATGGGTTATGAACGCCCAACTAACGTTCAGGCGGAAGCGATCCCACAAGCGTTAGATGGTCGTGACATTCTAGCGTCAGCACCTACTGGTACTGGTAAAACGGCGGCCTTTGTCCTGCCAGCACTGCAATACCTGCAAGATTTTCCACGTCGTAAGCCTGGGCCTGCTCGTATTTTGATCCTAACGCCAACACGTGAACTCGCGATGCAGGTCGCAGATCAAGCTCGTGCGATGGCGAAAAACACCAAGCTAAACATCTTCACCATTACTGGTGGCGTTCAATATCAAGAACATGCAGACATCCTAGCCACCACGCAAGACATAGTGGTCGCCACACCAGGGCGTCTACGTGAATACATCGATGCGGAACGTTTTGACTGTCGTGCAATTGAATGGTTAATTCTTGATGAAGCTGACCGCATGCTAGACATGGGCTTTGCTCCAACGGTTGACCGTTTATCTAACGAATGTCGCTGGCGTAAGCAAACCCTACTGTTCTCTGCAACACTGGAAGGTAAAGGCGTAGAAGGTTTCACCGCTGATCTACTGAACGAACCAGCGAAGATCGATGCGAAATCACCGCTGCGTGAGCGAAAGAAGATTGCACAATGGTATCACCGCGCCGATGACGCCGAACATAAACTTGCCCTACTAAAACACATCATCACAGAGCAAGCGGAACGTACCATCGTATTTTTGAAAACTCGTGAGCGTCTGGCAGAACTTCGTGCACAGCTTGAGAGCGCACAAATTCCATGCTCTTGGATTCAAGGCGAAATGCCCCAAGACCGTCGTAATAACGCGATTTCTCGCTTCCGTGAAGGCGCGGTAAACGTGCTACTCGCGACAGACGTTGCTGCACGTGGTATCGACCTTCCAGACGTATCTCACGTCATCAACTACGATATGCCACGTACGGCAGATGTTTACCTTCACCGTATCGGCCGTACAGCCCGTGCAGGTAAGAAAGGTAACGCAATTTCAATCGTAGAAGCACACGACCAGCCAATGCTGGAGCGCGTCGCTCGCTACGTGAAAGAAGACATCAAAGAGCGCTTCGTAAAAGAGATGCGTCCAAAGCACAAAAAGCCGTCGTTCAAGAAGAAAAAGAAGAAAGACGACAAGAAGAAAGTAGCAAAAAAGAAAACCACTAAGAAAAAGTAATCTAGTCTGGTTGATCCAAAGTTAACAGAGCCGCAAATGCGGCTCTTTTTATTTTGTTCAATTATAACTGATGGGCTGGAAGGGCTCTGTCTTCATAGGCATCAGCAAAGCCATGATTGCGGTCACGATGTCCCGCCTCATCTTCTCGAATACGTAAAATTACATCTCTTAGCATCGCATCAGCAGGCAGCTTGTAGTATCCGATTGCCAATGTCGGAGCTGGAACGTTCTCCACTTCCCCACTATCAATTTTCTCTAAGTACTCGGTGTAGCTGTTGCAAGCTTCCTCTTCGAAGTAACCTACAACGCGGTGAGCGATTTTAGATGACAATAAATAGATCAGACTGTAAACCAGAATAAAAGCACCTTGTCCCAGCAGAACTAATAAACGCTCAACAAAACTTGGCTTTGCAATATCGAGGAAAATCATTAGGTGCATACGCTCATTTTCTGCCTCATCGAGAAGTTCTCGGATCCAACCTTCATCGTCTTTCATTCGACGCAGCGCTTTGAGGTGGTTGAACATACCTGCAACCATACCGGGTACAGCTGCGATAGTTTCGAGAATCACCGCTCGCTTTGCATACTTCTTGCCGTAAAAAATGTTCAGAGTAAATTTCAACAACCTAGTAATGCGCAGGGCGATGTACTCTGACAGTTTAGAGGCTTTCTTGTGGGTGAGCTTGAAGTCTGACATGGTAGAACTCCTTTATCTTTAAAGTTGCATTTAAAATACAACTTTAAAACTCTCCGCTCAACTATTTTTTAAAAATTACACTTTTTATGGGATCAAGTTCAATTTGGATCAGGTTTCACGGATATAAAAAAAGCCGGATAACTATCCGACTTTTTGCTGTGAATTGACTTAACAAAGCTAAGAGTTAACGTCTCTCAATTAGTTTTGCTCTTCACGCTTAAATACCAAGTCTGTTGGCGTCGACTCTTGTTCAACGAAATAATAACCAGCGGTATCAAATTTAGTTAAGTCTGCAACGCTTTCAATGCGGTTTTCGATAATGTAACGCGCCATCATTCCGCGCGCTTTTTTGGCGTAAAAGCTGATAACCTTATATTGACCATTCTTACAATCTTTAAAGATTGGCGTGATCACTTGCGCCTCCAAGTTCTTTGGCTTCACTGCTTTAAAGTATTCATTTGAAGCTAGGTTGACCAGTACATTGTCGCCCTGAGCTGAGATCGCTTCATTGAGCTTATCAGTGATCACATTACCCCAGAACTGGTAGAGGTTAGCCCCCTTATCGTTCGCAAGCTTGGTGCCCATCTCCAGACGATATGGCTGCATTAAATCAAGCGGCTTAAGTAGACCGTATAGACCAGAGAGCATGCGTAAGTGATCTTGAGCGTAATCGAAATCGGCATCAGAGAGAGTTTCTGCTGCAAGACCAGTGTAAACATCGCCTTTGAAAGCCAAAATAGCCTGGCGCGCGTTGTCGGTGGTGAAGGTTTCGCTCCACTCTTGAAAACGGCCCACGTTCAAGTCAGCGATCTTATCACTCACTTTCATCAATGATGCCACGTCAGCAGGTGTTAAATTACGGCAAACCTCTATCAGCTCTTTTGAATAGCTAACTAAGTCTGGTTGAGTAAACTTCTCGGTCGCGAGTGGTGATTCGTAATCGAGCGTTTTAGCCGGAGAAACTACGATAAGCATACTTTAACTTCCCTAATTTTGTTTTCCATAGAGTACAAAAAAAGCCATGCATTGTCTGCATGGCTTTTTGAATCGTATTGATAGCTTTCAACAATAATTGGGCGTCACTTAGTCTTGTTTCTTAGCGTTATCCCAAATGCCTTCTTCCAGCTGAGACTTCAGTTCAGGGAAGTCATTCGGATCAAACGTCGGCACTTTACCTTCGCTTAGCTGTCGGTTGTAATCTTTCGCCAGCTTAATCACGATGCCAGACAATAAGATGATCGCGACCAAGTTCACAATCGCCATAAAGCCCATAGAGACATCAGCCAATGACCAAACTACTGGGAGAGACGCCAGTGCACCAAACATTACCATACCCAATACAACGATACGGAAGATGCCTAGGCCTGCTTTGTGGTTGTGCTCTAAGAAGATTAAGTTCGTTTCTGCATACGAGTAGTTTGCAATGATAGAAGTAAACGCAAAGAAGAAGATTGCCACGGCAACAAAGATGCCACCCCAATCACCAACTTGCGAGACCAATGCGCGCTGAGTTAACTCGATACCTGTCACTTCTGTTGCTTGGCCTACGTATTCACCAGACATTAAGATGATGGCGACTGTCGCTGAACAAATAACGATGGTATCCATGAACACACCTAGCATCTGTACATAACCTTGAGAGACTGGGTGTGGCGGGTAAGGCGTTGCAGATGCAGCCGCGTTTGGTGCTGACCCCATACCTGCTTCGTTCGAGAACAGACCTCGTTTGATGCCGTTAATCATGGCTTGTGCGATTGCATAGCCGAGACCACCAGCCGCCGCTTCTTGCAGTCCAAATGCACTTTTAAAGATAAGCATCAGTACATCTGGTAGCTTCTCTAGGTTAGAGAACATGACGAACAGTGCAAGTGCTAGATAAGCAAGAGCCATCACAGGGACAACCATCTCTGCGACTTTCGCGATACGCTTGATACCACCAAAGATAACCACGGCTGATAGTGCAACAACAGCAATACCAACATACGTGCTATTCCAACCAAATGCTGTGTTCATTGCGTTAGCAATTGAGTTTGCTTGAACGGCATTAAATACCAAACCAAAAGCGATGATTAGGGAAACAGAGAACAACACGCCCATCCAGCGCATGCCCAAACCTTTTTCCATGTAGTAAGCTGGACCACCGCGGTAGTTGCCATCATCGTCTTTGGTTTTGTATAGCTGCGCCAACGTGCTTTCTGCAAATGATGTCGCCATACCAAGCATTGCAATCAACCACATCCAGAAGATTGCTCCAGGGCCACCTGCGGTCAATGCAACGGCGACACCAGCCATGTTACCGGTACCCACACGCGCAGCAAGACTAGTACAAAGCGCTTGGAAAGATGAGATACCAGCTTTATCTGCCTTACGACTGTTCTTAAGAACAGAGAACATGTGACCGAAGTGACGGAATTGGATGAATCCCAATCGAACGGTGAAGTAGATACCTACACCAACAAGAAGATAAACCAGAATCGACCCCCAAAGGAGATCATTCATCAAATTGATTAAGTCTGTCATGTGTACCTCAAAGTGAGTTGCGCCAGTCTTTGCTTCCAAGCTCTCCACCAGATTGCCTGCTAAGTGTCAAAGTGTGCTTAGCTTTTTGAGTAATGTTTATTTTGCAATCTAGAATCGTAAATATCGCTTCATGCATCCATTTCACGTACCAGCGTATTTTTTGACGGGCGGATAATGCAGTCTCGAAAGGCAAAAATCAATATGCAATAGGTATTATAGTGATGTTATTTTTCACTACATCGTCACTAAAAATTAACATTATAAGAAAATTTAATACTTATAAATACCAACATTTTGTTTATTAAAAACCAACATAAATAGCCGTATTACCGTTAACAAAGCAATACACTGTATATACCCAGTGAGGCCAGTAACCACAAGGTGTCCGACAAAAATTTTCTTTACTAGTTTGTGACTATTGGATGCATTTTAATCAAAGAAATTCCATACCATCTTAGCATTCAAAAATTGAATGAAATACGTCATTCCAATTAACATAACAAACCTTTTTATTTAATCGTTTTCGTGAGTTCGTTCGCTTATTTTTTGCTCACCTTAGACTCATTGAAAATGTGATTTTGTGGGTATTTTTGCACGAAAATTTCATGTTATCGACACAAACATGAAATATGTCGTAGTTATTCTGAAGCCGATTATGGTAATTAAAAAGCTCTACAGGGAATAGACGTAATAATCTAGATAGAAAAAGGTAAAGGTGGCTTATGGACGGCTTTCAACTCGACGACCTATTGGGTCTGGACACTACCTCAACAACCAAATCTCGCTCGAAACCAGTAAAACGTAAATGGCGAGAAATTGAAGAAATGAATGATAGACGCTCCTTACTCAAGGAACTTCGTGAACTCGATGTCTGCAAGGATATTACTCTGGATGACATCAAACTATAATTTGCACAGAGGGCACCTTGATGGTGCCTTTTTAGTGGCAGCGAAGAGAGATGACTTTGGCGCGCTTAGCCAGTCATAAACTCGTCATCATCAAGGTTCGCGCTGCCACGATCGTCATACGGTTAATTATCTCTTCTCGAGTCACTTAAAGATGCCGGATTCAGAATCCTTGTCGCTGTTTCAAGTCCAAGGAACACCACGAAAACGAAGTAGAACAGTCAAACACCAGCTCATGCCACATGGTTTGACAAGAAAAAGTGGGCTTTACACCACCATTGGTAAGTGCCAGTTTATGCTTTCTTTCCCCTGCTGAACAAGAATCTGATTTGCTTGTGAAAATGGCTTGCTGCCAAAGAACCCTCGGTGAGCAGATAATGGCGATGGGTGTGGTGCCGTTAGTACGTGATGTTTATTACGATCGATAAAGCGCCCTTTTTTCTGTGCGTGCGCTCCCCACAGCAAGAATACCACGCCTTCTTGATGCTGATTGATAGCTTCAATAACACGATCAGTAAACGTTTCCCAACCAGTTTTGGAATGCGAGTGCGCCTTACTCTGCTCTACTGTCAATACGGTGTTGAGCAGTAACACCCCCTGTTCCGCCCAACTTTGCAGAAAGCCATGTTGTGGGATCTGGAAACCTTCAATATCTTGCGCCAACTCTTTATACATATTCGCCAAAGACGGCGGGGGCTTAGTACCAGGCAACACAGAAAAACACAAACCATGCGCTTGATTAGGACCGTGATAAGGATCTTGCCCTAGAATCACAACCTTGACGTCATTAAACTCAGTAAAACGAAACGCATTAAACACATCTTTAGCTGGTGGGTAGATGGCCTTGCCTGCCGCTCGTTCTGCTTGAACAAAGTCTAAGGTATCAACAAAGTAGCTCTGCTGTTTTTCTTCACCGATCACATCATGCCAACTGGGTAACTGATTCATGGAAAGTTCCTATCCTAAAGTTTCCCTCTATTCTAGCGAGCAAAACCCAAACAAACAAAAACTTACCATCTCCCCAGAAATAAACACTAAAAATATCGATGCGCAGACCAGGCAAGGTATGCTGTTGAGCTACGAGGTAGCCATTGCATCAATATGAAACCTACGCAACGCATTGATTTCTTGTGGCCAAATATCAGGATCTATGGTTTCTAAAATCAAGGGAATACTATCGAAACGTGGGTCTTTGGCTATGTACTCAAAGCAGCTCCAACCTATCTCGCCTTTGCCGAGTGAATGATGGCGATCAACCCGGCTAGCGAATGCTACTTTTGAATCATTGAGATGCATTGCCCTTAAATAATGCATGCCAACGATACGATCAAACTCAGCAAAGGTACGCTCACAATCCTCTTCAGTGCGCAGATCGTAACCGGCAGTAAAGGTGTGGCAAGTGTCGAGACATACGCCAACGCGCTCTTTGTCTTCAACTTGAGCAATGATTTCGGCAAGATGCTCAAACTTCCAACCTAAGTTTGTGCCTTGACCCGCCGTGTTCTCAATCACAGCAATCACATTGGGCACCGCTTTGTGCGCAAGATTGATCGACTCGGCGATCGTCGCTAAGCACTCTTGTTCCGAAACTTTCTTTAGATGACTACCAGGATGGAAATTCAGCAACGTTAACCCAAGTTGATGACAACGCCCCATCTCATCAACAAATGCTGCGCGAGATTTATTCAGTTTTTCCTCTTCCGGGGCGCCTAAGTTAATCAGATAAGAGTCATGTGGAAGAATATGCTCTGCGCCAAACCCCAGCATTTTGCAGTTTGCTTTGAATGCGCTAATTGTTTTCTCTTCAAGTGGTTTTGCAACCCACTGACGTTGGTTCTTAGTAAACAGAGCAAACGCATTCGCACCGATTTCGCGAGCACGGAGTGGCGCTTGATCTACCCCTCCAGCCGCCGAAACATGAGCACCAATGAATTTGTTTCCGTACGCGTTTTTTAAGTTTGTCATTTAATCACTTTAGACTTTCAGTATGGCTCACTAAATACAGTCAGTTACGTCAGTAAGATAAAGTTTCCAGCTTACTTTGAAGTTAATTTACTACAAAATACATACCAACATATTTTCTACTTTATGAAAAAGCAGTATCAATATTTTGTTTTTGAGGATTTTATTGATTTCAAGCAATAAAATCACCTTTATAAAAACAAGGTTTTTGGTTGTTTTTTGACTTAAATCAATACTGGGGCAATGGATATTGGCTATATAATACCTAACTCGACAAACTCGAAAATTAACACCAATAATCACCACGTAAGTGGTCTAGGAGATAGTGATGATCCAAGGTATCCAAATTACTAAAGCAGCAAACGACGAACTACTAAACTCAATCTGGCTACTCGATAGCGAGAAAAGTGAAGCTCGTTGTGTTGCCGCAACCTCCACTTACCAAGCTGACCAAGTTATCGCAATCAGTGACCTAGGTGAATACGAAAGCCGTGAAGTAGCCATTGAGACCGCTCCTCGTATCGAAGGCGGCCAACACCTAAACGTGAACGTGCTTAAACGTGAAACTCTAGAAGATGCAGTGGCACATCCAGAAAACTATCCACAGCTCACTATCCGCGTTTCTGGTTATGCAGTACGATTCAACTCGTTAACTCCGGAACAGCAACGTGACGTAATCGCTCGTACTTTTACAGAGTCTCTATAATCACTCAGTAAACGAGCAAGTTAGAATTTAAAAAGGCGAATGACCACTCATTCGCCTTTTTGTTGTGACTATTTTAGGTGCTTACTGCACGCGGCGCAGAACTTGTTTCAATGCATCAAAGTCAGCATCCAGATCTTCCGACAACAGATCCATTGCAGCGTGCTTCGCTAGTGGCGCTGGAAGGTCGATATCGGTTTGCAGAATATCATCCACCACTTCTTTAAACTTCGCTGGATGCGCAGTGCACAGGAACAGACCAGTTTCACCCTGTTGCAATTGCTCTTCAAGAACACGGTAAGCAATCGCCCCATGCGGTTCGCACAGGTAGCCAAGTGCGTATAGATCTTTTACTGATTCGGCACTTTGCGAATCGGATACCGCACCTTTACCAAGTGTTTCTAAGCCCCACTCTTTCACTCGGCATAACTCTTCGATGCGAGGCCAATTGTTCGGTTGACTCACATCCATTGCATTCGATGTCGTTGCAACCGTTGGTTTCGGCTGCCACTGACCCGTTTCTAGGTAACGTGGCACAGTGTCATTAGCATTCGTTGCCGCGATGAAACGTTTAATAGGCAAGCCCAGTGCTTTTGCCAGTAGACCTGCGGTAAGGTTACCGAAATTACCACTTGGTACGGATACCACAAGGTTTTCACGCTCTTGCTTGCTCATTTGCGCAGCGGCTTCAAAGTAGTAACAGATTTGCGCCATCAAACGGCTAATGTTGATTGAGTTTGCAGAGTTCAGGCCAATCTCTTCACGCAATGCAGAGTCATCAAAAGCTTGCTTAACCAGAGCCTGGCACGCATCGAAGTCGCCATCGATAGCTACCGTATGGATGTTATTACCAAGTGTACAGAAAAGCTTTTCTTGCAGTGGGCTGATCTTGCCTTTCGGGTAAAGAATCACAACATTGATGTCTTCCATACCGTAGAAAGCGTGCGCAACAGCTGCACCAGTATCGCCAGAAGTTGCTGTCAGAATGGTGATCTTACCGCCATCCGAAACGGCTGCAAGAGATTGCGCCATAAAGCGGCCACCAAAGTCTTTAAAAGCTAAAGTGGGGCCATGGAAAAGCTCCAATGCGTAAATACCGTCTTTGACTTGGTTGATTGGCGCAGGGAATTGGAATGCAGCGTCAACCAAGGCGTTAACTTGCTCTTCCGCCAGCTCATCACCAATCAGTGCTGATAAGATTTTCGTGCTACGAGAGACAAAGTCTTCTGCCAGTAGCGTATCAATGTCTGTAAATTTTGGTAATTCCGATGGGAAGAATAGACCTTGGTTACGGCCTAGCCCTTGGCGAACGGCTTGGCCAAAGGAAACTTGTTGATCATTTTCTTTTATATTGTAAAGCTTCATAGCTCACTTCCTGTTACTTTCGAACCCTGTTTATCTAGACGACAAACGTGAACGAATCCTTCTTCATTTTGTACGTAGTTCTGTTCTAACCAGCGAGCAACTCGCTCAGCGACAGCTTTCTCTTTGCAAATGCTAAATAGCGTCGGGCCACTGCCAGAAATACCGGTAGCCAATGCCCCCGCAGACGCCGCGTATTGACGAGCATTTGCGAAGCCTGGCAGCAGTTTCTCACGATACGGTTCTGCTATCACATCTTTGATCATTTTTGCAGCAAGTTCAGGCTGACCAGAATGACACGCATGAATAAAGCCTGCAAGGTGACGACCATGTGCAATGATATCTTGTCGGCGATACTGAGATGGAAGGATCTCACGCGCTTCGGCTGTGGACACTTTGATGCCAGGATACGCCATCACCCAGTACCAATCGTCAAAGCAGGGCACTTCTTGGCTTATGATACCTAATTCTTCAAGCATCAACTGCACACCACCAAGATAGCATGGTGCAACGTTATCGTAGTGGATACCACCAGAGATCTTACCTTCCATTTCTCCCATCAGCGCTAGCAACTCTGTCTGATTAAGTGGCTGACCATGGAACCGATTTAATGCATCTAACGCCGCAACAATAGAGCAGGCACTTGAGCCCAGACCAGAGCCAATTGGCATATTCTTTTCGAGCGTCATTTCCAGTGGTTTTAACTCGATGCCTTTTTTGTTTAGCTCACGAGCGAACACCACCCAACAATCATAAACGATGTTCTCTTTTGGCTCGGTTGGTAATTTCTCAACAAACTCACCCGCTGTCGTTAGTCTGAATGGTTCGGCCCCAGATTTAACCAATACTCGGTCACCCAATAGCGTGCCATCCACAGGGGAGACCGCTGCCCCCAGAACATCAAAGCCAACGCTGACGTTACCAATTGATGCTGGGGCATAAACCACGACATTCATCTTATTTGAACTCATTGTTGTTATATCCCCAACTTCCAACCTAACGTGCGCATCACATCCGAGAATACGCCCGCAGCCGTTACCTCTGTACCGGCACCATAACCACGTAATACCAGTGGAATCGGTTGGTAGTAGCGGCTGTAGAATGCCAATGCGTTTTCACCATCTTTGATCTTAAACATAGGGTCATTTTCATCGACTGCTGCAATGCTTACTGTGCATTGACCATCGACGATTTCCCCCACGTAGCGCAGTACTTTGCCCTCTTCCGCCGCTTTAGCCGACAGCGTTTTAAAGTATGCATCCGCTTCTGGTAAACGTGCCATAAACTCTTCAACGCTACCTGAGTCGTCAAAGCCTGGTGGTAAAGCTTGGTCAACCACAACGTCTTCTAGCTCTAGAGATATGCCAGCTTCACGAGCAAGGATCAGAAGCTTACGCGCCACATCCATTCCCGACAGATCATCACGAGGATCGGGTTCCGTAAAACCATTTTGTTTAGCGATCTTGGTCGCTTCACTTAGGCTCATGCCTTCATCTAACTTACCAAAGATGTAGGACAGAGACCCTGAAAGGATGCCACTAAATCGCTCTAGTTCATCACCCGCTGATATCAGGTTTTGCAGGTTTTCGATTACCGGTAGACCCGCACCTACGGTTGTTTCGTACATCAGCTTGCGACGAGAGCTTCGCGCTACGTCACGAAGCTGATGGTAGTAAGCCATGCTTGCCGTGTTTGCTTTCTTATTTGGTGTGACTACGTGGAAACCAGCGGCGAGGAAGTCTGCGTATTGGTTGGCGATATCCTCACTTGAAGTACAGTCAACCAACACTGGGTTGATGATATGGTTGCGTTGCACCAAAGAAGTCAGACGTGCAAGGCTAAACTCCTCTGTCGCTGCTGACATACGATCACGCCAATGCTCTAAAGGTAAACCCTCGCTATCGAGTAGGAGACCTCTGCTGTTAGCCAAGCCACAAACACGGATCTCGATGCCCTTTTCGGCAAGCTTTTCTTGTTGACGTTTAATCTGATCCACTAATTCGCCACCAACACCGCCAATGCCGACAACAAAAACGTCTAGAAAGTGCTTAGAATTAAATAAGTTCTCATGACACGCTTTGATTGCTTCAGATATTTTGTCTTCTGGAATCACTGCCGAGATAGCACGCTCAGAGGATCCCTGCGCGATGGCCACTATGTTCACGTTGACTTCAGCAAGAGATGAGAAAAAGCGAGACGCGACACCGCGAGAAGTACGCATACCATCGCCAACCAGAGTTACAATAGACACATCATCAATAAACTCAACTGGCTCAAGTAGACCGTCCTTTAACTCCAGTTCAAATGCATCTGCCAATACTTGTCGCGCTTTGACTTTATCTTGCGCTTCAATGCAGAAGCTAATGCTGTATTCAGAAGAAGATTGAGTGATCAATACGATAGAGACACCTGCTGATGACATTGCCCCAAACACACGGCTTGCCATACCGACCATCCCCTTCATACCCGGACCAGACACATTCACCATAGTCAGGTCATTTAGTGTCGTGATGCCCTTGATATCCAGGTTGTCTTCGCCAGTGTCTTGACCAATGAGCGTACCTGCGCCTTGTGGGTTAAAACTGTTTTTGATCAAACATGGAATATGGAACTGAGCAATAGGTGCGATGGTTTTGGGATGAAGAACAGAAGCACCAAAATAGGAAAGTTCCATCGCTTCTTGGTAGCTAAGTGACTTTAGCAAGCGTGCATCTTCGACTAAACGAGGGTCACAGTTATAAACGCCATCTACGTCTGTCCAGATTTCACAGCAATCTGCCCGCAGACACGCCGCAAGAACAGCCGCAGAGTAGTCAGAGCCATTCCGACCAAGGGTAACCAGTTCACCTTTCTCATTACCTGCGGTGAAGCCTGGCATGATGTTCACATGGCCTTGAGGTAGCGGATTCTGACGGAAGTTCTGAGTAGAGACCTCGACATCAACCATGGCCTCGAGGTGATCACCATTTGCATATAAATATTCAACTGGGTCAATAAGATGTGCGGGTTGACCTTTTGCCTCGAGAACTGCTTTCATCAATTGAATTGAAACGCGCTCGCCTTTACTAATGATGCGTGCGTTAACGTTATTCGGACACATACCAAGTAAGTTGATACCGTGAACGAATTGACGCAACTGAGAAAGTGACGTTTTTACTTGGTTATCAAACGCAGTGCCATCGATGTTTGGTAATACACACTGTATCGCTGCAAACAGTGCCTCAAACGAGGCTTCAAGCTCATCAATTTGCAGTTCGGCTTCACCATTGCGAAGCGCGCCTTCTATCACCGCTACCAGATTATTGGTTGTTTTGCCCGGTGCAGAAAGCACCACGGCAACTTCTTCTTGCTGTGCGTTGTTGGCGATGATATCTGCCGCTCGCAAAAAACGGTCTGCATCTGATAATGATGAGCCGCCAAACTTTAATACTCGCATCCCTTCCTCCGATGTATCTGCTTAAACCTTTGTAAGTTCTTTAAAAAATCATAAAAAAAGGCCTGTATCTTGTGGGATACAGGCCTTTTTCGTGAATTTATTTCGCTCAGCAGCCTGCCCCAACATTAAAAGTGTCGGTAATAATAATGGTCGTGGTCATTACTACTTGGCTGTGTGATGTCATGTCAATATTCAACGAAATTGTTTGTTTGCTTAACTCTACGTTTACCGAGTTTCGTAAACAGAGTCAACAAGAAATTGTTTATTTTCCGGTCTTGTAGCAATTTCTACTACTCAATATCATTGATACTAAAGGTGATCACAATAACTTTTCGAGGTGGGATCTTGAGATACTTTTTCTATCAGGGTGAGGAACACTAAAAAACATCGCCAGATCCTTGAACTGCTCTCTGTACTGAGCGCAAGATCAAAACATTGTTTCCCTACCACACCACCCAACACTTGATTAACAAACACTTAACCACGCTCGATACTCGTAGGTTCAAACAAAATAGAAAATAAATGAGCTGGATTTCATAATATATGCTTTACTTGATGGAAGCTTTTAGTTCGTACTAATCACTTTTAGCGCATACTAATAAAATATTTGATACAAGGAGTGGCCAGCATGAAAAAATGGATTTTTCTGTTACTGTTCGTTGTGTCTGGCATTTCTGTCGCTAGTGATCTCCCGCTTTTACCGGGCAAAACATCATCTTCACCACACAAGCTTTTTATCTCTAGTGAAAACCACCAAACCGACAATTTTGACGTCTGGAACATCGACGGCGGTTACGCCTATGAGCTATTTGACTCTGTCGACCTTTACGTAGGTGCTCGCGTAAACAATTCTCCGAACCAGAACCAGAGCGGCTTTTTGAGTGGTATCAGCTATCACCTAAACAACCGCGTAACGGTAAAAAGTACCGTCAGATCTTACAAAAATGAGACCGTTGAAGGCATTCGTGAAGAAGACACGAGCCTTGCTGCGGAGGTATCAAGTCGCGTAAAGATCACCGAAAATTTAGATCTCCACGCCACGCTGGATTATCAAGAATGGCAGCAAGGCTTTGAATTAGGCTTGGGCTTTCGCTTCTAAACTCGCAACGCCTCTTTCGATATCAATACCCCATTCCAATCCGCATAAACATAGTGCTTTGGCTGTACGATCTGATTTT
The DNA here is from genome assembly GCF_000171815.1 of Vibrio sp. AND4. Lineage (GTDB taxonomy): Bacteria > Pseudomonadota > Gammaproteobacteria > Enterobacterales > Vibrionaceae > Vibrio. Next base: position 5,874 of record NZ_ABGR01000026.1, on the reverse strand, counting down.
GCATAGTCAATGTGACGTTCACTTCCCCCATGCCACGTTTCTCAGTTTTAAACGGACAGGCTCCCAATGCTTGAATACCGATATCCATCTGTGACATCTGCACCACATCACGAACCGCACCGTAAACAATGATGCCTTCCCATCCATTTTCGATACCAAGAATCGCCAATTGGTCACCAAGCAATGCTCGCTGACAGGACCCATGCCCATCGACAATCAATACTTTCCCAGTACCATCCTCCCTCAGTACTTCACGCACTTTTGAGTTATCGTGATAACAGCGCACAGTGACAATTTCGCCATGAAAAGCCGTACGTTGACCAAAGTTTTGTAATGGTAAGCACAGCTGAGTCACTTGGTCTTCATACTGGTCACAAATGTCTGGGGTTATGTCTCTCATGGTTCCTCCGTGAATTGTCTCACCCGAGCGGAGACTCAGATGAGTAATATCCTTCTTTACTAGTCGCGATTTTATCGACCCTAGCTTGTGCATCGTCTTAGGTTCGGAACAAGCGATTAAATAAAGTTCGTCATCGATAACGTAGTAAATCGCGTTTTGCTGGAACTGACGCCCCAGTTCGATCGCAGCTTGTGGGGGGAGCTCCGCTGCGTAACTTTCCTCAAACCAACTAAATAACGGGTCACCTACCGTGACAGGCACGTACTTTACGTGGTTTAATTGATTTTCGAGTTTATGATTGCTTGTGTCGTTCTTTTCTTTTGACTGCAAAACACTGCGAGGGTTCCAAGCAGTGATCACTGAATAACGGCTAACCTGCCATTCAGCATGAAAGTGGAAAAAAGGATTTGAATAAGCATTCCATAACGATACATCAATGTTCATATTACTTTTTTCAATCATAACTCTTAAATGTTCAACAATAGTTACGTTTCATCCATTGATGTAAATCAACAAACTGAATGGAATTAACATTTGAGCATTGTTAGCATGCTGTTAACAATATAGAATTCGCTCTATATCTTAGGGTGTTTACGTTTCATGCTCCGTAAGTCGTGGCATTGAAAGGTAAACAAGCCCTATAGAATGAACGTCGCCATTGGATTGTGGTGAATTGGCAAAATTCCAAGGAGGACGATAACTTAAAGAAGTGTTTTTTTGATCAACTTGTTTTATTATCAAAATCACATTACCTGTATGTTATATTTTTGCCTAGAATTTATTCTATTCGCATAATTTTGTCACAAATTTAGGTACCGCCAATGCAAACCCCGCAGATTCTTATCGTTGAAGATGAGCAAGTAACTCGTAACACTCTTAAGAGTATTTTTGAAGCAGAGGGATACGCTGTTTTTGAAGCCAGTGACGGTGAAGAGATGCACCAAGTGTTGTCTGAAAATTCAATCAACTTGGTTATTATGGACATTAATCTTCCGGGCAAGAATGGGCTCCTTCTAGCGCGTGAACTTCGCGAACAAGCGAACATCGCTTTGATGTTCTTAACTGGTCGTGACAATGAAGTTGACAAGATTTTGGGTCTTGAAATCGGTGCTGATGACTACATCACTAAGCCATTCAACCCACGAGAGTTGACTATCCGTGCTCGTAACCTGCTAAGCCGCTCGATGAGCACCAACGCAGTACAAGAAGAGAAACGCTCAGTAGAAAGATACGTGTTCAATAGTTGGGTTTTAGACATCAACAGTCGCTCTCTAGTGAGCCCTGCTGGTGATAGCTACAAACTTCCTCGTTCTGAGTTCCGTGCACTACTGCACTTCTGTGAGAACCCAGGTAAGATTCAAACTCGTGCAGATCTTCTCAAAAAGATGACTGGCCGTGAGCTCAAGCCACATGACCGTACTGTAGACGTAACAATCCGTCGTATTCGTAAGCACTTTGAATCCGTATCAGGTACACCAGAGATCATCGCGACAATTCACGGTGAAGGTTACCGCTTCTGTGGCGATTTAGAAGACTAATTTTCCGCAGGATAAAATTAAGGGTTTGCTCCATGAGCAAGCCCTTTTGTTATCTGTAACCGAGCAATAACCACAAGCCTTGTGATTAATACACTTTGTCGATCTTAATGCCTTTTTCCACTAACCAGACTTTCTTACCTGCATCATCCAACTGGAGTGCCAAATCGACCGTTCTCTCCATGTCAGCGTCGACTTGCCACACGAACGACACTTCCCACTGATTTTCACTGTGCGTACGCAGTTCCAATAAGTCACCATCGATTTTCCATTCAGAGCCGCCTTGTTTGATGATCAAAGCATCAACAGTCAAGTTAGCAGGCAGCTCTTTATCTGCTTTCAAATAAAGCGCTCCGTGCACATCCTGGCTTTGAACTTCACCAATAGTTGGCATTAGGTTCACCCATAAGTTGCTTTTAAGCTCAATGTTAACCTTGTTCATTGTAACTTGACTATTTTTCTGCCAATCGAGATGAGGAGTCGCACTGCAACCTCCCAAAAGTGTCATGACCAGAATCAGAGCTGTCAATGAAGATTTCTTCATGTTATTTCCTTCTGTTCCAACCAACTTTTCAATACTCGAATATCATTTTGGTACTCGTTTTTAATTTCTTCTACCCAATCCGATATATTCTCCCACCATGCTGGCATATCTGGAGACTGCGCTTTTTGAGCAACACTTTGAATGTGTTTAAGGCCAATCGAACCCGCTGCACCTTTGATTTTATGCGCTTCAGAGACAATCCCAGCTTGGTCTTTTGCTATCATATTTGAATCAAGCACTTCAATGTAATCCGGCATCATATCTTCAAACATCTTGATGCTATCGAAAACTGGCTTTACACCGACAATATCCACGTAGGACTCCAACATATCCAAATCAAGCAAATGGGTGTTAATAACAGGTGGCGGCAGCGGTGCAACATCCTCAGTCATCTTTGGTTTGGCGACCACTTCCTCTTGATTTACAATACGGCCGATACAAAACTTATCAATCACCGCTTGTAATGCCTGCACGGCAAGTGGCTTGCTGATGGCATCATCCAGACCATTATCTAGATACTCACGACGCTCTTTCATAACATTAGCCGTCAAAGCGACCAACGGCGGTAGATTATCGTAGTGCTCACGGTAGTACTTGGCGACATCAAACCCCGTCATGTCAGGCAACTGAATATCAAGCAGTGCCAAGTCATATTCTTCTGGCACAAAGTTCACTAGCGCCTCTTGACCTGTCATGGCAACGGTCACTTTGTGCCCCAAGCTCTCAAGCAGTGATTTGGCGACGGTGATGTTCAACTCAATATCTTCCACCATAAAGATGTTCAGACTCACCTTATCGCGTTTAGCATCGACAACAGGCTCTGCGAGTTCAACAATTGGTACGTGAATAGACACGGTGAAGGTACTGCCAAAGCCTTCCTCACTTGCCACGGTAATATCACCATCCATCATGTTGATCAGCTGCTTAGAAACCGCCAAACCAATACCTGTACCAACCGCATGCAGGTTATCTTTGCCAGATTTCACTTGATAGTACATCGCGAAGATTTTATCCAACTCTTCATCGGGAATACCGATGCCAGTATCTTCCACTTCCATAATAATAGTCGCAAAATCATCTTCTAAATCTGCGCTGACTGTCATTACAACACCACCTTCTTTGGTGAACTTCATGGCATTGCTAACCAAGTTCCAGATAACCTGACGTAAACGTGTCGCATCAACTTCAATCGCTTTTGGTAACGAACTTAAGCGCTCTAAATCAAAGCGCAGTCCTTTTTGCTCTGCCATCAGCGCTGAGATACTTTCAATTTCAGCGACGAAGTCTTCAAAGTTCAGCGGCGTAGGCAGTAATTCCAACTTACGGCGGTCGAATTTATCCATATCGATGATGTCATTGAAGATATTGCCAAGAGTAATGGCACTTACATTGATGGTCTGCATGTATTTGCGCTGCTCTTGCGTCAGTTGGCTATCGAGCAGCATGCGACTCAAACCAACAATGCCGTTTAATGGCGTACGCAGTTCATGGCTAATGGTCGAGATAAAAGTCGTTTTATCGCGGCTGGCTTTTTCTAATGACTCTTCGTGGCGCTTACGCTCTGTGATATCACGACCAAACCCCACCAGACCAAGGTGGCGGCCATCTTTGCTGTAGAACGGAACCTTACGCAGTTCAAAGTAATGTTTACGACCATCTGGGTATTCTAACCACTGCTCATAGGTAATCGCTTGGTTATCGGCAAAGACTTTTTGATCAGTATCGACAATATGTTTAGCCACCTCTTTGCTGTAGACATCCCAAGGGCTCAAGCCGACCAGCTGATGCTCTTTCCTGCCGGTCAGCACTTCCATTGCGCGGTTACAACCAGAAAAGACACCATCGGCGTTGCGGTAATAGATCAAATCCGGAGAGGCATCGATGAAAGACCGCAATAGCGCAGTGCGCTCGGCAAGCTCAAGTTGAGTGCGTTCACGTTGAAACACCTCATTCTCCAAATCTTGCATCGCCTCTTCACGCGCTTCTTCCGCTTTAATACGCTCTTCAATCTCTTGATTGAGTTTTTCGATGTTCTGATGTAATTGAGAGTTTAATTCTTGATCCCGGGAACGCATGTCTTTGAGCTTGGACACCAACTTAGTCAACCTTTGACGTGACTCTTCCAGTTGATCCACCACGACAGATAAGAAGTACACCGCCCAAGGGGTAATCAATAAACCAAAAAATACCGAACGGACAATATCAATGTCATCAACATTGCCTTTGAGCGCTAAGGTAATCCCCACTTGCACTACCACAGCCAATGCCACCAGCGCCAGTGCCAGCAGTATCGAGAAACGGACTATCCCCAGTCTAACCAATAGGTCAACGTAGTACTGGGCAAGATTTTTCATGGGCTTCATTCACTACTCCATGGAACAAGCTAGATATCGAACACTGATAAAGAAAAGCGAAACCGCCAAGCGGAGGAGCAACAACGATTTACATATTTGAAAGACACAAGAAAGAAGTCGCTAGGACTCATTAACACTTCATTCTTTATACTCGCAGTTTAACGTGTTTAATACGGTGATTTAAACTGCCAGCTCTCAACTTAGAGTCTGCGGTCACAAAGCGTTAGCAAGAACTTGGGTGAATATTAGTGCGATCACGACCATCCGCTTTCGCTTGATAAAGCGCAGTGTCTGCCATCGCAACGCCCATTTCTGGCGCATCACCATGACAAGGAACATGAGAGACCAAACCGATACTGACTGTCAGTCGATCTGATGTGTTGGACCCACGATGCTCAACCCCCAGTTCATGAATTTGTTGATGGACGCGCTGTGCGACTTTCAGTGCCCCCTCCGTCGTCGTATTCGGTAGAATAAAAGCGAATTCTTCACCACCGTAACGCGCCACACAGTCAGAAGATCGACTGACGACTCGTTGGAATACTGCCGCCACTTTTATTAAGGCTTCATCACCTTGCTGGTGGCCGTAGCAATCGTTGTAATCTTTAAAGAAATCGATGTCACACAGCATAATGCTCAGTGGTAAATTCTCCCGAATATGGTGATACCAGAGGGTATGCAGTTGCTCATCGAAACGACGACGGTTTGCAACTTGAGTCAACCCGTCTGAGAAACTCAGCTTCTCAAGTTCTAAGTTGGCTTGTTCTAATTTCTGTTCAGCAAGGTAACGCTCTGAAATATCACGCGCCATGATCAGCACACCATTGGTGCCTGAGGCTTTATCTTTGAACGGCGATTTCACCACATCAAACCATGTACAGTAACCATCGCTGCTGCTTACTTTATCTATGTATCTAATCGGCTGAGTTTGCTGCAAAGCCTTGATATCACTCGCAGCCAAACGGGTGTAGATCTCTTCAGGAATCACGTCCTGCAGCCGCTTACCGATCAAATCCCCCACCTCTGAAATGCCGAGAGCGT
>NZ_ABGR01000027.1 GCF_000171815.1 Vibrio sp. AND4 | reverse complement strand
GGCAACAGCGATTGGTATCAATAGCCTCACTCGTTGGGCGGTGCCGGTCTTTATTTTGATTACGGGTGCTTTGATGCTAAGTGATACGCGCCCTTTTGATGCCAAGTACTACGTAAAACAGCGTTTAGGTAAAGTGTTGGTGCCTTTTTTAGTTTGGTCGATATTTTATGCGTATTTGTCAGGTTGGACGGCTCAAGGTTTTGACATGACAACCGTTGAAGAAGTGGTGAGCAACAGTTTGCATCATGCAACCTACTACCATCTGGGTTTTTTCTATTACTTTATTCCTCTCTATTTTGTGATTCCGTTGTTTCAATGGGCAGTGCGTAATTGTGATGACAGTGTCCTCTATGCGTACCTGATGGTTTGGTTGCTCAGCAGTACTCTATTTTTGCTCAGGATTGATGGGCCGTGGAGTAATCAATATTGGCTTTACATGGGTTATTTACCACTCGGCTATGTGCTATTTAAGAAAGTCCCACTTAATCGTTCGGTTGTCACTGGGTTTACTGTATTAGGTCTGATGGCATTGGTTATCACCTTTGCGATGGTCGTAAGCAATAGTTTAGCAGCCGACAAGTACACAATAGGGCGCTGGTTATCATACAAAACTCTGAATGTGATTCTTGCAGCGTCGATGATTTTTATGCTGTGTCGTTATTTTGGTGAGGATCTGGCGCCAAAAGCACAAAAAGTGGTGAGCTTGATCAGCCAGCATAGTTTAGGTATTTATCTACTTCACCCGATTTTCCTGTGGCCGATGAAAGCGTTTGATTGGCACCAAGGACATCCTGGATGGGTGATCCCTGTGTGGGTTATATTGAGTGGTGTTGGAGCCTTGGCAATGAGCTATCTTTTCTCTAAGTCCGCCAAGACTCGCTGGTTGTTGCCGTAAATTAGCGGTTTAGGGCGAAGTGCAAGAACTTATCGCCACGGTAGGTCAGTGTGCCTTTATCACCAGGGTTCAGCGAGTGATAATAGTGTACACCGATTTGAAATTCGCGTTTTGGCCCAATTGCCCCGCGTTGTACATAAATCCAATACTCAAGGTCGTCTTGACCAGGCTTGGCATCCGGCACTTCTATTGCTTGCTTGTCTAAGATAGTCACTTGAGCGTTCTGTTCAGGTGCATCCTCACCAAAGTAATGTTTGCTGTAGAAGTGGAAAAATGCCCAAGCGCCAAGCGCAATCAGAGCGAACAGAGCCAAAATAAGTGGGATTGGCATGATAACCTCCAATGTTTCATTGGTGCTTATTTTACAGAACTCCCTGATCAAACGACGAGTTGAGATGTATTATTCGTGATCAAACAAAAGCATCGTTGATTTAATTCGGCGCACTTCACATTTTATATGCGTTAAAGAGCACATTTTGAAAGGAAATTAGCCTTGTGTCGCTCGAAAAAGTTCTAAATTTATAGAAGAATAGGCTTACAAACAAAAGTCAGTGTCAGTAAGGAGGGTTACGATGTCAGACATTGAGAGCGTAGTCATACGTACCCGAACGATCGAAAAACTTCTGCGTACGCAATACCATGCTGAAGGGAAAGGGTTACACCAACTGATCACCAGTTGTGAGGAGCGTCTACCGCATGATGTTGTTGCTAAACTGCGATTTATTGCAACCGTGCGCAATAAGGTTGTCCACGAAGAGGACTATAAGCTGGATGATCGAAAAGGTTTCTTAGCAGCATGTGATGCCTGTGAGAAGGAGCTAACACCGAGAAGTTCACGCTTTATTTGGCGAGTGGCGATTTTGTTAATGACCTTGATTACACTCGCTGCACTTGGCTTTTACTACATGCACTGGGATATTTTAGTAAGGCATTTGTAGGTGATAAAAATAAATAATAAAAAAGGGACGCGAAAGCGTCCCTTTTTTATTTTAAACAGTAACTTAGTACATCATTGGTAGCGTCATTAAGCCAACAACCACTGCAATCATTACCAGTCCTTGTTTTTGAGAAGAAGAAATCATAACACTACCCCTAAAATCTTTGATGAACTTGATGTAAATAATATAGCACTGTTTTTAGGCTTTGATCAACTTTAAAGCTTAAAAGTTTTCAAAATATGCACTTAACTTTAGGTTTTTAGCCCAATATTGACCAATGAAACTGTGTTTTTTGAGCTGTTCTTTAAATGTTCTACTTGTGGTTTTTTTCTTCTAATTTGTTTTAAGGTTATGATTTTTATGGGTTAAATATGGGTGTTTTTATGGTTAAATAGTGTTACTTGTTTCTGTGTTAGAGTTGGTGGGCCATTTTTGCTGAATTTCTCAAAAGTTGAGAAAAATTGGATTTTTCTAGAGTTACTTGCACGGATGGATGTCTATCTGGTCTAATCTTCGCCAGTAAATGAGAAACCTCGGTATCAAAAGAGCTTAGATTTAACCTAGGCTGCCGAAGTTCATTTTTCTAGTTGTTTGTGTGCTTGTATGCGCTGATGTGTAATTATATCAGTTACTTAATCTTAGCTTTTTGAATTTTCATATTGCATAATCTCTGCTCTAGCAGGCATTTGTATTGTCATGAAGTCACTGTTTTCCGGTCTTAGAGGTCTGATGAGGTGGATTTAGGTTTTATGTGGGTTATTTGTTCATGATGGTGTCATGGTAGACAAATTGGAGGTTTATTTTCCAATGTCTAATCGTGAGGCCTTTTGGACAGGTTGTTGATAATACCGATGACTGGATAGCTGAACTCAAAGATTGATAGAGGAGCGGTAACCAGTAATTGCGGATGTTGCATCAACAAAATGTTACGATTCGCTATCAAGATCCAACTTTCATGGATTATGCCTTTACATCAAGATTGGTCTACCTAGACTAGCGACGAGATTAGGTGAAAGGTGTATTGGCATGTGGAGTTGGTTAGCGATAGGGCTATCGGGGATGTATTCCGTGTTGGGGGCGAAACAGTCCAGTCCAATGCAGTCTTTAACATTTAAAATCTTGACTCTGCTATTGTTACTGATCTTGGCAATGACCGAAGGTTCGTTAGCACCGCATACATACTGGATCGTTGGCGGTCTTGTGGTGTCGATGTTTGCGGATAGCCTTCATTCGTTTAAATCTCGTAAACCACTTTATTTTGTGGGTTATCTCCTAGCACAAATCTGCTATAGCAAATCGTTTTGGGTCCAACTCAATGGTGACATTGTTTGGTGGTTGCTGGCCTTGCTTCTAGCTGCGAGTATTGTGGCGTTTTTCCTCTTATTACCGCAATTGGATTCGATGGTCTTCCCTGTCGTGATCATGGGTATCATGCTAGTTCAACTGGCGTGGGCCGCGGGGGAGGTGTGGTTACAAGTGCCTAGCTTTGCCAATGCTCTTGGATTTAGTGGTACCCTAGTGATGATATTTTCCGCTCTAGCTTACGCGATACATGGCTATCGTAAACCGATGAAACACGCCTATGTCTGGGTGAGTGGCAGTTATTTTTTAGCTCATGCATTAATTGTTGCCTCTATCATTTATTAGCTTGTATCAAAACAAGCCTTCAGTCGTCCCATTACATAAATTGGCCGTAAATCTTTCTGTCGAGGTCAGAACATGGACATTCTTTCCGCAGCCACCATGCTGTTTCTTATTATGGATCCACTCGGTAACTTGCCGATTGTACTCTCTATTCTCAAACATTTAGATGCGAAGCGTCGCCGAAAAGTTCTGATACGTGAGCTCATTTTTGCCTTGGTGATTCTGATGCTGTTTTTATTCGCAGGACAGAGCATCATGAACTTCCTTCATGTTCAACCTGAGACCTTGAGTATTTCTGGCGGTATCATTCTGTTTATCATCGCGATTAAGATGATCTTCCCAAGTGCTGGCAGTATTACCGGGTTGGCCGCAGGTGAAGAACCGTTTATTGTGCCGATGGCCATCCCTATGATTGCAGGACCATCGGTGATTGCTGCGCTGCTTTTGCTCTCTTCTCAGTATCCAGACAAGATTATGGAGCTGTCTGCGGCTGTGTTGATTGCTTGGGGCGCAACTTTCTTCATTTTGATGTTTTACAGTTTCTTCCACCGCATTTTGGGAGAGCGCGGCCTGAAAGCGATTGAGCGTTTGATGGGGTTGCTGTTGGTGATGATTTCTACCCAAATGTTTCTTGATGGCGTGAAGAGCTACATGGGGTAAGTTTTGCCTATCGAATGATACAAAAAAGCCGCTTTTGTGAGCGGCTCTCGTTTGTCTGTCTTTTTACATCATGTGCTTACGACGAATATCGAGAAGAGCAAAAATACCAAAAATCAAAATTGAGTACTTTTCCCATGTGCTCATCTTAATTTTGTCACCAAACGCGCCGATGAAGATCGCCATTTGCAAACCGTGCATGATGAATAAGAAAGCGGTCATGATGTACAGCGCAATCGCTGCTTTGCCCGGGAATGGCATAAAGAAGTTGAGGATTAATACGAACCAGACAAAGGCGATGGCTGCTTTAGCCAGTATCAATAATGCTTTCATTTCACTATCCTTTTAAATTGAGGCTTTGAGCTGGTGAGCGTTCATATAAGCGGTAACTCACTTGACCTGCGGTTTTCTCGCGGTGCAGGTGCCAGTTTTCTGGTAGTCCAGCTATGCTTAGCTCTTTTTCAGTTTCAATATAAATCATCGCATCTTCAGCAAGCCAGCCGTTTTGCTCCAGCAAGGTCACGGTTTCATCCAATAATCCTTTGCGGAACGGCGGATCGATGAATACTACGTGGTGAGGCGTACCCGGTTGCTGCAAAAAGTGGATCGCATCGGTGTTCACGATTTGAATGTTGTTGGCATTCAAAGATGCGACGTTCTTTTGCAGTTGCTGAAATGCTTGTGGGTTAAGTTCAATCATGGTCACTTGCTCGGCTTGGCGCGAAGCGGATTCAAAGCCTAAACCACCTGAGCCGGCGAACAAGTCGAGACACTTCGCCTGCGGCACATCTTGAGCTAACCAGTTAAATAGGGTTTCTTTTACGCGATCCGTGGTTGGGCGTAGGCCTTCTGCATCATGAACAGGGAGCTTTCTGCCTCTCCATAAACCACTAATAATGCGTACAAAGCCCGTTGTTGGCTTGTTTTGTGAAGAGTTTTGCTGGCGACGTCTTACCATAGATTTTTTGACCGCTAATAAAGTGATACTATACCCAATCGCCCAAGCTTTGAGCTCGGATACAGCCCAGAATATTTAAGATGACAGAGTGTAACACTAATAAGATTAGATTTACCTAGTTGGAAAGTTTTCACAACTTTGTCATTCGCCTTTTCTGTAAAGTTAATATTATTGTCAGAAAAGAGTCATTAATAGATAAGAAGACAATCTAGGATAGCCCCAGATGACGGAAAAAAAGAAGCGCGGATTACTTTCGTGGCTTGGTTTTGGTGATGAAGAGCAAAGCCAAAAACCGACAATTGAAGAATCAGTAAAAGAAGAATTAGTAAAAGAGGACGCAGTGGACGAGTCTGCTGCCGAGCAACAGCCAACAGAAGACATTGCCGATCAAGCAGAAGAAAAAACAGCGGTTGCAGTTGAGCCGGAGATGGCCGAGGCTGTCCCAGCAGAAGCAGAAGCAGAAGCAGAAGCAGAAGCAGAAGCAGAAGCAGAAGCACCAGTGAAGCCTCGCGTTCAAGAGCAAGAGAAACCAACCGAGAGTTTCTTTGCTCGCCTCAAGCGCAGCCTAAGTCGTACAAAAGCAAACATTGGTGCGGGCTTCTTTGGCTTGTTCAGCGGTAAGAAGATTGACGATGACCTTTTCGAAGAACTTGAAGAACAACTGCTGATTGCTGATGTGGGTATGGAAACCACGACAAAAATCATCAATAACCTGACTGAAAAAGCCTCTCGTGGCGATCTTAAAGATGGCGAAGCACTTTACGGTCTGCTGAAAGAAGAGATGGCAGAAATTCTGGCGAAAGTCGAACAGCCTCTTGAAATCGACAGCAGCAAAACCCCTTACGTTATCTTGATGGTCGGCGTAAACGGTGTGGGTAAAACCACCACAATCGGTAAGCTGGCGAAGCAATTCCAAAACCAAGGTAAGAAAGTTATGCTTGCGGCGGGCGATACTTTCCGTGCCGCAGCGGTTGAGCAGCTACAAGTGTGGGGTGAACGTAATAACGTCCCTGTGATTGCTCAGCACACTGGCGCTGACAGTGCTTCGGTTATCTTTGATGCAATTGAAGCGGCAAAAGCGCGTGGTGTCGATGTGGTGATTGCCGATACTGCGGGTCGTCTACAAAACAAAGCTAACTTGATGGAAGAGCTACGAAAGATTGTTCGTGTGATGAAGAAGATTGATGACTCTGCCCCACACGAGATCATGCTGACGCTAGACGCAGGTACAGGCCAAAATGCGATTAGCCAAGCGAAACTTTTCAGTGATGTCGCCCCTCTAACCGGGATTACATTGACTAAGCTGGATGGTACAGCGAAAGGCGGCGTGATCTTCGCTATCGCTGATCAGTTCGAAATCCCAATTCGCTACATTGGTGTAGGCGAGGGTATTGATGACTTGCGTCCATTTGAAACTCAAGAGTTCATTGACGCTCTGTTTAGTCGTGAAGAGTGATAAGAGTTAGAGGAAATCAACGGTGATCAAATTTCAGCAAGTGAGCAAAGCTTACCGAGGTGGTCGGCAAGCCTTACAGAAAGTCGACTTTCACCTTCGGCGCGGAGAAATGGCGTTTTTAGGTGGGCACTCCGGGGCAGGTAAAAGTACCTTGTTGAAACTGATATGTGCAATAGAGCGACCGACCGATGGCAAAATCCATTTCAATGGCCACGACATCACGCGTATCTCAAATAAAGATATTCCATTTTTACGTCGCAATATCGGGATAGTTTTCCAAGATCACCGTTTATTAATGGATCGCAGTGTGTTCGATAATGTCGCGTTGCCGATGCGCATCGAATCGATTTCAGAAAACGAAATCAAACGCCGTGTCTCTGCCGCATTGGATAAAACAGGTTTACTGGACAAAGCGCGTTGTTTACCAAGTCAACTCTCAGGGGGAGAACAGCAACGTGTTGGTATTGCGCGAGCTGTGGTCAACCGGCCAACCTTACTGGTGGCGGATGAGCCAACGGGGAATTTAGATCCAGAATTGTCTAACCGTGTATTGCGATTGTTTGAAGAATTTAACCGTGCAGGTGTAACGATTCTTCTTGCGACGCATGATGTTGGATTGGTCAATACTCGCCCGCAATATCGCCATTTTGAATTGAACCAAGGCTTCCTAAGTGAGGTAGAAGACTATGGTAGGTAACAAGCGCACCCAAAAGAAAGGACAAGGTCGCAGTGCCAAGCGTGCAAATACCGATGGTTTTTTCTCTGTCCACGCACAACAAGCTAAAGCTTCCTTCGCTGCATTATGGCGTCGACCTTTGGGTAATATTTTAACCCTAGCCGTGATCTCAGTCGCTTTAGCCATGCCTGCGTGCTTGTACTTGCTGGGTAAAAATGTAGCGAGCGCAGCCCAAGATGTCGCATCACCATCGCAAGTAAGTGCTTACTTATCCGAAGGTATGCCTGATGCACGTGTAATGGTGTTAAAAGATCAGATTGAGACATGGCCATTAGTCAAAAAGGTGGAATACATTTCGCCGCAACAAGGACTATCTGACCTGAGCCAATATGCTGGCTTTGACCAAGCATTGAGCCTACTCAGTGGATACGCATTACCTGGCGTACTAGTGATAACACCCGACTCAGAAGTGAAGAGTGATATTCGATCAATTGCCGAGAAAGTAACTGACCAACAGGATGTGACGGATGTTAGACTTGATGAAGACTGGCTAGCACGTCTGGATGCCATCAAAACCCTTGCTGGTATCATTGTCATCACTCTGACAATTCTAATGCTGGGTGCGGTATTTTTGATCGTCGGCAACACACTGCGTTTCAATGTGCTGGCGAACAAAGAAGAGATTCAAACTATGAAGCTGATAGGTGCGACTGACAGCTTTATTCTGCGTCCTTACCTGTACACAGGTATGTGGTTCGGTGTACTCGGAGCGTGCATTGCATGGTTGGTCACGGCGTTGATCACGGTTGTGATGAACAGTGCCGTTGAGCAGTTGGCCTCGCTCTACGATAGCCAATTTCGTTTGATAGGGCTGAGTTGGGATGAATCTCTACTACTTATTATTACTGGTAGTTTACTGGGTTGCATCGCTGCACGAATTTCCGCGCAACGTCACTTGAAAGAAATTGAACCAGTTTAGGTGATAGAGGTCTTATAGTTGGCATTTATAAGCACGAGCCAATTTTTATCTCTTGTTTAGCCAATTTGTTTATGGATAATTACTCCCCCTTCTTGAAACTTGTTCATTTTGGGTTCAAGATGGCCGAGCTAAATTGCAATGTAATACTCCAGATCAGAGATTGATGAGGAACTGAATGACAAAAGAAGCGTATTCGATGGCTCTAGTCACGCAAGATAGCCTTGATAGCTATATCCGTTCTGCGAACAGCTACCCAATGCTGACAGCAGACGAAGAGCGTGGGCTTGCAGAGCGATTACACTACAAAGGTGAAATTGACGCGGCGAAAGGCCTGATATTGTCACACCTGAGGTTTGTTGTTCACGTTGCTCGTGGCTACTCAGGCTATGGTTTGCCGATGGCGGACTTAGTGCAAGAGGGCAACATCGGCTTAATGAAAGCAGTCAAGCGTTTCAACCCTGAGGTTGGTGTACGTTTGGTATCGTTCGCTGTTCATTGGATCAAAGCTGAGATCCATGAATATGTATTGCGTAATTGGCGCATCGTTAAGGTTGCGACGACCAAAGCACAACGTAAACTGTTCTTCAATCTACGCAAGTCGAAGAAGCGCCTCGGCTGGTTTAATAACGGTGAGGTTGAAACCGTTGCTCGTGAGTTAGGGGTAGAACCTTCAGAAGTGCGTGAGATGGAATCGCGTTTGGCGGCAGTGGACTCCACATTCGATATGCCAATGGACGATGACGACAATTCAAACTCGTACACAGCGCCAATGGTTTACTTGGAAGACAAATCATCGGATGTAGCGGACAACATTGAAGCGGCAAACTGGGAAGCACATACCAACAACAGACTTGGGCACGCATTGGCAAGTTTAGATGAGCGTAGTCAGCGTATTGTGCGTTCTCGTTGGTTAGATGATGACAAATCAACACTGCAAGACCTAGCGGATGAATTTGGTGTTTCTGCCGAGCGTATTCGACAGCTAGAAAAGAATGCAATGAAGAAGCTAAAACTCGCTGTTGGTGAGTTCTAACGTTCGCTTCTAATATCTAAAATAAGATTTTATAGAAAGCCGAGATCATCCGATCTCGGCTTTTTTGTGTTCGATCGAAAATCGATAGCATTGGCGATCCAAATTATCTGCGCTGCCTGTGCATAACTCTGTGAGGTAATTATTCATCAACTGTTCGAAAGCCGGACGAAATAAGGCTTTGATACCCTTCTCCTCTTGGGGATAGTTGTAAATATACACACAGTTAGATCAAGATCATTACTACATATTGTGGATCAAATGATCCCTACACACTTTATCAACGCAATCCACAGAGTTACCCACAACTGATCGGAATATATACAGTGCAGAATGCCCTGACTATCTCTGTGTCTAAGTTTGGCTTTGGATAGGTTACAATGACGCCAATAACGACAATGACTGAGAGAGAGTAAATGGACCAGTTTCAACACATCGATGTAAAGGGCGCTCAAGTATTGCTCGAGCAAAGTGAAGCAAAGCTTGTAGACATTCGGGATCCTCAATCTTTTGCTGTTGCTCATGCCCAATCCGCTTTCCATTTGACCAATGATTCCATCGTCTCTTTCATGAACGACGTGGAATTCGAACAACCAATCCTAGTGATGTGCTATCACGGCATCAGCAGTCAAGGGGCGGCGCAATATTTGGTTAACCAAGGCTTCGAACAGGTGTACAGTGTGGATGGTGGCTTTGAAGCCTGGCAACGAGCAGAACTACCGATAGTGAGCAGCTAATGAAAAGATTGGTAACGTTAAATAATCCACGTATGGCGCAAGCCTTTATTGATTACATGGCATCACGCCACATTAATATTCAAATGATGCCGGAAGGTGAGGGGCAATTTGCACTTTGGTTGATGGACATACAGCATGAAGTCGAAGTCGAAGCCGAGTTAAAGCAGTTTTTAGCTGATCCTTCTGCTGTGAAATACAGCGCCGCCTCGTGGGACGTTGCCGATACTCGTAAGAGTCAATTTCATTACTCCAGTCCGAGCATTATGGGCATGCTGAAAGCGAAAGCGGGGCCGGTCACTTTGTTGGTCATGCTTGTGTGTGTGGTTATCTACTTTCTGCAGATGTTCGGCTTTGGCGATGGCGTGTTTTCAGTCTTACATTTCCCTGCTTTTGAAGGACAACAGTGGCAACTTTGGCGTTGGATAAGTCATGCCTTGTTGCATTTCTCTGTTACCCACATCGTCTTTAACCTATTGTGGTGGTGGCAATTAGGCGGTGATATCGAGCGTCGCTTAAGTTCCGGTAAGTTACTGCAAATATTCTTTATCTCTGCGGCATTATCTGGTGCAGGTCAGTTTTATGTGGAAGGAGCGAACTTCGGCGGCTTGTCTGGCGTGGTTTATGCTTTACTTGGTTACCTGTGGATTCTTGGTTACCGTTGTCCGCATCTTGGCTTAACACTGCCTAAACCCATGATTGGCTTTATGTTGGTGTGGTTAGCGTTGGGCTTTTTTCAACCGTTTCTGGCGATTGCCAATACCGCGCATTTGGTTGGATTGCTTTCTGGTATGGCGATCGCACTGTTTGATTCAGGTAAACAGAAATACCAAAAAGCCTGATGAGGCTATGACTCATGGCTCTCTACCAAAAGACCGCCAAACGGCGGTCTTTCGTTTATTTGTCTAAATTTGTTGATTGTGAGTACTATTGGTAAAGGTATTTGGTAAACAGCAAATCGGCAATGATGGTTTTGCCAGTTTCTGGCAGTAAGGTTTCATTGAGCTCTTTCACTAAAGTTTTACGCAGATCTTCACGGCCAGATAAAGATTTAATCGTATCTTCGGTTTGTTTACCCAAAAGCTCAATAATAGCATCACGAATCAGCGGTTGGTGGTGCTCGACAACGGCAAGGTCTTGTTGACTCATCACCATGATGTCAATACGAACTTGGACGTAACCCAATTGATTTCCTTTGGTGTAGAAGTTCGTGGTCAAATCGGGTTCTAGTGTGAAGTAGGCTAACTTAGGTGCTGTTTGTTCTGATTCGGCCCAACTTGGTGCAGAAATAAGCAGGCTTAGCGCGAAAATAATTTGGGCTATATAACGTTTGTACATATTTTTAACTTTTCTTTCTTTGGATCGCGATATTCGAATCGCTTCAGTCTTGATACAATAGCCCGTCTAAAACACATAACGGAACTTGCAGTTTCAATAAGACGGTAAGTTGTTGCTTTATTGTACGCATAAAGCCCCCAATTGAATACTAGTATGAATCAGCCAATATCACTCTACCTTACTTCTTTATTGGAAGTAGAGTGGCAAAACCCCGAAGATTTTGAATTCCCAAATGAATTCGCTAAGCATTGGCTTGAAGAACAGGGCTCTTTGTCACGTCGTTTAGGTCAGCATTGCCAATCCTTGACCGTGGAATTGCTGCACAACCAGATCGTCACTGCAAAGACGTTAACACAGGATGAAAGCCAGCTATTGTCCGAGCAAGATTGCCTTCTCAGAGAAGTGGTTTTGTGTGGTGACAATACGGATTGGGTCATTGGCCGTACACTTATTCCTCGTTCAACGTTGGTCGATCAACAATATGATTTAGCTCAACAAGGAGATATCCCGCTTGGCTTAACGGTATTTAGCGCCGATAACGTTGAACGTGATGCTTTGCAAATGGGATGGATTAATCTGCCCCAGGGGCGCCTTTTAGCGCGACGTTCAAGACTATGGATGAATCATAAACCTATGCTGGTTGCTGAGTTGTTCCTGAGTCACTCACCGGTTTACGCAAAGGAGAAGGTGTAAATGTCCGCAGAAAAAGCCAAAGCATATTGGCAACTGATGCGAATGGACCGCCCAATTGGTTCACTGTTGTTATTGTGGCCGACGGTTTGGGCACTTGTGATCGCCGCTCAAGGCTTGCCGAGTTGGAATGTGCTTGTGGTGTTTGTTTTGGGTGTGTTCTTAATGCGTAGCGCCGGTTGTGTGATTAACGATTTTGCTGACCGTAAAGTCGATGGGCATGTGAAACGGACTAAGCAACGCCCTTTGCCATCGGGTAAAGTGACCTCGAAAGAGGCAATAGGCCTGTTTCTCGTTTTGGGTATCAGTGCTTTCTTATTAGTGCTGACCATGAACCCACTGACGATTAAACTCTCTTTTACAGGCATCTTTTTAGCGTTCATCTATCCATTTATGAAGCGTTATACCCATCTGCCACAGCTGTTTTTAGGCTTAGCTTTTAGTTGGGCGATTCCGATGGCGTGGGCGGCACAAACGGGGGAACTGCCTTGGATTGTATGGTTTGTGTTTGCGATTAACGCCTTGTGGACCATTGCCTACGATACTCAATATGCGATGGTTGATCGTGATGATGATTTAAAGATTGGCATTAAATCGACGGCTATCTTGTTTGGGCGTTATGATAAATTAGCCATTGGCGCTTTGCAGCTGATGACGTTGGCAATGTTGGTTTTGCTTGGCCAACACTACGGCCTAGGACAGAGTTATTACTGGACGATTTTGGTAGCAGCTTCTTTGTTTGTGTACCAGCAGCACTTAATTCGCCATCGAGAGCGCGACTTGTGTTTCAAAGCCTTCCTAAATAACAATTATGTAGGAATGGTGATAGCGGTCGGTCTACTTATCGCTTTCTGGTAACGGCTCTGTGTTAACGTTCAGATAGAAAAAAGGCATCCAATTGGATGCCTTTTGTTTTTTGTCGAGATGAATATCGAGCTTAAGTGAATTACGCTTGCAGCTGATGGATACTCTCTTCAATGGTTAATTTTACTTCTGGGTAAAGCAAGGTAAATAGCAGTTTGGCGAATTGCTGCGTCTTCTCAAGATCACAGTTGCCGTCACAGTCTAGGTATTGCTGCTCTTTCAGTGTATTGAACATTGCGGCAAACACGCCTTTGTCGAAGAACTCGGGGGCATTGATACCGTGCAGACGACCTAGACGCTGCGCAATGTCTTGACTCTTCTTCTCAAGGTCAGATTTACCCAGTTCTTGATTCGCGACGAGTAGATTCATCGCGATAGAGTAGCGCTGAAGTGTTTCAGTGATAGTGCGACCCAACAGAACCAAAGATTGGTTGTTTGATTGGTTGATTTCCAACTTTTCACCGTCTTGGCAGACCATTTTCTGGTCAATGAACTCACTCAAGATTTTGATAACCAACTCATTCAACTCCTCTTCCTTAAAGCTCAGAAACAGCTCTTTTTTCAGGAATGGGTAGATTTGAGCGACGTCCTCTTGGATTTTCTCTACAGTGACGCTGCGCTGACGAATAATTATCTGAGCAATCAGTGAAGGGAGTGCGAACATGTGAATGATGTTGTTGCGGTAGTAAGTCATCAGAATCGACTGGCTACGGTCCAGCGAAATGATGTCACCCATGGTGTCGGTTTCAATCACAAACTTATCAAGTGAAATCGCGTGATCCACCAATTCTTCAGCACTTTTTGTTGGCACGGTTGAAGTGCTTGAGTATGGGTTGTTGGTGAGCAGTTTCAAGTAACACTCAATTTGATTGATCAGAGAGTCACGAGATAATGCACGCTGACGAGATGCCAATAGCGCCGTCGCACAAAGAGTAAGAGCGTTAGTCGCTGCTGCATCATTGATGTGCGTCATCATCTTGTTTGCCAGACCGTTTACCACAGGAGTCATCCATTGTGGTTTGCTGCCGCCCATGTGGTCGATGTCTTTAGTCCATTCTGGTGCATGCTCGTTCAGGTATTGGTTGAGCTGAATCGGCTCACCGAAGTTGACGTAACCAAGACCAAAATTGCGCAGCTTACGCAGAGTACGCAGCACAAGACCCGCATTCTCTTTCTCTTTGCGTGAACCGCGAAGCTCTTTGGCGTAAGTGCCCACTTCCATTACGTGCTCGTAACCTATGTAAACAGGCACTAACGTGACAGGACGGTTTAGGCCGCGCAGCATGGCTTGAATTGTCATGGCCAGCATGCCAGTTTTCGCTTGCAGTAGGCGACCTGTGCGCGAACGGCCACCTTCACTGAAGTATTCTACCGAATAACCTTTAGCGAACAACTCTGCTAGGTACTCACGGAAAATGGTTGAGTACAGCTTGTTGCCTTTAAAGCTACGACGAATAAAGAACGCGCCGCCGCGACGGAAGATTGGGCCCGCTGGGAAGAAGTTTAGGTTAATGCCTGCAGCAATGTGCGGCGGAACCATGCCTTCATGGTACAAAACGTAAGAGAGCAGCAGGTAATCCATGTGACTGCGGTGGCATGGCACATACACGATTTCATGACCATCCTGCGCTAAGCGGCGAACGGTCGATGCATTGTTGATGTGCAGACCTTGATATAATTTAGTCCACAACCAACCAAGCAGACGGTCGCCGTTCTTGACCAAGTTATAGGAGAAGTCTGCCGCAATCTCATCCATGATGTTGCGCGCTTCTTTGCGTGCCTTCTCGATGGAAATGTTTTTACTTTTTGCCTCGTCTTCAATTGCTTTTTCAATCGCAGGTGATTTCATTAAGCGTGCAAAAAGCACTTGGCGTTGAGGTAGGTTCGGTCCCGATGCCGCAAGCTTTTGACGAGAAAAGTGGATACGTGCTACGCGCGCTAGCTTATGAGCAATGGCGCTGTCGGTACCGTGAGAGTCTGCCATGTAACGCAGTGAGACAACTGGGCTAAAGCGCACCAAACAGTCACGACCTGCTGCCATTACCGCTTTGGCTTTTTGCGGGCCGTTCATAGGTTGCAGATATGGCTTACAGTTTTCTTCTTTACCTGGTTTACGACCCCAAAGTACGGCTGCAGGGATCATTTGTACATCTAGCTCGCTGTCGAGTTTGTGCAGCTCAAGTAATTCAGTAAATAGAGAAACCGACTCTCTTGGTACGTCGTTATCATTGCTCATCACCGTTGGACGAGAGGCAATAAAAACGTAGCGGGCCAGCTTTTTGCTATTGATTTCTAGCGGGCTAAGCGGGTCTGGTAGACCAAGGCTTAACGCTTGTTTTTGTAGTGTTAGCAAATCCACGTTCGAGCGAAACGGTAGGGCGTACACAATCGGTTTTGCGAGGTCGATATTGAGATCGTCAATCGGGTTCGATGGGATTGTGGTGCCCTTTACCATTACCGATAAAGGTAGTTTTAGTAATGAACGTGAAAATGATCGTCCAGAAGACATAAAGTTCACAGCCTCAATAGGTGTTCAAACAAGCCCAACCTTATTTCTGCATCCGCTTTCCTTTCTTGAATTGGAAAGAAAATAGATATGGCTGTGGAAATAAGCCTAGGCGATAAATTTTAAGGCCAACAAGGATACCAGAAACTGGTCAAACCTTTTAATTTTATTGAGTGAAAATGAGTCAAATCCTTGCAGTGTTTCGCTCATTAGACGGTCTGACTGTTGCGCATTGAAAATGAATGTTCGACAGCGGGTGGTGAGTCTGGCGCAAATAAATTAAAAAACAACCAATTGGGTTTCCATTTGATCATTTACTGGATATACTCACAGTTAACTGTATAAAAAGACAGGTGACATATGAAGCCGTTAACGCCACGCCAACAACAAGTCTTCGATTTGATAAAAAGCAAAATTGAAGACACCGGAATGCCACCAACTCGTGCTGAGATTGCGCGTGAGCTTGGCTTCCGCTCTGCAAATGCTGCAGAAGAACATCTAAAAGCGCTTGCTCGCAAGCAAGCAATTGAAATTATACCAGGCGCATCTCGTGGGATCCGAATCCTTCTTACCGATGCGGTAAACGACGATCAAGGTTTACCTTTGATTGGTCAAGTTGCAGCAGGTGAGCCGATTTTGGCTCAAGAGCATGTTGAATCTCACTATCAAGTGGATCTGCCATGTTCAAACCAAAAGCCGATTTCCTACTTCGCGTAAATGGCGAAAGTATGAAAGACATTGGTATTATGGATGGCGATTTACTCGCCGTGCACAAAACCCAAGATGTGCGTGACGGTCAAGTTGTGGTGGCACGTGTTGATGACGATGTGACAGTGAAGCGTCTAGAGCGTAAAGGCTCTTCGGTACTACTGCACGCAGAAAACGAAGAGTTTTCACCAATCCAAGTCGATCTTACATCGCAACATCTGACAATCGAGGGGTTGGCGGTTGGCATCATCCGTAACACTGATTGGCTGTAATCTTCTTACCTCAGTGTTCTGACAAAGCCCAGCTATCTGCTGGGGTTTGTGTTTTCTGTGGCTTCTATTTTTTGTTGTTCAGTCAAGCTTCTGTTTTGTAATTAATTTATTATTCTGTGCTCAAGCATTTTCTTGTGCCCATTCAGATCACTGCTGACAGTGATTGATATGATATTCGTACTGAATTAGAACTCTGACTTGTGCAGTAAAACTTGCAAGTGATATTGAGATTTATTATCATCTAGTTTCATTTACTCATTTTCTTTTTGGTGTAAGGAAATGCCCCATGTCCAAGCTGCAACATCACGTTCCTAATCATCTATTGAAACCGTTGTTTTTACGCAGCCGTGAAAGCTTGGTCGACAATGGTTTGGTGTACGATCCAATCGCTGCAAAAGCTTGCTTGAGCTGTAAGATGGCACCCGACTGCATTAGCGGTGACGTTGATCAGAAGCAACTGTTGCACGTGACTCTAACTCAGTTGTGCGATCAGCAGGTCAGTCACTTTCTTCAGCAACACTCAGATGCTTGGGTTATTAATGTCGGTGCAGGTTTAGATACGCGTTTCTACCGTTTGGACAATGGTCGTTGCCACTGGATTGAGTTAGATGTCACTGAGAACCTGCTTTGGCGTCAGCGGTTGTTCCATAAAAACGAACGTTACGAACATCGATGTGGCAGCGTTGAGGACATGAACTGGCTCAATGACCTGCGTATTCCTGAGAAAGTGCCAGTATTGATCCTGTGTGAAATGGCGTTACTTGACTGCAATGAATCACGTGTTGCCACCTTCATCCAAACGTTGGGGCGTCATTTTGTTTCGGCAGAAGTGTGCATGGTGCTAGCGGGAGATTTAACCGAAAGCAAATGGGGGCAGAAACTTGGATCGGATACGTATGCGCATGGTTTTGAGGCATCAGCAGAGCAAGTGCTTCATTGGTTACCATGGGCACAGTGGGTAAAAGCCTTTTCACCATTCGACCGATTCTGTGCTCGCTGGAAAGCATGGCAGCGTTGGTTGAATAAAATCCCAATGTTGAAGCATCGCCTCACACCTGTCCTCGTTCACATCAAGTGGTAATTGGATAGGCATTGAACACTCAGGTACACTCGCTGTTCTAAACAATGAGGTGCCTGTGACAAATTCTATTTTCTCCCCTTTATCAAATCCTCAAGTGCATCGCCAAGTGTTAGCGCTCGCTATCCCTATGGTGCTGTCGAATATTACGGTTCCACTATTAGGTCTGGTTGACGCTGCGGTGATCGGTCACCTTGAACACGCTTGGTATTTGGGTGGCGTTGCGTTGGGCAGTACCATGATAAGCGTGACATTTTGGTTACTTGGCTTCCTACGTATGTCGACAACAGGGTTGGCAGCACAGTCCTATGGCGGTGAAGACCGAACACAACTCGCTTTGGTGTTTATGCAAGGCTCACTCATGGCATTGCTGTTTGCGTTGGTCTTTCTGGTTGCCCACAACCCGATTGCGGATCTGATATTTGGCTGGAGTGATGCTAGCGCTGAAGTCAAGCACTACGGTATGCAATATTTCTCTATCCGAGTGTGGAGTGCCCCTGCCGCGTTAATGAACTTTGTGTTGTTGGGGTGGCTGCTCGGAACGCAAAACGGCAAAGCACCAATGTGGATGGTGTTCATCACTAACTTGACTAATATCGCACTTGATGTCTTATTCGTAATTGGCTTGGATTGGAAAGTTGAAGGCGCGGCACTAGCGTCAGTCATTGCAGACTTTTCAGGCATGGTGTTTGGCTTGATGTGCGTATGGAAAACATGGCGAGTACGTCAGTTACCATCTCCGATGCGCCTGCTAAGCGCGTCTCAACATGGGCTAGGGCGGTTTATAAAGCTTAACCGCGATATTTTTTTACGTTCTCTGTGCTTGCAAGCCACGTTCAGCTTTATGACTTTTCAAGGGGCAAGCTTTGGTGATGATGTGGTGGCCGCTAATGCAGTATTGATGAGTTTCTTGATGATGATTTCCTATGGTATGGATGGATTTGCTTATGCGATGGAAGCCATGGTCGGCAAAGCGGTTGGTGCCAAAGACCGAGCGCAACTCAGCGCCTCATTAATGGGGACCTTTTTCTGGAGTCTGATCATCTGTTTAGGCCTGACTGCCACCTTTGGTTTGGCGGGATCGCATCTGATCGCGATGATCACTTCGATTAAAGCTGTGCAGCAGCAAGCTTCAGTGTATCTTCCATGGTTGGTGGTCATGCCATTGGCATCAATGTGGTGTTTTTTGTTGGATGGTATTTTTGTTGGTGCGACCAAAGGCAAGGATATGCGCAACAGCATGTTTGTGGCGACTTGCTGCTTCTTCGCAATTTTCTTGTTGTTCTCTGATTGGCAAAATCATGCATTGTGGTTTGCGATGATCAGTTTTATGGCGATGAGAGGAATTGGGCTCGGAGCTATCTTTTGCTATCAATGGCGCAAAGGAAGCTTTCTCGCTTCGTAACACAGATAACGTTCGTAACACATAAAAAACAGCAGGTCGAAACCTGCTGTTTTAGCTTTTGGATCATGGCAACCCAATCGAATTAGAATAATCGGTTTAACCCGTTCAGTGCTGCAACGCGATACGCCTCTGCCATGGTCGGATAGTTAAAGGTGGTATTCACGAAATATTCAATCGTATTCGCTTCGCCTTTTTGTTCCATGATAGCTTGACCGATATGGATGATTTCCGCAGCACGCTCACCAAAGCAGTGAATGCCAAGAATCTCTTTGGTTTCACGATGGAAGAGGATTTTCAAACTGCCGATGTCTTTACCTGCAATCTGCGCACGAGCTAAATGCTTGAATGAGGTACGTCCCACTTCGTAGGGTATTTTCGCCGCTGTCAGCTCTTGCTCAGTTTTGCCTACTGAGCTGATTTCTGGAATGGTGTAGATGCCCGTTGGGATATCATCAATCAGATAACCGTCTGCCTGTCCTTTAGTAATGGCTTGTGCCACGAAACGGCCTTGGTCATACGCAGCACTTGCGAGGCTCGGGTAACCAATCACATCACCTACCGCATAGATGTGCTCAACTTTACTGCGGTAGTTACTGTCCACTTTAAGCTGCCCACGTGAGTCGCTTTCTAGCCCAATGGCTGATAGGTTGAGCTTGTCCGTGTTACCTGTTCGACCGTTGGCGTACAGTAGGCAATCTGCTTTCATTTTCTTGCCAGATTTCAGGTGGACGATGACGCCATCTTCAGTGCCTTCGATTTTTTCGTAGGTTTCGTCGTTACGAATGACCACGCCACTGTTCCAGAAATGGTACGACAGCGCATCTGACACTTCGTTATCTAGGAAAGAAAGCAGGCGGTCACGAGTATTAATCAGATCGGTTTTGACACCTAAGCCACGGAAAATCGATGCATACTCACAGCCAATCACGCCCGCACCGTAGATGATGATGTGGCGAGGGTCGTGTTGTAAGCTCAAGATCGAATCACTGTCGTAGACGCGTTCGTGCAAGAAATCGACGTCATTTGGCTGATAAGGACGAGAGCCAGTGGCGATAACAAACTTATCGGCCGTGTACACTTCTTCTGTACCGTCACTTTGCATTACCGCGATAGAGTATTTATCGAGAAAGCGCGCCGTGCCAAACAACAGTGTGCATGCGTTGCGGTCGTAAAAGCCCTGACGAAGTCGAGTTTGTTTGTCTATTACCGACGTTGCATGACCCAAAATGTCAGAAAACGTGGCATGGAGGCTGGTGTTATTACCACAAAACAGTGGGTTGCTATTGAATTCGATGATACGGCTAACCGCGTGACGCAAGGCTTTGGATGGTATGGTTCCCCAGTGCGTACAACCACCACCAACACTGCTTTCTTTTTCTACGATAGCGACATTGAATCCGGCTTTGGCCAGCCCCATGGCAGCCCCTTCACCGCCAGGACCACTACCAATTACGATCACGTCATAGTGATTAGTATGCGCCATGATGTCTTCCTTGTTATATTTGCTTAACATTGCTGTGGCGGGATTCTAACTCATTTACTCTATTGGGAGTATGTCACGCCGACCATAGAGTGGATACGATCACGCAGAATTGACCAAAAGAACCAATTGGCATGCAGTATGTCGACTATTTGAGGTGAGGATATTGCAATCAGATGCATGCAGATAGTAACGTTCTCACCGCTTATCGGTAGATAACGTCGCTTTATACGTGGGGGTGATATACGTTATATTGAAGCTCTCGAACCCAACAGAAAAGAGCAAGTCAAAGAATGAAATCGATGGGAATCCGCGCGCAGCAAAAAGAAAAAACACGTCGTTCGTTGATCGATGCGGCATTTAATCAACTTAGTGCAGATCGCAGTTTTTCCAATCTCAGCTTGCGAGAGGTCGCCCGAGAGGCAGGCATTGCACCCACTTCTTTTTATCGTCACTTTAAAGATATGGATGAGCTGGGCTTAACTATGGTTGATGAAGGCGGTTTACTGTTACGTCAATTGATGCGTCAAGCACGTCAGCGTATTGTCAAAGAAGGCAGTGTGATTCGAACTTCAGTTGAAACCTTTATGGAATTCATTGAAAGTAGTCCTAACGTTTTCCGCTTATTGTTGCGTGAGCGCTCTGGCACTTCTTCTGAATTTCGTACTGCCGTCGCTCGAGAAATTCAACATTTTGCGGCAGAATTAACCGAGTACTTAATGAGCACAGGCATGACCAAAGAAGAGGCGTTTACGCAAGCTGAGGCCTCGGTTACTTTGGTATTTAGTTCTGGTGCAGAAGTGTTAGATTTAGATCGACGTGAGCGCGATGAACTCGCCGAGCGATTGATCATGCAATTGCGAATGATAGCCAAAGGGGCCTATTGGTATCGCAAAGAACGTGAACGTAACCGATTAAAAGGCGGGATAGAATAATGTCGAATGGAAATAAATCTGAAAAGAAAACGCTGATATTGGCACTGGTTGCAGGTATGTGTGGTGATGCTTTGTTGTCATGGTTGACCATGAGCGAAGTTTCTTTTTCCATCTTTCCTCTGATTGCACTCGTGCTAGCCTTGCAGGCGTTATACCAAGAATATCTTCATAACCCTGTATCAGAAGATATCCCACTCGTTGGTCTGGCGTGTTTCTTTGTGGGGGCATTTGGCCACTCAGCGTTTATCAAAGCGCAATTCCCAGAAGCTGGGTCTAATTTCTTCGCGATCCTAGTATCCATGGTGCTGTTGGCTTGGGTTGGAAAAAAGCTGGGCTTTATGGAAAAGAAAACCACGCTTGAATAAGCTAAATGAATCCAACAAAAAAGCGAGCCACTGAGCTCGCTTTTTTATGTCTGACGCTGGTGGATTACGCTTTGCGTTCCAACAGTACACCGGCTTCCATGTGGTGCGTGTAAGGGAATTGGTCGAACAGAGCGAAACGTGTCACCTTGTGTGTTTCGCACAGCATGTCCAAGTTCTCTTTTAGTGTTTCTGGGTTACAAGAGATATACATGATTCGCTCGTAACCTTGCACCATCTTACACGTGTCCACGTCCATACCCGCACGTGGTGGATCGACAAAAATCGTGTTGCAGTTGTAGCTCTTCAGATCGACCCCTGCTTCTTGTAGGCGGCGGAATTCTCGCTTACCCTCGATTGCTTGGGTAAACTCTTCTGCGGATAGACGTAGGATTTGTACGTTATCAATCTCGTTCGCTGCAATATTGTATTGTGCAGAGACAACAGAAGGTTTCGCCAATTCTGTGGCTAGAACGCGATCGAAGTTTTGCGCCAGCGCTAGAGAGAAGTTACCGTTACCGCAGTAGAGCTCTAGAAGGTCGCCAGTACTTTCTTGAGTGCAGTCAACCGCCCATTCCAGCATCTTCTCTGCCACTTTACCGTTTGGTTGAGTGAAGCTGTTTTCAACTTGTTGGTAGGTGTAGCTTTGACCATTTACATCTAATTTTTCAATTACGAAGTCGCGGTCTAGGACAATCTTCATTTTACGCGCCCGACCAATGATGTTCAGGTTAAAGCCTTCATCATTTAAACGCTGCTTCAATGCTCTTGCGTTTTCAATCCATTGCTCGTCAAGCTGACGATGGTAAAGCAGTGAAACCAGAATCTCGCCACTTAGAGTCGATAGAAAATCCACTTGAAACAGTTTGCGACGCAGGGACTCATTGTCTTTCATCGCATCGACCAAGAGTGGCATTAGGTCGTTGATCAGGCGACTTGCCGCAGGGAATTGGTCAACGCGGTATTTCTCACGAGTTTCTTGGTTGAACATGATGTAGTAAAGGTCTTCACCTTCATGCCAAACGCGGAACTCAGCACGCATACGGTAGTGCTGCTCTGGTGATTCAAACACTTCCAGTTCTGGCACCTTGTATGGCGCGAACATATTGTTCAGACGTTCAACTTTTTCAGCCAGTTGTTCTTGGTAGCGTTGTGGGTTTACATCAAGAGTAGCCATGATCTTACCTTTTATGGTGCATTCAATTTAAGAGCGCAGATTTTATTCAATCTCAATAGGATGTCCAGTTTTGTACCTCAATTGATCTAAAGATAGTGGGTTCTGTGTCAGTTGAGATGCCGATGAACCAAATCGTTACAATTGTCAGGATAAATATTGGCTGGACAAATAATCCATAGCTTAATAGTATTTGCTCCAAGTTGGTGCTATCTAGCAATCTAGATGGCTGAAATGGGAATCTGGTGAAAATCCAGAACTGACGCGCAGCGGTAAAAGAGAACGAACGTTCATCAAGACACTGCATAAGTTTATGTGGGAAGTCGAGCAAGTAGGCGGTGTAAACCTCGCTCTTAAGTCCGAATACCAGCCAGCAACTGAGCCACGGCACTGGACTGCTCAATATGAGCGGGGCTCAGCAGGAATTACGCGATTTAGGACAATACAATGAGAAAAACGTCTCTTGCGATCACGTGTGCATCGCTATTTTCACCTACCTTTTATTTACAAGCCCAAGAAGCCTCTGCAGACGAAACGGTTGTGGTCACCGCAAACCGATTTGAGCAAATTGATGGTGCGGTCCTCGCACAAACCGTTACGGTCACTAAAGAAGATATTGATCGATTACAAGCAAATAGCCTGTTTGATGTATTTCGTACGCTACCGAGTGTTGAAGTTGCCCAGAGCGGTGGGCGTGGACAAAGCGCCTCCCTATTTGTCCGAGGTGGCAGTTCGTCCCAAGTGCTTGTTTTGGTGGATGGTGTTCGCGTCCCTCGAGCGAGCATGGGCGGTGTCGATTTTAGCCAGTTTCCCATTAATGCAGTAGAACGTATCGACTATATTCGTGGGGCGCGGGCTTCTATTTATGGTTCGGAAGCGATTTCAGGCGTTATCAACATTATTACCCGAGCGAACATTGATAATGATGCAAGTCGCGTCTCTGCGGGGTATGGGTCGGATAACCACAAGAAGGGGATTTTTGTTGTTTCCAAGCCAGTGGGTGAAGATAAACACTTCAAAGGCGTTCTAGGTTACGAGAAAACGGACGGTTTTAACGTGAAACCTGTGCCGGGTGTGAATGACGGTGATGAGCACGGCTTTGAAACGCTCAACCTTAAACTCGGTTACCAACAAAATTTTTCTGATAACTTATCAGGTTATGTTGGAATGAGTGCTTACAGTAACGAGTTCGAATACGACAACAGTAGTATTTGGAGTGGTTATGAGAAAAAAACTGGTGAAGTTGAGTATGTCGGTGCCGATCTGTCGTTGGAATACAGTAAAGACTTGTATTCTTCTGAATTGAAATTGGCTTATGGTCAACAAGACAACTTCGACTACAAGGCTGATCAAAGTAAATCCATTGGTGATCACATTGCCATTGAACAGTTTAATGCGATTTGGTTGAACTCGTACAGCGTTAGTAAAGTGCTGAGTATTGGTGGTGGCTTGGATTACCGTACCGAGAAGCTAGCTAATGGTCATATTGCAGCAAATGACTGGGGACCAGCTAAAGACTACGATCCAGAAAAGAATCCAAGAACTAACTTTGGTGTCAGCGCAATTGCCCAATACGCTAATGATGTATGGACGTTAGAGGCCAGTGTGCGTAATGACGATAACAACCAATTTGGCAACGATGCTACTTGGCAAACCGCAGCAGGCTGGAAGTTTTACCGAGGTTATGAGTTGACGCTAAGTCACGGTACAGCCTTTCGTGCCCCGAGCTTTGTTGATCTGTATTTTCCAGGTTACGAAATGCCAAACCTAAAACCAGAAGAATCAGAAAATACAGAGCTGTCGTTATCAGGGGGGATATCGATTGTTGATTGGACGCTAACGGGTTACCACAACCAAATTGAGAATATGCTGATCTGGAAAGGTGCGGGCATGCAAAATGTCGGCGAAGCAGAAATTAAAGGCGTAGAACTCGAGGTTAAATTCGATACAGATATCGTTTCTCATGAGTTTTACCTAGATTACAAAGATCCCGTTGATAAATCTGGCCCAGAAGATACTCAACTGGCTTACCGCTCTAAACGTGGTGCTAAGTGGAATGCTTACGCAACGTTTGATCAATGGACATTGGGTTCTCAGTACCTATACCAAGGAGAACGCTTTAGTGGCAGCACTAGGTTGCCGAGTTATAGTTTGTGGAACTTTACCGCTTCTTATGCAATAAGCTCAAACTGGGACATCAGTACGAAGCTAAGTAATGCGTTCGATAAGGATTACGAAATGTATTTAGAGTATGCGCCCCCAGGACGTCAGTATTTTCTCTCGGCCGATTACCGCTTCTAATGGAATCTGACAAGATCGCCTTATCGGCGGTCTTTTTTTATGCTGAGTTAAGGATTAGGCGGAAATAGGTAATGAGGGAGGGCAACTCCAACCTCTTTATTTCAAGGGCATATAGTATTAACTAAGCTTGAAGTAAAAATAGGGGAGTAATTTAGCCATCAAAGATACCAAGTCAAAGCATTGCCAAAACAAATCTAACCAGTATGATCGGCGAATCTCTAATTTGCAGGTAAGACTCGTGCGAGCATCAAGTAAGAAAAAAGTCCTAGTGTTTGATTCCGGTGTCGGAGGGTTATCAGTCTTCCAAGAAATCCATCGACTTCTGCCGCACATGGATTACTTGTATTTGTTCGATAACGAAGCTTATCCATACGGTGAGCTCGAGCATGACGTGCTAATCAATCGTGTCAATACGCTGGTGGCGGCATTGGTTGAAGAGCATCAGGCTGACATCGTGGTTATCGCCTGCAATACCGCAAGCACCATCGTACTACCATCATTGCGCGCAAACCTAGCCATACCTGTTGTCGGTGTTGTTCCCGCTATCAAGCCTGCATCGTTACTTGCTTCTCAAGGGGTTGGGTTAATTGCCACACCAGCGACAGTGACTCGCCAATATACCCGTGAACTGATCCGCGATTTTGCTCAAGGAAAACCTGTTGAGTTATTAGGGTCGACTCGCTTAGTGGACATGGCGGAAGAAAAGCTACGCGGTCAGATTATTCATATACCAGAACTGGAAAGCATTCTTCTCCCATTGCGTCATAAAGTAGACGTAGCAGTGCTCGGGTGCACTCACTTTCCTTTAATTAAAGACGAAATACATCAAGCATTGGGTGGTGACGTCATGTTAATTGATTCTGGTAAAGCCATCGCTCGTCGAGTGAGAGCACTACTCGCCAGTGATAAAGAGCAAGAAACTGCCGAGGAAGGAAGTAAGAAAATTTATGCTAGTGCATCTCCTTGGCAAGAAGATGCACTGAATGCATGTTTAGCAAACCTAGGATTTAATCCTGTTCAGGTTTACCTTCATCCGGATGCTTAGGGTCGTTTGCAATACGAACTTTAAGCGTACGATCCATATACTCCTTCTCATTAAGTTTAGCGATAGCTGGTTTGGCATCTTCTGCAGCCATTACTACGAAACCAAACCCTCTTCTTTTACCAGTGCGCTTATCTTTCATTAAGCGTACCGCGAAGACCTGCCCATACTCAGCAAATAAATCACGAACGTGACTCTCATTAGCCTTGTAAGGAAGATTGCCAACATACAAAGTTTTAGTCGAAGGCTCGGAATCCGAAGATTGAAGAACAGGTGCCTTGCTAGAAGATGAAAAAAGAAGAGCAGTAGCGATAACACCGATGATAAAGCTCAAGGCAGGTGGTATCGGTAACTGAGAGAAGATGATTCCCCCAACGACCGCCAACCCAGTACATAAAGTCAGATTTTTTTTAGACGTCATTTTAATTACTACATATTGATGATAAAGAGAGTGTCTACCCATTAACAATATAGACACATGAATCTTACGTATATGGTTGGTTTTTTTCCAACCAATTGCTGTGATATGTCTCAAATGTGACGAAGAAATATGCAGATATAATGCATTTGATGAATTAGCGAGCACTTGATGTTTTTTTTAAAAAAAAAGGTTGCGCTAATTCCTCTACGCCCTATACTGCGCATCCACCGACACAATGTGAGGCGAAAGTCACACAGTGAGTCGAGAAGAGAGAAAAAGATTTTGAAAAAAAACGCTTGACTCTCTCACGGTGCAAAGTAAAGTATGCACCCCTAACGACGG
>NZ_ABGR01000028.1 GCF_000171815.1 Vibrio sp. AND4 | reverse complement strand
TGCGGTGATGCAGCCCATAATCCCATCCGAATTGTCATACCAGATAGAACTGGAATGCCCGCAATACCTTGTGCAATAGCGACTGAGAATGGGTTCATCCAAGAGGTTGCGAAACCAATCTGAGTTGCCACGTAGGTAACCATTACCGTTGTAATGCCATCGTAGCCAAGGCGTACCATGAGCGGGGCGATAATAATCGCAAACGCGACGGCTTCTTCACCCATACCAAACACTGCGCCGCCTAAAGAGAACAATAAGAACAGAACGGGAATGAAAAGCGCTTCGTTACCTTTGGTTTTGTCGATAAGGCGAAGGATACCGTTGTCTATTGTCCCTGTGCGCATTACAACGCCGAAAGCACCACCTATCACCAGCATAAACATGATCACGCCGATCGCGCTTCCCCATTTAGAGCCTGAAACCAGACCTTCGAATGGGAAGTTCATCAGACCGATGCCACCGCCTGAAGCAAACAATCCAACCTTGTTGTAAACCAATTCACCGCTTTCATCGATGGCATAAGAGAAAGATGACGGGTCGATTACCGTGCGAGTTTTTTCTGCACCATCGACCATGTACGTCACCTGTTGGCTATCAAAATGACCAGCAGGGATTAAGTAGGTAAGGATCGCCGCAAGAATACCAACAATGAAGATCAAAATGAGGGTATCAGGCATTTGCCATGTTTTAGAGGCTGCAGCCGATTCTGATGGCTGAGCGTGTGTATGAGACATAATCTATTTCACGTCGAATTATATATGGCATGAAATATCGATAAAATAGAATAAAAAGTCAACGTTAACTGGCTTTAATAACTATAAATTCACCAATAATTTGATCTGGATAGGGTAAGGTTAATGATTAATATGTCATTAGTTAATGGTTTGGATTCGATGTTGTGGGAATGAGGACCGTATGAGCTTTGTGGAGATTCGCAACGTCCATAATTATTCATTTTATGAATTAGGTGCTTGTATTAGACACAATGCATTAAGAACGCGTAAACCGTCATCATTTAAAATACAGGTTTGAAACAGAAAAGCTTCCCTTTTGGGGAAGCTCAATGATAAAAATTTTTGCTAAAGTAGTAGGTTTAGAGCGTAGCTTTTAAAGCATCGGATTAAAGAAAAGAGTTAAAGCTAGATAGGAAAGTATCTATGTCCTGCGCCGAGATATCTTTATGGGTCACAAAACGGATAGGATTCCCCGGAGTAATCGTGATGCCTTGCAGTTTCATCTTTTCTGCAATACTCGCTATGTCGATTTGTGGATCAAGCTTGGCAAATACAATATTGGTTTGAACAAGTTCTGGATTAACAGAGACACCCGGCAATTTCGCCAAGCCTTCCGCCAAGGTTTTTGCATTGATGTGATCTTGTCTCAGTGGTTCCACTTGCTCGGTAAGGGCAAGTTTGCCTGCTGCTGCAAGAATACCAGCTTGACGCATGCCTCCGCCGACCATCTTTCTCAAGCGACGCGCTTTAGCGATGTATTCTTTATTACCCAGTAATAATGAGCCAATAGGAGCAGCGAGCCCTTTCGACAGACAGATTGTCATTGAATCAAAGTATTGACCAATCTCTTTAACCGGAACATCAAGTGCAACGGCTGCGTTGAATACACGAGCGCCATCTAGGTGCATCTGCAAATTGTGCTTGTTCACGAACTCACGTGCTTGTGCAAGGTAAGAGAGAGGAATCACCTTACCGTTGATGGTGTTCTCTAGGCTAAGTAATCGAGTACGTGCAAAGTGCGCATCATCAGGTTTAATCGCGGCTTCTAGTTTATCAAATGGCAAAGTGCCGTCTGGGTTGTTTTCAATCGGTTGAGGCTGAATAGAGCCCAGTACCGCAGCACCACCAGCTTCGTATTTATAGTTGTGTGCTTGCTGGCCACACAGGTATTCATCACCGCGTTCGCAATGTGCCATTAACCCAAGTAGGTTTGCCTGCGTGCCAGATGAAGTGAATAACGCAGCTTCAAATCCAGCGAGCTCAGCAGCAAATTGTTCTAACTCATTAACGCTTGGGTCGTCACCGTAAACATCGTCTCCGACAGGCGCGTTAAACATGGCTTCACGCATGGCTTGGGTAGGTTGCGTAACAGTATCTGATCGAAAGTCCATAATTCTCTCCTCGGTCAAAAAGACCTAAATATAACCGCAAAGACGAGCTTTGCTCAGGCAAGCGATGGTTTTGGCATCAGTGATGGTGCCTTGAATAATTTGTTGTTCGAGCTTTTTACGTGACAATGTCACTACTTCAATCACTTCGTCGTCGTCACACTCGTATCGATTGGTTTTGCTCAGTCGCTCGGCGACAAACAAGTACTGGATTTCATCACAGAAACCAGCGAGAGGGGTAACTTGACCGAGCGAAGTAAACTTTTCGGCGCTGTACCCTGTCTCTTCTTCTAACTCTCTTTGGGCACAATGCAAAGGATCTTCATTACCTTCACGCGTGCCAGCTGGTAACTCAAGCAGCCACTTGTTAAGAGAGGGGCGGAATTGATTAACAAGCACGATGTTGCCATCTGAAGTAATGGGTAAGATAACGGCAGCACCGGGGTGTTGGATAGTGGTATGTGTGATCATCCGACCAGTTGGTAGTTTGACTTCCTCTTCAATCAGGGAAATCTGCTTCCATTTATAAATTGTTTTGCTCATGCAGTTGTGGATCCTAGCTGTCACGCGTGTTGACGTGTTTTGCACATTAACCACAAACCGCGTGAAACAAAAGTAGAAAATGATTTCGTTATCCTGAGATAAATAATTTCAGTGACTTATGCCCCATAAATGAAAACTATGGTTACTCGCGCACGTGCGCGAAGTGCATCTGGTATAACCGAAGTTAACTAAAAAATACACTTGTAACAAAGTGATAACAAATGTATAAAATTAAGTATACCGCCTTAGTTCAACAGCCGGAGCTTTCATGATTCAACCATCTTTCGGATCCAATGCAGAAAAGGCGCTTCTTTCAGAGCGCATTAACAAGCTGGCTAAAGCATTGACCGACGGCGTTTACGAACGCGAGCACACCATCAAACTTTGTCTTCTTGCCGCTCTTGCGGGCGAGAGCGTCTTCCTTTTAGGTCCTCCGGGCATTGCCAAAAGCTTAATCGCCAAACGTCTTATCCAAGCCTTTGATAATAAGAGTTACTTTGAATATTTGATGACACGTTTCTCAACCCCCGAAGAAGTGTTTGGTCCACTGAGCATTCAAGAGCTGAAAGACAACGGTCGCTATGTTCGCCTTACCCAAGGCTACCTGCCAACGGCACAGGTGGTTTTCCTCGATGAGATCTGGAAAGCGGGCCCGGCGATTTTAAACACGCTTTTAACCGTTGTGAATGAAAAAACATTTAAAAACGGGTGTGATATCGAACGTGTGCCCATGCGCCTTTTGATTTCTGCATCGAATGAACTACCCGATGAAGACAGCGGCTTAGACGCCCTTTATGACCGTATGCTTGTGCGTGTGTTTGTAAACCGAATTCAAGACAAACAAAACTTTAAATCCATGCTGACTGTGGGCACTTCGCAAGAGGCAGAAATCCCAGAGGGACTCGCGATTACAGACGAAGAGTATCATCGTTGGCAGCAACAACTCGACACTCTTACTCTGACCGACAATGCATTCGAAAAGCTTTTCCAATTAAAAACCATGTTGGAAACCAAAGTGGAGTCAGAGTTCGGCGAGGCAGCACGAACGGACATGTACGTGTCTGACCGTCGTTGGAAAAAGGCGGTGAAACTGCTCAAAGCAAGCGCCTTCTTTAATGGTCGTGATGAAATCAACCCGCTTGATCTTCTATTACTGCAAGATTGTTTATGGAATACCCCTGAATCACGCGATGTTGTGCGCGATGTCATCCAGGATTTTGCGCTCAAATATGCCTTTGACCAGCAAGATGCCGAGCAAGAGATTGAATTCTGCCGTGACTCTTTGGTGGATATTCAACATGAGCTTGAAGACAAATACCGTATGACACTGAACACG
The DNA here is from genome assembly GCF_000171815.1 of Vibrio sp. AND4. Classification (GTDB taxonomy): domain Bacteria; phylum Pseudomonadota; class Gammaproteobacteria; order Enterobacterales; family Vibrionaceae; genus Vibrio. The sequence goes on along the minus strand of NZ_ABGR01000028.1, from coordinate 19,411 downwards.
GAAGCTGCCGCAGGCCTACTTCGCAAAGAGAGCATGAGCTTCGATACTTCTGATGCCAAATCCTACAAAGTCGGTGCGGCGGTGAATTTGGTCAAACTAGTAATCCTGCAGAGCAACATGTCGGTTTCTGAATCGGAGAAGGGTGACAGCCGTTGGGTATACGTTCCAAAAGACGAACTTGACCGAGTGATCAAAGAGGGGCATGGCGATGTGTATGGTTATGTAAACCAAAATAGCAACATGTGTCGTCTGCGTTTTGATGTTGATGCAGCCAACAATCTGGTGATCCGTGACATTGCCAATCGTGGTGTGCTGGTGAGTTTGGTTACTCAGCAAGGGTTAGATGCGGATCTTTACCAGAAATGGTTGGCTGAGAGCGAAAAAGCAGTCAGCCAATTAAGTGAAGCTGAACATCACATGCGTAAGGTAAAAGCCAATTTCCATGGGGCATTACCGCACAGTTTTGTGGATCCAGAGTTACCACGTCTCATGGAGTCGAGTTTGCAACTGGTGAGCCAGCGACTTGAGTCTATACAAGGTGAAAGCGAGAAGATCATTCAACGCTTCAAAAACTTACATCAGTTTTTCTCTTAGGGAGATGACATGTTAGGTGCAGACGGACTTAACTTAGCGCTCATGGTCGCGGATTCTGGCATCATTGACAGTGCCGTTAACGACTTAATGGGGCGTTCACAGGTCATGATGATGGCAGAAAAAAGAGGCATTAAAACCTCAGTGAAAAATCATCTGCTTAAATGGCGTGGCAATGTGAAAAAGCGCATGACAAAGGTTTGTGAAACCGAGCGTTTTCAACAAGAACTCGCACTTTACCAAGAAGTCATATACTGGGATGAAAACGAGTTCTTCGAACGCGTAGATGATGTGATCAAACAACTTGAGTGGCACTCAGCATTTTATATGCAAGCGCGCCGTATGATTGAGAAGAACAAGGGCGTGAATAACCCAATGTTTCCTCATTACTTCTGTGACCAGTGGTATCAAAGCCTTGCAGAAGCGATCAAGCAAGCACAAGTCTCTGAACTTGAAGAGAATAAAGAAAAAGTGCTTAACGATCTTTATCAGCGTATGGAAACCATGCGCAATATGGAAAACGTGACAGAGTCCGGTGATGAGGAAAGCGTAGGGCGACTGTGGGACATGGCGGCAGCTAAGCTAAGCAAAACCGATTTAACCGTGATGAAGCGTTCAGCAGACTTACTTAAGAAACACAAAGGCTTGCAGGACATCGCGGAGCAGCTTGGCCGTATGGCAGGGCAAGTGAACGACCCAGACCTCAATCGTGCACCAGCAGAAGAGCTGCAAATGGTCGAGGAAAAGAGTGAGGAAGCGACAGACGACATCGTCGGCATTCATGAAAGTGACGATCTCAACAAGTTGCTGCCCAACGAAACCATGTTTTTGGCTTACCCAGAGTTGGAAGTGGTGTTTTATAAGCACTTGGTCGACAAACGTTTGATGAACTACCGCACGCAAGGCAAGTCTCGCACACTGCGTAAAGTGAAAGCGCACAAACCAGACCACAAATCGGTGGATGTTGAAAAAGGACCGTTTATCGTTTGTGTCGATGCGTCAGGTTCGATGAGTGGCTTCCCGGAACAATGTGCCAAAGCCATGGCTTACGCGCTCATGCAAATTGCGCTGGCAGAGCAACGCGACTGTTATGTGATCATCTTCTCCACAGAACACATTACTTACGAGCTCACTCGTCAAGATGGTTTAAGGGAGGCCGCAGACTTTTTGACTTACAGTTTCCATGGCGGCACAGATTTAGAGCCGACCTTGATCAAATCGATCGATTTAATGAACAGTGATAAATACAAAAACGCCGACATGGTTGTGATCTCAGACTTTATTGCGCCCAAGCAACAAGACGAATTACTTGCGAAAGTCGATGCGTTGAAAGCGAAGAAGAACCGCTTCCATGCCATCAGCTTGTCGAAATACGGCAATCCAGCGTTAATGTCGATGTTTGATCATACATGGTCTTACCATCCAAACGTTGTCGGGCGGTTGTTCAAACAGGTTGCGAACCGTTCATAACGAAGATTGATGATAAAAGTAGAAACACAAAACCAGCCAGTGATTGCTGATTTTGTGTTTTATATACCCTAGTGACTTCAAATGAAAAGAAGGTGAGTTGGAAACTTAGTTCGAATTCACGTCGGATTGGTTTAAAAAAAAGCAAACAAACACAAACGAGGGATTTTTGTTTGACTATGTTTGCTTAATCCGTAAAGTACCAACCAACGCAGAGGGCAGCGCCCTTGAGTGTTGAGAACAATTTGGCGCCTTGGCAGAGTGGCTATGCAGCGGATTGCAAATCCGTGGACCTCGGTTCGACTCCGGGAGGCGCCTCCATATTATTGAATATGGCAATAGCGATATTCAGGTGCGAAAGCATCAATAAAAAAACCAGCGAAAGCTGGTTTTTTTGTGTCTGATTCTAACTTCTGTTATATAAAAACTAACGGCCATTGTTAATAACAATTCAATGTTTAAGTGGGTACCATCGGTTTACTAATCTACTTCCCCTTGAGGTAGTGAAATACGAATGGTAGGGGTCGGTATTTTCAATTAACTCAATTAATTTAATTCAACAAAGTACTCTTTAATAGGGTATTGTTTAAGCTTGTCTTGAGTATATAATTTAAATAACCTTTATGACTAACGAACAAAAAATAATAGATAACCTGCTTCAAGAGCTCGGTAGAACATGGCTTTTAGGCTTTTTAAAGCTTGATGATTCTGGGCGATGTGCTTTTAAAACAGAAGCAGGGGTTGATGTAGCTATTGATATGATAGTCGGTAGTTCGCACTTACAACTTCTTGCTGATTTAGGCTCCATACCAGATAACGAAGATAATCACTTTTTGATTCGATTGCTTCATCATAATTTTAACAGTTCTATCTTACGTCAGGCATATTTTGCTCTAGATCCTAAAGATAATCGGGTTTTACTCCGTTATCAGCACCCGGTAGAAGGGTTAGATGTAAATATTCTCGCTAATATTATCGGAAATTTTACGACGATATTACATGAAGCAAAAAATACCATTAGTGAATCATTTGAATTAACGAATGATTCACCTTTTAAAATTGACAATAACAACTTCATCAGAGGTTAACTGATACCATGCCAGAAATTACAGCTAGACCTATTGACCCGAATTTAACCGCCGGTATATCTGCGCCGTCCTCTAGTAATGAGCCAAGTGTCAAAATTACATCAGCTAGTCCCAATCTCTCACTAAGTAAATCTAGTCGAAGTATGAATGAAGCTACTAATTCTATTCAAAAGCTGAGTCCCGGAGATAAACAGCCTCCAGTAGATGGTCTGAAGTCTTCTGAAAGTTTAACTGAAATCAAAACTCAGTCGACACCAGAGGGTAGTGTACTAAGTAATGCTTGTGTTGAAGTGAGAAAAATCGGAGCGAAGAAGGATTCATTTGGTAATTTAGAACTTGAAGTGAGTAATAAACGCAGTTTTAGTATTGCCACTATGGATAAAGGATTATTTATTCCTTCACAAGGGGAAACTAAAGAAAAAGTGGTAAATGTGCATCAAGGTAAAGCACTGAAGAACAATACTGTACATAGTGATTGGAATCGGCGTAGAGCACCATCTGATAAGCACAGCCTAAATATTTCAAGTATTGCTAAACCTTCTAGAAGAGATGGTAACGGCGATCTCATCGGTAAACTTATTCAAGGTAAGACAACTGCCCAGCAAATGTTTGTATTCAAATCGAAATTACAGAGCGAGACAACATTTCCCCGTTCAGGATTTCATATCGAATATACAAGTGAGGTTTTTAACTCAAAGGGAATCAGATTAGAGTCCGACGTTGTGGAAATTTCGCCCAAATCAGATGATTACGCGATTATAACTATAGAAAAATACCCGGCAAATGTGACTATAGACGGCGTAACTGCGGAGAAAGGCAGTGGGGATCCAGTTGAAGCCAAATGGAAAATCAGTCGAGATACGCAAGTGGCAGGGGATGAGCTCAAGTGGAATATTGACCTTATATGATCACGACAGCGAAGCAAGACTACTTCAGCCCTACGGATTTAATCCGCTCATAGGCTCTCTAGAAAGGGATAATAGAATCGGCTCAAATCAGAACTGGCTTTACTAGTCCATTTTATTTTCACTACCTTGGGGGAGTCATCCCCCAACGTTCCACTCTTGTAGTTTCTCTTTCTTCGATATTGTGCACGTTTGTTAATCATGCTTTTTGTTATTATTTTTGTTTGGAAACGAAAAATGGTTCAGTCGATTTTATCGTTCTTTTCATTGTAATCAACTGATTTTAAATAATTAATGCCGCTTTGTCTTGGCATAATTATTAGAGATACGAATATGAAACAAAAGCCGCTGATCGATGCATTTGTCACTATCGTCGGGGAAGAAAACGTCCTGACCGATCATATCAAAACCAAATATTACCGCAGCGGGTTTCGCTCTGGAGGCGGCACAGCATTGGCGGTAATATTTCCTAATACTGTGTTAGAGCAGTGGAAGGTCATCCAACAATGTGTGGATAATAATTGCATCATTATCATGCAGGCGGCTAAGACGGGCCTAACCGAAGGTTCTGCGCCAAGTGGAGATGATTACGATCGTGATGTCGTGGTGATCAACATTACCAAAATGAAGCAAATCTTTCTGCTGGATGGTGGTAAGCAAGCGGTTTGTCTTCCGGGCGCGAGTTTGCATTCGTTAGAAAAAGAGCTGCGAGCGGTAAATCGGGCTCCGCACTCGATTATTGGGTCATCATCTCTTGGCGCAACCGTGGTGGGCGGAATTGCAAACAACTCTGGTGGCGCTTTGGTTAAACGTGGTCCGGCATACACTGAGTTAGCCCTATTTGCCCAGGTCGACAAAGACGGTCAGCTTAAACTTGTGAATCATCTTGGTATCGAAGGGTTAGGCTCGACACCTGAAGAGATCTTGCAAAACATTCAAGAGGGAAATTTCAACCCCGACAAAGTCATTCATGATGAGCGCATGGCGTCAGATAAGGAGTATGAAGAGCGTATCCGCGATATTAGCTCTGACATCCCGTCACGTTTTAATGCTGATGAACGTCGTCTGTATGAGGCAAGTGGTTGTGCAGGTAAACTTGGCGTGTTCGCAGTTCGAGTCGATAGCTATCCAATCCCGGAGAAAGAGCTGGTGTTCTATTTAGGAACTAACGATCCGGATAAACTCACCAAGCTACGAAAAGACTTCCTGACTCAGTTTGAAAATTTACCAGAAATGGGTGAATACCTTCATCGTGATATCTTCAACATGGCGGAAGAGTACGGTAAAGATGTGTTTTTATCTATCGACTTATTGGGTACTGATAGGCTACCCAAGTTGTTCTCGTTAAAAGCCAAGGTTGAAAACGTCTTAGAGCGTATCCCTTTAGTCAGTAAATACCTGCCAGATACAATCTTGTATTATGCAAGCAAACTGTTCCCACAACACCTTCCAAAGCGAATGTTGGAATTCCGCGATAAGTACGAGCACCACCTTGTCCTAAAGATGAGTGATGCTGGCATAGCCGAAGCGAAAAAATACCTTAAAGAGGTTTGGGCCGCGGGACACGACAGTGATTTCTTCGTGTGTACACCAGAAGAGGGCAAGAAAGCGTACCTACATCGCTTTGCTGCCGCAGGTGCCGCCATTCGTTACGAAACCATTCACCGTAAGCAGGTGGAAGACATTGTCGCTCTCGATATTGCGTTACGGCGTAACGACAATGAATGGCTGGAGACTTTACCAGAAGAAGTAAGCAAGAACTTGGTGAAGTCACTCTATTATGGTCACTTTATATGTTATGTCTTCCATCAAGACTACGTCTTTAAGAAGGGTACAGATACCAAGCTGATGAAGAAGCTGATGTTGGAGCATCTGAACAGCCGCGGTGCGAAATATCCAGCAGAGCACAACGTAGGGCATTTATACGAAGCGGAAAATTCGTTACAGAAGTTCTACCATCAACTTGATCCAACCAATACCTTTAACCCCGGCATAGGTAAAATGGATCGCTACAAGCGCAACTGTAATTGCTGTGTCTAAATGATTCCCGATATTATCGTGATTTCGTCAACGCAAAACCGCCTGTGTGACCAATTTCGAAAATAACGTGCATTTGATTAATGCTTAGTTTGATATTCATACCATAAATGCGTAACTTTTATTGTCTGTATGCAGATTAAGGGAGGAAATGTATGCAAGAAGTTCTTACTATTGCGATTATCTTTGGTGCAATATTTGGTGGTGGTATTGTTAAGTTGGTTCTGAATCACCGCAAGGAAGTGAAAGCGCTCGAGGTTTCAGAGCGTAAACAGATGAATCAGGAAGAGAGAGATAGCCTCAACAAGCAAGTCGAAGACCTTAAACAGCGTGTGGAAATATTAGAGCGCATCGTAACAGACAATAAGTACCAATTAGATAAAGAAATAGCGTCGTTGTGATTCGGCCAAAAATAAAGAGTCAGTATAATACTGACTCTTTTCGCACTTATCTTCTGCTTAGGTTTAACGAAATTAGCGTTAACGAAACCACCGTTATCGTTAAAAGGTCAGGAATTTCAAATTTTTATTACAGAAACAATATTGTCGATATTAAAATACTGATCGCCATGAATTAGCCATGAACCTTTTATGCTATTTACATATACCGTAAAATTTTGACCATCAGAAGTAGTTATAGAGTAAAAATTACCTACTTTGAAAGGCAGGTAACCCGCAATATTACTTTTTTCGATGGGCAGGTAACCTGCAATGTGAGCGGGCTGATTATGGCTGACAGCTTGCTCTTTATCAGAAGTGACTTGAATTTGATTTTCTTCCGCAACACTTATGTTAGGTAACAGTACTGCTGCTGATAATATTAGTGGAATAGTAAATTTCATTTTTTATCCTTTTGTATAATTGTTGAAATTAAACATCCTAATTCGGAATTAATTAAAGCTTATAGGATATAAAACTGCCAAGATATTACTTATTGGATATTTAAAGTGTGAGGCTAGTTAGAATTAAAGCTGGATTAGTAGATGCATGTAACATTAACCTCCATATGGGAATATTAAATTGAGATAGTGTGTTGCTGAACTGCGCATAATCGCTAAGATCATAGTCATTGGGCGTTTGTTTAATTAGGCTAGGGTAGACGAGGCAGCAAAGCGTAGCGTTCGTATTGGTATCGTTTTAATGGCTTCACGTTTTTCTACCTAGTTTGAATCAACCTAAACCTTAGACTTGAAACATGAAAAACCCATGAACCTTCTCCAAAGTGGAAAAAAGCAGGGCAAAACGGGCTTAAATATAGAGGAGGTTTGTTGGAGATATGAGCATGTGCGCTGGAAAGTGACTGAAAGTGTTGCCGTTCTCTTGGGTATAATTGTTGAAACCTTAAACCAATTGCTTGAGTAGTGAACGGTGGCGTCTGTTTTTTAATCGTATGAATCAAAAAGATAAAATTTATTGTTGACCTAGATTCTGAATCCGCTAAAGTACACCTCGTTCTCACGGCAAAGCCCGTTAGAGCAGATGGTGTTACCATCGCATTGATTGCGTTGCCCTGGTGGTGGAATTGGTAGACACAAGGGATTTAAAATCCCTCGACGTTCGCGTTGTGCCGGTTCAAGTCCGGCCCGGGGCACCATCCGCATAATCTAATGCATGGATTCAATATCCGGCAGAGAACAATAAATAGGTAAGGCGCCTTGGCAGAGTGGCTATGCAGCGGATTGCAAATCCGTGGACCTCGGTTCGACTCCGGGAGGCGCCTCCACTATTTATAGTTCATTCCTATCTATTTCCCATCAGCTTCAACTATTCCCTTTAAAGTTAAACCCCTAACCTCAGACTTCTAACGATTTAAATCTACCTACAACATTTCGATCAACGATTTTTCGGTCAAGAGCATTTTTGCCAACACTACTTGTAGCAATCGCAGTAAGAAACTGGTCATTCGTAACTATCAAACACGGCTTGATGTGATTAAAAAGTAGGCGGCTAGTGGTTTGCTTTATCTTTGTTGTGAAGAAATATGACGAATATGTGGTGTTTATTTCAGCTGGATGACATAAATTTGTTTAAAAAACGAAAACAAAGACTTACATATTGCCCTTAAAAGGTTTCTACCCCTTTAGGGTAGTTTGAATCTGTAATTGATTTACATCATGTATTAATTTCCTTTCACATTTAACAATGCGCTCAGTAATAAGAACCTAACCCTTAGGAAGTACAATGAGCAAGTTGAAGCTAGTCGTCATCGGTAATGGGATGGTAGGCCACCGTTACATCGAAGACTTAGTCGAGAAAGCTGATATGTCAGATATAGACATGACGGTTTTCTGTGAAGAACCTCGTGTCGCATACGACCGTGTGCACCTGTCCTCGTATTTTTCTCACCATACGGCAGATGAACTGTCTTTAGTTAAAGAAGGCTTCTACGAGAAACATGGCGTAAACATGCTGATCGGTGAACGCGCGATTAACATTAACCGTGAAAACCGCATTGTGCACTCAAGCTCAGGTCGTGAAGTTCAATATGATAAGCTGATTCTTGCAACTGGTTCATTCCCATTTGTACCACCTATCAAAGGTCACGAAAGCAAAGATTGTTTTGTTTACCGTACTATCGAAGATCTAAAATCAATTGAAGCGTGCGCTAAGAACAGCAAATCAGGAGTGGTGATCGGTGGCGGTTTACTCGGCCTCGAAGCGGCAGGTGCACTGAAAGCCTTGGGTGTAGAAACACACGTTGTTGAGTTCGCACCCAAACTAATGGCAGAGCAACTTGACCTTGCTGGTGGTAATCAACTTCGCCAAAAGATCGAGCGTATGGGCGTGAACGTTCACACCAGCAAAAACACGCTTGAAATTGCAGCGCAGGGCGTAAACGCTCGTAACGTCATGCGTTTTGCGGACGGCACTGAGTTAGAAACTGACTTTATCGTCTTTTCCGCAGGAATTCGTCCTCAAGACAAACTGGCTCGCCAAATGGGTTTAGACGTTGCCCCTCGTGGCGGTATCGCGATCAACGACCATTGCCAAACGTCTGATGAAAACATCTACGCTGTCGGGGAGTGCGCGTCTTGGAACGAAATGTTCTATGGCCTTGTTGCTCCTGGTTACAAGATGGCGACAGTAGCAGTGGATCATTTGCTTGGTAACAACGAAAGCAAGTTCGAAGGCGCTGATATGTCGGCAAAGCTAAAATTGCTTGGTGTGAAAGTCGGCTCTATTGGTGACGCGAACGGTCGTACAGAAGGCTGTAAGAGCTACGTTTACCAAAACGATGAGCAAGAGGTTTACAAACGTCTTATCGTTTCTGAAGATAACAAGAAACTGCTCGGTGCCGTAATGGTTGGTGACACCTCTGATTACGGCGATCTGCTTCAACTGATGTTGAACGAAATCGACCTACCAGATCACCCAGATGCGTTGATCCTTCCAGCTCATGCTGGCGCTGAAAAGCCCTCATTGGGTGCAGACGCCTTACCAGAAAGTGCGGTGATCTGTTCATGTTTCGATGTCACTAAGGGGAAGATAGCGCAAGCGGTTGCTGATGGTCACCATACATTGGGCGACATCAAAGCCGTGACTGGTGCGGGTACTGGCTGTGGTGGTTGTCTTCCTCTAGTGACTTCAGTTCTCAATGCTGAGCTCGCCAAATCAGGTATCGAAGTGAAGAACGATGTGTGTGAGCACTTCGCTTATTCTCGCCAAGAGCTGTTCCACCTTATCCGTATTGAAGAGATCAAAACGTTTGATGAGCTGCTAGAGAAGTACGGTCAAGGTTACGGCTGTGAAATATGCAAACCACTGGCTGGTTCTATCTTAGCTTCTTGCTGGGGTGAGCACATTCTTAAGCCACAACTGGTCAAGCTGCACGACACCAATGATAACTTCCTAGGTAATATTCAAAAAGACGGTACTTACTCGGTTATTCCACGTATGGCGGGTGGAGAAGTAACGCCTCAAGCACTGGGTGCACTGGCGAACGTTGCTGCAGAATACAAACTATACACCAAGGTAACCGGAGCTCAGCGAATCGGTTTATTTGGTGCTCAAAAAGATGACCTTCCAGAAATCTGGCGCAAGCTTATCGACGCTGGTTTTGAAACGGGTCAAGCGTACGCCAAAGCACTTCGTATGGCGAAGACCTGCGTAGGATCAACTTGGTGTCGTTACGGTGTTCAAGACTCCGTTGGTCTGGGTTCCTTCATCGAGAACCGTTACAAAGGTATCCGTACACCTCACAAGATGAAATTCGGTGTTTCTGGCTGTACTCGTGAGTGCGCAGAAGCGCAAGGTAAAGATCTTGGCCTCATCGCGACGGACGCGGGGTGGAACATGTACGTATGTGGCAACGGTGGCATGAAACCACGCCATGCCGACCTTCTCGCGAGTGATCTCGATAAAGCAACGCTAATCAAGTACATCGATCGCTTTATGATGTTCTATATCCGCACGGCTGCGCCACTGCAACGCACATCAGTTTGGATGGCAAACATGGAAGGTGGCGTTGACTACCTGCGCGAAGTGATTGTTGAAGACAAACTCGGCATTAATGATCAACTAGAAGCCGACGTAGCCAAGCTTGTCGACGAGTACGAGTGTGAGTGGACAGCAACCATCAATGACGAATCACAACTGACTCGTTTCGCACATTTCATCAACTCTGACAAACGCGATGACAACCTTGCGTTTGTGCAAGAGCGCGAACAGCACCGCCCAGCAACTTTTACGGAAAAACACCCGGAAGCCAAAGGCGATATTTTACACGTAGCGATCACTGAAGCGTAAGGGAAAGTTGATTATGTCATTTGAAAAGATTTGCCAAATCAGCGACATCGTACCGGGTACGGGCATTTGTGCCTTGGTTGATGGTCAGCAAGTTGCGGTATTCCGTCCAACTCAAGCCGAACAAGTTCTGGCGATAAGTAATACAGACCCGTTTTTTCAGTCAAACGTGCTTTCTCGCGGTTTGATCTGTGAGCACCAAGGTGAACTTTGGGTGGCCAGTCCACTTAAAAAGCAACGTTTCAACCTGACAACAGGTGTGTGCATGGAAGATGAGCATTTTAATGTCAAAGCGTACAAAACGCGCATCACCAACGGCGAAGTAGAAATTTCAGCATAAGCTTGGTTCTCATTCCCTCCTCTAAGGGGGAGGGAATAAACCGAGATCTAGATTAAATAGACAAAGGCTTTCAGTGGTTACCTTTCTGGAGCAGGAAACGAGATGTTACTCAGCGGCGAGCTTTTTTCTATTCAGTCTTTCACTTTTAACTTTTAACTTTCACTTTTGAATAAGGACACCTTCATGTCTACAGATTTTAAGCCCGCAGAATTCGTTCAAACCATGATCAACGTGGGGGAAGCGAAAATCAACACCAGTACGCGTGATTTGATTCTGCGCGGTACGATGGCAGGCATCATTCTTTCACTGGCGGTTGTGGTTGCGATTACGACCATAGTTCAAACCGGTGTCGGTGTTGTGGGCGCGCTCGTTTTCCCCGTTGGTTTTGTGATCTTAAGCGTCATGGGGTATGACCTAGTGACGGGAATCTTTGGTCTTGCCCCTTTAGCTAAGTTTGCCAACCGTCCTGGCATTACTTGGGGGCGTATCTTGCGTTGTTGGGGGCTGGTTGGTTTAGGTAACCTAATTGGCTCTTTGATCGTTGCTTACTTAGTGGCCATCTCATTGACAGGTAACTTTTCTCTAGAATTGAATGCCGTTGCGAAAAAATTTATTGCTGTATCGACAGCGCGCAGTCTGGGGTTTGAAAACATGGGTATGGACGGATGGATCACGTGTTTCGTGCGTGGCATCTTCTGTAATCTTATGGTTTGCTTGGGCGTTATTGGCAACATGACGGCTCGTTCTGTGTCTGGTCGCGTTGCAATGATGTGGTTCCCAATCTTCATCTTCTTCGCGTTGGTATTTGAGCACGCAGTCGTCAACATGTTTCTATTTCCACTCGGTATGATTCTCGGCGCTGATTTTGGAATCGCGACTTGGTTGAACTTCAATCTCATCCCAACGATTCTGGGTAACATCGTTGGTGGTCTGGTAATGACGTGCATTCCACTGTACCTAACTCACGTGAAAACTGCGCCTTCTCTCAATGCCGAGCAAGAAGTAAAGGCAGAATCTGTAATCGCTAAATAATCGAAACTGTATTGCGCTAGGCAGTACAAGAGTCGGGAAGCTCTATCACATTAAACACAGAGATTCCCGACTCACACCTTCATCGTGCTGGGGAGTCTCTCTCCGCATCCATAAATAAACGATTTGGCTATAAAAAGAACATTTTACAAAGAGGTTCTCTTTATACCCAAAATTCTCGATAGGCGTTGATATGACAACTTCTCACTTTCCCTTACACAGCGGCTTTGTTTCTCTTGTTGGGGCCGGTCCAGGTGATCCAGATTTACTCACAGTAAAAGGTTTAAGAGCCATTCAAGCGGCTGACGTTGTGGTGTATGACCGATTGGTGTCGGATGGCATACTTGCACTGGCTCAGGCCTCAGCAGAGATGATTTATGTGGGCAAGAAGTTGGACTTTCATTGCGTGCCCCAAGAGCAAATTAACCAAATCTTGGTACAAAAAGCGCAAGAAGGAAAACGCGTTGTACGCCTAAAAGGGGGCGACTCCTTTATCTTTGGTCGTGGTGGTGAAGAGCTGGAAGAGTTAGCAGAATTCGGTATTAAATACGAAGTCGTTCCGGGCATCACGGCGGCGGCAGGCGCAACGGCTTATGCGGGGATTCCATTAACGCACCGCGATCATGCTCAAAGCGTTCAGTTTATTACTGGTCATGTACAAAAAGATGGTCGTGAGATTGAATGGCACGCGTTAGCGCAGTCAAATAACACCTTGGTATTCTATATGGGGTTAAAGCAAAGCGGACACATCATGGATAAACTCATCACTCATGGGTTGGACCCAGAAATGTCATGCGCCATCATTGAAAACGGGACGCGACCAGAGCAACGAGTTTTCCAAGGAAAGCTGAACGAATTAACATGCTTGGCGAAGAGAGCGGTGAGTCCTGCGCTCATTGTCGTCGGGAGTGTGACGCAACTGCATAACAAACTGGATTGGTTTGGAAGGTAGAGGACGAATGCGCAGCAAGCTCTAGATAGCACAAGGGCTACGTTTTTGTTGCAGTTCTTGTTTGCGCATCGGCATTTCATCGATCAGGTTATTGATGAACTGCCAATCGGTTTTTGCTCCCCAACGATGTTTTTCTTCACCATCTTTGCCGAGGAGAATTGCCGTGTGCTGGCCTTGTTCAATTTCGTAGAGCTTGGAGAGCATATTCAAGTCAAACTCTTCCTTAAGCCACGTAGGTTCTGTGTAACCGTCTTCTGCGATGACAAGGGTGATGACATCGCGATCTTCCAGCTCGCATTCATTCATGAGGGCTTCTAGCAAGAATTGCTTAACGTGATCGTCATTTTCGGGCGCAAAATAAAGCACGCTTCGATGAGCCCAGTGTTGGGCATAAGCAGGGTAGCCAAGTGCAGGGCTTGATAATAGGCAGGAAAGCAACAAGGTAATGGTTGTTTTACTCATGGCTTCACTCCTTGAAATCGAAATACCAAGTTATACGGTAAGTTTAGTGGAATTAGCTCATTGTGCTTTGATGCAAAGTGGCATAGGGTAGGCGGCAAACAAATAAAGCGGTTTAAATAGATGAACTCTGAAAGTAAACAAAAGATCGCAATCTTAGTCGATGTGCAAAACGTGTATTACACCTGTCGTGAAGCGTACCGCAGCAATTTTGATTACAACCAGTTTTGGTATGTGGCGACGAATGGGAAAGAAGTGGCAAGCGCACGCGCGTATGCCATCGCAAGTAATGATCCCAAACAGCGTCAATTTCACCATATATTGCGAGGTGTCGGCTTTGAGGTGATGCTTAAGCCTTACATCCAGCGTCGTGATGGCAGCGCAAAAGGGGATTGGGATGTGGGTATCACGCTTGATGCGATTGAAGCGGCGGCGGAAGTGGATGAGATCATTCTTGTCTCTGGTGATGGCGACTTTAGTATGCTTGTCGAGCGCATTCAGCAGCGCTTCAACAAAAAAGTAACGGTTTATGGCGTACCAAAATTAACGTCCCAAAACTTAATCGATTGTGCCGACAACTTTGTTGCTATCGATGAAGACTTTCTCCTTTAATTGCTTCTCACGGTATGCTTTTGAGAGCAATTGAGTGATTTACAGAGAGTTGCATTGATCTGAGATCGAAAGAAAAGCCGCACGGTGCGGCTTGTCTTTTATATTTCATCTGTAGCTTGCGTTGCTTCAGTCACTGGAGAAGTTTGCTCATTTGCTTGTTCCTCGGCTTCCATCTTCGCACGCTCTGCTTTTGAAATGTAGCGAGGTTTGTTGCTCTTATGCAGCTTGGCATTTTGCTTCTTTATTTTCGCTTTTAAGATCGAATTGATTTTCTTCTTGCGGTTCATTGTGTCGGTCCTTTAATCTAGCGAGGCAGGATAGTGATTTTTCCATCAAGTTACAACCCTAATGGATCCTCTATGAAAATACTCGCAATTGCACGCCTCCCACACTGCGTTAGCGTGAGGAAACAGTGAGCGACATTTTAATAGGCAAACTTGCCACTGAATTTAAAACTGTCAAGGCGATGGTGGAGGTCTATTGCAAAGATCACCATGGCACGAAAGGCGAGTTGTGTTCAGAATGTCACGAACTGTTAGAGTATGCAGAAGTACGGCTTGATCGTTGTCCTTACGGCGAGGGCAAGCCGACTTGCAATCAATGCCCAATTCATTGCTACAAACCCGAGCCTAAAGAGCAAATGCGTTTAGTCATGCGCTACTCGGGGCCGAGAATGTTGCTTAAACATCCAATCTTAGCGATTCGACACTTGTTACATGAGAAGCACGAGGTTCCTGACAAGCCTGCTGCCAATGCATCTAATCGCCACAAGCGGATGGAAAACAAAAAACGAGGATACTAGACCCTCGTTTTGTATTTTGTTTCGTTGATATTACAGCCCAGCTGCCATTTGATGTTTTGATTTTGTTGCTGCGATTAGCATGTAGATACAAGTCGCAAGCAGAGCGGTAAACAAGTAACCCAATAAGCCATGCATTTGACCCATGAATTCATCGGCAACCACAGGGCCAGCCACCGATCCAATACTGTAGCTAAACAGCATGACTTGTGTTGCGGATACAATAAAACGTTCGTCTAATCCTTCACAACCTAAGTTAATCGCGATTGGGTACAGTGCAAAGGTTGCCACGCCCAACAGGAACAAGGCACCAGCCAATACTTCTGCTGATGAAGAAACAAAAGTCAGACCAATAGAGAAAATACCCAGGATACAGAAGAACGCCATTAGCACGGTGCGAGCCATGTATTTGTTCAGTGTGGTCACCGCAGGTTGAACCAGCATGCCCCCAAGGATCACGAGCGCCATCAGTGTGCCTATGTCTTGGTGGCTAATCTTACGGTTTGCAAGCTCTACTGGCATCAGGCCGTAGATTGCACCCAAAGTTAAACCCGAAACAATACAACCAATGATTGCTGCGTGGCTTAGCTTAGAAATTTGCTTAAACGATAGTGCTGTTGATTCATGACTGTTTGGCTGTTCGCAATCAATAAAAAGCAAAACCAGAATTGCCATAAGGATCAAAGTGGTGATCGCAATAAAAGGAACGCCACCGCTTACACCTAAGATACCAATACCAAACTGACCCAGAGCAGAACCACCGTATAGGGATAGCATGTAAAGGCTCAAGCGCTTAGCACGTGAAGACTCATCGCCGGACATTAGCCATGATTCGACAATCACAAATACGCCAGCAACCGAAATACCAGCGATAAAGCGTGCAGCAAGCCATATCATGCCATTTGGAATCAGTGGAAGGGCAACAATTGTTAGTGAGAACGTCACCAAACTGCCGACAAACGCTTTACGATGGCCAGTGCTTCGAACAATACGTTCAAAGATAATCGCACCCACCAATAGGCCACCATAAAATACACTTGCCAACCAACTCGCGTAATCAGCAGAGATGTTATATTCACCGAGCATAAGAGGGATCAAGCTCATCAAATAGCCCGATGCGACCGCATAAAGGGACAGTGCTACAACAGGAACTGTGACTCGAGGTGATACAGAAGGAATGGCTGTGGTTTCCAATGTTTTGCGCCTATGAATTAAGTGTAAGTTAAGGGTTATGCGGCGCGAATATTAGGCTAATTAATGGGCAAGTAAAATGATATGTTTGTGTCGTTTCGATAAAAGAAATTTGTTGAAATTCTATTACCAAACTAAGCCCAGTATTTGAGTGCTGGTAAAGATATATCCCATAACCTGACTAACTTATAATGCTTCCTGTTATTACTGGTGGGTAATTATTGAGAAGAAGAATGCATTTCTACTTCTTTAGTTAATATAAAGCCTACATTAGTGAAATTGAAAACGTCGCTTTTTATATGATCAAGGTTTGTTTTATAAGACACGGATATCTTAATCATGAAGCTACGTTCGATTATTTCCGCCTGTGCGCTACTAAGTTGTAGCCAAGCCTTTGCTAGTGAGCCTGAAATAGTCACCTGTGAGTCCAACAAACCAGGAACCGTCATGGTTCAAGAAGACGAATTGTTTGTAGTCGTCAACGACGCACTCATTCGCAACTCAGACTATTGGCAAAACTTTCTGGATGGAAACATTCAACTCTGCACCACTCACGTAACAGACATGAGTGACCTGTTCGCTAAAGACCAATACTTCAATCATGACATCAGCCGTTGGGACACCTCTCGTGTAACCAATATGGACCGTATGTTCTCTGATGCCAAGCGCTTTGACCAAGACTTAACCCACTGGGGCGTCAAGCGCGTCTCACGCCATACCGACTTCGCAAAAGACAGTGGCCTGTCTAAAGATAGTCTTCCAGCTTTTACGCAATAACGTCTATTCAACCCTAGGAAAATACAATGAAAAGAACCATAACCTCACTTCTTGTGGGCGTAGCCGCGCTCACTAGCCAAACCGCATTTGCTGCTGATATCTCAGTAAAATGCCCTGACCAAGCCGTTAACTCAGTAATGATTGAAAACGGGAAAATTTATCTCGTAGTGGATAACACTTTAATTAAAAATAAAACGTTATTAGATAACTTAGAACAAGGCTCAATTCGTTTTTGTACCACACAGGTAACGTCCATGGCCTCTGTATTTAGTGGACGTGAATCGTTTAATGCTGATATTAGTGATTGGGACACATCAAATGTGACGGATATGCAAGCCATGTTTTCTAGGGCCAAAGCGTTTGACCAAGATATCGGTTATTGGGATACATCGAATGTGACGAGTATGAAAGCCATGTTTTATTTAGCAGTAGCTTTTAATCAAGATATTGGGTACTGGGATACATCTAAAGTGACGGATCTATCTGACATGTTTGGGTTTGCCAGAACCTTTAACCAAGATATTGGGCACTGGGATACATCGAGTGTGACGAGTATGGAAGCCATGTTTTATGCTACTAGAGCCTTTAACCGAGATATCAAGCGCTGGGATACATCGAGAGTGTGGAATATGAAAGGTATGTTTAGGGATACGGTTTTTAACCAAGATATAGGTCATTGGGATACGTCAAATGTGAGGTATATGAACTTTATGTTTTATGGTGCGGACGCATTTAATCAAGATATAGGCAATTGGGATGTATCAAATGTGATGAGTATGGATGACATGTTCTCCCACGCAAAAGTATTTAACCAAAATATAGGTAATTGGGATGTATCTAATGTTGATAACATGTCGCATATGTTTTATGGTGCGGACGCATTTAATCAAGATATAGGTAATTGGAATACATTAAATGTGGTGAATATGGCTAGTATGTTCGCCTTCACAGAAGCATTTAACCAAGATATAGGTGCCTGGGATACATCGAGCCTCGTAAATATGGGTTCGATGTTTAGAGCAGCCAAAGCCTTTAACCAAGATATAGGTGATTGGGATACGTCGAATGTGAAGAATATGAAAGAGATGTTTTCATACGCAGATGTTTTTAACCAAGATATAGGTAATTGGAATACATTAAATGTGATGAATATGGCTGGTATGTTCGCCTTCACAAAATCATTCAACCAAGATATAGGTGCCTGGGATATGTCGAATGTGAAGAATATGGAAGAGATGTTCAAGTTGAATCATGTCTTTAACCAAGACTTATCTAACTGGAACGTGAGTAAAGTAACGAAGCATACTGACTTTGCGAGAGGCAGTGCTCTGACCGAAGAGAAATTACCGTATTTTGTAGACTGATTCTTTCATCGGCTTAACTAAACAAAAGCCAGTGTTGATGGATTCAACGCTGGCTTTTTTGTTGGTTGAGTCACCCTCAAAAAATGGCGGCAAAAATGGCGGCACTCATTGTAAAACAGCGTTATTTAAAGGTATAAATTGTCTTTTTTAACTGTTTTTACATACAAGTCTGTGTGTTTAAGTAACTGATTTTATGGATTTTTGTCTTATTTTCATTAAGTTCTACGGCAGGTTATGGCAAAGTTACTGCGAAGATTACCTGGCGTTGAGGTCGAGACGATAGGCTTGAATGTACAGATTACGTAAGGCATCAGGGCAAAAAGGATTCTGGTCAACTCTGCATAGAGTTGTAACAGTAAGGACTTTGAGGATGCACGGGGTTTCTACACCCAGACAACATTCAACCCCAACCCTTTATTTTTTCCAAGTAATTGACAAGATACAATGAAGCAAAAGAAAAAAAGCTTATAAAAAAAGCATTTATTCCAGCACTGTATTCCATAAAACCATAATATTCATTGTTTTTTAATAATAGGGTTGTCAAATAACTCAAGGTGAAAACGATTAGAGCACTAAGAGCGTATTTGCACACTTTATATATTGACATAGTTTCATATGTACCTATGATGTTAATTCTTTTTTACATTCTCGATTAAAGGTATGTGAGATGTCAAGGTTATTGTTTTTATTGTTATTTTCCTTAATTTCAGCAAGTGCTTCTGCTTGTTTTCCGTTAACCCAAAATACTACTTATAAGTTAGTGAGTGGTATCGAGTATTGTTTAGAGTCAGAGTACCAATTCGTATATGTTCGCAATTCAAAATATAGCACAGGAATTGTCGAGCTATCTGACATAAATAGAAAAGTTTTTGATCTTATTTATTCTGGAGAAAACGCTAAAGTCCCAGATCAATTCAAAATTACCGCTTTTGAGGATATTCAAATTACTGTATTGGATGGCTATCTATATATAGAGAATGCGCCTAAAAGTCGTAAAAACGGTCTTTACCGAATATAGGAGTCGCAGTTCTATCTAATTTAAGTGGTTCTGTTGGCAC
>NZ_ABGR01000029.1 GCF_000171815.1 Vibrio sp. AND4 | reverse complement strand
AACATATGCACCATTACACTCATCAGTGCTTTAAGCAACTATAACAAAATCAATTAGGGGAACATCCCCAAAACATCAACTCAAATGGCAAGGAAAATAATTATGGACACAATTACAAAAAGACCTCGCACCAGGCTTTCACCTCTAAAACGTAAACAGCAGCTGATGGAAATCGCTCTTGAAGTGTTTGCACGTCGTGGTATTGGCCGTGGTGGTCACGCAGACATCGCCGAGATCGCTCAAGTTTCTGTTGCGACGGTATTTAACTACTTCCCAACCCGTGAAGACTTGGTGGATGAAGTTCTGAACCACGTTGTTCGTCAGTTCTCTAACTTTCTGTCTGACAATATTGATTTGGACATTCACGCGCGCGAAAACATCGCCAACATCAGCAATGCAATGATTGAGCTAATCAGCCAAGATTGCCATTGGTTGAAAGTTTGGTTTGAATGGAGCGCATCCACACGTGATGAAGTATGGCCACTGTTTGTCACCACAAATCGCACGAACCAAATGCTGGTACAAAACATGTTCATCAAAGCGATCGAACGTGGAGAAGTTTGTGACCAACATGAACCGGAACACTTGGCAAACCTATTCCATGGCATTTGCTACTCTATCTTCGTACAAGCAAATCGCTCTATGAGCGAAACTGAGCTAACGACTCTGGTCAGCTCGTACTTAGATATGCTTTGCATTTACAAACGTGAAAATCACTAAAAATAATTAGGCTTAGAAAAGCAAAGGCTGGTACTCAGGTATCGGCCTTTTTTGTTTTTGGGAAACGGGAAACGGGAAACGGGAAACGGGAAACGGGAAACGGGAAACGGGAAACGGGAAACGGGAAACGGCTTTATTTTGTCTTTCTAGGGACAAAACCCGTCAACTCCTTTTAGAGCCGAGCCTCTTTCAATAGCCTCCCAGTAATCACCTCTCGATTCCTAAAGCGAAGCGTTCCCGACTCTCCAAGCGCAGCGCTCTTTTCTTCCAATAAAAAAACCGCTGACAAGTCAGCGGTTTTTATCATTCAACGTTCAAGAAAAATTACTTTTTCTTTTTCACTGCTTTTTTGTTTGGAAGGTCAGTGATTGAGCCTTCAAATACTTCAGCCGCTAGACCCACAGACTCGTGTAGAGTTGGGTGAGCGTGGATAGTTAGTGCGATATCTTCTGCATCACAACCCATCTCGATAGCTAGACCGATTTCACCAAGCAGTTCACCACCGTTAGTACCAACGATAGCACCACCGATTACGCGGTGAGTCTCTTTATCAAAGATAAGCTTAGTCATACCGTCTGCACAGTCAGATGCGATTGCACGACCTGATGCTGCCCATGGGAATGTTGCCACTTCGTAGTTGATGCCTTCTGCTTTCGCTTCTTTCTCAGTCTTACCAACCCATGCCACTTCTGGCTCAGTGTAAGCGATTGAAGGAATAACTTTAGGGTCGAAGTAGTGTTTCTTACCAGAGATAACTTCTGCCGCTACGTGGCCTTCATGCACACCTTTGTGAGCAAGCATTGGTTGGCCAACTACGTCGCCGATCGCGTGGATGTGAGGAACGTTAGTGCGCATTTGCTTATCAACATTGATAAAGCCACGCTCATCCACTTCGATACCCGCTTTTTCAGCATCGATCAGTGCACCGTTTGGTACACGGCCAATAGCAACAAGAACGGCATCGTAACGCTCAGCTTCAGCCGGTGCTTTTTTGCCTTCCATTGAAACGTAGATACCGTCTTCTTTCGCTTCAACTGCTGTCACTTTAGTTTCAAGCATTAGCTTGAACTTGTCTTTGATACGCTTAGTGAAAACTTTAACGATGTCTTTATCCGCAGCTGGGATAACTTGGTCAAACATCTCTACGACATCGACTTTAGAACCTAGAGAGTGGTAAACCGTACCCATTTCTAGACCGATGATACCGCCACCCATGATAAGTAGTTTTTCTGGCACATCTTTCAGCTCTAGTGCATCCGTTGAATCCCAAATACGTGGGTCTTCATGCGGGATGAATGGTAGTTTGATTGGGCGAGAACCCGCAGCAATGATAGCGTTGTCGAAGTTAACCGTTGTTGACTCGCCTTCACCTTCTACAAGGATAGAATTAGGGCTTGTGAACTTACCGTAGCCGTTTACTACCGTAACATTACGCATCTTAGCCATACCGCTAAGACCGCCAGTCAGCTGGTTTACAACTTTCTCTTTCCAAATACGGATTTTGCTGATGTCAGTTTGTGGTTCGCCAAACACAACGCCGTGTTCAGCCATCGCTTTTGCTTCTTCGATAACTTTTGAAACGTGAAGAAGTGCTTTAGATGGAATACAACCAACGTTTAGACATACACCGCCAAGAGTGCTGTAACGTTCAACGAGTACTGTCTCTAGACCTAAATCCGCACAACGGAATGCCGCTGAGTAACCAGCAGGACCAGAACCAAGTACAACAACTTGGGCTTTAATTTCTTTGCTCATTGTGACCTCTTGTAGTCATTATCCCTAACAGGCTGAGTAGATGTTCTTAAATTATTAGGCTTTCAAACGGTCAATATTTTACAGAGATGTTAACAGTGTGAAAGCAGCTTTAAGTTAGCCTGTGAGCTAGACAACAATTCATCTTCCCGATTCTGAACTAGGGAAGAAATTGTCGTCTAAAAATAGTCGTTTACATAAAGAATTAAGGTGACCCGAAAGCCACCTTAACTATTACTTTCTCTATTACAGTACTAAGCGACGAATGTCAGACAGTGCACCATTTAGGAAAGTAATGAAGCGTGCACCTTCTGCGCCATCGATCACACGGTGGTCGTATGATAGAGACAGTGGAAGTTGTAGGCGTGGTTCGAATTCTTTACCGTTCCACACTGGCTTCATTTCAGATTTAGATACACCTAGGATACCAACTTCTGGCGCGTTTACGATTGGTGTGAACGCTGTACCACCGATGCCGCCAAGGCTAGAGATTGTGAAACAACCGCCTTGCATATCAGACGCCGTTAGTTTACCCGCACGTGCTTTCTTAGAAATCGCCATTAGCTCTTCAGATAGCTCGTAGATGCCTTTCTTGTTCACGTCTTTGAATACAGGAACAACCAGACCGTTCGGCGTATCGACTGCGATACCTACGTTTACATACTTCTTAAGAATGATGCTTTCGCCATCTTCAGAAAGTGAAGAGTTAAACGCTGGGAACGCTTCTAGTGCTTTCGCGACCGCTTTCATGATGAACACAAGTGGTGTGATCTTCATGCCTGTATCTTTCTTCGCTTCGATGGCATTCTGTTCTTTACGGAATGCTTCTAGCTCAGTGATATCAGCGTTGTCCCACTGTGTAACGTGCGGGATCATCACCCAGTTACGGTGTAGGTTTGCACCAGAGATCTTCTTGATCTTAGAAAGCTTCTTAACTTCCGTTTCGCCGAACTTGCTGAAATCAACTTTTGGCCAAGGCAGTAGACCAAGTGCAGCACCGTCGCCTTTGCCAGATGCTGCTGCACCTGCGCCAGACTCAAGACGCTTAAGCGCATCTTTAACGTAAGCTTGAACGTCTTCTTTTAGTACACGGCTCTTACGACCAGTACCTTTCACTTTCGCAAGATTTACACCGAATTCGCGAGCCAGACGACGAACAACTGGAGATGCATGTGCGTACTCGTTGTTCTCTTGGAAGTCGCCAGTCGCTGCAGGAGCTTCAGCTTTAGGACGGTCCGCCGCTGGAGCTGCTGCTTGTGCAGGTGCTGCAACAGGAGCAGGAGCTGCGCCTTCAACCGGGGTGCCAGCCACAACGAAAGTCATGATTAGAGAGCTAGTTGATACTTTGTCGCCAACTGCAATCTTGATTTCTTTTACTGTACCAGCAAATGGTGCAGGAACTTCCATCGACGCTTTGTCGCCTTCAACAGTGATTAGAGATTGCTCTTCTTCTACTGTATCGCCAACCGCTACCATGATCTCAGTAACTTCTACTTCGTCACCGCCGATGTCAGGAACGTTTACTTCTTTCTCTGCAGATGCTGCTGGAGCCGCTGCAGGTGCCGCTGCAGGTGCCGCTGGAGCTTCTACTGCAGCAGGAGCCGCTGCTGCGCCTGAACCAGCAGTTTCGAATACCATGATTAGAGAACCAGTTGTTACTTTATCGCCAGCAGCAACTTTGATCTCTTTTAGCGTACCAGCGAATGGCGCTGGAACTTCCATTGATGCTTTGTCGCCTTCAACCGTCAGAAGAGATTGCTCTTCTTCGATGCTGTCGCCAACTGCAACCATGATTTCAGTAACTTCAACTTCGTCGCCACCAATATCTGGGACGTGAACTTCTTTAAGTTCCTTCGTAACTGGGGCCGCTACTGCTGGAGCTGCAGCAACTGGTGCCGCCGCTTCAACTGCTGGCGCAGCCGGTGCTGCTGCAGCACCTTCCGCTTCGAAAATCATGATTAGAGAACCGGTCGCAACAGAGTCACCTTCCGCTACTTTGATTTCTTTAACAATACCTGTGTGAGACGCTGGAACTTCCATAGAAGCTTTGTCGCCTTCAACAGTGATCAGAGACTGCTCTTCTTCAACCTTGTCGCCAACGCTTACAAGAATCTCAGTAACTTCAACCTCATCCGCACCGATGTCAGGTACATTAATTTCGATTGCCATTGCTTATTTACCTTCTAGTTAAGCGCTGTATTAAGCGTAAAGTGGGTTTGTTTTTTCAGTGTCAATGTTGAACTTAGCAATTGCTTCAGTAACAACAGACTTCTCAACATCACCACGATTTGCTAGTTCAGTTAGTGCTGCAACTACTACGTAGCCCGCGTTAACTTCGAAGTGGCGACGTAGGTTTTCACGGCTGTCTGAGCGACCAAAACCGTCAGTACCAAGAACTTTGTAAGACTCAGTAGGCATGAATGCGCGTACTTGCTCTGCGTAGTTCTTCATGTAGTCGGTCGCAGCGATTGCTGGCTCTTTACCTAGAACAGTAGTGATGTACGGTACTTTTGCTTCAGCTTCAGGGTGAAGCATGTTGTAGCGCTCTGCATTTTGACCATCACGAGTTAGCTCGTTGAATGAAGTTACAGAGAATACGTCAGATGCTACGCCGTACTCTTCACTTAGGATAGTCGCAGCTTTACGTACTTCGTTCATGATAGTACCAGAGCTCATTAACTGAACTTTACCCTTGGCGCCTTCGTGAGACTCAAGCTTGTAAATACCCTTACGGATGCCGTCT
This sequence comes from Vibrio sp. AND4, assembly GCF_000171815.1. Taxonomy (GTDB): domain Bacteria; phylum Pseudomonadota; class Gammaproteobacteria; order Enterobacterales; family Vibrionaceae; genus Vibrio. Next base: position 16,748 of record NZ_ABGR01000029.1, on the reverse strand, counting down.
TCAGCGCCTTCTGGCATTGCTGGCATTGCGTAGTTTTCATTCATTACTGTTAGGTAGTAGTAAATGTTTTCTTGCTCAGGACCGTACATACGACGGATACCATCTTGCATAATTACTGCTAGCTCGTAAGCGAATGTTGGGTCGTAAGAGATACAGTTCGGGATGGTATTCGCTTGAATATGCGAGTGACCATCTTCGTGCTGCAGACCTTCACCATTTAGTGTTGTACGACCAGCGGTAGCACCTAGTAAGAAGCCACGAGCTTGTTGGTCACCTGCTAGCCATGCCATGTCGCCAATACGTTGGAAACCGAACATTGAGTAGTAGATGTAGAACGGGATCATTGGCAGATCGTTTGTGCTGTAAGAAGTCGCAGCAGCAACCCAAGATGCCATTGAACCTAGCTCGTTGATACCTTCTTGAAGAACTTGGCCTGACGTTGCTTCTTTGTAGTAAGAAACGATGCCTTTATCTTCAGGTGTGTACTCTTGACCGTCTGGGTTGTAGATACCCACTTGACGGAATAGACCTTCCATACCGAACGTACGCGCTTCATCACAGATGATAGGAACGATGTTCTTACCGATGTTCTTGTCTTTAAGCAGGATGTTCAACGTACGTACGTAAGCCATAGTCGTTGAGATTTCACGCTTCTGGGCACCCAGTAGAGGAGCAAACTCTTCTAGCTCAGGTACTTTGAATTCCTGTGTGAAGTTAGGTAGACGCTGTGGCGTGTAACCTTTCAGAGCTTTACGACGAGCGTGTAGGTATTCGTATTCAGCAGAACCTTCTTCCAGTTTTAGGTAAGGAAGTTCAGCCACTTTTTCATCAGAAAGAAGATCTTGTAGACCTAGACGATCACGTAGGTATTGTACGTGAGTCATGTCCATCTTCTTAACGCCGTGAGCGATGTTCTTACCTTCAGCTGCTTCACCCATGCCGTAACCTTTAACAGTCTTAGCTAGGATTACCGTTGGCTTACCACCTGTCTCTTTTGCATTGTTGAATGCAGCGAACAGTTTAGAAGAATCGTGACCACCACGCTTCAGTTCGAAGATTTGGTCATCAGTCATGTCTGCAACGAGTGCAGCAGTTTCTGGGTACTTACCAAAGAAGTGCTCACGTACGTATGCACCGTCTTTAGATTTAAATGTTTGGTAGTCGCCATCGATCGTTTCGTTCATAAGCTGTAGTAGCTTACCAGTCGTATCTTTAGCTAGTAGTGCATCCCAGTTGTTACCCCAGATAACTTTAACTACGTTCCAACCTGCACCTTTGAATAGACCTTCAAGTTCTTGAATGATCTTACCGTTACCCATTACAGGGCCATCTAGACGCTGTAGGTTACAGTTAATTAGGAAACATAGGTTGTCTAGTTTCTCACGCGCAGCGAAAGAGATAGCGCCGCGTGATTCTGGCTCATCCATCTCGCCGTCGCCTAGGAAAGCGTACACACGTTGAGCAGAAGTATCTTTTAGACCACGGCCGTTAAGGTACTTAAGGAAACGAGCTTGATAAATAGCAGAGATTGGACCAAGACCCATAGATACCGTTGGGAATTGCCAGAACTCAGGCATAAGTTTAGGGTGCGGGTATGATGGCACACCTTTACCGTCTACTTCTTGACGGAAGTTGTCTAGTTGCTCTTCAGTCAGACGACCTTCAACGAATGCACGAGAGTAAATACCCGGTGAAATGTGACCTTGGTAGTAAACTAGATCGCCGCCATCTGTCTCATTTGGAGCACGGAAGAAGTGGTTGAAACAAACTTCGTAGAACGCTGCTGCTGACTGGTAAGAAGCCATGTGACCGCCAAGGTCTAGGTCTTTCTTAGAAGCACGCAGAACGATCATGATCGCGTTCCAACGAATAATCGAACGAATACGACGCTCAAGAGTTACATCACCAGGGTAAGCTGGTTCTTGTGCTGCTGGAATAGTGTTGATGTAGTTTGTGTTGATGCCAGTTGGCATATCAACGCCGTCTAGACGTGCTTTTTCTAGAACGGTTTCTAGTAGAAACTGTGCACGTTCTACACCTTCTTCACGAACAACGGACTCAAGAGCCTCTAGCCAATCTTGAGTTTCCAGTGCATCTACGTCATGCTTCATGTCAGACATGGCGATCTATCCTTCTGTTGGTTGGATGTACTTATTTAAGTAAGCGACTCTTATGTTAAGAATCGTTACCTTGCTGAATTCGACGTAGAGAACGCTCTCGTCGAGACTCTTCTCGAGTCAAATCCAACAATGTTTCTTCGATATAAGCTAAGTGTGAGTGAGACATTTCACGTGCCTTTTCAGGCTGACCAGAAACAATCGCATCCACGATATTAGCTCTGTGTTTACTTACTTTATCCACCACTTCTTCGCGGCGATGTAAGAGCTTTAAATTCTGTAGAACATTTTGCTCAAGCAAAGGGGCAAGGCTACGAACAATATGAAGCAAAACAACATTGTGTGCTGCTTCTGTTAAAGCAATAAGGAACTGCATCACTGCCGCTGCTTCTGCTTCGACGTTGTCGCCTTTTTGCTCTTCGCTGATTCGATTCAAGCATGCTTGAATGCGAGCAAAATCTTCATCGGTACCACGCAGTGCTGCAAAGTACGCTGATATACCTTCCATCGCGTGGCGCGACTCAAGCAGGTCTAACTGCGTTTCAGAGTGAGATGACAATAGGTTCAACAAAGGGTCTGAGAAACTCTTCCAAATGTTTTCGCTAACGAATGTGCCACCGCCTTGACGACGAGTAAGCAGACGTTTTGCTTCTAAACGCTGAATGGCTTCACGGACAGATGGACGAGACACATCGAACTGCTTTGCGAGTTCGCGCTCTGGAGGCAGTTGTTGCCCCGGAGAAAGTGTCCCTTCCACAATCAGCCGTTCCAGCTCTTGTTCAATAACATCAGAGAGCTTCGGCTGACGAATCCTTTGATAAGCCATAATTTATTATTCTTCTTACTCTTGCAGGTAATTGGTAATACCAATTTTTAATTGCTGCAGAAATTAACATAATTAAAACGCCACTGTCCAGCCAAAAGTTGACCTAAATCATAGAATGGGATGGCAACTAACAGTTTGATAACAACCACCCATCAAAGCAACGAAAAATTGGTATGACCAATTACAGAAACGAACGGTGTTAGGAGTCTTGCTGCGAATAATATCGCTCAACAAGAATAAAAATCACCTGTACGTTTATCCGCCACGAACCGTTTCAGTATCCAACATGCCGTTAGCTCTTAACATGCACTGATATTTTTCGTATCAAAAAAGGCATACCTGAGTGTATGCCTTATGTATTTCTGTTTTTTGAATTTGCACTTTCGCTACAAGTTAACTTTGTAGTTGCTGCCTGTACTTGACCCAGTCAAAGCTTAGACCAGGATCGGCTTTTCTCAAGGGAGCGATATACTGATGCCCTGTGATTCGAGGCAAGGTGATTTTTGGGTAGGCATGCATAGCGGCTTGGGTTAATGCAGTAAGTGATTGATATTGCTCTTCTGTGTAAGCAACAAATTCCGTACCTTCCAGTTCGACACCGATTGAATAATCATTACAACCTTCACGGCCAGCAAAGCGAGACTGCCCTGCATGCCATGCCCTATCAAGAAAAGAAACAAACTGAACTATTTCACCATTACGTTTTATCAAGCAATGTGCCGAAACGCCCATTTTGTGAATGACCTCGAAAAATGGATGGGCGCAGGGATCAAGCGTGCCAGTAAAGAACGCCTCGATATAAGGACCACCAAATTGCCCCGGTGGTAAACTGATATTGTGAACCACCAGCAGAGAGATATCTTCTTTATCTGAACGAGCATCAAAAAATGGTGACGGGACATGCTTTGCCTTCGTCAACCAACCATTCTCGATTTTTAGGTACATATCAACCTCTCTACTTTACAAATTAACTGCTGAAATTATTAACACTGGAGAGTATCATTCGTTGCCATCTCCCTTTCAAGACAAGATTTGCGATGAAGAACACACACAATAGCCAAGAACGCTTAGAATACCTCAAGCAACAGCTTCCATTGGAAATTACTCGCGCCGTAGCCGATACCCTAAAAGAAGATCTCGGTGGTACACTGGACGCCAATAAAGACATCACCGCATCGCTTATCCCTGTAGACGCAGTCAATACCGCTACTATCATCACTCGTGAGCACGGTGTGTTTTGTGGTCAAGCGTGGGCAGATGAAGTATTCAAACAACTGGGTGGCAAAGTGACCATCGAGTGGCACGTCAAAGACGGTGACAACGTTGAGCCTAACCAAACACTTTGCACCCTGACTGGCCCTGCTCGGGATTTGCTCACCGGCGAGCGAAACGCAATGAACTTTATTCAAACCCTTTCAGGTTGCGCAACCACCACGGCTCAATATGCAGCAAAAATTGCTCACACTGAATGTCGTCTATTAGACACACGTAAGACTATTCCCGGTCTGCGCAGTGCTCTGAAGTACGCAGTGGCATGCGGCGGCGGTTTCAACCATCGTATCGGTGTATTCGATGCATACCTAATCAAAGAAAATCACATCATTGCGTGTGGCGGCATTACTCAGGCAATTAACACCGCAAAAACACTGAACCCAGGCAAGCCAGTTGAAGTAGAAACTGAAAGCTTGGATGAGCTAAAAGCGGCGATCGAAGCAGGTGCAGACATCATTATGCTCGATAACTTCACTAAGGCGATGATGCGCGAGGCTGTGACCATCAATGCTGGCCGCGCGGCATTGGAAAACTCGGGTAATATAACGCTGGATACTATCGCTGAATACGCAGAAACTGGCGTAGATTACATCTCAGTCGGAGCTTTGACCAAGCACCTAAAAGCGATGGATCTTTCAATGCGCTTTCAGTAAACCAAACTGAATAATCAAGGGTAACGCTCTGAATCTTGACGCGTTGCACTGCTCCCCTCCAATTAAAGAGCCACACGGCTCTTTATTTTTATCTGCTTTAAAAACGCTACCCGCTTGAAAACGGTCCTAATCACAAAATCTTGCACATAGAATGCAATCAGAGTGCCTAAATTCTCTGGCTCACTCGAAAGGCACCCTATTTTCAGTTTCCACTTGTTTTCACTCTTTTTACCCTCTCGTGCAGTGACTAGTATTTACCACCGGTAAGGAAAAACGATGCAAACAAATAAACAACAGGGTTTTACACTGATTGAACTAATGATTGTTGTGGCGATTATTGGTGTTCTGGCAGGCGTCGCCATTCCTGCCTACAAGAACTACGTTAAAAAATCAGAAGCCGCAGCGGGAATGGTCACAGTGCGTGCTCTTTTAACAAATATTGACGTATACATTCAGGAAAATGGCTCATTTCCCGCCACTGACAAACTTGCAGACCTTGGCGCTTCTGCGGGTATGAACACCCTTGGAACAATAGCATTGGCTCAAGATGGAAGTGCCTCAGAAGCAGGAAGCGTCGCATTCAACTTTGGTACGGGCGCTGCACTGAATAGCACAAACATCACCTACACTCGAAGTGCTTCAGGTTGGTCTTGCAATCACACGACAGGGCTCACAATCAAAAGCTGTAACTAAATAGCAATGCAAACCAAGCTGCCGCTCCTTCTTCGCCAACTAGACGTGCTGACGCTCTCCCAAGAACAGTCGTTGCTTGAGCAAATTAAAGTTTCTGGTATTTCAATGTCGGAGGCTCTGTTTAACTCTGGTTTTTTCCAACCCGATGAATTATTAGAACACCTAAGTTCTATTTTCGGTCTGTCTTACACAACGGTGAGCCAGTACGAATACGCCTCGCTATGCCAAACGCTTGGTTTGCGCGACCTCATCACTCGGCATAACGCTTTACCACTTAAGCGAACCTCTTCAACCTTGGTACTTGCCGTTGCAGATCCGACCAACCTTCAAGCCGAAGACGACTTCCGTTTCGCGACAGGTTTACAAGTCGAACTTGTTTTGGCTGACTTTGGTGAACTCGCCGCTGCGATACGACGTTTGTATGGTCGAGCACTAGAGCAGGAAAAATCCGGTCTTAAAGAGATCAACCAAGATGAATTGACGAGGCTTGTTGATATTGGTGAGGATGAGATTGAAAACATCGAAGATCTCAGCCAAGACGATTCTCCAGTCAGTCGTTACATCAACCAAATACTGCTCGATGCCGTCCGTAAAGGCGCTTCTGATATTCACTTCGAGCCCTACGAAGACATGTACCGAGTTCGTTTGCGCTGCGATGGGATTCTAGTCGAAACCCAACAACCGCCAAGCCACTTAAACCGTCGCCTCTCAGCTCGAATAAAAATTTTATCTAAGCTTGATATTGCCGAGCGCCGCTTACCTCAAGATGGGCGTATCAAGCTCAAGTTAAATCACGATACCGCGATTGATATCCGAGTCTCTACGCTGCCAACTCTGTTTGGGGAAAAGATAGTATTACGTTTGCTCGACAGTCGCTTGGCGACATTAAACATCAATAAACTCGGTTATAACGAGCAACAAAAACAACTTTATTTAGAGGCTCTGCGCCGTCCGCAAGGTATGATCCTGATGACAGGCCCAACAGGCAGTGGTAAGACAGTCTCACTCTATACTGGATTGAATATTCTAAACAAACCAGAGATCAATATCTCCACCGCTGAAGACCCGGTTGAGGTTAACCTCACTGGTATCAACCAAGTTCAAGTACAGCCAAAAATCGGCTTTGGTTTTGCACAGGCGCTCCGTTCTTTTTTGCGTCAAGATCCGGATGTTGTCATGGTGGGTGAGATCCGAGATCTCGACACTGCCGAAATCGCCATTAAAGCGTCGCAGACTGGGCACTTAGTCCTTTCAACTTTGCACACTAACTCCGCTGCCGAAACCGTTATCCGATTATCGAATATGGGCGTTGAAAGCTTTAATCTCCCCTGTTCACTTAGCTTAATCATCGCTCAGCGTCTTGCCCGAAAACTGTGTCCCCACTGCAAGCTGCCGCAAACGCCAAATGCTCAATTACAGCATATTGGTATTACCAATAGTGATGATATCTTTCAAGCTAATTCAGACGGTTGTAACGAATGTACTCAGGGTTATTCTGGAAGAACAGGTATTTTCGAAATGATGAAGTTTGATCAATCCCTTTCTGAAGCGCTCATCAAGGGGGCTTCGACACACGAATTAGAGACACTCGCCATTGCCAATGGTATGCAAACTCTAAAAATGTCTGGCACCGAAAAGCTCAAACAAGGTATTACCAGCTTTAGTGAGCTACAGCGCGTCCTTTACTTTTAACATTTCCAGAATTTATTAGGCTTAACCCAGTTTATGAAAATTGTCACTCCTCAACTCAAAAACTACCGTTGGAAAGGCATCAATCGTTCAGGAAAGAAAATCTCTGGTAACGTGCTCGCGATAACAGAGTTAGAAGTAAGAGAACACCTAGATGCTCAACACATTACAATCAAAAAACTTAAGAAAGGCAGCATTTCTTTTATTACTAAGTTCAATCATCGAATCAAAGGGAAGGATGTCACAGTGTTCACCCGTCAAATTACCACCATGCTAATGACGGGTGTACCCATTGTTCAAGCACTGAAGTTGGTTGCAAAAAGCCACAAAAAAGCCGAGATGAAATCGACTCTAATGAGTATCACACGAGCCGTAGAGGCTGGTACGCCGATATCGAAAGCCATGGGAACGACCAGTAAACACTTTGACCCACTTTATACCAATTTAATTGCCACTGGGGAGCAATCCGGTAACTTACCTCAAGTTTTTGACCGCCTAGCAACTTACCGCGAAAAGAGCGAACAGCTGCGCGCAAGAGTGGCCAAAGCGCTGATTTATCCGACTATGGTTATTTTAGTCGCCCTCGGGGTTTGCTATTTAATGCTTACTCAAGTTATCCCTGAATTTGAAAAGATGTTTGTTGGCTTTGGCGCTGACTTACCCGCTTTTACCCAAACGATACTTGACCTCTCTGCTTGGATTCAAAACTGGGGGCACCTCGCTGGGCTAGTTTTTTTCATCCTGCTCATCTATTCAAACATCATGGTAAGTCGTTCCGCCCCCTTCAAACTATTACTCGCTCGTTGGAGTTTAAATATCCCCATCTTAGGTCCTGTGTTATCCAAAGCCGCCATTGCTCGGTTTAGTCGAACTTTAGCCACCAGCTTTAGTTCAGGTATCCCAATTCTCATCGCACTGAAAACCACATCAAAAATCTCAGGTAATATGTACTATCAACTCGCAATCGAAGACGTTTACCGAGACACAGCGGCAGGCATGCCAATGTATGTTGCTATGCGTAATGGTAACGTATTCCCAGAATTGGTTTGGCAAATGGTGATGATTGGTGAAGAATCAGGTCGCTTAGATGACATGCTCAACAAGATAGCGACTATTTATGAATTTGAAGTGGATAGCACCGTCGATAATCTGAGTAAGATTTTAGAACCGCTACTCATCATTTTTCTTGGTGTGGTGATTGGAGGTCTAGTTATAGCGATGTACTTACCCATCTTTAATTTGATGAGCGTAATAGGATAGAATGATCCTTTAGTAAATTAACTATATCAAAACAGCATGTTGCTTACTGCTCATTTGATTCATCGTTCAAGAGACAGATATGGAAGTATTCCAGTACTACCCATGGCTATTCGTTGTATTTGCCACGATTTTTGGTTTGATCGTCGGTAGCTTTCTCAACGTGGTTATTTACCGCTTACCCAAAATCATGGAGCTAGAATGGCGACGCGACTGCGCTGAATCCTTCCCTGAATACAAAATTGAACCTCCCAAAGAGGCGCTAACTTTAAGCGTGCCGCGCTCATCTTGCCCGCAATGCAAAACACCAATTCGCATCCGAGATAACATTCCTGTGGTGAGCTGGCTATTGCTGAGAGGCAAATGTCATCATTGCCAATCTTCCATCAGTGCTCGCTATCCTATTATCGAACTACTAAGCGCATTTTGTTGCGGGTTTCTCGCTTTTCATTTTGGTTTTAGCTATTTCACTGTGGCGTTGATTTTCTTTACCTTGTTGCTGATTGCAGCCACGTTCATCGACCTCGATACTATGTTGTTGCCAGACCAACTGACTCTGCCATTAATGTGGGGTGGAATCACACTGGCTCTGATTGGTGTCAGCCCAATTAGCCTACAAGATTCCGTTATTGGCGCGATGACCGGTTACCTGAGCCTTTGGAGTGTTTATTGGCTGTTTAAACTCCTAACAGGTAAAGAAGGCATGGGCTATGGAGACTTCAAACTCCTTGCAGCATTAGGCGCTTGGCTAGGTTGGCAATCTCTACCAATGATCATTTTGCTCTCCTCAGTTGTCGGTGTCATTTTTGGTCTTATCCAATTGCGCTTGCAGAAACAAGGCATAGAGAAAGCTTTTCCTTTCGGTCCTTACCTCGCGATTGCGGGTTGGGTGAGCCTAATTTGGGGCCATCAGATCCTCAACTGGTACTTTACGTCAATCCTAGGAGTCTAAATGACTTTGGTTATAGGCCTTACTGGTGGCATCGCTAGTGGCAAAACTACAGTGGCAAACCTGTTTCAACAAGAGTTCAACATCGACATTGTTGATGCTGATATCGTGGCACGCGAAGTGGTAGAGCCCGGAACTTCAGGGCTAAATGCCATTTTCGAGCACTTTGGCGCGGATATTATCTGCGATAACCAAACACTGGATAGAGCCAAGTTAAGAGAGCGGATTTTTTCTAATCCGAAGGAAAAAGCTTGGCTAAACAGCTTATTACATCCCATTATCCGTGAAAAAATGGTCGAAGACTTAAAACAAGTCACATCAGACTATGCGCTTTTAGTTGTGCCTTTGTTGGTAGAGAACAAACTTGATAGCTTGTGTGATCGTGTTCTTGTCGTGGATGTTGATCCAAAAACTCAGGTATCCAGAACCGTAGAGCGCGATAACGTCAGCAAAAAGCAGGCCGAAGCCATCTTGGCATCTCAAGCTTCTCGTGAACAACGCCTCGCTCTGGCTGATGATATTGTAAAGAATAATCCAAATGACGCAGATCTTTTGCTTCAAGTCACAGATTTACACCAAAAGTACCTAGCCATGAGCAAGAAAAATCTGCGAGAATAGGTGTGAAATTCACCAAGGCTACCGTTGATGACCAAGCACAAATTTGAACATCCGTTAAATGAAAAAACTCGCATCTACTTAAGAGTCGAGTCTTTGCTTCGTCAGGCTCACCTAGCCTCTGGTTTTGCTGATAACCATCAATATCAGCTTTTCTTCCGCGCACTCTTCGACATGGTCGAAATCTTCGAGCAGATCCAACTGAAGAGCGAACTGGCGAAAGATCTTGAAAGACAACGTTTGGCTTATCGCAACTGGTTAAATGTTGAAGGTGTCGATCAACAAGCGCTTAGCGAACTCCTCAGAGAGATCGATGCCATACATAGCCAACTAATGACGGCTGAACGTTTCGGGCAGGCGCTTAAGGAAGATCGTTTCTTAAGTTCAATCCGCCAGCGTTTTAACTTACCTGGTGGCTCATGTTGTTTCGACCTGCCCGCTTTACATTACTGGCTTCACTTACCAATTGAACGTAAAAAGCATGATGCCAACCAATGGCAATCAAGCCTAGCCCCACTTGCAGATGCACTGGCTCTGTGGCTAAAACTGACTCGCGAAACGGGTCATTTTAAAGCCCAAATAGCGCGTGCAGGATTCTTCCAAAGTGACGCGGATGAAGCTAATATCCTACGTCTAAACATTCCAATGGAATATGGTGTTTACCCGATGATTTCGGGTCACAAAAACCGTTTTGCCATCAAATTTATGGCGTTTGAAAATGGACAAGCTTGTACCCAAGATGTCGAGTTTGAACTTGCGGTTTGTAGCTAAGCCCAAGACGCATTACCATAACCATAATCTCTTTTAATACCGAATAAATAGGACGAATGACAATGTCTAAAATAACCGTCGTTCCATGCCCACAATGTGGTGCTGACGTTGAATGGGGCGAGCAAAGTCCTTACCGCCCTTTTTGTAGCAAGCAGTGCCAAATGATTGATTTTGGCGAGTGGGCTGATGAAGACAACGCCATTGCTGGTGCTCCGGATATGTCAGACAGTGATGGTTGGTCTGAAGATCAGTACTAAAGTAAAGAATTGACAGGCTATAGAATCAAGAAACGAGAATGCTACGTTTCAAGAATAAAGAGAGGGGTTGGTGTGAGAGCATCGGCCCTTTTTTTTCGGGATTCGGGATTCGGGATTCGGGATTCGGGATTCGGGATTCGGGATTCGGGATTCGGGATTCGGGATTCGGGATTCGGGATTCGGGATTCGGGATTCGGGATTCGGGATTCGGGATTCGGGATTCGGGATTCGGCTCTATTTTGTTTTTTTAGAAACAAGTTCTGTCAACATCTTCAATACCAAACTTCTTGCACTAGCCCTCCAACAACACCTCTCGGTTCCTAAAGCGTAGCGTTCTCGATTCTCGAAGGACGAAGTCCGTTCCCTCAGCACTGCGCCCTTTTTCACGCATAAAAAAACGGAGCCCAGTTGGGCTCCGTTTACAATGAGAACGCTAGTTATAGCATTACTTCTTAGCAAGTTTCTCTTTGATACGAGCTGACTTACCAGAACGCTCACGTAGGTAGTACAACTTGGCACGACGTACTGCACCACGGCGTTTAACTTCGATGCTATCAACGATTGGAGAGTGTGTTTGGAACGTACGCTCAACACCTTCACCGTTAGAGATCTTACGTACAGTGAAAGCAGAGTGAAGACCACGGTTACGGATTGCGATTACAACGCCTTCGAAAGCCTGTAGACGCTCACGGTCACCTTCTTTTACCTTAACCTGAACTACAACAGTGTCACCTGGTGCGAATTTAGGAAGGTCTGATTTTAGTTGCTCTTCTTCAAGAGCCTTAATGATGTTGCTCATTTGTATAAATTCCTAGAATAAACTGATACTAAATTTAATAGGTTACTGCTTGCTTTTCGTTAAGAGCGTTGCTCTTTAATGAATTCAGCCAGTAATTGTTCCTGTTCGTCAGTCAGAGCTAGGTTTTCCAGGAGTTCTGGTCTTCTTAGCCAAGTTCGGCCCAACGATTGTTTCAATCGCCAGCGACGAATGTCCTTATGGTTTCCAGACTTGAGTACCGAAGGCACTTCTTTGTCGTCTAGCACCTCAGGGCGCGTATAGTGGGGACAATCTAGCAAACCATTTGCAAAAGAATCTTCTTCTGCTGACGCGAAATCTCCAAGTACCCCCGGGACAAACCGAGAGACTGAATCAATTAACGTCATGGCTGGCAGTTCACCGCCCGTCATCACAAAATCCCCAATCGACCATTCTTCGTCGACTTCAGATTGAATGATGCGCTCATCTACCCCTTCGTAGCGACCACAAATAAGAAGTAAATTCTCGTTTGTTGCCAGCTCTTCAACACCTTTCTGGTCGAGTTTGCGACCTTGAGGTGAAAGATAGATAACTTTCGTCTTTCCCGGTGATGCTTGTTTGGCAGTTTTGATAGCATCGCGCAAAGGCTGAACCATCATTAACATGCCAGGACCACCACCGTAAGGTCTGTCATCAACAGTGCGATGTTTATCATGAGTGAAATCACGAGGATTCCATGTCTCAATAGATAAAAGACCTTTCTTTACCGCTTGACCCGTTACTCCAAAATCAGTAACCGAACGGAACATTTCAGGAAATAGGCTAATTACGCCAACCCACATGTGTTCTCTCGCTCTATGATTTTAAAGTTAGAATCCAGGATCCCAGTCAACTTCGATCCGTTGAGCTTCGCGATCAACTTTCTTGATCACTTGCTCTTCAAGGTACGGCACTAACCGTTCCTTTTGTCCGAAAGCATCCTTAAGATTTGCTTTGATTACTAGAACATCATTTGAGCCTGTTTCTAGCATGTCAGTAACGACACCTAGATCGTAACCTTTTGTGGTTACTACTTGCATCCCAAACAATTCACGCCAGTAGAATTCCTCTTCTGACAATTCAGGTAACGAAGCAGGGTCTATTGCAATTTCAAAGTTAGTTAGTAGATGAGCGTCCTCGCGAACCTCAAAACCTTCTAGCTTACACACCATACCTTTGTTATGGCGTTTCCAGCTGTCTACTTTGTATTCAACCCACTTCCCCTTTTGGTTAACGTACCAAGGAGAGTAATCAAATATGCTTTCAGCGTTGTCTGTGTAGGAAAAAACTTTAAGCCAGCCACGAATGCCATAGGTAGCACCAAACTTGCCCATAACAATTTTTTCGTTTTGCTTGCTCATCGTTTCTTTACCCTTCATCGACATAAGCTACTTCTCTTTAAAAAAGAATTAAGCCGCTTTTTGAGCGTCTTTAACTAGCTTAGCAACGCGGTCTGATAGAGATGCGCCTTGACCAACCCAGTGGTTAACGCGATCTAGGTCTAGACGTAGACCTTCTTCTTGACCTTGAGCAGTAGGGTTAAAGAAACCTACTTTCTCGATGAAACGGCCAGTTGCAGCGTTACGGCTATCCGCAACTACGATTTGATAGAATGGACGCTTCTTCGCGCCGTGACGTGCCAAACGAATGGTTACCATGTCGTCCTCTTTGCTTTCTCAAAAATAAAATTAACCCCAACAATCGTCCAAAAAACTGAACAACCTGGGGTCTCGTGCCAAAATAAAGCTCCGGAATTTTACTCTTATCCCGGAGCAATGCAAGGATTTAGTTACTTTTCCACCAACATAAATTGATATTCAAGTTTGTGATGAATCTAACACCCTGAAACTAAAGTCTAGGCAATCGTTTAACGACCAAATGGGTTGAAGCCTCCGCCTCCCCCCATCATGCCTTGCATGTTACGCATCATGCCTTTCATTCCGCCCTTCTGCATTTTCTTCATCATCTTTTGCATTTGGGTGAATTGCTTAAGTAGACGGTTGACGTCCTGAACCTGAACACCAGAACCTGCAGCAATACGCTTTTTACGCGAACCTTTGATGATTTCTGGGCGTTGACGTTCTTTCATTGTCATTGAGCCAATGATGGCTTCCATTTGCTTGAACATCTTGTCGTCAACTTTATCTTTCACATCGGATGGTAGCTGAGACATACCAGGTAGCTTGTCTAGCATACCCATCATACCACCCATGTTTTGCATTTGGCCTAGCTGCTCACGAAAGTCTTCAAGGTCAAAACCTTTCTTTTCTTTGAACTTTTTCGCTAGTTTCTCTGCTTTTTCATGATCAACATTACGTTGTAAATCTTCAATCAGTGACAGCACGTCACCCATACCTAGAATGCGCGATGCAACACGATCCGGGTGGAACGGTTCTAGGGCATCGGTTTTTTCACCCACACCTAGGAATTTGATTGGCTTACCTGTGATATGACGAACCGATAGCGCCGCACCACCACGTGCGTCACCATCTACTTTAGTTAGAATCACACCCGTCAGCGGTAACGAATCACCGAATGCTTTTGCTGTATTCGCCGCATCTTGGCCTGTCATCGCGTCAACAACGAAAAGGGTCTCAACCGGGTTAATGGCTGAGTGAAGATCTTTTATCTCACCCATCATTTCTTCATCGATAGCCAAACGACCAGCCGTATCGACAATCAAGACGTCGAAGAACTTCTTCTTCGCGTGGTCAATCGCTGCGTTAGCAATATCAAGTGGTTTTTGATCTGGGGAAGATGGGAAGAAATCGACACCAACGTCTGATGCCAGTGTTTCAAGCTGTTTGATCGCCGCAGGACGGTATACGTCGGCTGAGACAACCAGGACTTTCTTCTTATCGCGCTCTTTTAGCAGCTTAGATAGTTTACCCACCGATGTGGTTTTACCCGCACCTTGTAAACCAGCCATCAAGATTACGGCTGGCGGCTGTGCTGCTAGGTCAAGCGCTTCATTAGATTCACCCATCACCACTTCAAGCTCAGCTTGAACGATCTTGATAAACTCTTGGCCCGGAGTGAGTGATTTAGAAACTTCGACGCCAACCGCTTTTTCTTTAACGCGGTTTACAAATTCACGCACGACAGGAAGCGCAACATCCGCTTCCAATAGTGCCATGCGCACTTCACGTAGGGTTTCTTTAATGTTGTCTTCGGTCAGACGACCTTTACCACTGATATTCTTCAGCGTTTTGGATAATCGATCCGTTAAATTCTCAAACATTTTTGTCTCTTCGCTAAAATGGCGATCAATGGTGTGAGTATACCTTAGCCAACGTCACAGTCATACCCGAACGCAGCCCTTATCCTTAACTTGAGGGCTAACTCGTTAATTTCAATATCTCATCTCTCGTGATTGATAAAGCATCGCCCATAGCCCCAAAGAGTAATGCAAGGTATAATATTGTCACCATTGTGCACAATAACTCTAAGACTCATGGATAGCTTAATTGCCATCGCAGCCGCCATTCTTTATTTTCTGGCGATCGCAACCATCATTCCCGGCCTCTCTCAGCAGTCAGGAATCAAAGTAAAAACCGTATTTGCCAGTGCGGCATGTGCGTTGGTTTTTCACGCTTGGATTCTGAGCGATCTGATTTTCAACGGCTCAGGACAAAATCTCAGTATTCTGAATGTTGCCTCTTTAATCAGCTTTATTATTTCTCTGGTGATGAGCCTCGCGATGCTCAAGAACCGCCTTTGGTTCCTTCTGCCTGTGGTTTATAGCTTTGCTGCCATCAATTTAACCGCAGCAACGTTCTTACCAAGTACCTTTGTAAAGCATTTAGAAAACGACCCTAAGTTACTCATCCACATTTCTTTTGCATTGTTCTCCTACGCGACGTTAACCATTGGTGCGCTTTATGCACTGCAATTAGCGTGGCTGGATCACAAGCTTAAAGCGAAAAAATCTTTAACAATTAACCCAAACTTGCCACCTTTAATGATGGTTGAGCGTCAACTATTTAAAATTATTCTGATTGGTAACTTGCTACTTACAGGGACTTTATTAACAGGGTTCGTTTTCGTGCAAGACATGTTTGCTCAAGGTAAAGCGCACAAGGGCATTCTGTCTTTTATTGCTTGGGTTGTGTACTCAATTCTTCTTTGGGGACATTACCAGAAAGGCTGGCGCGGCAAAAAGGTCACGTGGTTCGCGGTGGCAGGGGCAACATTGCTGACCTTGGCCTACTTCGGCAGTCGCTTCGTGAAAGAGATTATATTAAGTTGATGTACTCCATTTGCAATTAATAAGGGGTCATGGACTCCTTAACCTTTATATTAATTGGCAAATAAAATAGAGTACCCCTTATTGCATTGACTTACAGGTCAAGCTCGGTCATAAATTAACCAAACCTATACAAGGAACAGCAGCGTTTTGGACGACATCTCTACGGGTATCTTATTTGCGCTACTCGCGTGTCTTATCGTCATATCTGGTTACTTCTCCGGTTCAGAAACAGGGATGATGTCTTTGAACCGCTACCGCTTAAAGCACTTAGCCAATAATGGGCACAAGGGAGCAAGGCGAGTCGAAAAACTGCTAGGCCGCCCAGATCGTCTGATTGGTCTTATCCTTATCGGCAATAATCTAGTTAATATCCTTGCCTCTGCTATCGCAACCATTCTTGGTATGCGTTTATATGGCGATCTCGGTGTCGCGATAGCAACCGGTGCACTCACTATGATTGTTTTAGTGTTTGCCGAAGTTACACCAAAAACCATCGCGTCGCTCTACCCAGAGCGTGTTTCCTACGCAAGCAGTATCCTGCTTATTATTCTGATGAAGATACTATCACCACTGGTGATACTGGTGAACTTCATTACCAATGGCT
>NZ_ABGR01000030.1 GCF_000171815.1 Vibrio sp. AND4 | reverse complement strand
TTGGTTATCGATGGTATCTTTGTAAGTGACAAGCGTAAACTCACCAAACTCTGTTGGTAGCGCGCATTGTGCTACACGTTCAATGGTCGTCTCTGTGTTGTTGCGGTATTCGATGAGATCCGCAATGGTGCCAAGCTTTAAACCGTGCTTTTCAGCGAACACTTCTAAGTCTGGACGACGAGCCATAGTGCCATCATCGTTTAGTATTTCCACGATTACCGACGCGGGTTCAAGGTTAGCTAGGCGAGCCAAATCACAGCCCGCTTCAGTGTGTCCTGCGCGAGTGAGAACCCCACCATCTTGTGCCGCTAGTGGGAAGATATGTCCAGGTTGCACTAGGTCGGCGGCTTTCGCGTTTGGCGCAACGGCTGCCTGCACTGTACGGGCACGGTCAGCGGCAGATATACCGGTTGTCACCCCTTCAGCGGCTTCAATAGAAACGGTAAAGTTAGTGGTATATTGCGCGTTGTTGTCTTGCACCATAGGTGGAAGGCCAAGGCTCTCGCAACGCGTTTTTGTCATGGTTAGACAGATTAAACCACGACCATGCGTCGCCATAAAGTTGATTGCTTCCGGCGTAATGTGCTCGGCGGCCATGATCAAATCACCTTCATTCTCGCGGTCCTCGTCATCCATTAGAATGACCATTTTGCCTGCGCGAATATCATCAATAATCTCTTGAGGTGTGCTGATAGGCATATTCTGATTCCCATTATTCAAAAGTTTATTAGTACAGCAACAATGCGTTTCACGTTTCGTCTACTGGCTTGGGTCGGAAAAGTAGTCTGAGGCCAACCTTTATTAAGTCAATAAACCTGATAACGTTCTGTGATTGTCGTAGATTTCGCTTAAGCAAAACCGTTTTGCTGCAAAAAATCCATCGTAATACGTGATGTTTGCGACTGTTCTTTGTGGCCTTGTAGTAAGCGTTCCATATAGCGAGCCAATACGTCCACTTCTAAGTTCACTTTACGTCCAACTTGGAATTGATCTATGGTCGTCTCTTCACTGGTGTGAGGAACAATCGTCAATTTAAAACCATTTTTACGTAGGTCATTGACGGTTAGACTGATGCCATCCACCGTAATTGAGCCTTTTTCTGCCACGTACTTACCAATTTCTGCGGGCATCTCAACCCAAAACTCAATCGCACGACCGACTTGGTTACGCTCAACAATCACACCCACGCCATCGACGTGACCTGACACGATGTGCCCACCAAAACGTGTGGTTGGTAGCATGGCCTTCTCTAGGTTCACTTTGTCACCGACTTGGTAAGCGGCAAACCCTGTTTTGTTGAGTGTTTCCAGTGACAAATCGGCACTGTAGTAATGGTCACCGAAGTCGACAACCGTCAAGCACACACCATTAGTTGCGATGCTGTCGCCTAACTTAACGTCAGACATATCTAACTCGCCGACCTCTACTGTTACTGTGATATCTTCGCCTTTTGGCGTAATCGCAGTCAGCTTGCCAACTGCCTCTACAATTCCTGTAAACATAATGCTTCTTTCTAGCTTAGGTTGCGTTTGACGGTAGCGGTAATACGGATATCCACCCCCACCATTCGAACATCGGTAATGGTTAAATCGATCACTTGTGCCATCTCAGTTAAACCAAGTGCACCAATCAAACCTCGTCCATCACTGCCCATCAATTTAGGCGCGAGGTAAACAATTAATTCATCGACAAGGTTAGCTTTGATTAACGAACTCGCGAGCGTTGCGCCAGCCTCCACCCATAAGTGATTGATATGACATTCACTTGCCACCACTTTTAGCGTTGCTGCTAGGTCAATTTGGCCGTTTTCATCCAACTCGGGGCAAATATCGCCGCCTTGGCGGACAATAATACGCTCACCATCGGTGTTGAATAGCTTTAGATCATCACTAAGTTGAGACTGGCGATCAAAAATGACACGCGAAGGCTGACGAACATCCTGTTTTAAGTATTGCGTCTGTACACTTTTGGGTAAATCGTCCCATCGAACATTTAACGAGGCGTTGTCAGCTAGCACTGTTTTGCTGCTTGAGAGAATTCCACCACTCAATGCACGATAACGCTGCACATCTTGGCGAGCCTTTGGGGAGGTGATCCATTGGCTTTGACCATTACTGAGTGCGCTTTGTCCGTCTAAACTGGCCGCCATTTTCAACTGAATGTATGGCATACCCGTTTGCATGAATTTGATGAAACCTTTGTTGAGCTCAATCGCTTCGCTTTGTAACAAACCAACCTGAACATCAACCCCTGCATCACGTAGCATTTGAAAGCCACGTCCTGCGACTTTAGGATTTGGGTCTTCCGTCGCACAGACAACACGAGCAACCTTGGCTTTGATGAGTCCCTCTGCACAAGGCGGAGTGCGCCCATAATGAGAACAAGGCTCTAATGTTACGTAAGCTGTCGCACCTTGGGTTTTATCGCCCGCCATACGCATGGCGTGCACTTCAGCATGGGGCTCACCCGCTCGGTGGTGGTGACCTTCGCCAACAATCTCACCGTCACGGACAATAACGCAACCTACATTAGGATTAGGCGCAGTCGTGTAAATACCGCGCTTCGCCAATTTGAGCGCGCGCGACATCATTTCGAAATCTTGGGAAGTGAATGTTGAACAAGTGTTTTGCAAAGTCATCATGTAATTAGTCTTCTAATCGAGCAATCTCTTCGCCGAATTCACGGATGTCTTCGAAGCTGCGGTAAACCGATGCGAAACGAATGTAAGCGACTTTATCCAGATCTTTCAATTGATCCATGACGAGATTACCAATCATCTCGCTTGGTACCTCACGCTCACCCGTCGCTCGAAGCTGTGACTTAATCATACTAATCGCAAGCTCGATAGAGTCTGCACTCACTGGGCGTTTTTCTAAGGCGCGTTGAATACCACCGACCATTTTGTCTTCATCGAAGGGCTCTCGGTTACCATTTGACTTAATCACTCTCGGCATCACCAATTCTGCAGTTTCAAACGTAGTAAAACGCTCGCTACATGCCAGACACTGGCGGCGGCGACGAACCTGATGGCCGTCTGCAACTAAACGGGAATCAATTACTTTTGTATCGTTCTCAGAACAAAAAGGACAATGCATATCACCTCCAAATAACCTGCAATTGGGGCCTTCCCAAAAGCAAGACTAGTGTAGCGGAATTGCTATGTTAGAGAAAACAAAAAGGAGCGCTGCGGCCCCTTTTTCAATCATTATCAGACGTTTTCTACTAGCTGCGAGTTAGGTAGTTCGCTTTGCCAACCCACTTATAGCTGGTCAGCTCTTCTAAACCCATGGGGCCACGTGCATGCAGCTTTTGAGTAGATACCGCCACTTCTGCGCCCAGACCAAACTGAGCACCGTCAGTGAAGCGCGTCGCTGCATTTACGTAAACCGCCGCAGACCCCACTGAGTTAATGAAAAGCTCTGAGTTTTCCAGACTATTGGTCATGATTGCATCAGAGTGGCTCGCATTGTGAACACGCATGTGATCGATCGCTTCTTTCACATCGGCAACCACTTTTACCCCAAGCGTGTAGCTGAGCCATTCCGTATCAAAATCGCCTTCACCCGCATCACGAATCTGTTTGGCTTGTACCATCAGCGCTTTTGCTTTTGGTTCAGCAACCAAAGTGACTTTGTCATTGATGCGCTCAACCATCATTGCGAGAAATTGCGCTGCCACTTTTTCATGAACTAGCAAGGTATCGAGCGAGTTACATGCTGATGGTCGCTGGACTTTCGAATTCTCAACAACATCCAACGATTTTTCTAGATCCGCTGATTCATCAACAAAAATGTGGCTGATACCAAAACCACCGATGATCACTGGGATAGTGCTGTTCTCTTTGCACATTTTGTGCAGGCCAGCGCCACCACGGGGAATGATCATATCGACGTAATCATCCAGTTTGAGCAATTGAGAGACCAACTCACGGTCTGGCTTCTCAATATATTGTACAGAAGCTGCTGGCAAGTTTGCTTTCTCTAAAGCGGATTGGATAACCTTAACCAGTTCCATATTGGAAAAGAACGTCTCTTTACCGCCACGTAGGATACTTGCATTGCCCGTTTTTAGACACAGAGCCGCAATATCGATGGTGACGTTTGGACGCGCCTCGTAAATCACGCCAACCACACCAAGTGGTACGCGACGACGAGACAAAGACATGCCGTTTTCTAGCACCTTGCTGTCGATTTCACTGCCCACAGGGTCATTTAGGCTGATCACATTACGAACGTCATTGGCAATGTCGGTTAGACGCTGTTCGTTCAATAGAAGACGATCTAGCAGTGCGTCCGTCAAACCCGCCTCGCGGCCCAGTTCAATGTCTTTTGCGTTTGCAGCCAAAATCGTTGCTGCGTTGGCGTTTAGCTCGTCGGCAATGATCGCCAGCGCTTGGTTCTTTTGTGCGGTTGACGCTGTCGCCAATTCGAAAGCTGCATCTTTGGCAGCTTTACCCATATTCGTTAAATCCACTTTGCTTCCTTCAATTTCTATTCTTGAATGACGACAAGGTCATCACGATGAATCACCTCTGAGCCGTAGTCATGCCCCAAAATAGAGATAATATCTTTGCTGTGTTTACCAGCAATTTTCGCTAGATCTTCACTTGAGTAGGCGCTGATACCACGAGCCACCAGTTTCCCCTGCGCACTGGTCACACGGGCCACTTCACCACGAGCAAAGTCACCGCTAACTTTGATGACACCTTTTGCAAGTAGGCTGCTACCTTTGCCAAACACCGCATTCACGGCACCATCATCGATAATGATGTCGCCAGATGCAGCTGGGCCCGCTAAGATCCAGCGTTTTCGGTTTTCTAGTGCTTCTTCACACGGGAGAAAACGTGTGCCTTGTGGCTCCAAGCTCAGTGAATCAAAGATAACATTGGGTGCACTGCCCGCTGCGATGATCACCTCAATACCAGCGCGACGAGCAATGTCTGCCGCCTGAAGCTTGGTAGCCATGCCACCTGTGCCGAGTGTGGTACCGCTGCCACCCGCGATTTTACGCAAAGTATCATCAATGGTTTTTACTTCTTTGATCAATTCGGCATTTGGGTCTTTGCGAGGATCGGCAGTAAACAAGCCTTTTTGGTCAGTGAGAAGCAGTAATTTATCTGCCCCACATAAAATCCCCACCAGAGCTGACAAGTTATCATTGTCTCCGACTTTGATTTCATTCGTTGCGACTGCGTCATTTTCGTTCACAATCGGAATAATATCGTTTGCGACCAGCGCATTGATGGTGTCACGAGCATTGAGAAAACGCTCGCGATCATTCAAATCAGCACGCGTTAGCAACATCTGACCAATTTTGATGCCATAAATGCCAAACAAAGACTCCCATGTTTGAATCAAACGACTCTGCCCCACGGCAGCAAGCAACTGTTTGCTCGCCATCTCGTTGGGCAGTGCGGGGTATCCAAGATGCTCACGGCCTGCTGCAATTGCACCAGACGACACCATTACGACTGAATGGCCTTGTTTTTTTAGCTCTGCACATTGACGCACCAGCTCTACCATGTGAGCACGGTTTAACGCCAAAGTGCCACCTGTCAGCACACTTGTACCCAGTTTCACAACCACGGTCTGTGTGTGTGAAATAACTGCATTCTGTTGATTCGTTGTCATGATGTCTTCTGAAATGAAAAACAAATAAAGAGTGGATGTTTTAGCAATCAAATAAGGTTTTAACAAGCAGAAAAGGTACGAAAACGCACCTTTTTACCTTGTCAAAGAGGGAAACTGCTGGGTTAAGCGAAGTCAAACGATTCTGTGTGGTATTCCACTTCCAGTTTAAATTGCTCAGCCATTGTCTCAGTCAGCTTTTGATGAAAGTTGCTCTGGGTGCGGTATACCTCTTCCGTCACCTTGGCAGGCAATGGTTCTGAGGTCCAATCCCCATCTTTATTGTATTTACCTATATGGTATTTTGCGGTAAAGCCACCTTCTATGGACTCCAAGTCCATCCACCAGCCCCAAAATTCACGTTTTTCAGGTGATTTTTGGTCATCAACACAGACTGATAAACAGTCAAAATAGTAGCGTTTTTCTTGTGATAATGGCTCGCGCAGGTATGGTCCTATTGCCTTTAACTTTGACATTAAGCGAAAGT
Source organism: Vibrio sp. AND4 (assembly GCF_000171815.1). Taxonomy (GTDB): domain Bacteria; phylum Pseudomonadota; class Gammaproteobacteria; order Enterobacterales; family Vibrionaceae; genus Vibrio. The sequence continues at coordinate 15,629 of NZ_ABGR01000030.1, read as the reverse complement.
GAGTTGGCCCCTTTGTCGTCTCTGACATAAGAATCTCCGTTTCTATAATAAGGGATAAAATAATTAGCTATTCAAGAGTGATGATTATTTTTAATTATCATGAGCTTGATTTACGGGCTCATATATCAGTCTTAACTAAATTAGGAGATTTGTCACCTTAATAATTCCTCCTCCAACCACTTTATGGCTAAATCGAGGGATTGCTCATATCCTTTTGTAATTGTCTTGGAACGAATTTTCTTCGCTTGACCATAATGGCTAAAAAGTGCAACAAGTTGATTGTCACTATGAGGTGAAACTGGATCACCCTCTAGGCTCAGGGCAAGAATAGGCACTTTCGTTCTCCGGCTATTCAGAAAGCCTTGTACCTTCAAAGACCACGCCATCATTTGACCAGCCATGCTATTAATGTCGACAACATCCTTGCCCAGACGAGAGGCAAGTATGTCTAAATACATTTTCGGCATCTGCTTTAACTTCTCCGACGAAGTAAATAAGTCGTGCACCGGCGCCCCCAATGCAACACACGCTTTGATTTTCTCCTGCTCGATGAAAGAGAGGCGAACCATGGCATTACCACCAAAACGAAAACCAATCAGGCCGACCTTGTGATGATCAACCCAAGGCAATGAAAACAGCTCATGAAGCACGGCTTGGTGAAGACAACTTGAATTCTCCGTCAAAGGCCAATGCGCGCTGTGACCTACCGAGGGCATGTCAATGGTTAACATCGCAATGTCTCTTGGCGCAAGGTGATCGCGGAACAAACGCCACATATCCGTTTGTAAGCTATCCAAGCCCGCGCTCACCATCACGACTGGCAACTGCTTGTCCGTGCGCGGTAGGTGCAAATTGGCGATGATTTTGCGCTTTTGGTACGGAACCTCAATCTGCTTGATCACATATTGAGTTTTCTCAGCCCCCTGCGTATAAGCTTTGTTTGCTAATACTTGCGCTTGCATCGCTAGGTTATCGTTTTTTAAATGTGGATAACCCGCAATACTGAAACACAACGAAGCGGTGAATAGTTCATCTGCCGCCTCTTCCCCCTTCATCTCATCCGCACGACGCTGGTGCTCCATGCCCAACTTGATCCACTCAAACGTCCAATTGCCGCTGTGGTAGCCCAGCACAGTATCAAGCCAATGGTCTTGGGTCCGAGAATGCTTTGATGATGCAATTTTAGCGAGTACCGATTCCATTTCGATAGGAGACAAACCTTGCCACGCCCACTGAAGACGTCTCAGATGACGATACCAAGCATGCTCACTATGTGCCTCTCGCTCATCAAGAATCTTTTGGCTGGTGGGCATATATTGAGTGAGTGCAGAGGTTTCTCTCGCTTGTTTGTGTTTCACGAACAAGGTTTCGGAAAGGTTTTTACTGACGTCTTCAGACATAGGAAGAACTCTAGGCTAATTGCTGTTGGGTAATAATAATAAAAAAAATACCCCTATAAAGGGGTATCTCTCAATATTCTTGTGCAAACTTATTTTTGTTTGCGATTCACTGGCTCAGCATATTGGATTGACATATCCCATGGTTGCTCAATCCAAGTGTCTTGCGCGATATCAACAACGTAATCGTCAAGTAGCTCTTTACCCGATGGCTTCGCACATACCGCTATCAGTTTGGCTTTCGGGTACATCTCACGTAATTGACGCGCTGTATCGCCGCTATCTACTAGGTCTTCAATGATCAAGTAACCTTCGCCATCACCCTCAGGTGCTTTAAGCACGGTCATGTCACGTTGGTGATCGTGGTCGTAGCTTGAGATACAAATCGTATCTACGTAGCGAATACCTAGCTCACGAGCCAAAATAGCACCAGGAACTAAACCACCACGGCTTACCGCCCAAATACCTTTCCATTGCTCAGCTGGCATTTGTTTCTCAGCCAGTTCACGGCAGTAAGACTGCATCGCATCCCAAGTAATAATGAATTTTTTACTCATTGTAATAACCTAATAATTTAAAAATGTGCATTCCTCTGCTTAGTTGATGGCACCAAATTGAGCTCAACAAACTAAACGTTCCACACCAGAGGAAATGGGAGGTTCAAGCTACGCAATCGATTATTCTACCGAAAGCCACGGCGAATACCAACGCTGATATCAAATTTCTCTGTCTCTCACATAGAAAAATCGAGCTCGCTAAACAACACAAAACAGGCAAGTGGTTGAATTCACATAATCTCAATCACAGCCAGTAAATGTTCGGAGTCAGCATAGAAAAAACACCGCATGATTTACTTCAGTGGGTCTAACAAAAATTTGCAAATAAAAAGCCAGTGCAAACTTTGTCCACACTGGCTTTTTCAGTTGACACAACTTAGCCCAGAATGTACTTCGCGATGAAAATGGCAGACATCACCCATACACTCATCGAAACGTCACGACCTTTACCACTTAACAGCTTGATTGCGGCGTAGGCGATGAAGCCAAGCGTGATACCTTCTGCAATGGAAAAAGTCAGAGGCATAACCAAACACGTTACAACCACTGGTGCCGCCTCTGTTAGGTCACGCCAGTCGATACCGACAAGACCAGAAAGCATAAGAATAGCCACGTAAAATAACGCACCAGAGGTTGCGTAAGCTGGAATCATACCCGCTAGCGGCGAGAACAACAGTGCCAAAAGGAACAATACGCCAACCACCACAGCCGTGAGACCTGTGCGGCCACCAGCGGCGACACCCGCAACACTCTCGATGTACGACGTTGTGTTGGATGTACCCAGCAGAGCACCCACAGATGTTGCTGTTGAGTCAGCCAGTAGCGCTTTGTTTAGACGAGGAATGTTACCATTTTCATCAGTAAGACCTGCTTTTTGCGAAACACCAACTAGCGTGCCAGCAGTATCAAACAAGTCGACGAACAAGAAAGCAAATACGACCGAGATCATACCTACTTCAAACAAGCCAGAGAAGTCTAGCTGCATGAACGTTGGGGCGATGCTTGGTGGTGTTGACATAATGCCACCCCACTGAACATCACCAAAGACAAGACCCAGGATGGTTACAGCTAAGATAGCGATCATAACAGCACCTTTCACACCACGGTGAACCAGCGCAATTGTAATAAAGAAACCAACGGCTGCCAGCACTGATTGTAGTGAGGTGATATCGCCCATTGAAACCAGTGTTGCTGGGTTATCAACCACAATGCCTGCGTTTTTCAGAGCAATAAAAGCAAGAAACAGACCGATACCTGCTGAAATACCAGTACGCAGTGATAATGGAATCGAGTTAATGATCCACTCTCTAATCTTGAATATGCTCAAGGCAATGAACAGTAGGCCAGATACAAAGACAGCCGCCAACGCTACTTGCCATGTGTAACCCATACCCAACACGACAGAATAGGTGAAAAACGCATTTAAGCCCATGCCAGGAGCCTGAGCGATTGGGTAGTTTGCTACCAACCCCATGATAAAGCAGCCAATAGCGGCAGCAAGACACGTTGCAACGAACACAGCACCGCGATCCATACCCGTGTCGGCGAGGATAGCTGGGTTCACAAAGATAATGTAAGCCATGGTGAGGAAGGTCGTGATACCTGCAATGATCTCAGTGCGCACGTTAGTGCCATTTTCACTAAGTTTAAAGAGCCTTTCGAGCATGATCGAATCCTGTAAAAGGTAAAAAGTAAACGGTTGCGTAATCGATTAGCCTGGATTATAAAGTCATCAAATCACAAATTCCAGATAGAATGTTCGCCCTAATCGTTTTTTTTAGCTGGATAGGAGGCCCGTTCGCTAGCATTTAAAACAATAAAAAAATTTAATCTTTAATAAACAATAGCTAACAGTATTATATTTTGTGCACCATAAGGAATACAAACTGAACGATGTATTAAACTTTCAAACATAAACTCACTGTTTTGAACGTAAAATACCCGCAGATTTAGCGTGAAGATGAAACAAGTTGAAGATGTACTATTAGAATGTCAGCTTGGTGGTGAGAAAGTAGTCGAATTTGGATATTGCAGATAAAAAAACACCACTCAATTTGAGTGGCGGTGAATCATGTCAGTACTATGCACTGAAAAAAAATTCCAATTTATAGGGGTGAACAAACTTGTTCAATCACATGCCTTGGCTTCAATTAGTAACCAAAGCTTGTTGGATATACAAAATTACTGGTGTAAACAGATTTGCTGCTCCAGAACATTGCACTTGGTAAACCTTTCATAAATATCACCTTCTAAATCAATTAATACTGCTAACTTGGTTGATTTCTCGGTTCCTTGGAGGCGATAAACGGACTCATCCTTTGAGCATTTCATTCTTCTCTCAGAAGCTAGTTATAAATATACCACACCGGAACTTAATTACAAGGCATTAAGTGATCAAGATCACAAATCAATCATGAGTTCATTCTATTATGGGGGATATTTGAAAATAAACTACAGAACAGTAAATTAAGGAATAAACAAACTTTCAATACGCACCGTCTTCATCACACTCGTTTACAGAGTTGTGTTCATAATCTGTGACAGTTCTAAGCCAAATCCTTTTCCACACAACTACTAGAACGGCGTCTGTAATGGTATGCTGAAAATAATTCCAAGCCAAAACCGATTAGCATTTACAACTAAATGTACATTAGATTTACGGTTTAAATTTGGCAAAGCATATAAAAAGGAGTCTTTCGTGTCTGAATTCCATTCTGAAATCAGTACCTTATCACCTGCTCCACTTTGGCAGTTTTTCGATAAGATTTGTTCAATCCCCCACCCTTCTAAACATGAAGAGGCGTTAGCGCAGTACATTGTTACTTGGGCTAAAGAGCAAGGTTTTAACGTGCGCCGTGATCCAACTGGAAACGTGTTCATTAAAAAACCAGCAACGCCAGGTATGGAAAACAAAAAAGGCGTCGTTCTTCAAGCGCACATAGATATGGTACCGCAAAAGAACGAAGACACTGACCACGACTTCACTCAAGACCCTATCCAACCCTACATTGATGGCGAGTGGGTAACGGCCAAAGGAACAACACTAGGTGCAGACAACGGCATTGGTATGGCCTCTTGCCTTGCGGTTCTTGCTTCTACTGAAATCAAACACGGCCCTATCGAAGTACTGCTAACGATTGATGAGGAAGCAGGCATGACTGGCGCCTTTGGCCTCGAAGCAGGCTGGTTGGAAGGTGACATTCTTCTCAACACCGACTCAGAGCAAGAAGGCGAAGTGTACATGGGTTGTGCTGGTGGTATCGACGGCGCAATGACATTCGATATAACACGTGATGACATTCCAGCAGGCTTTGTGACTCGTCAACTCACGCTAAAGGGCCTAAAAGGAGGTCATTCTGGTTGTGACATTCATACGGGCCGAGGTAACGCAAACAAACTTGTCGGTCGTTTCTTAGCGGGTTACGCACAAGAATTGGATCTGCGCCTGATTGAATTCCGTGGTGGCAGTCTGCGTAACGCTATCCCTCGTGAAGCATTCGTTACCGTGGCCCTACCCGCTGAAAACCAGGACAAACTCGCAGAGCGATTCAATGGTTACACTGAGTTACTTAAAGCTGAACTGGGTAAAATTGAAACGGACATCGTGACTTTCAACCAAGCCGTTACAACAGATGCACAAGCATTTACGATTGCAGACCAACAAAGTTTCATCGCAGCGCTTAATGCTTGTCCGAACGGCGTAATGCGCATGAGCGATGAAATAGAAGGCGTGGTTGAAACATCACTTAACGTTGGTGTCATCACAACGGAAGAAAACAAAGTCACTGTTCTTTGCCTCATTCGCTCTCTGATCGATTCAGGTCGCAGCCAAGTCGTCGGCATGCTTCAATCAGTTGCTGAACTTGCAGGTTCTCAAATCGCGTTTTCAGGCGCTTACCCAGGTTGGAAACCAGATGCAGATTCAGAAATCATGGCAATATTCCGTGATATGTACGAAGGCATCTACGGTCACAAACCAAACATCATGGTGATCCACGCAGGGCTAGAATGTGGCCTATTTAAAGAACCTTATCCAAACATGGACATGGTTTCTTTCGGCCCAACCATCAAATTCCCTCACTCTCCAGATGAAAAAGTAAAAATTGATACTGTTCAACTTTACTGGGATCAAATGGTCGCACTTCTAGAAGCGATTCCAGAAAAAGCGTAATCCGAACCAAATCTTGAAAAACAAAAAAGGGTGCCGAGGCACCCTTTTTATTGTGAACTTTACTACGCTCACTCGTTTGTAAATTATGCACGAGTTTGCGCGTATGCCGCCAGCTCATCCATAGAAGTCTTAGCAACAACTTCACCATCGATGGAGTAAGTAACGAAATCTCCCTCACGAACCCCAATTAGCGTCGCTTTCTCACCGTTGTTGTAAGTGATGTCCATTTGAACTGTGTTCTCGTCGATCTGTTGCATTTGACCTTGCTCGATAACACGGTTGTTCGTCAGAGGACCAACTGGCGCTGTTTTTAGAGAGTTATCTAACTTATGGTTAACATCGATGTAAGTGTCGACCTTCTTATCAAAAACGTGTGACTTACCGTTGAGCGGGTTCTTACCTGTCCAAAACTCTAGAGAGTTAAACACGATGTAGTCAGCCGCAATAGCAACACCGTAAACTGGCGCCATCAGCATGTTTAGACCACCACGAGCGTAACGGTTGTCAACAGCTTTAATGTTAAAGCCCATCACGTAACCTGTCACTGCGTTGCTACCCACACAACCAGAAAGAGAAACTGCCGCGGCAGTCAGTACACCAATTTTTACGATTGCCTTTTTCATAAGAACCTCTAGTTAAACCGTATTCGTTCAAAAATTTGGCGTGGATATTAGCGGATAAAAACCTCAGGTAAAAGGCCGTTTTTCTCGAAAGAAATATAAGTATTAAATCTAACACAGCCTTATTCACCCGATGAATATTCAAACTTAAAGCATGCCATACCCTTACTAAATACGCTCAGCTATTCCCCCCTATCTGCTTACATTCTCCACACAACTGATGAAATATTTACCACTTCAACAAAAAATATTTTTCGTCATCTAAAGAAGAATGATTAGTATGATTTTGAACCAGTTGTTACATTGTTGATAACGTATTTGACAGAGATGGTTTATGGCCAGAAGTAAAAAAAGCAAAGTATTCGAGCTACTCGGGCACCAAGTACAGCCAGGACAACGACTAGAAACCGAATTTGAAGCAGCACAGCTTTACACGCACTCACCGCTTTCTATTCCAGTGGAAATAATCCATGGTAAACAAGCAGGTCCAGTGCTGATGGTGAATGCCGCAATCCATGGTGATGAGCTTAATGGCGTAGAAATCGTTCGTCAGATGATCAACCAATTGGATCCAGCCAAGCTGAAAGGCACTGTGGTTGCTGTACCTATCGTGAACGTATTCGGCTTTATCCACAAATCGCGCTATCTACCAGATCGACGCGACCTTAATCGATGCTTCCCAGGTAGCGAGAAAGGTGCGTTGGCATCACGCATGGCCTATGGATTCTTCAACAACATTGCGAAACGGTGTGACTATATTTTGGATCTCCATACGGGTGCAATTCACCGTACCAACCTGCCGCAAATCCGCGCTAACTTGAGCAATCCCGAAACGCTGCGTATTGCCAAAGCATTTGCGACACCCGTGATCGTAGACTCTGCTCTACGCGATGGTTCTCTGCGAAGTGAAGCGGAGAAGTGTGAGATTCCTGTGCTCACTTATGAAGCAGGCGAAGCATTACGTTTTGATCCGCTGTCGATTAGTGCTGGTGTATTAGGTGTTCAACGTGTCATGCAAGCGATCGGTATGTTACGCGCGAGCCGCAAGAAGCTGCCAGAGCCAATCATTGCCAAATCCACCAGTTGGGTTCGCGCATCGGGCAACGGCATCCTTCGCACCGTCGTGAACCTGGGGGATAAAGTAGAAGAAGGTGAGACTCTTGCTTATATCAGCTCGCCTCTTGGTCATGACGAACTTGAGCTGCTGGCACCAAAAGGCGGTATTGTTATTGGTCAACAAACATTACCGCTCGTTAACGAAGGGGATGCTATCTTCCACATCGCTTATTTCAAACAAGACGATGAAATGGTTGAGCAGGCAGTAGGAAGCTACATTGAGGGGCTAACTGAGTTCGATGTCGACCAAGTGACCACAGGTCAAATTCCACTGGAAACTCAGCAGTAATAGCCAACAAACGTATTGAAGCCCAGATATCTATCTGGGCTTTTTATTCCCTATATTCAAACCAAAAGGTTGAACCAGAAGTTCGCGTGACACATTCATACAACAAACCAATTGCAACCATTCTCATTCGCAATTAGGGTATCTTTCTTTTTGCTTATGAATCACAATGAATAATACTTACAGACTACTTATTATTGTGGGAATCACCTTCCCCAGCCTGACTTATGCTCAAGCATCAGGAGAAATTGCGGAGTACTTGCAAAAACAAAGCAATCAAGAGCAAACCGCCGATCACTACGCTCAAAAAGTCCATGATGACTTGGATCTTGATGCGAAACCAGATGCGATCACGTGGAAAATCGATGAAGCGCCCACTGAATCCCCATATGCAAAGGATGAAGTTACCGAAGCACGGGATTACGACTATGGTGAAGCCACCGATTTGTCAGACGGATTACACAACATTGATTTGCAGCCAATTCACACGCCTAAAAAACTTAGGAAAGATCATATCCCCAAGTTCAGCGAGAGACACTTGATACCGCAATAGTAAGTTGGTTTGCGTTCTAGGGCTTAGGTTGGTTTTATACATTAAGATTGCTTATATATTGTGACCGTTTGGCTACATTGAGGGCTTGGATATAAACACCAAAAACAAAAATGCCCCGAGATAAACTCGAGGCATTTTTTGATTCAACATTGATGATGCAAGTAGACCATCGAGTAAGCTGAGATTACTCTTCGTCAGATTCAGCTTCGCTTGCTTTACGAGCTTCTTCTTTGCGTGCTTTTGCCGCGAGCTGCTCTGCTTCGCGTTCTTCACGTTCTTGACGCTGTGTCGCTTTACGCTCGTTACGAACCACTTGGTTTTGAACAAAACTCACGAGCTCTTGCTCTGCCCAAGCTTGTGCTTTCTCTTCGCTGTCAAAACCGGTTTCACGTTTTGATACTACAGTTTTACGAGACGTTACTTGACGAGTGATCTCTGCGCTCCAACCGTTACGTTTTTCAGTTACGCGGATAGCAAATTTTGGATTTTTAGACATTTTTCATTTCCTAAGGGATTAATCAGGGATTCGGTCAACTTGATAACTCCATCTAAGCTGAGCTGTTCAACACCATCCCTTGGTAAGCGCGGTATTAGAGCACAAAAGTTGCCGAAACGCTGCAAGTTTTTTACGGGAGACGGGAGACGGGAGACGGGAGACGGGAGACGGGAGACGGGAGACGGGAGACGGGAGACGGGAGACGGGAGACGGGAGACGGGAGACGGGAGACGGGAGACGGGAGACGGGAGACGGGAGACGGGAGACGGGAGACGGGAGACGGGAGACGGGAGACGGGAGACGATTTCATTTTGTCTATTTAGGAACGAATACTGTCAACCCCTTTGAGTCCATATATTTACATCTAGTATTCCAGCACACATCTCTCGATTTCTAGAGCGAAGCGTTCCCGACTCTCCAAGCGTAGCGTCCTGTAGGAGCAAGTCCGTTTTCGATTCCCTAAAATAAAGAAAGCGCCAGTCTGTTAACTGGCGCTTATCTATTTCGTGAATGTTGACGAACTAGGCCGTACTTAACCTATGTTCTTACGTGCGTTTTGGAACATACGCATCCAAGCGCCGTTCTCGCCCCAACCTTCTGGAGACCATGAATTCGCAACGGTACGGAATACACGTTCTGGATGCGGCATCATGATAGTGACGCGACCATCTTGAGTCGTTAAGCCAGTGATTGCGTTTGGCGAACCGTTCGGGTTGTTCGGGTATTGCTGAGTTGGATTGCCTTGGTTGTCCACGTAACGAACCGCAACTGTACCTGATGCTTCAATCGCGGCAAGGTGGTCAGCATTACGCACTTCAACGCGACCTTCACCGTGAGATACTGCGATTGGCATGCGAGAGCCTGCCATACCATCGAAGAATACAGAGTCGGACTTCTGAACTTCCACTAAACTGAAACGTGCTTCGAAACGTTCAGATTCGTTGCGAACAAAGCGAGGCCATAAGTCTGCGCCCGGGATCAGCTCTTTCAGGTTCGATAGCATCTGACAGCCGTTACACACACCGAGAGAGAAGGTATCTTCACGTTGGAAGAAGCCTTCGAACTGATTGCGAGCTTGCTCGTTGAACAAGATAGACTTCGCCCAACCTTCACCCGCACCAAGAACATCACCGTAAGAGAAACCGCCACAAGCGACTAAGCCGTGATACTCTTCTAGAACCGCTTGACCAGTCAGAATGTCACTCATGTGAATATCGGTTGCTTCAAAACCTGCACGGTCAAAGGCTGCCGCCATTTCAACATGCGAGTTAACGCCTTGCTCACGCAGTATTGCCATCTTAGGCTTAGCGCCCTTATTAATCATAGAAGCGGCAATGTATGGCGCTGCGATGTCTTCGTTCACGTCGAAACTTAACTTAACGTTTAGACCCGGGTCAGAGTTGTCTTTCTTCGCTTCATGCTCTTGATCAGCACATGCTGGATTATCACGTAGACCTTGCATCTTGTGCGTTGTCTCAGCCCAGATAGTACGCAGTTCAGTACGGTTACGCTCAAGAACAACTTTCTCACCAGAAGTGATCACTAGCTCATCAGACGCAGCGCCCTCACCAATAACGGTGCCGATTACATGTGAACATGCAGCTAAGCCATTCGCCGCCAGAGTAGAAAGTACCGCGTCTAGGTCATGGTTGTGAACCTGAAGCACTGCACCCAATTCTTCGTTAAATAGTACAGCTAGAGCATCTTCACCAAGATCTGCGATGTCTGCTTTCACACCACAGTGACCCGCGAATGCCATCTCAGCAAGCGTAACAAACAGACCGCCATCACCTTTATCGTGGTAAGCCAAGACTTGGTCGTTTGCGACGAGAGTTTGAACACCTTCGTAGAAACCTTTTAGCTGCGCTGCGTTGTCTACGTCTGCTGGCTTGTCACCAAGCTGCTTGTAAACCTGTGCCAGTGCCGTTGCGCCTAGACGGTTTTTACCGTTACCCAGGTCGATAAGTACAAGACTAGTATCACCTTTGTCAGTGCGAAGTTGCGGAGTGATTGTCTTACGTACATCTTCAACACGCGCAAACGCAGTGATAACAAGAGACAATGGCGACGTGACTTCTTTCTGTTCGCCGTTCTCTTCCCACTTGGTCTTCATCGACATTGAGTCTTTGCCCACCGGGATAGTCAGACCCAGCGCAGGACATAGCTCTTCACCCACGGCTTTCACTGCTTCGTAAAGACCCGCGTCTTCACCCGGGTGACCTGCTGGAGACATCCAGTTTGCGGACAGTTTGATGTGCTTGATATCGCCGATGTTGGTCGCTGCAATGTTCGTGATTGCTTCACCCACCGCGAGACGAGCCGATGCTCCGAAGTCGAGCAGCGCAACAGGCGTACGCTCACCCATCGACATCGCTTCACCATGGTACGTATCATAACTTGCTGCGGTCACTGCGCAGTTGGCAACCGGCACCTGCCATGGGCCAACCATCTGGTCACGCGCAACTAGGCCTGTCACCGAGCGGTCACCGATAGTGATAAGGAAGGTTTTTTCTGCAACGGTTGGAAGACGCAGAACACGGTCTGCGGCTTGGTTTAGCTCGATGTTATCTGTATTAATTGCAGGGCTATTGGTTTTTAGCGTCTTCGCATCACGGTGCATCTTAGGGGTCTTACCTAAAAGAACATCCATTGGCATGTCGATTGGCGTATTCTCGAAGTGTGAATCCTCTAGTTTCAGCTCACGCTCTTCTGTGGCGATACCAACTACCGCATATGGCGCGCGCTCACGCTTACAGATCGCATCAAATACTTCCATGTTCTCTGGCGCAACCGCCATGACGTAACGCTCTTGAGATTCATTACACCAGATCTCAAGTGGGCTCATACCTGGCTCGTCATTGGGAACATCGCGCAGTTGGAAAATACCACCACGTTCACCATCGTCTACCAGCTCTGGCAGTGCATTAGAGATACCGCCAGCGCCCACATCGTGGATAAACGCAATTGGGTTCTGTTCGCCAAGCTGCCAACAACGGTCAATCACTTCCTGACAGCGACGCTCCATTTCTGGGTTTTCACGCTGTACTGAAGCGAAATCTAGGTCTTCTGCCGATTGACCAGATGCCATTGAAGAAGCCGCACCACCGCCAAGACCGATGTTCATCGCAGGACCACCCAAAACGATGAGGCTTGCCCCGACAGGGATCTCTTTCTTCTGAACGTGCTCGTCACGGATGTTACCCATACCACCAGCAATCATAATTGGCTTGTGGTAGCCACGCACTTCTTCACCAGCGTGAGAGTTAACTTTCTCTTCATAAGTACGGAAGTAACCCAGTAGGTTTGGGCGACCAAATTCATTGTTGAACGCCGCACCACCAAGTGGACCTTCGAGCATGATGTCTAGAGCGTTAACGATGCGCCCCGGCTTACCAAAATCGGTTTCCCATGGCTGTTCAAACCCAGGAATACGTAGGTTAGATGTTGTGAAACCAACCAAGCCAGCTTTTGGCTTACCACCAATGCCTGTCGCGCCTTCATCACGGATTTCACCGCCCGAACCTGTAGAAGCACCCGGCCAAGGAGAGATAGCCGTTGGGTGGTTGTGCGTTTCCACCTTCATTAAGATGTGCGCTTTCTCTTGGCTGTAACCGTACTGACGAGTTTCTGGATTTGGGAAGAAACGACCAACCTCTGAACCCACCATGACTGCGGCGTTGTCTTTGTAAGCAGACAGCACGTTTTCCGGTGTGGTTTCAAATGTATTTTTGATCATCTTGAACAGAGACTTCTCTTGCTTCACGCCGTCGATAGTCCAGTCTGCATTGAAGATCTTGTGACGACAGTGCTCTGAGTTCGCCTGTGCAAACATCATCAGCTCGATATCAGTCGGATTGCGTTCAAGTTTGTTTACGAACGCATCGTAAAGGTATTCGATCTCATCATCGGCAAGAGCAAGACCCAAGGTAACGTTTGCGTTTTCAAGCGCAGCACGACCACCATTTAATAGGTCAACGTCTGCGACAGGAGCAGGCTCTGCTGCTTGGAATAACGCGCTCGCTGCAGCGAAGTCAGTAAACGTCACTTCCATCATACGATCATGGATAAGTGCTTTTACATCTGCAATTTGAACATCGTTTAATGGCGTTGAAGTTTCTACGTAGTATGCTGTGCCGCGTTCAAGACGTTTCACCTTGTCTAGGCCGCAGTTGATCGCGATATCAGTAGATTTAGAAGACCAAGGCGAAATCGTACCCGGGCGAGGCGTAACAAGTAGTAGCAGACCTTCTGGCTCATGCTCTTCGATCGTCGGACCGTAAGTCAGCAATTTTTCCAGTTTTTCCAACTCTTGAGCATCAAGGTCAGACTTTAGATCCGCAAAGTGCATGAACTCTGCGTAAATACCCGTGACAGGCAGATCTTGTTCACGACAAAGTTCCAGTAGTTTATTTACACGAAACTCAGAAAGAGCTGGGGAGCCACGCAAAATTCTCATGTGCTTAGGTCTCTTATTGCAAGTGATTAAGGTGATATTGGAATAAATTCAGTGGGTTATACTGTTTTCTTCGAAGCTATTCCCGAAGGTTTTTCAAACCTATGCCGATGCCACCTCTTCGTTGCGAGCGCATTATATAGCAATTGTTTTTGTGATGTAACATCAAAAGCAACCGTTTGCGTCATTTTTTTATCAAATTTGATTTGAGACCAAAATGTCGATAAATCACACAATGTCGCACTCTATCTGTCTGATTCACTATGCCCCACCTGTTTGCTTTGATATAAAGGCAGCTAGAAAATTATCGAGACGTACCGAATTTATGCAAATAAGTCAGTTCAACCGACTCAAGCGCAGCGCCCTGCTTTTCGCCTCTGTGCTTATCCTTTCTGCCTGTCAGATTGAATCGGAACCCAAAAGTGAATTCGAGAAAATCCAAGAGCGTGGCGTTCTACGTGTTGGTACGCTGAACAACCAACTCTCCTACTACATTGGCCCCGATGGCCCTGCTGGCTTAGATTACGAACTGGCGCGTAATTTTGCAGAGCAACTCGGTGTGAAGTTAGAAATTAAACCTGCCTTTCGTCAAGCGGAGCTGTTCCCTGCCCTCAAAAAAGGCGATATCGACATCATAGCAACAGGTTTGAATCAAACCTCTCAGGCGGTGCAGCGCTTTCGCCCTGGGCCCGCTTACTACTATGTAAGCCAACAAGTGGTGTATAAGAAAGGCCAGATCCGCCCTCGCGATGTGGACCAACTGATTAAGTATCAAGAGTCGAAAGATAACAACGTTGGGAGTGCTGACAGTAATGCAGGCGCAAATACGCTAAAAATTGTTGAGCAATCACAATTTGTGCCGACGTTAACCGCACTGCAAAAACAACACCCTGATCTGCAATTCGAAATTATTGGTGACGCCGATACGCGTGACCTGTTGAAGCACGTATCAACCGGTGAGCTGCGCTTTACCGTCACTGATTCAGTGGAGTTGTCTCTGGCTCAGCGCCTATACCCAGATCTCGCTCTGGCTTTTGAGCTCACCGAAGACCAACCGGTTTCTTGGTTTACTCGTCGCTCTGAAGATGAAAGCTTGTATGCGATGCTGATCGAGTTCTTCGGCAATATTAAGCAGTCTGGTGAGTTAGCAACATTAGAAGAGAAATACATCGGCCACATTGAAGCTTTCGATTACGTGGACACTCGTGCCTTTATTCGTGCATTGAATAACACCTTGCCGAAATGGTCAGTACTGTTTCAAAAATACAGTGAAGAGTTCGACTGGCGCTTGATTGCCGCATTGGCTTATCAGGAGTCTCACTGGAAACCAAAAGCCAAGTCACCGACCGGTGTGCGCGGCATGATGATGTTGACGTTACCAACGGCGAAAAGTGTCGGCGTCACTGACCGCCTTGACCCAGAACAATCGGTTCGTGGTGGTGTGGAATACCTGCGCCGTATCGTGGCTCGTATCCCAGACTCGATCAATAAGCACGAGAAGATTTGGTTTGCATTAGCATCTTACAACATTGGTTATGGCCATATGATGGATGCCAGACGTCTGACTAAAGCGCAAGGTGGTGATCCAAATGCGTGGTCAGATGTGAAAGAACGTCTGCCATTGCTGCGTCAGAAACGTTACTACAGCCAAACTCGTTACGGTTATGCGCGTGGTGATGAAGCACGTAGTTACGTCGAGAACATTCGCCGTTACTACCAATCGATCATTGGTCATGTGAGTCAAAAGCCTACAATTGATGAAGATACCGATGAGCTACAAGTGATCCCACCTCTCGCGCCCACACCGCTGGTTTCTGGTGCATTAGAAACCTTGGCTGAACCGGTTTCAGGCGCCGTTGAAGTGGCGCCCCCTTCTGAAGAAAACGAGTCTCAAGAAGCAAGTGCGCAGCAAGAAGCAGAACAGTCCACCATGCCAAAGCAAGTAACCATTAAAATAGCGAGCACCTAGCTCGCTATTTT
>NZ_ABGR01000031.1 GCF_000171815.1 Vibrio sp. AND4 | reverse complement strand
AGCGTGAGTCGGCACTTGTTGAGGCGATACTGTCTTCTATTATTGATAATTGAGCTCATATGGACCATAATAACAAGACCATTTGGTCTACAGGAGCTCAGCATGGCGACTGCAACATTAAAAAGCTTTAAACCAAAGCCGCCTCATAGGGCAAATTTCTGGTTTATGCTAGGCATTGAAGATGCCGAAACCGGTCGTACCGATGCGGTTCATAAAGGTTTTGAGCCAAAGGTATATCGCAATATCGTTGAGCGTGTGAAACTTTCTCAGAGTGAATTCCAACACATCACACTGATCCCGGTTAGCACGATCAAACGTCGACTTAAAAACGAAGAGCGTTTCAATACGCAAGAGAGCGACGCCATTTACCGCTTGGCCATGTTACTTAAACTTGCGACAGAGCTGTTTGATGATGAAGAGCGCGCGCTGGGTTGGATGCGAGAAAATGTATACGGTTTGGGTGGCAAGCGCCCTTTGGATATGGTTTCAACCACGGTTGATTTCGAAATCGTAAAAGATTTGATTGGGCGACTTGAACACGGGGTTTTCTCGTAACATGAAGCTCTATCGACTGACTCAAAAAAAATTTTCTGAATCTCCATTTAGCCCAATTGGCGCCAAGCTATACGGTGGTCGATGGAATTCAAAAGGAACCGAGGCTCTGTACTTTTCTCAATCGGAATCTCTCTGCTCGTTAGAGGTTTTTGTTCATGTCAACAATGATCCCGCGATCACCAAGCTCTACGATTTGTATCGTATAGAGGTGCCGGAATACTTAATCGCAACACTAGATGAAGAAGATCTGCCCGTCACTTGGCGCTCGATTCCTGCCAGTGAATCCACACAATACATTGGCGACCAGTTCCTTAACGATCCGCATCCCGAGTTTGCCGCGTTGCAAGTACCCTCGACGATCTCTCCGCGTGATAACAACTATGTGGTTAACCCGAATCACCCCAAGATGAAAGACATATTGAAGAAGGCAGAGAAACTCGATTTTGCTTTCGACCCAAGAATCTTTAAATAACAAGCCCAGCGTCTGGATCTCCAACAAGGAGTCGGTTACTGGCTACTGCACCGCGTTGTTTTCCTCGCTTAGCTTGGTTAAACAGGGAATCACGGCAAGACTGTGAATCCTGCATCTTGAAGTCACTGAGGATAGTGCGTTTTAATACTGCACGGCCAGCTGTGGGACGTTTTCTACTTTCTTCTGGTAGTTGCGTAGCACGATCTCTGCACCTTTGTAGGAAAGGTGGTTTGCATCGGTATACATAGCGTTGTTGTTACCGACTCTCATGACGCAATGGCCTTGCTGACAGATGTAGTGGGTAAGGTCGATAAACTCCACATGTTTGAATGGCTCAAAGTATGCTGCCAGCGCCGCCATGTGATCTTTGTGTGACGGCTTCAATGAGAAGTCGCATTCATTAACGGCATCGTCACCAAATAGCCGCGCCTTCCATAAACACTCGCCAATCGCATGCGGCGCGGAAGGTGTTGGGCCAAAGACGACAACCTCTCGATCTCCTAGCTCGTTCAACAGGCGAGTCAGTGAAGCTTGGTAAGATGGCTGGGACAATTCTTTGTTGAAGTTAGAAGAAATAACCACGCGACGGATGGAAGGGGTATCCCGAATGGTTTTTACTGCCTCAGTAAAAAAACGGCTGCAAGACAAATAGTTTGCACCTGGAATCTTATCAACATAGCCAATGGCGCAAGAATCCTGTGTGAGTTGAACCACCCCCGTAGGTGTCTCCTTGGCCAGTTCCTGAACAAACACCATGCTATGACTGTTACCCAGAACGGCGACGGTAGGCTTAGAAGACGAAGAGCAGGCATCATTAATGCCAGTGTTGCCGTTACAAGCGATGCCGTAACCATTATTCACCCGCATGGCTTCAAAAAACGCGCTGCGATCTGGAAAACCACCGTTTTTATGACCGACCACGCCAAAGGTCAACAGCGGTAGGGTGACCAATACTATTGAGGCAGCCAGTGTGGTCACACCGATTTTTTTACGGCTACGAAATGGCTTTTCAACAAAGCGCCAAGTTAAGTAAGAAAGCGTAATAAGAGTCGCGAGATAAAACGCGAAGTTAAATTCTTGCACCGAAGCCAGTAGGTATCGATAAAAGACCAACAAAGGAATGTGCCATAAATAGAGGCTATAACTGAGTAGCCCAATAAAAACGATGGGCTTGTAGCCTAATGCTTTACCGAGCGAACTGTCTTGGGATGAGAATAGAATGATCAACGCGGTACCAACCACAGGGACCAAGAGTATCAGGCCCGCACCATCTCTTGATTTGTCTAGCAAAATGGCCGAGGCGAGTATCAGAATCAAACCAATCATGACCAGGAAATTGCTGGGTTTTATCGTGGCTTTGCGCATGATTAGAGCGACAAGCGAACCTGCCATCAATTCCCAAGCGCGGGAAAAAATCATGTAAAACGCGAAGTCAGAGTCACTGCCTGCATACCAAATGGTGATTAGGCTAAGAACAAATGCCGCTAAGAAAAAGACCGCATAAGACATAAATTTGCTGCGAGCCAGCAGCATAAGCAGCAAAGGAATCACAAGGTAATACTGCTCTTCAACCCCTAAGCTCCAAGTATGAAAAAGGGGATTGGCTTGCTCTTCTAGCCCAAAATAGTTATGTCCTTTGAGATACAAGAGAAGGTTAGACGCTGACAGAATAGAAGAGACAGAAAATTCGCCCACCTCTTTGTGCGCATTGGGGAGAAATAACCACCAAGAGAGCAGATAACACGTCGCCACTACGAGCAACAACAAAGGTAATATTCTGCGAACACGACGTTCATAGAAAGCAGCAAGGCTAAACTGGTTTTTATCTAAATCGCTTATTATTAAGGTTGTGATTAAATAGCCGCTGATGACAAAAAAAACATCCACGCCAATAAAACCACCAGCAAATGTCTCTAGATCTGAATGGAAAAAAATAACCAGTAAGACTGCAATTGCTCTTAATCCGTCAATTTCTGCCCTGTATGTCATCGCCAATTACCCCCCAGCCAACACGTATCACACGCAAAATATGCACCAATATTTTGGCCTTTAAAATCAGTGTTTTAAAAATAGCTATGAAGATGAGAAGCGCTTTGCAGAATGACTTCTTATATTGAGTTTCAATTTGAAAGTGGAAACATGCTTTATGCTAGAGTCTATTCAAGAGCCCGGTCTAACTAAGTTTTGAACAAATCTTCCCTCTCAGGTGTTCTACTTTTTTTGCTCATTTAGATTCGCTTGATGCTGTAAGTGCTTAATGAATGCAGGGATTTTCTGGGGGCTGCAGCACCTTCCGAGCACTTGGCGAATAGATTCTGAATCACGCTCGTCCCTCGCTGTTCAGAATGACGATAAATTAAACAGTAGAGTAGTCAGAAAGCGTCATTCCAGCGAGCCTTAGCGAGACTAAGAATCTACTCTCAACGCGTTATGTTCTTACCTAGGTTCAAACACTCATTAAGAAGAAAAATTTCTATCGAGACGATTCAATATCCCTTTTGAAGGCTCAGTCTTTAAATTTTATGATGTGCGGTAAAGTGATAGGGGAAGTGAACATTTACTTGTGGCGTTTTGTCGTTACTAAGAGGCTTAACACAGGAATGCCCCGTGATTACCTTTTACCACTAAAAAATTGATAATAAAAACGGGTATCTTCTCGCTTGAACGCTTTTTCTGACCAACTCGTTTACCTTTGTTTTAAGCCATCGCGATGCGCGCATTGTTGCACAAAAAATCACCATCAAATAAGACATAAGTCAAAGTAAATTGATAGTTGACTGCTATTATGTGTGCATTGTTGCATATTAAGTAAACTCAAATGAACCAGCAAGAACAACTATTCCTGAAAGAGCTTGAAAGTAAGCTCTGGACAGCAGCAGAAAAGCTGCGCTCAACGCTCGATGCGGCACAGTACAAGCATGCCGTGTTGGGTCTAATCTTCGTTAAATACGTTTCTGATGCATTTAAGTTACGTCAGGATGAAATCAAAGCTGACCTCGCTAACCCAGATCATGAATACTACCTAGATCCAGCCGACTTCTCGGAAGAAGAACTGGCAGAAGAGATTGCCAATGAACTAGAAGTTCGCGACTTCTACACCGAGAAGAACGTGTTCTGGCTACCAACCGAATCACGTTGGCAGTTCCTGCAAGATAATGGCCCTCGTGTGATTGGTGGTGCAGACCTTGAGATTGACGGTCCAAATCAGTCAAAAGTCACCAAGAAAATCACTTCTGTTGGTCACCTAATTGATAACGCACTTGAAGGCATTGAACGTGAAAATCCCACAAAACTTAAAGGTGCGCTCAATAAGTCATATTCTTCATTAAAGATTGACCAAGCGAAGCTCAATGAGCTTATCAACCTGATTGCGACTATCCCATTTGTTCATGCTGATCTAAACAGCAAAGACATCCTAGGGCATGTATACGAATACATGTTAGGTCAATTTGCTCTTGCTGAGGGTAAGCGAGGCGGGGCTTTCTATACGCCTGCCTCTATCGTATCGCTGATTGTTGAAATGATTGAACCGTTTGAAGGCCGCGTCTATGACCCTGCAATGGGCAGCGGCGGCTTCTTTGTGCAATCGGAGAAGTTTATCGAGCGCAGAGCAAATCAAAAAGAAGTCGACCCGTTAACGCAAAAGCAGAAGATCTCTATCTACGGTCAGGAATACAACCACACCACATGGCAGCTCGCGGCGATGAACATGGCGATCCGTGGTTTGGATTACGACTTCGGTAAAGAGCCTGCCAGTACCTACACCAACGTACAGCACCCAGATCTTCGTGCTGATTTCATCATGGCGAACCCACCGTTCAACATGAAAGAGTGGAACACAGGTGTTGATGATAACGATCCTCGTTGGATCTACGGCAATCCGCCTTCGGGTAACGCGAACTTTGCGTGGATGCAGCACATGCTTTATCACCTTGCACCAGATGGCTCGCAAGCCTTGTTACTTGCCAATGGTTCGATGAGCTCCAGTACCAATAATGAAGGTGAAATCCGTGCTTCCTTGATTGAAAACGATTTAGTGGAGTGCATGGTGGCGCTGCCGGGTCAACTGTTTACCAACACCCAGATCCCAGCATGTATTTGGTTCCTAACCAAGAACAAAACCGCTCGCACTGATAAAGCAGGCCGCAAACTGCGTGATCGCAAAGGTGAAGTGCTATTTATTGATGCACGTAACCTCGGTTACATGAAAGACCGCGTGCTGCGTGATTTCACCCGTGATGACATTCAAAAAGTCGCAGACCTTTACCATGCTTGGAAAACAGGGATAGAAGTAAACGGCATCGCTTATGAAGACCAAGCGGGTTTCTGTAAATCAGCAACCCTTGACGAAATCACCAAGCACGATTTTGTATTAACTCCGGGGCGCTACGTTGGCGCTGCTGAAGAGCTAGATGACGGTATTCCATTCGGTGAGAAGATGGCTGCGCTAACCGCTAATTTAAGCGAGCAGTTTGCGGAGTCAGCAACGCTAGAAGCAGAGATCAAGAAGAACTTAGCGGGGTTGGGCTATGAGCTTTGATTTAATGACTTATGACCTCGGGGAGTTGGGTAGTCTTAAAAATGGAGCAAACTTTAATAAAAATGATGCAGGAGATGGTTGTCCTGTAATGAGTGTTAAGCAGCTTTTTAGAGGGCGTTATGTTGATACAGAAGGATTAAGTTCGATAAGAATTGGGACTTTAAAAAAGTTAGATGACTATCTAGTAAGAAAAAATGATCTGCTTTTTGCGCGGTCTTCTCTTAAAGCAGAAGGTTCCGGTCAAGTTGCTATTGTCAATGACTATCCAGAAAATTGTATTTTTAGTGGTTTTACAATCCGTTTTAGGCTATTCGATGAAAGCAAAGTAAATCCTTTATATCTTTATTATTTACTCCGTAGCGCTAAGTACAGGGAGATATTTGTCAGAATAACAACAGGCTCTGTTATATCGAACTTAACTCAAGCGACCCTTTCAAAGATACCAGTTGAGTTACCAAACAAGGAAACTCAAGACTATGTAGCCAAAATCTTAGATGAGCTAGACAGAAAAAATGAATTGGCTACAGCTACCAACCAAACCTTAGAGCAGATGGCACAAGCCATCTTCAAGTCATGGTTTGTCGACTTCGATCCAGTCAAAGCCAAGATGAACGGCGAACAACCGGAAGGTATGGATGCAGCTACTGCCTCGCTATTCCCAGAAAAGCTTGTTGAGTCTGAGTTGGGTTTGATTCCTGAGGGGTGGCCTGTTGATCAAGTCGGCAATCATATTGAGTTGACGAAAGGCAAATCATATAAAAGTTCTGAACTCCAAGAGTCAACAACCGCGCTAGTTACTTTGAAATCGTTTAAACGTGGCGGTGGCTACAGAATGGACGGCCTTAAGGAATACACTGGTACATACAAACCTCAACAGGTTATTGAGGCTGGTGATTTAGTAATGTCATTAACTGACGTTACTCAAGCAGCAGAGATTGTAGGTAAACCTGCACTAGTCATTGAAGCGCCACAGTATGACACGTTGGTTGCATCGCTTGATGTTGCGATACTACGTCCAAAAGAAACTGATGCTAAGCAATACTTTTATGGGCTAATGAGCACGTATCGCTTTCACCGCTATGCAGAGAGCTTTGCTACGGGAACAACGGTATTACACTTATCTCCAAAAGGAATCACAACGTTTGAGTTTGCCTGCCCAAGTACTGAACTAGTTAAGAAGTACCATGAGTTTGCTGCCCCAATCTTCGCCAAGATCGAAGCAAATATTTTGGAGTCTCAAGAGTTAGTAAAGCTCCGTGACACACTGCTTCCTAAATTGCTTTCCGGCGAAATCGAGTTAGAGACAAGCAAACCATTGATTGAGGCCATCCAATGGCTACCTGATTTAGAGACAAGCAAACAAGAGGCAGAGGCTGTCTAATGGCAACCCGAGTAGCCATGATCATAGAAACGCGTAAGGCGCACCCTGAGCAAAAATTGACGGCTTGGCTCGTTTATGGTCGCTAGATTCATCGTGATTGGGGACCAATAATAACGGAGAGTGGTCATGATTACAGAAAACCAACTAGAACAGCTCTGTCTTGATTGGTTCGTAGACCAAGGTTACCTCTACATAAAAGGCTACGATATCGCCCCTGACGGTGGTGCACCTGAGCGTGACGATTATCACCAAGTCGTGCTGAAACAGCGCCTACTTGAGCGTTTAGAGGTACTGAACCCCGAACTACCACAAGAAAGCTTGGCTGTGGTGGTCAACACGGTGAGCACCCCGGATACGCCGGTACTGATCAAAAGCAACCGAGTTTTCCATAAATACCTGATTGAGGGGGTGCCTGTTGAGTACACCGTGTATGACGATGGCGAAACTGGTCAGTTAGAGACCAAGACCAAGCACACCCATGCCCGTTTAATGGACTTTACCAATCCAGATAACAACGAGTTTCTGGTTGTCAATCAGTTCACCATTACAGGTAAAAAGGGCAACCGTCGCCCGGATATAGTGGTGTTCATTAATGGTTTGCCGATTGCGGTTATCGAGCTAAAAAATCCAGCCAAGACGCATTCTGATATTTGGAATGCTTATAACCAGCTTCAAACCTACAAAGAAGAAATATCGGATCTGTTTGTATTTAATGAAGCCTTGGTCATTAGTGATGGTGTCATTGCCAAAGTGGGGTCATTAACGGCAAATCAAGAACGATTTTTACCGTGGAAAACCGTTACAGGTGAAGATGATAAACCACTGCTAGAGTTTCAGTTAGAAACCATGGTGCGGGGGTTCTTTAGACCGGATTTGCTTCTAGATTACATTCGCTATTTCATCTTGTTTGAAACCGACCATGACAAAATGATTAAAAAAATTGCAGGGTATCACCAGTTTCATGCTGTTCGTGCTGCGGTAGACGCCACCGTTAAAGCAAAACAGGTTGATGGTGATTTACCTATGGTGGCTGAAAGTGTTGGGAAGTATCAAGTTCAAGCAACGAAGGGTTTAGAGAACATCAAAGCCGGCAGCGGTAAAGCTGGCGTGGTCTGGCATACTCAAGGCAGTGGCAAAAGTATCTCTATGGTTTGTTATGCCAGTAAGTTATTGCAGCAACCCGCGATGAACAACCCAACCATTGTTGTGGTTACCGACCGAAATGACTTAGATGGTCAGCTGTTTAATACCTTCAGTATGGCGAGCGAGACGCTAAAGCAAATTCCTCAGCAAGCTGATGATCGTGACGAATTGCGGGATTTGCTACTCAACCGTCAATCAGGCGGCATCATCTTCACCACGATTCAAAAATTTGCGTTATTGGCAGATGAAACAGAGCACCCTGTTTTATCTGAGCGTGCCAATATTGTGGTGGTATCGGATGAAGCGCACCGCAGTCAATATGGTAACAAATCTAGGTTAGTATCAGTCAAAGATGGGGATGATAATGTTATCGACGCTAAGTACGTGTACGGGTATTCGAAATACCTGCGTGATGCGCTGCCTAATGCTTCTTTCATTGGCTTTACG
This sequence comes from Vibrio sp. AND4, assembly GCF_000171815.1. Lineage (GTDB taxonomy): Bacteria > Pseudomonadota > Gammaproteobacteria > Enterobacterales > Vibrionaceae > Vibrio. The sequence goes on along the minus strand of NZ_ABGR01000031.1, from coordinate 12,714 downwards.
GGGACGCCAATTGCCGTTGATGACAAAGACACGCGTGGAGTGTTTGGTGAATATGTTTCTATATACGATATTCAAGATGCGGTCGATGATGGGGCAACGGTTCCCATTTATTATGAGTCGCGCCTCGCTAAGCTGGATATCAACCAAGCTGAAATCGAGCAGCTTAATGACCGAATCGACGATGAGATCGGTGAGGATGAAGAGACCGCGAGCCGAGAGAAAATCAAATCTCAATGGGCAACGCTTGAAAAGCTCGTCGGTGCAGAGCCACGCATCCTGCAAGTGGCTCAGGACTTGGTGAATCACTTTACAACGCGCACCGAAACGTTCCCCGGTAAGGCCATGATTGTCGCCATGAGCCGTGAAATCTGTGTTGATCTCTACAACGCGATTGTTGCGATTAAACCAGAGTGGCACAATGATGATCCCGCGAAAGGGGCCATTAAGATTGTCATGACAGGCAGCGCATCTGATAAACCTAAGATGCAACCGCACATCCATGATAAGAAAACCAAAAAGCTCTTCGAAGCTCGATATAAAGATACTCAAGATGAGCTTCAATTGGTCATTGTACGTGATATGTGGCTAACAGGCTTTGATGCGCCGTGTTGTCATACCATGTATGTCGATAAGCCAATGAAAGGTCACAACCTGATGCAGGCTATCGCACGTGTAAACCGCGTTTTTAAAGATAAACCGGGCGGTCTGGTGGTTGACTATATCGGCATCGCCAATGAGCTAAAAAACGCACTCAAAACCTACACCAATAGCCAAGGTAAAGGGCAACCAACGGTTGATACAGCCGAAGCCTTTTCGGTACTGATGGAAAAGGTTGATATCGTTCGCGGTATGTTTGCTACGCCAGTTGATGGTAAGGTATTTCACTACCGTCCTGACTTCGAAACTGAGGCGTTACGCTTGCTGCCGGGCGCGGTAAATCATCTGTCGGGTTTGTCACATACCGATAATAAAGGCCATGAAGTGCGCGATGGCAAACGCCGTTTTCTTGATGTGATGGCTGCGCTTGGTAAAGCGTATTCGTTGTGTAATACCATGGATGAGACGTGTGGTTACAAGAACGAAATCGCTTTTTATTCTGCGATTAAAGCTGCGTTTATGAAGCACTCAACCGTCGATAAAAAGCGTACGGATGAAGAGCGCAATACGGCGTTGAAGCAGATCCTCGATAATGCTGTGATTGCAGATGGCGTCGATGATATTTTCTCTATGGTTGGTCTTGATAAGCCTAACATCGGCTTGCTTTCTGAAGAGTTCTTAGAAGATGTGAAGAATTTAAAAGAGCAAAACCTCGCCGTCGAGCTGCTCGAAAAGCTTTTGCGTGATGAGGTCAAAGCACGAATGAAAAACGATGTGGTGCAAGAGAAAAAATACTCAGACCGCATTTTGACGACGTTAAACAAATACCATAACCGCAGCATCGAAACCGCACAGGTTATTGAAGAGTTGATCAAATGGGCAAAAGAGATGGCTGCTGACGCTGAGATGGCGGCAGGGTTGAATCTGTCAGCTGATGAAATCGCTTTTTATCGAGCATTAGTCGCGAATGAAGCATCGGTTCGAGAGTTAGGTGATGATAATCTTCGTCAATTAGCCATTGAATTAACCATACAGCTGCGCCAATCAGCAACCGTTGATTGGCAAAAGCGAGAAAGTGTCCGTGCTCGAATGCGTAACCTTGTTCGTCGATTACTGCGCCGCTGGAAGTACCCGCCAGATGCGGCAGAGGAAGCCATTAAGCTCGTACTTGAGCAAGCTGAGGTACTCGCAGACGGATGGTATAAGCAAAGATAAAGGCAAGGCCTCACCGTTGCCTTTTGAATCTCTATTCAAAAATGGCTTTTATACTAAATCGAATGGTCACACTCTCGAGGCAAACATAGAATCCACACTGGTCAAATTTGGGTTTGGATTCTTACAAAAATCACATTATTAACCGCATTATTTATTTCAACTTAAACAACAGCAGCATTCCTCTTTTACTTTTCGCTAATCTATTGATTCTTAATTGAACCACGATAAGAAAGGTTGCATCATAGTTAAATGAAAAACGGCATTTAGCCGTCAAAATGGAGAAAACATGGAAGTCCAATTTTTAGAGAAAGACTCTGATTATGAGCCAGTCTTAGAGGTGTTGTTACAGCTTCGCCCAAGCTACAACTTAGATACTTTGTCCGCTCAGATCGAGAAACAGAAATCCAATGGTTACCAAGTTGTCTATGTTAAATCATCAGAAGGTATACTTGCGGCAGCGGGCTTTAACGTGGGTGAAAAGCTGGCTTGGGGTAAGCATATTTACATTGAAGATTTGGTAACTAATGCTCAATTTCGTTCGCGTGGAGTTGGTAAATTTATAGTCGATTGGTTTAAAGCATACGCCTTAGAAAGCGGTTGTGAACAAATACATTTGGATTCTGGTGTTCAGCGTTTTTCTGCGCATAAGTTCTACTTGCGGGAAGGCTTTAATATCGCAAGTCACCACTTTTCTATGGTTAAGATCCAAGACGACTAACAAAAGGCTATGGTTTCAAGATACTTTGTTTACCTAATCTGATGCAACTAAGTCATTTGAGTTAACAAGGTTTTTGTCCAGAGTCTGTATAGACCTGAATTTTTACCCTTGGCGCTTTCTAGCTTAGAAATGCCCAATTTCCTTTTCAGCGCGAATATCGACTCAAAATCTTAGACTGTACGTTTGCCTTACCTGTAGTTATTCGATGCAGTGCCGAATCAGGATTTTTCAAAATTATGAGCCACAGAGCTTTCTAACTTGTTTTTATATTTGCTATCTTATTGACTTGTAATTGAAAATAAAGAAGGCATTGTTTATGAAATACGAACAATTGCCGTACAGAAAGCGTTAGGGTTCTAGGAGGGAGTTCCAGATGATACGACAAATGGCTTGGGCATTTCTTCGCCTCGGAGTTGCTTTATTTCTTTATCTGCCCGTAGCGTATGCGTTATTTCTACTTATCCAAACATCTAGCCCTCGCTTCCTAGAAATGAACTGGGAAGCTTATGCTTGGTTGACTGCATTGTTATTAGTTGTAGGCTACTGCTTTCTTCGCATTGCACGTACAAAAGAATTTGGGAAATTGTTCATAGTTAGTGTTCTTGGTGTCTCTGTATTGATGATGTATGAAGGTCAGTATTACACAGTCGGTGCCCAGAAATTATCCGCAAATGCCTTGTATGTGGCATTCCTGCACTTTATTCCCGCAATTCACTTTGTAGCCCCTTCAGTATGGACAAGACCGCTGTTGTTTTTACTTCCAGTTAGTGCGTTAAGTTGGTTTTTACGAATGTCTATATACCAACCAATTTGCTTTTTATATGAACTATATCTTAGTAAACCAACGTTGAGTCCAGAGAAGTATGATAAGGTTTTTGAATCAGTGCTTCAAAGCGTCCCAACAACGTTTCTTGGTGGCTTAATGGCATTTGGCTTACTAATTCCATATTGGTTTGCTCTGTACGGCACTAACCCAGCTAAAATTTACAGAAGCCTAACTAACAATTAAAGAGCGATTCGCAAACGAGTGCCGAACTCGCTATCGTTCAACCATGGCAAACATTCACTCACAGCCATAGACGACGTTAATTACTTCTCAGCAGGGCGTTAGGAAAATGGAGATAAAAATGGCAAACCTGAATACAGTAGAAATAAAATCGTTTGTGCCCGCTCAGGACTTTGAGCTTTCGCAGCGATTTTATCAGACGATAGGCTTTGAAATGGTGTCTGAGTTTGACGGCATCGCTTATTTTAAATCTGGCTCTTGTTCTTTCTTGCTCCAAGACTTCTATGAGCCTGTCCACTGCAACAACTTTCTAATGCACCTGCTAGTTGAAGATGCTCAAAGCTGGTACTCGTTTATTTTAGGTCTAAATCTAGACAAAGAATTTGGTGTAAAGGTCACAGAGCTTATTGAGCAACCTTGGGGAATGCTCGAGTTTTGTTTAACCGATCCCAGTGGTGTGTTGTGGCGCATAGGAGAAAATCAGTAGTCTAATAAGCGTAAAGATTTCAAGATACTTCTTCTACTCCAAATTGTACGGATAAAAAAGAGCACAAGCATACTTTTCAAGTGTGTTTGTGCTCTTGAATTACCACGGGCTCATTATTATAGGCAGCCGTAACAAGCAGGGTTACAACAAATTTCACAACAATCAATCACATTTCCATATTCATCAGTTTGTTTAGAGAAAGAACAATCTGTTTTTTTATTCAATTCGTCAATAGTCGCTTTACTTTCAGTTATTTCGGTTTGAGGAAACTGCGGAGCTCTGTCTTCAACTGTTTGACTGAAAGCAGTAGGTGAAAGTGATAGAATTAACGTTAAAAGTAGTGTTTTCATCAGTGTAACTCCTTTTATGGGGGGGTTTTTCTATATTATTCTAATGCGCTTTTGGAAACTGTGAACAATATGTACTATGTTGCATATTGTCTGTGAGTGTTAAACATTGCTCTGGCAGTGTCTGCCTTTCAATCTAGATCAATGCAATGTGTTTACAGAATGTGGATTTGTGTTGCATAGCAACTAACTGGGCTGTAGCCGTTAAAATAGACAGTTCACAAAGAGTTTTCTGATACTAAACGTTATCCGCAGTTTTCTAATTTAAGCAAAAATATTGCTCGATAACACAGTTAATAAATAAAATAATCTGTGGTAGGGGGACAATTTAAAATACCGTGGCCGTAGTGAAATTAGTTTGTACAATACCTTTTCTCTAAAGATAGGTACGAAAAATAATATTTTTGTAAATAAGGCTGTTTGGCGATGATGAAATAATATTGGGCAACTATATAATACAAGTTAAAGCTTTCCAATAAGCCGTAAATAAATAACCATCAAGCAACATTTGATTAGGGTCTCATTTTCATATCCCCTAATAGATAGGTTTAGGGGATATGGTTAAACCAAATTAAGATTCAGCGAGCACTAAGTTTTTAGATTGCTGACGAAACAATATAATTAATGCGATTCCGGTGAATAGAGACAAAATCCAGCTACTGATTACCATCACTCCGTGGGTGGCTGGAACAAAGGATAAACAAAACGTAAAACCAAATGCTCCAACCATCTGCAATGCACCATAGATAGCACCAACCTGACCTTTGTGATTAGGAAACAAATATAATGCTGATACGCCCGCGACTGCTAATAAAAAAGCTGAGCCAAATGCCATTGCAGAAAACCCAATCAACATTAATAAATAACTATGGACAACAAGGCTTAAAGTGATGACAGCACAACTTACAATTTGAATAAGGCTTCCATAAACTAGTGTCATATTTTCACTGATACGGTGTTTTAAAAATTGAGTCCATATAAATCGTGAAGCAACACTACTCACAATCAAAACCATTGATCCAATGCCGTAGTCTGCAGCCGTTAAATCAAATTGATGTTGAGCCACAAAAGAGCCCGTCACTTGAAAGAGTAATATACAACTGGTCCCACTAAACATCATTGTCAAATAACACAGAAAAGTGACATTTGATGCAATGAGGGCATAATCTTCTAGTATCTGTTTAGGCTTTATTGCGTCGGGGTTCGTCTTACGGATCGTTTCACGTTTAATAAATGCGATAATCAATAGCGTAGCAATCGATAAGCATGCCATAAACACAAAGTTACTATGCCAACCAAAGTGCTGAGTCAGATACCCTCCTAAAATGAGCGTTAAACCGGGTAAACTCATAAAAAAAATACCATACCAAGCAAGTATCTCCATGAGCTCTGTTTTCTCGAAAGCGTCTTGTAGTATCGTTCGACAAAGCAAATAGAGACCGCCAACCCCCAAACCCTGGATGATCCTACCGATCAACAAAACCTCTATGCTATCAGCCAAAAGGCATGTCATTGAACCAATAACAAAAACAAAAGATGAAAGCAGCGCTATTGGCTTTCTCCCATAGCGCTCAGAAAGCGGACCACAGATAAGTTGACTACAGGCTAAAGCGATAAAAAATAGACTTAAAGTCTGTTGCACCAGCGCCTCAGAGGTTTGAAGTCCACTTTGTATATCCGGAAAGCTCGGTGTATACATACTTGACGAAAAAAAGTAGATCGATGCCATTAGGACACTGATAGCTATATTAGTTATTTTGGACAATTGTTTTCCCCATAACATTAAAACAGATCATCAGGTTAAACTGATTACGCTGCTAAGGTTTTGGATGAAACGACACTCGGTTTACAACTTGCGCCAAATTTAACATTAACGAGACTTTTTCTGATGCTCTTTAAATGCAGTAGAAAATGAAGATAAGCTAGAGTACTCGAGTTCAAATGCAATATCAGTTGCGCTAATGCCTGCTGCCATCATTTTTTCAGCGCGTTCCATTACAACTTTTTGGCGAATATCTCTGAAAGACGTTTTAAAATTAGAGAGAAAAAGTCGGTTTAAAGTACGCACAGAGGCACCGGTTTGTTTGGATATATCTAAAATAGACAATTTGATACTTGGCTTGTTTGATAGTGCGTCGATTACTGGTAGTAGTCTTCGATCCATTCCTTCCTTTGCAATTAGGGGCTTATTAGCTGTTTTACAATAGGTACATTGATCGATGAGAACATGAATATAATGAGATTCAAGATCTGGTTCTGGGCCACCATTTTCCCACAAGCTAAATAGTTGAGTAACGATGGGGGATACATCTAACATACATATTTCAGTGAGATCAGGAATTGATGTTAGAGGCAGGCGAAGTAAAGAGACCTGAGATTGTTTTAAGAAATCAGCACAATGTGGCACACCGGCTGGAATATAAATTAAAGACCCCGGCATAGAGAGTAAACTATGCTTATCAGTAGAAAGAATCTGACAACCTTGATGTATAAAAGCGAGAAGTGGGTAGTCATGGCTATGTAACTCGCTCGAATGATGAGATTCATGATATGCCACAATAAGTTGATGCTCGTTCAAATTAATTATCTCGTCGACTCTTTCATTAATATACTATCTAGTATAAACATATTTTCGTTCATCTTCTCTAGTTCATTGATTCTAGTGTTCTAAACCTAACTCTTAGAACAAAACAATGATTTATATCTTACGGTAACACCTATCGAATACACGACAATCAAATTTATAGCCCCCATGGATGGGTTTAATCGAAAAAGAATTATATCGACAGGCGACGACGTCGGAACTGGTCCATTATGCTCTAATTCAATCCCAAATCAGGTCAATTTAGGTTTTTTGGAGGATGGGCGTATCTGAAATTGCGAAAACAGCCTGAAGGTGTTCATTAAACCCCCGTGTTTAGATTGTAGAGCAGTAGTTAGGTTAGTCAGGCACTCATTTTGACGTGAGTTAAGCCTCGATTGTTCAGTTAAAGAATCATTGAGATTCCTCACCTTTAAATTGTGATTCATCTCTGAGAGATGGCTAAGTGCTCTCATCACGCGCGCGGTCATCGCAGGAACAAGTTTCGTCTCATCCGTTACGCCTAACAGTAAAGTAAAGCATTTGCCATACTTATAGTTATTCATAATTCGCTAATGTTCCGTTATTTGAAACTGATTTTTGCCCCAAAGTTACTTAGAATAAATGCTCTGCACATTTTAGGGGACGTTCGTTTTCCCTACCAAATCTAATCCGATGAATGAGAGACAGACCAAGCTTGTTTTGGGCGTACGTAGGTTGAAAATTGTATTACTCCGAAGCCGCCGGAGTTATACCGAAACTTTCGGCAATTTCTGAAGTTCACATCCTAGACGCTAGGCAATACGGGCATTAGATTGAGCTTGAGTATAATTAGCGTTACTATTGGTTGCATATAATTACGGAAAAAGTCCGTCGATAAAGCGTTATGTTTTTCTCTATATAAGCGGAGTATTGGAATGGATAAAAAAGTAGAGTTGGCTCTAGAAGCTATAAAATCCTCTCACGGTACGGAATCGGGCGAATATGGTATCGATTTGTTTGTATCGCATCATTTAGATGAACTCCCTAAAGCGGTATGGCTAGAAATTTTAGGCAAAGAAAATCCGAGCTTTAATGACATTTTGTCTGTGCTGGTAGTCGCTTACATGGAAGATGACGTCTATGATTTTACTTTGCCCAATGATGTCACAAATTATCTAATAAGCGTTTCATTTGATGAAAATGGTCAAGTTTCTGATATTTCGATGGAAAGCTGAGAATGCAACAGACTACTTAAGACGGATTATCAACGCTGGGCGATTTTAGTTCTAGTCTGGTACAGTGCTTAAGGTGGTTAGTTTAAGTATCGTGGTTGCGTTGCTAGCCACTTAGCAGGGCGTTAGTTTTCTTTTGGAGTTTGCAGTGATAAATATTCCATATTATTGGTTAAATTTTATATCAGATAACAACTTGAGTAATAAGTCATTTGAGATCCCAGATGATTTCGATTTGTCTGGGTTAGGTGCAGATTTTAAGGTCTTTACGTGCTCGGATATTGACGATGAAACTAGTAATTATTATCCGGGTATTAACGTCGTTAAATCTGGGTACATAGCTGTCGCTTGCTGTTTGTGTGGTTCTGGTGACCCATACTTTATTAATGTTAATGACGGTGAAAGTGGGAAGCTATATCGAGTTTACCACGACGATAACTCTATCGATATTGTTGTAAATAATTACAAGGATATCTTGAGGTTTTCTGAACCGGAAAACTAACAATCTGTTTAAGATTGATTCACAATACGTGGCATTTTTACTATGCGTTGAATTTAGTGATTAAGGTGGTATGCGGCAGCTTCGGTATTGTGTGCCTCACACCTCACAAGGCTATGTGTAGGAGGCAGTATGGAACTAGCAACATATAAAAAAGATGGTTACTTTCTTGAGGATGGAGAGTTACTTAGCAAAGAATATCCTGACACGTTTGGGGTTCCTAGTTCTGTCGCCCGATCTTCAATTAAGTCAGGGTCTATTGTTAAGCTTATCTTCAATATGCTTGACCCTGACTCCGAAGAAGGGGTTTCTATTGAACGAATGTGGGTGGAAGTCAAAGAGCTAGAGAAAGGCTTATATGTAGGTACATTGGACAACGATCCATATGGGAACGTATTACTAAAATGCGGTGATGATGTCGTATTTGGTCCTGAGCATATTATTGATATCCACGAAGAATAAACATATGAAAAGTAAGGATTAAGCGTTGCGTAGCCAACGTTAAATCCCAAGTGTTGAACAAGCCCGAGCCTTTATATAGGTAAATTGTGCGATCTGCTCTAGAAGGGTGGCGGCCTTGTTGCTTTTCTCAAGGCGATCGCGATCTTGGAAAGGCAGAGGTTACGACACATCATCCGGTGCGTTCTGCACGTCAAGTTTTGCTATTTGCCATAGCTGTAGTTATTCATGATTTGCTAATGTTTGGTTTTCCGAAACTCATTTCTGTCCAGAGGCTTCATAGACCTGAATTTTTACCCTTGGCGCTTTCTAGCTCGAAAGTGCCCCAAAGTGTGTTAAAGCGCATGAAGTTATCATGAGAACTATTTTGGCAACAGCTTGTTGGCAAATTGTCTAACACTTATTCGTGCAGCAGGCTGATACATATTTGGCTTGTCAATTCATGTTATACAGAAAAAATCTGTATTTAGTGATGTATGCACACAACTGTAGATCTTAAATCATTGTTATTCATAGTAAAAAAGATGTATCGTTTACGTCATTAAGATACTAGAAAGAATAATTCTATATTTAAGTACAGAATTATTCTGTCTAATATAGTTGTTATGCGAATACGGAGTAAATTGATGCAACGATATCCTAAAATAGTACAGCCATCAGGCTCTAATATGTGTGGAGCATATAGCTTAGTGGGGGCGTTAAGTACCCTTGGATGTTTTGATTCATTCGAGCCTGTTGTAATAAATAAGCTAGATCTGAAAAGTCTGACATTTACTGAAAAATCGATCCGCATACAGCAAGAGCATAGCTTAGACACTATTGCAAAACTCGTCTATGAAGTTACAGGTATCATTCCTGAAACTGCACAGCATACGTTCGCAAATGTTAGGAATGGATTGAATTCTATTGTTGCGATGGCTTATGTCGCCAAGAAATTTGGTTTTTCAACATCTGTAATCGTGAAAGATATGGACACTTTCCAAACATTGTCTAGTTTCTACCCTCAGGAACTTAAGCTTGCTGAAGCTCAAAATCTTAAAATTGAGTTGGGCTTAAGTATGCAGGGTTCTTCGACGGTATTACTGCCAACTATTGTGCACAATACAGGTGAGAAGCACAGTGTGGCTTTGAGTGAACAAGGCTTGTTTGACCCAGCTGACGGTTCGGTTAGTGAAGTACCACCTTTGTCAGTTTGGGGTAATTGGCTAGGTGTAGCTTTAAAAGTGGAGAAATTCGCATAACAAACGTTTAAGGCTCAAGAAACTTTCTCTAATGTTCACGGAACTAGTTAAAGCTTCGAATCTAACTCACTTTTGTCCAAGAACTTCTCAGGTTGAATTTTTACCCGTGGCACTTTCTAGCTCGAAAGTGCCCCATTCCTTCTCAGCGCAAATATCTACTCAAAATATTAGACTGTACGTTTGCCTTACCTGTAGTTATTCGATTAAGTGCCGAATCAAGCTTTTTTAAAATTATGCGTCATTTAGTGGTTTATACTCAGCAAATCTCATTAACTTATTGATTTTTAATTGAACTGTGATCGAAAAGGCTGCATTATAGGACGATAAAAGACGGCCAAAAGCCGTAAAGAAAGAGTTATAGGCTTTATTGCAAATGATTCAAAAAGGACGTTATGAAGTTATCTGAGTTACAAATTCATATAAAAGAATTCGATTTTGCGCCAGAGCAATCTGAACACTATTTTTTAAAACTAATCGAAGAAGTTGGTGAATTATCGGAATCTATTCGCAAAGGTAAACATGGGCAACCAACGCTAGATGAACTCAAAGGTTCAATAGCAGAAGAGTTATATGACGTGTTGTATTATGTTTGTGCTTTAGCCAATATTCACGGTGTAAACCTCGAGAAAACACATGAACTCAAAGAAGTGTTGAATAAGGCTAAGTACAATCGATAGGACGCGTATACATATGGTTCAAGAGTGATTCGGCACGCGTGGCATTTTTACCATGAGTTAGGTTTATTGGCTAAGGTGATATGCGGAGGCTTCTGTATTGCTAGCCTTACACCTTAACAAGGCGTTTATGGAGTAATAATGGAAAATAATTCGGATTGGAAACTGAGACTTAGATATGGAAAGGATCAGACTCCCTACACTCATTTCACTGTGTTAGGGGATGGTACAGTTGTCGACAATTCACACGGTTTTGACTGTCCTGTTGGCCCCGCGTTTATGGCAATTAAAGTTTGAGCGCTAGATTTTGATCAAGCTTGTGACATGTTAAACGTTATTGGTGAACAAGTGGGATTTCATATTAAAGGAAAAGTTGAGATTTATAATACAGAGCCTGAAGAACCGCCAAAAGAAAATCCTTTTGGCTATGGAATAGACTTTACGCCTTACAGAGAATAAATTCGAACATAATAAGAGACTATGGTTTCAAGATAATTTTTCATACCTGATCTTGATGCAACTAAGTCATTTATGTCCAAAGGTGTGCTGTGGGGAAATAAAACACGAAAGCAATCATAACTATTTCTATCAACAAATTAATCGTCAACCTGAATGAAAATGAAGCTTAAAGTCAAAAATATATTACGGAAACTGTCCAGTCTTAGTTTGTCAATTCGCGGCCTTGTTACTGAGAAAGTCAAAAAGAAAGAGAAAGTAGCGTATTTACCCCCAGTTGTGAAAGAAGAAGATATTGATATTGTTGGTATTTATTATTCAGAAGCAGCGCTCGGAAATGCCGACGCGCAATTTAATCTTGCTTCGATTTATGGCACTGGACGTGGTGTACCGCAAGATTATAAAGAAGCCTTTAAATGGTGCTGCCTAGCCGCAGAGCAGGGGGTACTTGCTGCCGAGTTTACCCTCGGGGTCATGTATGCGCATGGTCAGGGAGTAAAAAAGAATTATCAAGAGTCAATTAAGTGGTTTACCAAAGCTGCTGAGAAGGGAGACGCTGAAGCACAATACAATCTTGGAGTTGCGTATGCAAATGGGCTTGGGGTTCCACAAAGTGATATGGAATGGGTAAAGTGGATAAGAAGATCCGCAGATCAGGGGGATGCACAAGCACAACATTTCCTCGGAGAAATGTATCGAGAGGGAAAAGTGGTCACGCAAAGCGATGAACAATCAGTAAAGTGGTACCGTAAAGCTGCTGAGCAGGGAGTAGCGCAAGCACAATTTAATCTTGCGCTTATGTATCAAGATGGGCTGGTATGCCAGAGAAGTGATAAAGAAGCCATGAAGTGGTATTACGAGGCAGCAAAGCAAGGGCATGCTGCAGCACAAATGAATCTCTCAATTTGTTATGCTGAAGAGCATGATTTTTATTCATCCTATGTTTGGGTACTGTTGGCTAAACATAGCGGGTACGAAGTGGATTTGGATGACTTTACCTTCCAAGTCGATATTGATAAGACTAAAGCACAGGAAACCGCGCAGCGATATCTTGATTCGGACTATAATGATTGCGTTTAAAGAATGTTACGGAGCCCGAATATTTTTCAATTCTATACTAGAAATTTACTCAAAAGAGATTTAATACCATCTCGATGGATTGAATAACTTCTTTGCTAATATGTGTCAGCCAATCGTTTCTTAACTTTGAAAGAGTGTGC
>NZ_ABGR01000032.1 GCF_000171815.1 Vibrio sp. AND4 | reverse complement strand
ACCGGTATCAATATGTACAAAGTTGCTGCGGGGATAATAACCCACGCCGCCTGCTTTTAGGCTGAGCGCCGCATCTCGGACTTTCGACAGTTTTACACCATCTAGACGGAAATCGATCGCCTTACCTTCCATGTGCATGCTCTTCTTCGCTACCCCAGAGGAGCTATTTCGCAGAGATGAATTCGTTGCTGGCGAGCGGTAACCTGAAATTACAATCACTTCATTTTCCGTGCCAATCAGTTTTTGAATTTGGCTAATTTGGTCGAATAAGCGTCGATCCATTGGGTGTACTTCATTACGACGATGATCGCGACAGAAGTTATCAAGACGCTTTAGCTCTTTATCGACATAATTAGAACCATCGAAATAACATGATTCAAGCAATTCACCTGTATTTAGGTTATTCATCGCAAGAACTCTAGGTTCGTCAGCTCGTGACGCCCAAGATACGGATGGCAGGGTCGAAGCGACCACAACACCACCAGCGGACATTTTAAGAAAATCACGACGGGATAAATAACGACTTACCATTACGAAACACTGCCCAATTGTTGTACGAGCAGCGGACATTACCGAAACCAACTTGATGCGTCAAATGCATAAATTGGTCCGGCTTATCACTTTTGGTTTGAATTTTCTGTTTACTTATTGAACAGGAAACAGATTTTCTGAATTATAATTTTTTTCAAATTCAGGACGAACTTCACCCTTGGTGATCATATTGATAAATATCATCGCGGTAATATAAGGTGCCCTCTTCCAACCATGCAGTCTGGTAAATGATATGCACTTGGATACGCTCAGTAAGCGGTACTGACGTATTTGAGCGGCGACCGCTTTGACGTTTTCTCTCCAATCGTGCTTCAAGTCCCTGCGTCTTAAACAGTAACTCAGCGAGTTGATCGGCATGCTCTACACGCACACAACCTGAACTAAACGCTCGGCGGTCCTCATTAAATAAGTTTTTACTAGGCGTATCATGCAAATAAATCGCTTGTGGATTCGGCATATTGAATTTATACAAGCCTAACGCATTGTGAGAGCCTGAGGACTGGCGCATACGATATGGGAAGGTTTTCGGGTTAACCGTTGCCCAATTGATCGTCGTTGGATCAATCACTTCTCTTGAGGACCATGAGCGGATAATCTGGATATTATGCTCAATGAGGTACATTGGATTGCGTTTCACCTTGGGGATGATGTCTTTCACCATGATCTTCCAGGGAACGTTCCAAGTAGGGTTAAGAATGACTGAATCCATCGTACCTGTCATGATAGGGGTCTTGCGTGATGCTTTTCCAACCACGACTTTAGACTCAAACAATGGTCGACCATCGTGCCAGTACGTCACTTCATACCCAGGTACATTAACAAATACCACGTTGTCTCGTTTCTTGGACCAGATACGTGAGCGCTCAGCATTTAACGCCAATGAATGTAAGCGTTGCTGAGGCGAGAAGTTAACCCAACGTAGAGTATTAGGGCCGATAACCCCGTCTTGTTTCAAACCGTGAATGCGCTGAAACTCCATAACAGCAAGCTCAAGGTTGTCATCATAAAGCCTACTCTCAGTATCCAAGTGCCCAACTTCAACCCCCACAATTTGCATTCGAGCGATTAAGCTCGCCTTATCGAACAGCGCATCACCAACTCGGGCCAATCTTTTGTCTTGTTGGTAACGAGGAAACTTGAATTTTGCGTAGGTCGATAGCGAAGCGAAAGCAGTATTGAACGAGTCTTCCATTTGCAATGGCGATCGCAGGCCAGCAAGGAATTGGTCAAGTTTACCGACTGTAATTTCATTACTCAGTAAAGACAAAGTTTCAATGCTTGGTCCCGGAAGTTTGACGTGGGCTTTACTAGCAAATAGCCAATTGAGCCCTTCCTCGGGTAACTGTTCAAGATATGAGAGGTACATAAGCAATGAGTCTGTCATAACAAGGTCAAAGTCGAGCGTGTCACCTTGCTTACGAACTTGCTCAATTCGTCGCAACTGGTTGTCAAACTCTTGAGTTACCTCAGCTAATGCCACCAGCTTTATTTGGAAAATGAGCAGCTCTACAGTCTCTTTCTTTTCCCAATTCAGGCGATAGTTTGTACTTTGGTACAGTTGATCAATGATCGCCGGGTAGTGAATCATTTTCTCGACAGAGAGCTTTTGAACAGCCCCCTCTTGCTCTGTTTGTGCAGACTTATCAAGAGAAACTGCTGTTGAAAAGCTGCAAAACGGCACAAAGAGTGCCGTTATTATAAGTAATCTAGCAATCACTGAAACGATCCTTTCGTCACATGCCATAAAAAAATTATGGCAAATATCTCACATGTTGCCGCTTTAAAGTTAAGAATCTGAGAAGAAAATAACAACAATACTCTCAATAATGGTTTACCCAATGATCTTTCTAAACAATTCTGGACCAATGGTTATCCCACTGAACGCCACTGGCAATGACATTGCTAGACTCAGTTGGCCTTTTTCCTACGACTTTGCCCGCACCAGAACTCACTCGGAACTCATCACCATAGATAACAACGCCTGAAGCATCTGGTAACGCACTCAACTCAACCAACGCACCTGTTGACTTAGACCAAATACCGTAACAGCTGCCCGGCGGTGAAGTTGCGAGGATCCATTCATCGGTTGCTGCAATACTTGCGATATAATGATTGAATCGCGCCCACTCCTCCGGCTCAGCATGAAGATCTTGCATTACACCACCACGAGTATGCATGGCGATCAGTGCTGGATACTCATCTGGTTCACCGCGATATTGTTGACCGCAAAGTACTGTCTCTGCACCATCGTTAGCTAAGTGACGAATGCTCAGCTTATGATCCGGTAGAGAGACTTGATCCAACAACTCACCTTGTTGAGACAAGTAACTCAAACTTGGCTTCATCGTATCAAGGTTGAGCGGTTGACGACCATTGGTATGTACGCCGCCAACGCCAATGGCAAGGGCACCATCAGGCATCATGATCACTTCATGAGGGCCAAGTCCAAAGCCTGTTAACTCATCGATTTTTTGATATTGCTTTTGCACATCATAAACACCAATGATTCCCCGGCTTGTTCCCCTTTCTCCTTCTGTCGCAAATAGCAACGTGCCGTCATGAGAGTAAACACCATGACCATAGAAATGGCGATTCGGTTTTGCCAGTTGCAGCTTGATCATTTGCTCTGAGCGATAATCAAACACCATAAAGAAGGTGCCAGGTCGTCGACCAAAAACCACGGCATGGCCTTGCTGGTTTGTCGCCACGCCATGACCCCGCTCGGGAATAGGCAGCGAAGAGAGCGGCATGCCATGCTCATCGGCCACCACTGCCGCGTATTTGTCTCGGCCGATAATAGAGCAGCCAATCAACGCTGGCTCACGAGAGCTTGTGGAAGCACAACCAAATGGCATAGCAGGAACCGCCGCTCCGAAAAGAGCGGCTTTCAGTAAGGTTCGGCGGGTTTGATCAGTCACCATCAGTTGCATTAAATCCTATAACCACACCAAGCTCAATCGCCACTTCTTCGTGGATCAAGTACTTCAATTGCTCTAGTTTGTTGTATTGCGCTAGCACCATCCGATAGCCTTCTTTTGTTTGCAACGCGGCAAACAAGCTCTTATCTTCCGGCCATGTATCTAAAGCCATCTCGAACTGGTGAACCACACGATCAGCTAAATCCGCATGACCTTGTTCTCTCAATAGCGCATCTAGCCCGTTACCGTTGGCAAAATAAAGCGCTTCCATTGCAGTAAGGTTCGCTTTTAGGTTCGAAAGTGACGTCTCGGAGCGCCACGATTCTGAAAAATAAGGACGAGGCTTGCCAATCTTCGCTAATGGACGACTTAACTTCTTCATGCTGTATTCCAGCTGATTAGAGAGCAGTGAAATGTACTCAGATTCCCATTCCGTTATCTCTAGCGATTTCCAAGGGTTCTCTGCCCATGAATCCGCGATGATCTGCGCTTTGTTGTCGAGGTTTTCTGCAATCGCAACCCCCGTCGCACAGGTATTACTGTTACTAGATAAAGTCGATGACTGATCGTAAAGCAGCCATTCCAATGCGCCTAAACCTTGGACGGTGACGCTTTGCGTGGAGATATCCTTGGCGTGCCAAGTTTGATCAGATTTCGTCAGTGCAGACATTTTGCGTCCAGTGGTGTTCTTTTTGTCTGGCCAAAACTGAATGTTCCAGCTTTGCTCTAATGCTGTCGCAGGACCACGTTCCTGGCCTTGCAATGCCATCCACGCCAGCATAGTTTGATGCCACTGTCGTTTTATTTGTGTATCTTCTTTCGTTTCTAAAGCGCAGTAGGCAACAAAGCTCTGCTCAAGCTCGCTGGTTTGCGCTAAAAATGCCTGTGCTGCGTTAAACTCAATTTCATAAGCATTTTGTGAAATATGGCTTGTACTCTCAGGCTTGGCTGGACTTGACCCTGTGGTTGATTGGCATCCAAGCAAACTTAATGTTGTAGCAATCGTGCTGACTAAACGTGTTTTATTCATGGCGGGTTCCCTATAAAGAGTTCAGAAACGCAATCAGCGCGTCACGTTCTTTTTTGTTCAGTGCTAAGATATTTTGTTTAGCGGTTTCCGCTTCACCGCCGTGCCACAATACCGCTTCCATCAAGTTACGGGCACGACCATCATGTAAGAAGTAAGTATGGCCGTTCACTTCCTCGGTATAACCGATACCCCATAATGGTGCCGTTCGCCATTCTCGCCCATTTGCAAGGTATTCTGGGCGGTTATCAGCCAACCCCTCGCCCATATCGTGTAGCAGCAGGTCGGTATATGGATGAATAAGCTGCTCAGACAACGCTGGCAACTCAGATCTTTTGGCGGTTTTAACCTTGGTTTTATGACAGCTCTCACACCCAGAACCCGCAAAGATTTTCTGACCTAGAATTACCTTTGGATCATTCACATTACGACGAATTGGCACTGCTAGGTGCTGGCTGTAAAACTCCACAAAGTCGAGAATATTCTCACTCACTTCTGGCTTACCGCCATTTGGCATGTCGTCACAAATGGTTTGATTAGAGGTACAGTTTTCATTCGGGAAAAAATGGCTCGTCAAGCCGACATCACCATTGAATGCCGCCGCATTTTGCTGCATTAGCGTCGGTTGTCCGGCTTTCCACCCAAAACGGCCAATCGAGAAATCATCTTTCTTAATATCCCACACTTTATTTATTTTTCCCGAGATCCCATCTTTGTTGGTGTCCTGTTCATCAGCCCAAGCGACCAGCGTTTTCTCAGGTATAGTCTCTAGTAGACCAAGGCCGATCATTGGCGGTGCAACACGTGCTGAAAATTCAGTATCAGGATGCATGTCACCATAGCCTAAATCAGTAATGTTCAGGTGAGGTTTTCTCAGCGTCACTGTCGTGCCATCTTTAAATTTCACCGGCACATCGGTATAAGTGATTTCGATTTTGCCCTCTGGCGTTTGGTCTTGCAGGGCGAAGTCTTGAAGCTGCCCGCCATAAGTTGGCTCAAGTACAGTGCCCTCTTTGATATAGGCTTGCTTTTGCTCTGGCGTCATCGCAGGAATGCTCAAGCGAACCAACATAGACACTGCGTGTAAGTCGTCTTTCTCTGGCGGATGACCGCGACCATCTTTAATGTGGCAGTTCTGACAGCCATTGGTATTGAACAGTGGGCCTAGACCATCCCGTGCATCTGTAGACGCTGGGGCTTGCACCCAAGGGTTCCGGAAAAAACTGTTACCAACACTGAAATCAAGACGCTTACTCATTGGCAAGTTCGCAGCCGGAAGAGAATAGGCGTTTGCGCCATCTTTTTTTACACTGGTTTTACCACCGGACTTAACATCGTAAGCCATGGCAGAAAAAGAGAGGAACGCGGTTAGCGCAGAAATTAGGTATGGCTTCATATCATTGCTCTAAATATACAACAAGGGTGATAACAACGAGCTTAAACGTCAAAAGGGCTCACAAGGAGCCCTTACTTATTATGTTTTTTTTATTAAAACTCGTGATCGGCAGTATCTGGGCTGAGGCTGTCGATACCAACAATCTTTGCCGCGCGCTCAATAGCACCAGTTTGTGCTACTAACGACATAATAGTGTCGTTAACTAGTGCGTTACCTTGTGCGTTGCCCGCCGCAATTAGCTGGTCGAAGTGCTGGTTGTTCTTCTCTGCTGAAGTCACTAGCTCACCGACTTGGCTACGTGTTGTATCAAACTGCTTTTGAATCTCTTCCGCGGCTTTCTTGTCTTTTTGAGCAACAAGGTCAGCAAGACTTGGGCCAGACAGTTCTTTACCGCTTACGCCCTTGTAAGTACCAGTGTAAACATTGTAGATGCCTTGCTCATTGTAGTAGTGAGAGTTATGTGTGTTGTCTGAGAAACAATCGTGCTCGTCTTCCGTCGAGTTCGCTTCTAGTGCTACTTTCATGCGCTCACCTGCGAGTTCACCGAGAGAAAGAGAACCCATACCGAATAACATCTTGCGCAGACCGCTGTCTGCAGAGCCGTTTAGAAGCTCCTCACGGTAGTTTCCTTTTGTCTCGATAGACCACTGATTTTCCATCCATTTTAGGTCTTGAACCAGAAGAACGGCTGCCGCTTTTAGGTACTCACCACGACGGTCACAGTGACCATTCGTACACTCAGAACCAACCACGAAATCTGTGTAAGCACGTTGACCTGCCCCCGCGTTGGTACCGTTAAGATCTTGTCCCCACAGCAGGAATTCAATCGCGTGGTAACCAGAGGCTACGTTTGCTTCTGAACCGCCAACTTCGTTCAAGTCAGCAATGAGTTCAGGCGTAATTTTTGACACGTCGAGCTTAGAGGCACCAATCTGCAAGCTAGTATTTGCTACTATATTTGCAGCCGCGCCTTCGTTACCTAATTCATATTGATAATCAGTCGCCACGTAGTCAATCAGGCCTTCATCAAGTGGCCACGCGTTTAACTGACCTTCCCAATCATCGACAATCGCGTTACCAAAACGGAAAACTTCAGACTGTTGGTAAGGCACGCGAGAATCTAACCAAGCTTGTTTGACTTCTTCGAGCTTTTCTTCAGATGGAGACTTGAGAAATTCATCAATTTTTGCGTCAAGTGCTTTAGCCGTTACCAAAGAATCGGCAAACACAGCATGTGCCACGTCTGCATAATGTTCGACAACCTGTTGTTTAGTTACTGTGGCAGCAACCGTAGATCCACTTGCAATGAGGAGTGATGCAGCAATAGATTGGACTAAGACTGTTTTTGCATTCATCTGGAGCATCCTTGTTGAGCATTTTAATTATCGTATTAGAAGTGCTAATTATTCTTATTTACACTTTAATCCACAGATAATACAAATTTACAATTTATTTGCAACTCCAGAAACGAAAAAAGCCTCGTAAATCGAGGCCTTTCAGTTAACTTGTCATCTGTTTTAATTTTGGATCAGACCTTTAAGTTATGTTTACCGTGAGAAGCCTTTGCTTTGAGGTAACTTTCGTTACCATCTTTAATGTGCGCTGAAGTGTTAACAACCTCTGATATTTCGATCCCATATTCCGACAGCTCACGGATTTTTTTGGGGTTGTTCGTCACGAGCCGGATTTTCTTAATCCCTAGGGCTTCCAACATTTGCGCCGCTTCAGTGAAATCGCGCAGATCATCATCAAAACCTAAATGGTTATTTGCTTCGTACGTGTTCATGCCTTGGCTTTGCAGGCGGTATGCGTCGATCTTGTTATAAAGGCCAATGCCGCGCCCTTCCTGTCTCAGATACAGAATGACACCACCAGACTCGCCCATCCGATTGATGGTCTCTTCCAGTTGTTCGCCGCAGTCGCAGCGTGAAGAGTGGAACACATCACCAGTCAAGCACTCAGAGTGCATGCGAACTAACGGCATTTCCTGCGTTTGGTCCGCTCGTTTAAAGATAATCGCAACGTGCTCTTTATCTGTCTTCAGGCCTTGGAAAGACAGGATTTCGGCATCAATATTGCTCTGTGCCCCGACTTTAAAATCTACTCTGGCTCGTACTTCCGCCATATCTACACTCACTCGATCTATTGCTTGATGCATTTTCGTTATCGCATTCATGGGATTACTCTCATTCGCTCTTCAACTATGGGGATTGATACCGCATTTTTCAATGTTGAGATCACAACGAGCACCATTGTTATTATGGTAGGCTAACAATCCAGTAGGATGATACCCACTGTTTCGTTTTATGATTGTTATAATATAACATTCAGTTTTAACTACAATAAAAAACCTCAGACAAATTTGGCTGAGGTTTCGAATGTATCAATAGCGAGATTGAGTTTAATGTGTTTGACTGCGCTTCCATACCGCAAGCTCAATCCAAACCGCTTCGAGCTCTTGAATTTCTTCATCGGTTAATACAGCAAGCGTCGATGTGTTTTGTGGTAGCTTCGGTGACTGAAACGCACGAATCTGCGAATAAAAGTCTTTTTTTAATTGTGATATAACTGAATCCACTAATTCCACCTATTCGTTCTTTATTACTTCTCCAGCCCGATTCTCATGGCCTGCTATTTACTGGAGTCTTTATAAATTCACAGAAATAGTAACATCCTGCTTGTTATGTGCACAATTTATTTCTAATAGTGGAATAATAGTCACATTATTTGCGATTATATCTCTGTTCAAAAATTACAAAGAAAGATGAAAAAACCATTAAAATGGCTAGTCTGTTAATGCAGTTAGAGAAAAGAAAAGCTTAAAATATAGAACAACACGAGAATATCGATCAGGTAAATAGTTTTTCTTTCTTGGTCGGATTAGACTAAATGTATACCCAAACAATCTCAAAATACTTGGTATACCATTATAAACAGCTATTTATCAGCCTGCTAGCTAGACTCAAGCAATCGGTGTTACTGATGAAATATTGCATTGCAAAAGTTCTGCGTATCATTTCAAACAAATGAATGAAGCCGAATAGAACAACATCTATTTAAGCCTTTCCTTTTATAAACAGCGAAATTAACACTAGATTTAAGAGAAGATCATTAATTCAGATTTTAAAGTATAACGAAACTGGATTGTTCTATTTAATCAAATCTCCCTACCTTCTCTATTTGATCAATAGACGATCACAATGATCAATCATGATGTTAAACGAATTTGTCTCGTGTTATTGCCAGCTAGAATGTCCAGTTATTTACTACGATTAGCATATTCAAATATCTGCAAACCAAGTCATTATCGCTAAACCAAGCATCTCAAGGTTATTTGGGTATAGAAGTTAATTGGATATAGAGGTATCAAGGTTATTTGATTATCTTGATACCAATATAAAAAAACCGAGCGTAATACGCTCGGCTTTCAATCTAACAGTGAAGGAAAAGAAAAGGTTACTCTTCTTCGGAACCTTCTGCTGCATCATCCACTGTTGGTACTTCAGGAGCTTGACCTTCCGCGTTTGCTTCTGTTGCTTCCGCTTCTTCGCCTTCTGGCAGTTCAACTTCTTCAACTTCTTCAACTTCTTCGATACGCTGCAAGCCAACCACTGACTCGTCTTCAGCGGTACGGATAAGAGTGACACCTTGAGTGTTACGGCCAACTTGGCTTACTTCTGAAACACGTGTACGCACTAAAGTACCAGCGTCGGTGATCATCATCATCTCGTCGCCTTCTTCTACTTGTACCGCGCCAACAACTGGGCCATTTCGCTCAGATACCTTGATAGACACTACGCCCTGTGTACCACGACCTTTAGTCGGGTATTCACTCAGTTCAGTACGTTTACCATAACCGTTTTGAGTAACCGTTAAGATATCACCTTCATTAGATGGAACGATAAGAGAGACAACTTGATCATTTTCCGCCAGTTTCATACCGCGCACGCCAGATGCAGTACGTCCCATTGGTCGAACACCCTTGAACTTGATCTCTGGCTGACCATTTTCATCTAGGACTGGTTTACCTTGTTCATCTAATACTGGGATTTCTTCTGCTTCTTTAAAGCGGACCACTTTACCAGCTTTAGAGAACAACATAATTTCACTATCGCCATTGGTGATATCAACGCCAATCAGTGAGTCGTCATCACGCAGGTTAACCGCGATCAGGCCGTTAGAACGAACGTTTGCGAACTGGTTCAGAGGAGTCTTCTTAACCGTACCATCACCCGTTGCCATGAAGATAAATTTCTCTGGAGAGAACTCATCTACCGGAAGGATTGCAGTGATACGTTCGCCATCCTCAAGTGGGAGAATATTTACGATTGGCTTACCACGTGCAGTACGAGTCGCATGTGGCAACTGGTAAACTTTAAGACGGTAAGTTTTACCACGGGTCGAGAAACATAGAATGTTATCGTGGGTATTTGCGACGAGTAGACGTTCGATGAAGTCTTCATCTTTCATCTTCGTTGCGCTCTTACCTTTACCACCACGTCGCTGAGCTTCGTAGTCGCTAAGAATTTGGTACTTAACGTAACCCTCGTGAGAAAGTGTTACCACTACGTCTTCACGAGCGATCAGCTCTTCCATATCAATGTCATGGCTAGCTGCTGTGATTTCTGTACGACGCTCATCACCGTAAACATCGCGAACCGTTTCTAACTCTTCTCGGATCACTTCCATCAGGCGCTCAGTGCTTGCAAGAATATGCATTAGCTCTGCAATTTCTTCTAGAAGTGTTTTATATTCGTCAAGAATCTTCTCATGTTCTAACCCCGTCAGACGGTGTAGGCGAAGCTCTAGAATCGCTTGTGCTTGAGTCTCTGTTAGGTAGTACTGACCGTCACGGATACCATATTGCTCTTCTAACCATTCTGGACGAGCAGCATCAGTACCTGCACGCTCAAGCATTGAAGCAACGTTACCAAGGTCCCAACCGCGCGATACTAAGCCAATTTTTGCTTCTGCCGGCGTAGGTGCGTTTTTGATCAGTTCGATAACTTCATCGATGTTTGCCAGCGCAAGAGACAGAGCCTCAAGAATATGCGCACGCTCACGTGCTTTGCGTAGTTCGAAGATAGTACGACGAGTTACAACCTCACGGCGGTGGTCAACAAAGCATTTCAACATATCTTTGAGGTTGAACAGCTGCGGCTGGCCATTGTTTAGCGCAACCATGTTGATACCGAAAGTGGTTTGAAGCTGAGTTTGTGCGTAAAGGTTGTTTAGAACCACTTCACCCACAGCGTCGCGCTTACATTCAATTACGATACGCATGCCATCTTTATCTGACTCGTCACGTAGCGCACTGATGCCTTCTACTTTCTTATCTTTAACTAACTCAGCGATCTTTTCGATCAAGCGAGCTTTGTTTACCTGGTAAGGGATCTCAGTGACGATGATGGTTTCTTTACCATTCTTCTCCACTTCGATGTCCGCTTTGGAGCGCATGTAGATTTTGCCACGACCTGTTTTGTATGCGTCTACAATGCCTTTACGACCACTTATAAGCGCTGCCGTAGGAAAATCAGGACCAGGAATGTAATCCATCAGCTCATCAATGGTGATTTCTTCATTATTGATGAATGCAAGGCAGCCGTCGATCACTTCAACAAGGTTATGTGGTGGGATGTTGGTTGCCATACCTACCGCGATACCAGAAGCACCGTTTACCAATAGGTTAGGAATTTTGGTTGGAAGAACCGCTGGGATTTGCTCCGTACCATCATAGTTAGGTACGTAGTCTACGGTTTCTTTGTCTAGGTCAGCCAAAAGTTCGTGGGCAATTTTCGCCATACGTACTTCGGTATAACGCATTGCCGCAGCAGAGTCGCCATCGATCGAGCCAAAGTTACCTTGACCATCGACCAGCATATAACGTAGTGAGAACGGCTGAGCCATACGTACGATGGTATCGTACACAGCACTATCACCGTGCGGGTGATACTTACCGATTACATCGCCGACAACACGGGCTGATTTTTTATATGGTTTGTTCCAATCGTTGCCTAGTACGTTCATCGCGAATAAAACGCGGCGGTGTACTGGTTTTAGGCCATCACGCACATCTGGAAGGGCACGACCTACGATGACTGACATCGCGTAGTCTAGGTATGAACCTCTAAGCTCATCTTCTATGTTTACGGGCGTGATCTCTCTAGCTAAATCGCTCATAGAGCCATTATCCCTCTATTTTCTGATCGTAATTACGATACGTGTAAGGTGCAAAAATATAACACACAATTTGCTATCGGGGCATCACTTTCCCACTCGTTTTATCAGGTTGTGAGCTTGGTTGTGCGATAAATGAAGAGAATTTGCACACTCTTGTCGTATCAACCTGAAAAGTGATTGTATTTTCACCAGCTATGCTCAAAAATCTTCCCTGTTGCGATTGTGAGAAAAGAAGCAGTTTTAACGTATCGTACCATTGGAGTATAATCACAGCTTCCAAAGGACTATTAGCGAAGCGATATTACTATCATGACAAAAGCAAAAAACGTCGACCCAAGTGAAATTAAGAAATTCGAAGACATGGCATCCCGCTGGTGGGATTTGGAAGGCGAATTCAAACCACTTCACCAAATTAATCCGCTTCGCTTGAGCTATGTCCTAGAGAAAGCCGATGGTCTTTTTGGCAAGAAAGTACTCGATGTAGGTTGTGGTGGCGGTATCCTGGCGGAAAGCATGGCTAAAGAAGGCGCGCTTGTTACTGGTCTAGATATGGGTAAAGAACCACTAGAAGTCGCCCGGCTGCATGCACTTGAAACGGGCACTAAGTTGACTTACATCCAAAACACTATAGAAGATCACGCCGTTGAAAATGCTGGCACCTATGATGTTGTGACTTGTATGGAGATGCTCGAGCACGTGCCAGACCCACTCTCTGTGATTGTTTCTTGCGCAGCCTTGGTGAAGCCCGGCGGCCATGTTTTCTTCTCGACTTTAAACCGCAATATCAAGTCTTACCTATTTGCTATTGTAGGTGCAGAGAAGCTGCTGAAGATCGTCCCAGAAGGCACACACGACCACGCTAAGTTCATCAAACCCGCTGAAATAATGAAGATGATTGACCAAACTGACTTGATCGAAATGGGCATTACAGGTTTGCACTACAACCCTCTCAACGACAACTACACGCTCGGCCGTAATGTCGATGTAAACTACATTGTCCATACGACTAAAACTTGATTCTATCGATCACGGCGATGTTTGTGATTGAGCTAGTTTCAAAATAAAACGATGGAAAAGCGGCAGCACATAAGCGCCGCTTTTTTTCAATTTTTGTAAAAAAAAGTGCCATCGATTCCATTTTGACCAATCTATTTTTAGCAAACAAAAACACACAAAGATCAAGGAAAATTTTTTTACGTCAGGTTATTTATGAACCAATCTGAAAAACGTAATTTTCCCTACTCAAGTCAGCTCTTTTGTCATCGGTTAGTGTTCACTTACTGATTTTTTATATTTTTTAGTTATCCACAAGTCATCCCAAACCTGTACCTTGATAAATCTGAGCAACAGCACTATCTTGTAACTCGAGAACAAATTAACCCCTATATGTTGTGTTTAAGCTACAATATATAGATAGACTTTGATCACAAAGCCGCGGCAAAGTTAACAAACTTCGCACGTAAATAAACAAAAACACGGCTTTAATCAGTTTTCTTAGGGAAATAAAGCAGAATGAACCAACAACTTACCGTCACCAAGCGTGATGGCCGCAAAGAAACTATCGATCTCGAGAAAATCCATCGCGTTATTACTTGGGCTGCCGAAGGTCTTAACAACGTTTCAGTTTCTCAAGTAGAACTGCGTGCTCACATCCAGTTTTATGACGGCATCACCACGTCAGATATCCACGAGACAATCATCAAGTCTGCTGCAGACCTGATTTCCGAAGAGACTCCGGACTACCAATACTTAGCGGCACGTCTAGCGGTATTCCACTTGCGGAAAAAAGCATACGGCCAATACGAACCGCCAACGTTGCACGACCACGTGGCACGTCTTGTTGATATGGGTAAGTACGACCAGCACATCCTAGAAGACTACACAAAAGCAGAATTAGATGAGCTTGATGCGTATCTTGAACATAAGCGCGACCTTGATTTCTCTTACGCTGCGGTAAAACAGCTGGAAGGTAAGTACTTCGTACAAAATCGTGTATCCGGCGAAATCTACGAAAGTGCGCAGTTCCTATACATTCTCGTGTCTGCATGCTTGTTCGCTAACTACCCAAAAGAAACACGTCTTGACTACATCAAACGCTTCTACGATGCGACATCGACATTTAAGATTTCATTACCTACACCGATCATGTCTGGTGTACGTACGCCGACTCGTCAGTTCAGTTCATGTGTATTGATTGAATGTGGTGACAGCCTAGATTCTATCAACGCAACAGCAAGCTCTATCGTACGTTACGTTTCCCAACGTGCGGGTATTGGTATCAATGCAGGACGCATCCGTGCGCTGGGTTCTGAGATTCGCGGTGGTGAAGCTTTCCATACAGGTTGTATCCCATTCTACAAATACTTCCAAACTGCAGTGAAATGTTGCTCTCAAGGTGGCGTTCGTGGCGGTGCAGCAACTGTATTCTACCCATTATGGCACGGCGAAGCTCGTTCACTACTGGTCCTTAAAAACAATCGCGGTGTTGAAGAAAACCGTGTTCGTCACATGGATTACGGTGTTCAGTTAAATAAACTGATGTACCAACGCCTAGTCGAGGGGGGCAATATTACGCTGTTCTCCCCATCAGACGCTCCAGGTCTATACGACGCCTTCTTCGAAAACCAAGAAGAATTTGAACGTCTCTATGTGAAATACGAAAACGATCCTTCAGTTAAGAAGGAAACCGTTAAAGCGATTGAGATGTTTACTCTACTAATGCAAGAGCGCGCGTCAACAGGTCGTATCTACATCCAGAACGTGGACCACTGTAATACACACAGTCCGTTTGATTCTGAAGTCGCGCCAGTTCGTCAGTCAAACCTTTGTTTAGAAATCGCACTGCCAACTAAACCTCTGAAGAACGTTGAAGATGATTCAGGTGAAATTGCACTTTGTACACTCTCCGCATTTAACCTTGGTGCTATCAAGTCTTTAGACGATTTTGAAGAGTTGTCTGAGCTTGTTGTTCGTGCTCTTGATGCTCTGCTTGATTACCAAGACTACCCACTGCCAGCTGCATACAAATCAACAATGAATCGTCGTACCTTAGGTGTCGGTGTTATCAACTTCGCATATTACTTAGCGAAGAATGGCGTGAAATACTCTGACGGCAGCGCAAACGGTCTTACGCATCGTACATTTGAAGCGATCCAATATTACCTATTAAAAGCGTCTGTTATGCTTGCAAAAGAGCAAGGTAAATGTCCTTTATTCGATGAGACTAACTACGCGAAAGGCCTTTTGCCTATCGACACTTATAAGAAAGACGTTGACCTAATTTGTGACGAGAAACTGCACTACGATTGGGGCACCTTACGCCAAGAAATTATGGAACACGGTCTTCGTAATTCTACTTTGACTGCGTTGATGCCATCTGAGACATCTTCTCAGATCTCCAACGCAACAAACGGGATTGAACCACCACGTGGATTCGTTTCCGTCAAAGCGTCGAAAGACGGTATTCTGAAGCAAGTTGTGCCAGATTTCGCCGAGCTGAAAAACGACTATGAACTGCTTTGGAACATAGGTTCAAACGAAGGCTACCTACACCTTGTGGGCATTATGCAGAAATTTGTCGACCAAGCGATATCTGCAAACACGAACTACGACCCTTCTGGTTACGATAGCGGTAAGGTTCCGATGAAGAAACTCCTTCAAGACCTCCTTACGGCATACAAGTTTGGTGTGAAGACGCTTTACTACCACAACACTCGTGATGGTGCGAAAGACGACCAGAAAGACGCAGTTCAACCACAAGATGACGATTGTGCAGGCGGCGGTTGTAAGATTTAATCTTTAGCCCCTAACAATCCGTAGAAACAAACTATCGAATACCTCCTCTTTTGGGGAGGTCTAAAAGGAATTGAGGCATTATGGCTTACAGTACTTTTAACCAGAACAAAAACGACCAGTTAAAGGAACCTATGTTCCTCGGTCAATCAGTGAATGTTGCTCGTTACGACCAACAAAAATTCGAAATTTTCGAAAAACTAATCGAGAAACAACTGTCTTTCTTCTGGCGTCCAGAAGAAGTTGACGTCTCAAGCGATCGTATCGATTACAACAAACTGCCTGATCATGAGAAGCACATCTTCATTTCAAACCTGAAGTACCAAACGCTGCTCGACTCGATTCAAGGCCGAAGCCCGAACGTTGCACTGCTCCCGATTGTTTCTCTGCCAGAGCTAGAGACATGGATCGAGACATGGTCTTTCTCCGAGACGATTCACTCTCGCTCATACACGCACATCATCCGTAACATTGTGAATGATCCTAGTGTTGTATTTGACGATATCGTTGAGAACGAGCACATACTTAAGCGAGCAAAAGACATTGCACACTACTACGATGACCTAATTCAGGCGACCAACGACTATCACCGTTATGGTGAAGGCGAGCACCTTCTTAATGGTGAAACAGTAAAGGTCAGCCTTTATGACCTGAAGAAGAAACTGTACATCTGTTTGATGTCCGTAAATGCACTCGAAGCCATACGCTTTTACGTAAGTTTTGCCTGTTCATTTGCTTTTGCGGAACGTGAGCTAATGGAAGGCAACGCCAAAATAATTAAGCTTATCGCTCGTGATGAATCGCTTCACTTGAATGGTACGCAGCACATGATCAACCTGCTACGTAACGGGCAAGACGACTTTATCTTTATGCAAATCGCAGAAGAGGTAAAACAAGAGTGTTTTGACCTTTTCAAAGAAGCGGCCGAGCAAGAAAAAGAATGGGCAGAGTACCTGTTTAAAGACGGTTCTATGATTGGCTTAAACAAAGATATCTTGAGCCAATACGTGGAGTACATCACCAATATCCGTATGCAAGCGGTAGGCCTGCCAAAAGCTTACCCTGAAGCAACAACAAACCCGATCCCATGGATCAATGCTTGGTTGTCATCGGATAACGTTCAAGTTGCACCGCAAGAAGCAGAGATCTCCTCTTACCTTGTTGGTCAAATAGATAATGAAGTAAGTTCAGGTGACTTTGAGGGATTTGAACTGTAATGCCAAGTATCAAAATCAACAAACTCGAGAGTATTGAGTCCAACCCATCCAATACAATTTTGGAGACAATGGAACAAGCTGGCTTATTACCTGAATACAATTGTCGAGACGGCCACTGTGGCACTTGCCGATGTAAGTTAGAGTCAGGTGAAGTGGAGTACGTTGGTTTTGCCATGGCTTATACCCAGCCAGATGAGATCCTGCCTTGCATATGTAAGGCGAAATCAGACGTCTCCCTGAGTGACGTGAACTATTCAATGAAAGAAAAGCGCGCTTAGTTTAAAGCAAGCGAGTCAAATACAAAAAGCCAAGGTAAGCGATTAACTACCTTGGCTTTTTCTATCTACTGTCTCGTCCAATGGTGCGCATTTCGACCTTGATGTATTTACCCTCCTAGGACAAAAAACACCTCTAGAGCACACTACTCGGGATGTGCATCTCTTTGACTTTCTCTAAAAAAGCATATTTAGCCGACATTGGCTTACGCTCCAAGTAACGGCGTAAAAGGTCTAACGCGGCAGCACTAATGATTTGTACTCGATCGTCGCGCGGGTATTTTTTCGACAACTTGTATAAGGCTCCCCACTCTCCTGTTGGGGTAGAAATTGCAACGGAAAACAGCTCATCTTCAAGCTTTCCGGTGACGAGTGCTAACTCAGAGCCACACTTCTCACGGGTTGCACCTGCCAAAGCAAACGTTGCGGCTAATGGGTCACCTTCGTCAGTAATAGTTTGGTCAGGCAACACCCATCCGTGACCGAATTGCTTTTCTACATTTTCATCACCGTTAAGCCAATAGGTCAAGTACCCCGCACTGCTTTTCTCCGAAACTGACAAGGTTAGCCCTTTATCCATCAGCAGTTGACCGACATGCTCAACCATAGGCAAATCCACACTTACCGTGTTGGTTTCAAGGTGTTTGTGAATCAATTGCATCAGCTTCATTCGCTGCTCTACCTGATTAGAGGGGCCAAATAATTTTACCTCAATAAACGGTAAGTAAGAGCGGTAACCAAGCTCATAACCTGATGGCAGCTTCATTTGGTCTAGTTTGTCCGAGATACCGGACTCTGACAGCCCAAAGGTGTAAATTCGACTACAAGATGCACTCTCAACTTCAGGGAATAATTTTATCAAGTCTGGCAAAATTTGTGTTTCTGCCATTAGTTTAAACTCGCTTGGTACACCCGGTGTAAAATAGAAAACCGCATCATTGATCAGCATTTTAAAGCCACAAGCGGTACCTATTGGATTATCCACAATTTCTGCCGTCTCTGGCAATATTGCTTGTTTGAGGTTGCTGTCTGGCATTGGAATACCTCGACGCGCGTACATCGCCTCTAGATGATCTGACCAATCTTTGAACAACACGAGATTACATTCGGCTGCTTTCGCGGCCGCAACAGCGCTCATGTCGTCTGTGGTAGGGCCCAGTCCACCGTTAACGATCACCACATCGTTATTAAAACTGAGCATCAAAAATTCTTCTATTAAGCTTGAAAGTTTATCTCCAACAGTCGAGCGCTTGGTTAAACCAAATCCATGTTGATAAAATAAGCTCGACAGCCAAGCCGCATTGGTATCAACGATATCACCATGAAGGACTTCTTCACCGGTGCTAAGCATAGCAATTTTCACAACTAACTCCTGAAATAGGCAAAATCTACGATTTTCCGGTATTGTGCCTGTATCTTTTTTATTTTGTTCGACTAATCTCTTAGATAATTTGTTGGCATTAAATTTAGGTCAAGTATTTAAATGACTGTTCTTTTAGGGGATAATTGTGATACCGATCATCAAACCAATCACTCGGAGACCTTTGTGTCAAAATCATCCATGTTCAAGAAAACGCTAAGCGGTCTTGTGCTGACGGCATCTGCTGCGACAAATGCGAGTCAGTACGACATGAGTAACCATATCGAGTTTTCTTACACGCCTGATTGCCTTTCAGGTTACTGTGAAACAACCACTCTGTATAGTTTCGAAGCACAAAACCGTGGCTTTGCGATGGGCTTAGATAGCGATGATTCTTTAAACCTAGGCGCAGGTCTTCAACCAAAGCACTTTATCGTTCCAAAAGATAAAGATTGGGACTACCTCATGGGGCAAACATACACCATTCTTGGTTTGAGTGTGGCGACGGTGAGCCTGATGACACTGCTCCCTGAGAGCATCACTAAATGGGATGATGAAGATCGCGACATGAGCAAGCTAGGTAGTAAGTGGAAAGATAATGTCACTAGCGGTCCGGTTTGGGATCGTGATGAACACTTCCTGAATTATATCATGCATCCTTATTTCGGCGGTGTTTACTACACAGCTGCACGCCACGCGGGCTATAACGAATTTGAATCCTTCCTTTACTCTACGACAATGTCGGCTTTTTTCTGGGAATACGGTGTAGAAGCGTTTGCTGAAGTACCATCATGGCAAGACTTGTTTATTACTCCATTTTTTGGTGCCGTGGTCGGTGAGATGATGCTAAATGCCGAACAAGACATTATTGCTGGTGGCGGTGAAGTAATGGGCTCAGAGACGATAGGTGATGTTTCCCTTTTCTTCCTGAACCCTGTTGGCCATATACACTACTGGGTATCCGATGCTTGGGGCGGCAGCGCAGAGCTCCAATTCAAATCATCACCTTGGCTCGGCAACAAGGACGCCGCGAAATTCGCGATGGACTCAGGTGCAAGTTACGACAATGCTTTCTATGGTATTGAGATGAAGGTCACCTTCTAGGACTATTCCTCTAAAAGCAGCTTATCAGCTGCTTTTTTATCCCCCCTGGCAACATTTTTTCATTATTTACATCACGAATTAGCGCCAAAATTCGACCTCTGTCAAACACACTCTTTCATCAGCGCCTACACTAAAGTTACGAAAAAATTCCAATCGTTTTAGTTCTTGAAGCTCGAATAGTGATTCACCCAACCGTGCTACACCCGAGCCTTGTTCCGGGAGGGACCATTATGAACACTGTGTTTATCGTTAATTTCGTCGGCCAGGCATCACCAGCAACTATTAAACAACTGGCTGCTGTTACACATGAGAACCAAAGCAAATGGCTCCTCAGTAAAGTCAACTTCATTGAAGACCAAGTGGCTGGAGTGATCAAAATGGAACTGCCAGAGGAAAGCGTCTACGCCGTGAAGGAAGCGTTTTCCGCTTGCCAGACTCTTATCGTTGAGTTTGTCGATTCTGATCCACACTCTCACCGAGAAGAAACCGTGTTTCAGTTACGCCTGGATGCCAATGATCGTGCAGGTATCGTTAACGAGATAACTCACTTTCTCGACGGACAAGGCATTTCAATCTTAGATATGGACTGCCAACGTGTCTTCATTGCTGATGGTATTGGCGTCAGCTCCAGTTTGTTCAGTGCAAAAATGGCGATAAAGTTGCCTAGAGAATTGCAAATTAATGATGTAGCGAACGAGTTGGAATCACTCAGTGAAGATACTCGCGTTATTGTGGAAGGCTAATACTATGCCTTAGTCTATCTTCCATTAGCGATACGATAATAAAAAGAGCAACGTTGTGCTGCTCTTTTTACGTTCAACCTTTCTTAATTCAGCCTCTTGTATTAAACCAATCTAATATCAAATACCATCGTTTCAACCAAAGAAAAGATGGCTAACTCACTGTCCATCGAGACAAAGATCGTTTGAAATCAGAATAATCAAATTCGTTCAGCTTTTGAACCTCACCATTTGAACGCTCACAATATATTGATGGCATTCGTAGACCGTTAAACCAGTTAAGTTTCACCATAGTGTAACCCGCACTATCAAGAATGTGCAGACGTTGACCAATTTCAATTGGCTGTTCGAAGTTAGTCACACAGAACTGGTCACCAGCAAGGCACGAGCATGACCCAATCACATACTCGTACTTACCGTTTTCTGATGCTTCTCTTATTGATGCTGGTTCATTGTAGACAAGTGTGTCTAAGCGGTGCGCTTCCGTTGCCGAGTCCACGATTGCTGTCTTTTTTTCGTTCTCCACAACATCAACTACCGTTACTACAAGATCCGTGGTCTTAGTGATGATGGCTTCACCAGGCTCTAGGTACATTTGTACACCA
>NZ_ABGR01000033.1 GCF_000171815.1 Vibrio sp. AND4 | reverse complement strand
GCGTCAGCACCCAATAGCTCAGCAATATCAAGATCCCACCATGCTTGGATGCCTTTTTCTTCAACCAACTTAGCGACTTTCTCGATCAGCTCTAGCGTATTTGGATGCAGTTCTGCTGTTTCTTTGTGAACAAACAGAGCAATTGGCACACCCCAAGTACGTTGGCGAGAAATACACCACTCAGGACGTCCTTCAATCATACCTTCAATGCGGCTTTGGCCCCACTCAGGCAACCACTCAACGTTCTTGATTGACTCAAGTGCTTTAGCACGCAGGCCTGCTTGGTCCATAGAGACGAACCATTGAGGTGTTGCACGGAAGATGATCGGCGTTTTATGACGCCAACAATGCGGGTAGCTGTGCTCGTAGGCGTGATGATGTAGTAGTGCACCTTTTTCTTTCAGCACTTCTACAACTGCATCGTTTGCCTTAAATACGTGCTGACCAGCGAATAGCTCTGTGTCCGGCAAGTAAACACCGTTAGAACCCACTGGGTTAGCCACTTCTAAGTCGTATTTGTTACCAACAACAAAGTCTTCTTGACCGTGACCAGGAGCCGTGTGAACAACACCAGTACCTGAGTCAGTGGTTACATGATCACCAAGGATCGCTGGCACAGTGAAATCATAGAAAGGATGCTGGAATTGAGACAGCTCTAAATCCGCACCTTTTGCAAAGCCTAGGTTATGGAAATGCTCGATACCTGCACGGTCCATCACGTCTTTCGCTAACTCAGCAGCCACGATGATACGCTCAGCGTTCTCGCCTTCTGTTTGGATAAGCACGTATTCAAGATCATCACGTAGACATACTGCGCGGTTAGCTGGCAGTGTCCAAGGTGTCGTTGTCCAGATCACGATAGATACGTCACCCTGACCTTCATGACCTTCAGTTAGATCAAACTTCGACAGTAGTGCTGCTGTATCTGCCGCTTTAAAGCGAACATCGATTGACGGTGATACTTTGTCTTTGTACTCAACTTCTGCTTCAGCAAGTGCGCTGCCACAGTCTGTACACCAATGAACCGGTTTAAAACCTTTTAGTAAGTGACCTTGGCTTGCGATCTTACCAAGTGCACGGATGATGTTCGCTTCAGTTGCGAAATCCATAGTGCGGTATGGCTTGTCCCACTCACCCATGATGCCAAGACGCTTGAAGCTCTCTTTTTGACCTTCAACCTGACCTGCAGCGTATTCACGACATTTTTCGCGGAACTCAGCTGCGGTCACTTTTTGACCTGGCTTGCCTACTTTCTTCTCTACCATCAACTCGATTGGTAGACCGTGGCAGTCCCAGCCCGGGATGTAAGGGGCGTCAAAACCTGAAAGCGTCTTGGATTTAATAATAATGTCTTTAAGAATCTTGTTTAGTGCGTGACCAATGTGAATGTCACCGTTCGCGTAAGGAGGGCCATCGTGCAGTACGAATGACTTTTTGCCTTGCTTAGCTTTACGGATTTCACCGTAAAGATCTTCTTTGTACCAACGCTTCAGCATTTCTGGCTCACGATTAGCCAGATTGCCGCGCATTGGAAACCCTGTTTCAGGTAAATTCAGGGTATCTTTATACTCACTCATCGATTCTTAATTCCGTTATATTGGGCGAAAGTTAGACATTATGTTGCACGGTGGAACAAACCGTTCAACGCTTAAGCTGACGCAGCCACACCCTCGCTGCTTCAGCATCCAATTCGATTTGTTGTTTAAGTGCTTCAAACGACTCAAACTTTTGCTCATCTCTGAGTTTGAGCAAAAGTTCCACTTCTAGCTGCTTGCCATATAAATTGGCGTGAAAGTCGAATAAATGTACTTCTAACTGCTGGCGAACACCATTCACTGTTGGTCGTTTACCAATGTTCGCGACGCCACCAAATGGCTTATCTTCTAAGCCAAGTACTTGAACAACATAGACTCCGGAAACCGGAGAAACACAGCGTTTCAATGGAATATTTGCGGTAGGGAACCCGATAGTTCGACCCAGCTTTCTTCCGTGTGAAACACGACCAGCGATACTGTAATCTCTTCCCAGCATCTCTTGCGCACAATCCAGATCATCACGAGCCAGCGCTTGGCGGATAGCCGTGCTGCTCACTCGTAGTTGCTGTAAACAAAAACTCTGGGTACTCACAACCTCAAAGCCGTGCTTTTTCCCGGCTTCTTGCAACATTGCAAAGTTACCCGTTCGACCTTTGCCGAAACAAAAATCATCGCCGACCACCAGAAACTTAACACCCAATCGACCAACCAACAAGTCACGGATAAACTCTTCCGCTGTGAGGTCAGCAAAACGACGATTGAAGTTAACGCACAGTAAGCGATCAATATCGAGCTTGCTCAACTGAACAAACTTATCGCGCAGTCGCGTTAGCCTCGCTGGTGCCTTATTTCGAGCGAACAACTCCATCGGCTGAGGCTCAAAAGTCATCACAACCGAAGGCAACGAAAGTTTCTCTGCTTGTTCAGACACTTGCTGCAATACTTGTTGATGGCCTCTGTGTACGCCATCAAAATTGCCAATAGTCAGCACACAGCCATGATGGCGTGACTTGATATTGTGGATGCCTCTGATCAGTTCCATTGGGTACTGCTTTATGCCTCTGTTTTTACTTTGCACTGTGTGAAACTGACGGATTATATACCAATCAAGCTTACTCTGTCCCAGCTTTTAAGTCTTTTAAACGAACACCGAGTAAAAACACCGTAGCAAGGTAAACGCCTGCACCGAGTAAAATCAACATTCCCAGCGTGCCACTTCGTTGAACAAAACCCCAATTGAGCCATACCGATATATCTTCCAGTTGCCATAACATGACGGCAACCATAGCGGCACCACCTAAAATTAAACGCGTAATAAAGAAGACAGTTCGTTTGGTGACTTGATACACACCAGCAATGTGTAAACCGCGATAAAGTAGCGCCATATTCACGAAGGCTGAGAGTGCTGTCGCGATCGCTAGGCCAACGTAACCATAGAAGTAGG
Source organism: Vibrio sp. AND4 (assembly GCF_000171815.1). Lineage (GTDB taxonomy): Bacteria > Pseudomonadota > Gammaproteobacteria > Enterobacterales > Vibrionaceae > Vibrio. Next base: position 17,555 of record NZ_ABGR01000033.1, on the reverse strand, counting down.
CAAAGATCGCGTTGAAGACCATGTTAGTCAGCATAGCGATGATGCCGTATTTCACCGGGGTTTTAGTGTCTTGGCGAGAGTAATAACCCGGCGCAAGGACTTTAATCAACATGAAGTTAAGTAAGCCAGAAGCGTACGCTAACAAAGAGAGGGAGGCTTGATGCACATCTTGCGGAGAAAATTCACCACGCATGAAAAGCACCATTAACATTGGCTTCGCTAGCACCATCAAACCAAGCATCGCCGGAATACCCAGTAAGGTAACCATACGAACCCCCCAATCCATAGTGTGCGAAAAACCCTCACTGTGCGAATCAACGTGCTTGCGTGACAATGCCGGCAGAATTACCGTCGCAATCGCGATGCCAAACAGTCCTAACGGGAACTCTAACAAGCGATCTGAATAGTACAACCAGCTGATCGAGCCAGTTTGCAAGAAACTAGCAATAAAAGTATCAAACAGTAAATTGATTTGGCTGACTGACACACCAAATAAAGCAGGAATCATCAGAGTGCGGATCTTCACCACACCCGGATCGTGCCAACCCCATTTTGGCTTGACCATAACACCGGCTTTAATAAGGAAGGGAATTTGGAATAAGAACTGAACCAAGCCACCAAGAAAAACACCAATCGCAAGACCAATTTCTGGCTGCGATATCTGCGGCGAGATAAACCAAGCAGCTAAAATGATCATCACATTAAGGAAAACGGGCGTAAAAGAAGAGACGGCAAACTTACCTAATGTATTGAGGATAGCTCCCGAGAGCGCAACAAAAGTGATGAACCATAAATAAGGAAAAGTAATCTTGAGCATCACGCTGGCAAGTTCAAATTTCTCAGCTGCGGGACCGCCATGCATCCAATCCAAGAACCAACCAAAACCAAAGAGTGCCGTCACCACACCAGAGCCCAAAACCCCGAAAATGGTAACAATAGAGACAATCACACCTAACGTACCGGCCGCACGAGCAATCAGCTCACGGGTTTTATCCATGTCTCCTTGAGCGTGACTTTCCGTTAATACTGGCACAAAAGCCTGAGAAAACGCGCCTTCAGCAAACAAACGACGCAAGAAATTAGGAATTTTATTGGCAAAAAAGAAGACGTCGGCGCTCGCACCGGCTCCCATCAAGTTTGCTACTACTACGTCACGAACTAAACCTAGCACGCGCGAAATTAATGTCATGGCACTGACGATCATGCCAGACTTGAGCAGTCGTTTACTCACTGTAACCTCGGAATATCACCAAAAGATTGCCAACCCTATTCCTCTAAGCCTTTGAAAGCTACAAATGGGTGTTAAAATATATCCGTTTATTGTCAGAACTAAGCGGATAATTATTAGCAATGGTATAAAAATGCTGTTAGAATCCTCGCCATCTTAACCGCGATGACCTTTGTTACCAAAATTTGTTTTGGTTAGATTGGTTTTTGCACAAATCATTTGACATTTAGGCGCAAGTGGGGCATAGTCCTCGGCCTTAAATTGTCATAGAAATAAGTTTTTGGGAGTTAGACCCTTGGCAAATAGTAAATCTGCTAAGAAGCGCGCTATCCAAGCTGAGAAACGTCGTCAGCACAATGCTAGCCGTCGCTCAATGATGCGTACTTACATGAAGAAAACTGTTGCTGCTATTGAAGCAGGCGACAAAGAAGCTGCAACTGCTGCATTTGCTGCAGTTACACCTATCCTAGACCGCATGGCGACTAAAGGCCTTATTCACAAGAATAAAGCAGCTCGTCATAAGTCTCGTTTCACTGCACAAATCAAAGCTCTTTAATAGAGAATAGATTTCAAAGTGAAGAAAAAACCGGCTCAGGCCGGTTTTTTTATCTCCAGAATTTGGTGTCACTGAATTCTAGATGTAAAAAAAGCTGGCAATGCCAGCTTTATTTATTTTGTGACCTGTCATCACACGGTAGCAACTCTACAATAAAGGCCATGAAGTGTTTGAATAAGCTCTTTCACTTGATCACTCTTTAATGTGTAGTATACCGTTTGTGCTTCTTTTCGTGTCGCAACTAACTCATCGCGTCGAAGCCAAGCTAAATGCTGAGACAATGCCGACTGACTCAACTCCAGCTTTACACAAAGCTCTCCAACCGAAAGCTCTTGATTATGCAGCATGCAAAGGATTTGTAGGCGTCTTTCATTTGCCATCGCTTTGAGCAACACGACAGCTTTGGCGGAGTTTTTCTCCATTTCTTGTAAATTCATGTGCTGTTCCTCTAGCTACAACGTACTTTCCCCAACCCTGGCCAGTTTGTTGTGTCACAAAGATTTTATAATTTCGAGTTATAATTTTATCGATAGTAATCTATTTATTTGCGCAACGAAACGTGTTCATTCAAACAATTGGCTAAAATCTGCATCACAAACGTTCTTTACTGCTGGATGCTGTATCATTCGTTCGGCGAAGATCACGTAATACTCTTCCTTAAAGTCGTCCACGTGCCCAATCAATTGCAAATTACGATCATCCTCAACCTCAGACATATATACAGTCGGAGCTAAGAAAATGATATCATCGCGATAGCGAGCAAACGCCTTCATTAACGCTACATCATCAAATTCGCCTAAAACATCTGGCTGCAATCCTTGACGATCAAACCACTGCAGAACTTTGCGTCCCATGGCCGTTCGGCTTGCTGGGATAAGTAATTTCTTCTTCTCTAAGATCTCAGGAAACTTTACCTCTGAGATTTCAGACGAAGCGAAAAAACTCATACTGCTTTCGCCCAGTTTTTTACTGAACAAACCTGGACTTTGCGTCGAATCTACCGGACAGTCAGAAAGAATCATATCCAACTTGTGTTGTGATAAACGCTCCAACAGCAGTTCGTGGGTCGATTCATAACAGCGCAAGTGGATACTGTTGTCCTCAGGAACCGTGGTCATCAAAACTTTACTGACCAAGCGTTTTGAGAGAGCATCGGCAACGCCAACTTCGAATAGAATATTGGAGTGCTGGCTGTAGTTGACGATATCGAGCATTTCGTAACTCAACCCAAACATACGATCTGCGTATTTAAAAACCAGTTGACCTAACTCTGTTGGCTCAACCGTACGACCATTGCGCTTGGTTAACTTCCCACTCATGCGATCTTCCAGCGCTTTAATCTGTCCGGTAACCGTCTGAGGTGTCAGAAATAATGCATCCGCTGCTTTGGTTACAGAACCTTGCTTACACACCATCCAAAAGTAATAAAGATGGTTATAGTTTAGGTGCGACATATCCAATCCTCAGAAAGAAAGTGACACTTCTTATATCAAATGTGCCGATGACAAACAATCATTTCGACAAAACCTACAAAAATAAAAAGAAAGTATTAGTTTTCCCGAAGTAACCATATTCATATTGTCATATAACCTAAAGCAAAACACACTTTTTCAATCTTTCCTTAAAACACCCTAACAAAATAAAAAATCAATGCAATCAATATCTTAATTTCATTATAAATATCACGCACGCAGACGTACAAAAAAGAATAATAAAAAATCTCTATAGAAACCTAACTGTCATATTACTGAAATATTTCATCTCTAACATCGCCCTCAGTTTCAACAACAGACCAAACAAACAAACTGAAAGGTCCACGGAGAAAATTATGATGAACCAAGCTACTTCTACAGCAGCACCAATCTCGAGCACGACTCGCTGGTTACGCTGGGCTAACTTGGCATTCATGTTGTATCTGCTTCTTCTAGCAGTATCTATGGTTGGTAGTGGCTTCAAATGGGCGACTGGCGATCAAGCGAAAGTACTCTTTGAATTTGCATCTCACCCAGTCGCAGGTCTAATGATCGGCTTGGTGGCAACGGCACTGATCCAATCTTCAAGTACCGTCACTTCTATTATTGTCGGCTTGGTGGCAGGTGGGCTACCCGTAGAAACCGCAATCCCTATGGTTATGGGTGCTAACATAGGTACAACCGTAACGAACACACTTGTTTCGCTTGGTCACGTTCGTTGTAAAGACGAATTCAAACGTGCATTTGCAAGTGCAACAATCCACGATTTCTTTAACTTACTTGCAGTATTGATTTTCCTACCGTTAGAAATGATGTTCGGCATTCTAGAGAAAATTTCTCACTGGTTAGTATCACCGCTACTCAACACGGGTGATATGAGCATGAAGGGCTTCGATTTCATCAAGCCAATCACTAAACCAGTAGTAAGCGCAATCAAAGAGCCGCTAGCCACATTCGGTGACACTATGGGTGGCGTAGCGCTAATCGCTCTGGGTATCGGTACTATTTTCGTTGCTATCACGGTTATGGGTAAGCTAATGAAGAGCCTCATGGTTGGTCGTGCACGTGATATCCTTAAAAATGCAATCGGTCGTGGCCCTATTCACGGTATCGTATCGGGCTCTGTCGTCACTGTTCTTGTTCAATCTTCTTCCACGACAACAAGTCTAATGGTCCCACTAGTAGGCTCAGGTGTCCTGAAAGTACGAGACATTTACCCGTTCACTCTAGGTGCAAACATAGGTACATGTATCACGGCTCTACTCGCAGCAACAGCTGTATCAGGTGAGTTCGCCGTATTCGCGCTACAAATTGCCCTTGTGCACTTAACCTTCAATATTCTGGCGACACTGCTCATCTTCGGCATTCCGTTCCTGCGCGAGATCCCAGTAAAATGTGCAGAAATGATTTCAGAAATGGCGGTTAAGAACAAAGCAGTTGTGGCAGGTTACCTACTCGCGGTGTTCATCGTGCTGCCAGGTTCTATCCTTGCTTTGACAGCATAATCGTAAGATTACCATCGCATATTTTAGGCTCCACTTTGGTGGGGCCTTTTTTCGTTTTGGAGAGGCGAGAGACAAGAGACAAGAGACAAGAGACAAGAGACAAGAGACAAGAGACAAGAGACAAGAGACAAGAGACAAGAGACAAGAGACAAGAGACAAGAGACAAGCTTATTTTGTCTTTTTGGGGACAAGTCCTGTCAACGCCTCCCAGAGCCAAACAGCTTTAATGCCCCCTTCAACATTCACCTCTCGAATCTCGAGCGCAGCGTTCTGTAGGGCGAAGCCCGTTCCCTGCTCCCCCGCCCTTCGAGCGTAAAAAAGCCGCCCATGAAGGCGGCTCAGGAAACTCAAACTACTCGTTAAACAGAGAACGGGTACTGAATTGGGTCATGGTGCTCGTAACCTTCTACCCAGAAGTCATCTAGGGTTACCCATGTTTCTAAATCTTCAAGAGACTTGATTTCTGGGTTGATGTGAAAGGTTGCCGCTTTTAGTGGTTCACGCTTCAACTGAATATCGCGCATTGGTGCAAGCTGATCTTCGTAAATGTGTGCGTTAACAATCTTATGGTATGCCTGACCAGGTTTCTTACCCGTAATTTGCGCCATGATTGCCAAGAACACATACACTTGAACCATATTGAAGTTCAGACCCAGCGGAACATCACAAGAGCGTTGCGTGCTGTTTAGGTACAGCGTGTCACCTAACAGTGAAAAATGGTGGCTATACATGCATGGGCGTAAACAGCCCATGTGAAACTCACCTGGGTTATAGAAATTTAGGATTTCGCCGCGGTCATCAACCCCGCGCGTCAAGTCATCCACAATCTTACGCAACTGATCAATATGACCACCATCTGGTTTCGCCCATGCACGACCTTGAACACCATATACGCGTCCCATGTCGTCTTCACCTTTACGAAAGGGGTTGTTCAGCCATGCTTCATTTAGGTTTGCGTTCGCATCCCACGTTTTCGTCCCTAGCTTGCGGAACTCTTCTGCGTTGTCGTAACCACGAATGTAGCCAAGAAGCTCAGCAACGGCGGCTTTCCAAAAACTTTTACGCGTTGTCACTAATGGGAATTGGTTATTGGCAACATCGTAGCTCAAGTCTGCGTTGATCACCGTTAGGCAGCGTTTACCTGTACGTTCATTTTCAACCCAAGTACCTTGGTCAACGATACGCTGACACAAATCTAAATACTGTTTCACACCAATTCCTTACTTCGTTTCTGCTTGGAGCTTGTCTTGGTAAAGACCACGTTTGTATGCCCAAACCATCATAAGAATACCCAGAATGATCATCGGTGAAGATAGGATTTGCCCCATCGAAATGTAACCACCAAATAGACCAAGCTGTGCATCCGGTTCACGAACAAACTCTATTAGGAAGCGGAATGTACCATATCCAGCTAAAAATAACCCAGACACCGCACCTAAAGGACGAGGCTTTTTGATAAACCAGTTAAGAATAAAGAACAGCACAATACCTTCTAAGAACATCTCGTAAAGCTGAGATGGGTGACGAGGCAATGGGCCGCCATTCGGAAAGACAATCGCCCACGGCACGTCTGTTACGCGTCCCCAAAGTTCACTGTTCATAAAATTACCCACGCGGCCCATGCCAAGGCCAAATGGCACTAGCGGTGCAGCAAAGTCAGCCACACCAAAGAAAGTTCGACCATTCTTGTGCGCATACCAGAACATTGCAGTGATAACACCCAGTAGACCGCCGTGGAAAGACATACCACCTGTCCACACTTTAAATAGGTACAGAGGATCGGCTAAAAACAAATCAAAGTTGTAGAAAATTACGTAGCCAACACGACCACCAATGACTACGCCGAGGAACCCAGCAAACAACAAGTCAGAAACTTGCTCACGTGTCCAACCACTCCCCGGCTTATCTGCGCGGCGGTTTGCCAACCATAGTGCGAACATAAAACCGATTAGGTACATCAAACCGTACCAACGAACAGAAACAGGACCAATAGAGACTAAAATTGGATCAATATTGGGGAATTCTAAATATCCCTGAGACATAACTCATTCTCTTCTAATTACTAATAAAATAGGTGGACTTTACAGCAGCATAGTCGCTGCAACAAACATCAAAAATACGGCAAAGATCTTCTTCAAGACCGCCGTAGGAAGGTTGGTGGCGATTTTAGCGCCGACTTTTGTGGTCAGCATCGAGGTCATCGCTATCGCAGCCAGAGCCGGCAGATACACGTAACCTAGGCTGTAATCTGGTAGTTCCTCAACGTTGTAGCCATGTATGATAAAGCCAATCATGCCAGAAATCGCAATGACGCAGCCACACACCGATGAGGAGCCTACCGCTTTACGCATTTCAATACCATGCTTGTTTAGAAACGGTACTGACAGCGAACCACCGCCAATACCAGCAAGACTCGATACGACACCAATGCCCGTACCGTACATGACAGTAACCGGACTACTCGGCATTGGCTTCTCACTTTTCGTTTTAATCGATCGAAACATCTGTGCTGCAAGACACAGCACGATCACACCGAAAACTTTAGGCAGATAATGGGTTGGGATCCACTCCGCAATATTGGCGCCAACAAAACCGCCGATGACGACGCCAGGCATTAACCATTTAATGACGAACATATCGACATTGCCAAGCTTAAGGTGATTGAGTGCAGAAGAACCTGAGGTAACTATAATGCTTGCCAGTGACGTTGCTAATGCCATATGCATGCTCATTTCAGAGGGAATACCAGCAAGAGGAAGGAGATAAAGCAGCGCAGGTACGACGATCAACCCACCTCCAATGCCAAGAAGCCCCGCCATTACGCCAACAAAAGCGCCTAGCGCGAGCAATAATATAAATAAAGAGATGGTCACTGTTACCCTACTTCTTACCTGAACGTATAAAGCCGGCAAAGCCTTGCTGGATAAAGAAATCATGCATCATTTGATGGATTTCTTGGCCATAAGAGCAAGACATAGCCGTTTCGACGAGTTTTTCTAGTTCTTTGCGTTGACTATGGCGGATCAAATATTTCACCTTGGCCACATTCGAGGTGTTCATGCTCAAACTGCTGTAACCTAAGCCCAACAGGAGCAGCGCACCAAATGGATCACCCGCTAGCTCACCACAAATACAAACAGGTACCTGATACTGGTGACAAACATCGTGAATCTGTTTTAAGGCTAACAACACCGCTGGATGCATGGATTCATAGACATCCGCAACGCGGGAATTGTTCCGGTCGACCGCCAACAAATATTGCGTTAAATCATTCGTGCCGACAGAAACAAAGTCAACACGGTGAGCGATAGCAGGCAGCAGGTACACCATAGAAGGCACTTCGATCATCACTCCAACCTTTGGTGCTTGAATGCGATCATCGAGTAAAACGACCTCGCTATAAGCTTGATTGATGAGCGTGACGGCATCTTCAAGCTCTTTAATGCCAGACACCATAGGTAATAAAATGCTTAGGTTCTGACTTTCCGCACTCGCCCGTAGCATCGCTCGCAGTTGGATCAAAAAAATATCAGGGTGATCTAACGTAAAACGAATACCACGCCAACCTAAGAATGGATTGTCTTCATCAATTCGCAGATACGGCAGTGGTTTATCACCACCGATATCCAAGGTACGCATGACAACGCGCTGATGGGCGTAACTGTTGAGGATCGCTCGGTACTGATGATACTGCTCATCTTCAGAAGGAAAGTGATGCTGAAGTAAAAAAGCGATTTCTGTTCGATACAAACCAACGCCATCGACACCTGAATTGATAGCAATGTTACTATCCGCACTCAGACCTGCGTTCAGCATCACTTCAACATGACAATTATCTTGTGTAATCGCTGGTAATGCTAAATCTTTGTTCACCATGGTGAATAACTCAGACTCTTCAATTATGAGGCTGCGATACTCGCGAAGAAGCTGTCTATTCGGTTCGATGTAAATCTCGCCAGTGTAACCATCGACAATGCCCTTCTTGCCATTCACCACGCTGGCATTGATGTTCGCGCCCATGATGGCGGGTACACCCAATGCACGTGAGAGAATCGCGGCATGAGAATTTGCTGCCCCCTCTAATGACACCACAGCTAACAGGTGCTGTTTTGGAATCGATGCCAATAAGGTAGCAGTCAACTCGTTGGCAATCAAAATCACAGGGCGATCTATCGAGGCCTGCTCTTGCTCGCTGTTGTGTAAGAAATACAGTAATCGTTGCCCCAGTTCGCGAACATCCTGCGCCCGTTCACGTAGATAAACGTCAGACATGCGTGCGAAGCGGTTTGAGTAAGTTTCGACAACTTGACGCAAGGCCCAATCTGCTCGGTCCCCCTTCTCAATCTGTTTCTTCAGATCGCCACGCAGCATAGGATCATTGAGTAAGTGGGTGAAGAGGTCGAAGATCGCCAAAGCATCTTTATTAATTTCACTATCGAGCTTTTTCCGCATACGGCGAAAATCGCTCAACGCTCTTTCTACTGCGACCGCAAGTAACTCATGCTCACGATCCTTATCAAGTGCACAAGCTGGGAACACGTCACTTAAGTTAGGCTGGGTATTATCAAACCAGAATTCTCCAATTGCGATACCACTAGAAGCGGGCTGCCCTTTGTTCACTTTTGGTTTAGACGCCAACTGCCAATACCCAAGATTTTGCGCATGGGCTATCTGTATTGCAATCTGCGCTGATAGAGTCACCAGGAACGACTCTTCCATCTCACTGAACAGGCGCGGCGCCTTCTGCTGGATAACCAACACACCTAACACTTGCTTACGATGGATAATCGGAGTGCCGAGAAAAGAGTGATAAACCTGCTCACCCAATTGCGGAAAGAATTTGAAATCAGGATGGCTGGAGGCCTCAGCTAAGTTTAACGGTTCCGCACTGCGCGTCACTAAACCAACTAAGCCTTCATTGAAGTTGATATGAATGCTATCGCCTTCAAAAATAAGGCCTTGAGTTGCCATTAACTCAAGGCGCTGCATTTCTTCATTAACAAGGTAAACCGTACAACACTCAGTGCATAGGGCGGCACAAGTCTCTCTTACTAAGATATCGAGAGCCAAGTGCACGTCATCGACTCTGGAGAACTTCTCAACTACTTCCCTTAGCTGACTGAGCATGTTTATCCTCTATCTACGTTGTTTTTTTCTTTTCCCTTTCGTCTTGCGCTCTCGAAAAGGCATGGCTAAAGATGCAAACTCTTTCATCGCACGACGGTAAACGTCTCGCTTGAAAGAAACAACTTGCCTAACTGGATACCAGTAACTGACCCAGCGCCAACCATCAAATTCAGGAGATTTCCCACGCTGCATATCGATGAGTGATTCATCGCAATCTAGTCGCAGCAGAAACCATTTCTGTTTTTGGCCGATACAAACAGGCTTGGAGTCCCAACGCACCAATCGCTTAGGTAGCTTATATCTCAACCAGTGACGACTTGTTGCGATGATCTTAACGTCTTTTTTTGTCAGACCGACTTCTTCGTATAATTCCCTGAACATGGCTTGTTCAGGGGTTTCACCTTCGTCAATCCCACCTTGTGGAAATTGCCACGAGTGTTGCCCGTATCGTTTAGCCCAAAAGACCTGACCATGGTTATTACATATCACAATACCAACATTGAGTCGGTAACCATCGCCATCTATCACTGGCTAACCTCTATGAATAATTTTCTCTTACCGTGATTTTTCCACATATCCCCATTACTAGCAAACTTACTGATGTGATATGAGCAAGATTTATTACCTTTTGACTAACTTTGGATATCTTTTAAACAAATATTATCTTATCAACACAAGACTGAGATATAGCCCACATTTATTCACCTTTTCTGTGAGTAACTTTGTGAAGAAAATGATATCAAGAAAAAAACCTGCTCAAAACTATCACAACCAATTATTTTAAATAGAAGAAAAAACAAATCCAAAACATTGATTAAAAACAAATAAATTATAAAAAATGTAATTTAACGATCCTTATTTACTTGATGATCTTTTCACCAAACACAGATCGGTCAAAGATCGTGCAATCGATGATTTATCCACATGCAACAGGTAGGACTTCACGATATATCAATAAAATCAAGTCTCAATCCCAACTTAAACCCCTGTTTATTCATCCAGACCACGAAGGGATCCTCTTGGTTACTCCATAGGCTGTGGATAAGTTGTAAATTGATCATTATTAATCCAGCTCGATGAAATCTTAGACAGAGGATTTTATTCAAATTTGTTAGAATACTTTTTTCCAAAAACACCTTGTCATTATGAAACCAGAACCAAGATCCGAAGCTGAACTGATGGAACGCGCACAAAACATTGCTGGGCTTAACTTTGCTGAGCTTGCTGAAGAGGCAAACATCACTGTTCCTGAAAACTTAAAACGAGACAAAGGTTGGGTTGGTCAATTACTAGAATGGCATTTAGGCGCGCCTGCTGGCAGTAAGCCTCAGCAAGATTTTGCGAAACTTGGCATAGAACTAAAAAGCATCCCGATCGGTTATTCTGGAAAACCATTAGAAACAACCTTTGTCTCTGTGGCACCGTTAACTGGTGTCCAAGGCTTAACATGGGAAACCAGCCATGTGCGAAATAAGTTATCCCGAGTACTTTGGGTTCCGGTCGAGGGCGAACGGGAAATCCCACTGACAGACCGTCGTATCGGTAATCCACTAATATGGTCTCCCGATCAAGAAGAAGAGCTGATTCTAAAAAACGATTGGGAAGAATTGATGGAGTTGATCGTGCTGGGTAAGTTTGATCAAATTTCCGCCAGACACGGAGAGGCATTACACTTGCGTCCGAAAGCCGCAAATGCGAGAGCTTTGACAGAAGCGTATAGCTCGCACGGCAAGCCGACCAAAACCTTGCCTCGAGGATTCTATCTCAGAACACAGTTTACTGAGCAGATTCTACTGAAGCATTACATTAACGCTCAATCGGAATGACTAATGCGTCACCAATGACAGTTCAATATCACAGTAAGAGGCTGCACCATCACTACCAAATTCATCGTACGCGTTGTGCAGTCTCAAGTAGGCCTTATCAATCCCTAACCTAAGCAGTTCCTCTTTTACCATATCTAACGATCCAAAATGAATCGTATCTTCACCGTCTTTGATCGGCTCTAATTGGTGTTTATACTCCACTGCTAATAAATAGTCAGAGACATCAGAACAACCTATAACAAAGACCTTTGGTGTTTTGTAAGAGTCCTTGTGGTGGCCATGCAGCCACATGTCGAGTTGATGCTTCTGCATAATACTCCTCCTTCCAAGATCTCTTAAGTCTAGTTAGCGTATTGATAAGTTTCGAGTTAACGATATAGATAAACCTAAATAATTTGCGACCAAGACTAAAAATCCCCTATATTGTAATGACTTATTACTCGATAATTCTCAAGGATGTGAAATGCAATATACAAAACTACCGCACTCATCTCTCGAAATAAGTAAGATCTGCCTTGGCACCATGACATTTGGTGAGCAAAATACTGAACAAGAAGCGCATCAACAGCTCGATTTTGCCCTCGATCATGGCGTGAATTTCATCGACACTGCTGAGATGTATCCGGTACCACCGAAAGCCGAGACGCAAGGGCTTACAGAGCAATACATTGGCAAATGGCTAGCGAAAAACGGCAAGCGCGAGAAAGTCGTCTTAGCGACAAAGATCGCTGGTCCGCGTAACGTTCCGTATATTCGTGAGAACATGAGCTTAAACCGCCGACACATTCATACCGCAATCGACGATAGCTTACAGCGCCTGCAAACCGATTATGTCGACCTGTACCAACTGCACTGGCCGCAACGTCAAACTAACTGTTTTGGTCAACTTAACTATCCTTACCCAGACAGGCAAGAAGAAGTCACTCTGATCGAAACGCTTGACGCTCTGGCCGAGTTAGTCAAAGCAGGCAAAGTACGTTATATCGGTGTGTCGAACGAAACCCCATGGGGTGTGATGTCGCTGCTGCGTTTAGCAGAGAAACATGATCTGCCGAGAATTGTTTCTATCCAAAACCCCTATAACTTATTGAATCGCAGTTTTGAGGTAGGCTTGTCTGAGATCAGTCATTACGAAGGCGTTCAGCTACTGGCCTATTCGCCACTTGCATTTGGCTGCCTGAGCGGTAAATACCTGAACGAAGCAAAACCAGAAGGTGCGCGTTGCACCATATGGCAGCGCTTTGCTCGTTACTTCACTCCACAAGGTATCAAAGCCACCGAAACGTACGTAAACCTAGCTCGTGACCACGGTTTAGATCCTTCACAAATGGCACTCGCTTTTGTCAATCAACGCCCATTTGTCGGTTCAAATATCATAGGTGCAACCAACCTCAAGCAACTCAAATCAAACATCGACAGTATCCATGTTCATTTAAGTGAAGAATTGCTCAATGACATCCAAGCGATTGGCACCACTTACTCGAACCCGTGCCCATAACGTCTCATTTCTTAATAGACCAAAACAAAGAGGCTGATCACAATGATCAGCCTCTTTGTTGCAGCGAGTTAAACCCAAGTTGAAGCGAATATATGTAAGTCACCACTCAACCTGGGTTACTGATTAGGTCAGTATTCGCGAAGTTAACACTCGGCGAAGATGACGAACTCGACGATCAACTTTTACGGCATCTGGGACACTGGTCTTCGCTGAGCGACCATCCGCATCGAGACCAATATCTTTTAGTAAGTGTTCGTTAGTCCATGGAATATCATGTGCACTGCGACGAACCATACGTTGCCATTGTTTTTCTTCACGCTTTAGATCGGCTTTAAGTAGCAGAGTGGCGAGTTTTAGATAGATAGAGTGACGCATAATGTATTCTCCAAATTGCAAAAATGAGCGACCGGGAAAAATAGTGCGTAATTGGACAGAAAAACTTCTGTTGAGACTAAGCCGCTACTTTTCCGCAGCCTAGTAAAATAGATAGGTTACGGATTAATTAAATCTAGTGAGCCAGTGGGATTCTGTTGAATCGCATCAAAGGTTGAGCGAACAGCAGAAATACGAACAGCGCAAGCAGTGGTATTAACAAACTTGTGTTTCATCTTGCGCCTCCCAGCTAAAAATTAATCCGTGATTGATGTGGTATAACTCTTTGAGTTACGGTTAAATTCTAAGCAATCGGATATATTTATCAAACCATTTTTGTATTTTTGCCTAAAAACAAACCATTCATCTGATATTTAGTTGCATATGGATTTACAATTAATAGATTCACCTAGTTGATGTATTAAAATTCGATTTTTATAAATGCCCGTCTACTGCAAACAAAAAAGGAGCGACATGACGCTCCTTTAATCTTGCTGCCAGATAGAGGGGTTATGCCGTCTGCTCTGAAATCAAGTTGTGTTTGTTCAGTAACCGATACATGGTAGCGCGCGACACACCCAGCTCTTTTGCAGCATTTGAGACCTGACCAGAGTGCGATTCCAGCACCACCAGCAATGCATCGCGTTCACTCTTCTCACGAATCGACTTCAGACTGCGTTTTGAGTCATTACGCTGGGGCAAGTCTAGATGATGCTCTTCAATCATTACGCTATCAGACATCAGAACTGCGCGTTTCACTTGATTCATCAACTCACGTACGTTGCCCGGCCAGAAGTAACGGGTCAGCACTTTTAAGGTTTCTTCAGAAAAGCTCTTCGCTTGTGAGTTGTACTCTTTTGAAAACTCTTGTAGATAGAATCGTGCCAACAATGCAATGTCACTTGCACGTTCTTTTAAGCTTGGTACGTTAATACGTAACACATTGATATAATGATAAAGCTCTTCATTGAAGTCACCGTCGATCAATGCTTTTTCGACATCCGAGGAGTTTGCAGCAAGCACACGAACGTTGACATTTTTCGCGCCATCACGAGTTTCAATCATGCCCTCTTGTAGAAAACGCAGAAGGTTGAGCTGCTGCTCTTTTGGGATGGTCAAGATGTCGTTGAAAAGAACGGTACCGCCATCGGCTTGCTCGAGCAGGCTTGGTCCCATATCTTCCTCTGCATCAATTCCAAATACCTCTGCTTGGAAACGTTGCTCATTGAGAGCACGACAATTAATCGATAGAAACGGCTTGTGTGAACGTGAAGACACTTTATGAATCGCACGCGCAACGGCCTCTTTACCTGTACCGCTTTCCCCGTAGATCAGAATGCTCACGTCCGTTGGGCCGATACGCTTGACTTGGTCACGTAAGCGTTTAATTGGGATAGATTCACCAATCAAGCCCATGTCTAGGCTATTACCAAAGCTCGGCCATACTTTCTTTTCTAGTTTCAGCATACCCAATTGGTGGCCAATGGTACTCAGTAGCTGTGCATCTGGGATTGGCGCAGTAAAAAAGTCGATACAGAAGTTCACAATGAATTGACAGATGGTATCCGCTCCTAGCTGAGATTCACGGATAAACGCCAACCAACGCACGTGTTTGTGAGAACTGACCAAGTTTGCTAAACCGTTAAGACTGAACTCATCATGGCTGAGGTCAACGATGCCGATGCATGGTCCAATATCTTCTAACAATGTGTTGGCTTTGCGCAAATCACCGACCTGATGGCACTTCCACCCCACTTGTTCTAATACTGATAACCAAGGTTCATAAGCACCGCCAACGACGACTAGCGATCCCGGAATCGAATCCATCTTAAACTGCCCAGCCATTCTTTAACCCTTATTGATTGTTGATAGTAATTTTGCATCACAAACCCACATCTGCGAGCGGGTAACATTATCGAGACTGTACTCAATTAAGTCTGTCTCAATATTAAGACTATGCAACAGATTGAGATTTGGCGAATACTAATCCATCAATAGCATCCGCTGTAGAATGCAACTAGTTGAATCAAATGAAGTTTAAGTGAAAAAAAAACCACCCGAAGGTGGTTTTTTATGATGATGTCAGGCGATTAGCCTTGTGGGCGCATCGCTGGGAATAGGATCACGTCACGGATGGTGTGCGTGTCAGTCAGCAGCATAACCAGACGGTCGATACCAATGCCTTGACCTGCTGTTGGCGGCAGGCCGTGCTCTAGCGCAGTAATGTAGTCGGCATCGTAGAACATAGCTTCGTCATCACCAGACTCTTTCGCTTCAACCTGTGCTTTAAAGCGTGCATCTTGATCTTCTGCATCGTTAAGCTCTGAGAAGCCATTTGCAACTTCACGGCCACCGATGAAGAATTCAAAGCGGTCTGTGAAGAACGGGTTGTCATCGCTACGACGAGCCAATGGAGAAATGTCCGCTGGGTAACCTGTAATGAAGGTTGGCTGCATTAGCTTAGGTTCTGCTGTTTCTCCAAAGATCTCTTCGAGAAGCTGACCACATGTCCAGAAAGGTTCGACTTCAACATGAACAGATTTCGCGATAGAAACCATTAGGTCACGGTTTTGAATGTCTTCTTCTGTCAACGCTTGGATTTGCGCGTGGTCTGGGTTGTAGTGCTTGATTGCTTCGAACATGCTCATACGAGTGTAAGTGCCACCAAACTCAACCGTGTCATCACCGTAAGGCATAGACGTTGAACCTAGAACTTCTTGAGCAATTGAGCTGAGTAGTTCTTCAGTTAGGTCCATTAGGTCTTTGTAATCCGCGTACGCCATGTAGAACTCCATCATCGTGAACTCTGGGTTGTGGCGTGGAGAAAGACCTTCATTACGGAAGTTACGGTTGATCTCAAATACGCGATCAAAACCACCAACGACGAGACGCTTCAGGTATAGCTCAGGCGCGATACGCAGGTACATTGGCATATCTAGCGCGTTGTGGTGCGTAATGAATGGACGCGCACTCGCACCGCCAGGGATAACGTGCATCATTGGCGTTTCAACTTCCATGAACTGTTTAGAGATCATAAAGTTACGAATTGCAGACATCACTTTAGAACGCACAACGAATGCTTGGCGAGAGTCTTCGTTAACGATTAGGTCAACGTAACGTTGACGGTAACGCATCTCTTGGTCAGTTAGCCCGTGGAACTTCTCTGGTAGTGGACGAAGTGCTTTGGTGAGCAATTCGAACTCTTCCATGTTCACGTATAGATCGCCTTTACCAGACTTGTGTAGCGCGCCTTTCACACCGATGATGTCACCGATATCTAGACCTTGGTATTTTTCTTTTAGTACTTTTTGAACCGCTTTATCAGCATAAGCTTGGATGCGACCAGACGTTTCTTGAATGACTAAGAATGGACCACGTTTAGCCATGATACGGCCAGCAATTGATACTACGTGGTTTAGCGCTTCCAGCTCTTCTTTCGTCTTTTCACCGAACTCTTTTTGAAGGTCGCCCGCTAGTGCGTCACGACGAAAGTCGTTTGGGTGGCCGTTTGCTGTGCAACTCTTTCGGATTGCATCCAATTTAGCGCGGCGTTCAGCAATTAGCTTGTTCTCTTCTTGTGTAGAGGCTTCTTGTACAGTTTCGTTTTGAACAGCATCAGTCATTTTCGATGTATCCTGTTTTTGTCGGTGAAAAGCTTTACAGACCTGATTTCAGGCTAGCTTCAATAAATTTGTCCAGATCGCCATCAAGAACCGCCTGAGTATTACGGTTTTCAACACCCGTACGGAGGTCTTTAATGCGCGAGTCATCCAATACATAAGATCGGATCTGGCTTCCCCAGCCAATGTCAGACTTAGCGTCTTCATTCGCTTGTTTTTCCGCGTTTTGCTTTTGCAATTCAAGCTCAAATAGCTTCGCTCGAAGCTGTTTCATTGCCTGATCTTTGTTCTTATGTTGAGAACGGTCATTCTGACACTGAACCACGGTGTTCGTCGGTACGTGCGTAATAC
>NZ_ABGR01000034.1 GCF_000171815.1 Vibrio sp. AND4 | reverse complement strand
CCCGCCGTACAGCTTCTTGACTTTATTTAAAGCGGAAGCAAACCAGAGTGAAGTGGTCGAAGATTTTTTACGTCAAGTGCGTTTTACCCTTGAGTCACACCCATTGTTCGATGACTCCTGCATGGTACTTGGCCCAACACCATCACCACTGGCGAAACGTGCCGGCAAGTATCGATGGCAGTTATTACTGCAAACTCAGCAGCGATCATTGATGCAAAAGTTATTAACCAGTGCAAAACCTGCAATCGAATTATTACCAAATGCCAAGAAAGTTCGCTGGAATTTAGATATCGAACCGCAGGACCTCAGCTAGCAAACGTTTGGTCATGCAGTGAATTGCCCTTTAATGTGATTGATCTCACATTAGGAGAGCGATTTTTGTTAAACAGACCCTAACTTTACCGTAAGAAATGAATAGACTATTAAATTTAGAAAAGTCTAAAGTGAACGCAGTCAGACAGGCTGCCATTAAAATAGTCTCAAATGTCATCTTGGCGAATATATAAAGAGGGAAAAAAACTATGGCGACAATGAAGGATGTTGCCCAGCTTGCAGGGGTATCGACTGCCACAGTATCAAGAGCATTAATGAATCCAGAAAAAGTCTCTTCTTCAACAAGGAAGAGAGTGGAAGATGCTGTACTAGAAGCTGGTTATTCACCAAACTCATTAGCTCGTAACTTACGCAGAAATGAATCAAAAACCATTGTCACCATAGTTCCGGACATTTGCGATCCGTACTTCTCTGAAATCATTCGGGGTATTGAAGATGCAGCAATGGAACACGGCTACCTTGTTCTGCTTGGCGACAGCGGTCAGCAGAAAAAGCGGGAGAATTCGTTCGTTAACTTAGTGTTTACGAAACAGGCAGACGGCATGCTTTTGCTTGGTACTGATCTGCCGTTTGATGTCAGTAAACCGGAGCAGAAAAACCTGCCACCTATGGTCATGGCGTGTGAGTTTTCTCCAGAGCTGGAATTGCCCACCGTTCATATCGATAACTTGACCTCCGCATTTGAAGCAGTCAACTACTTAACTCAGTTAGGTCACAAACGTATCGCTCAAATCTCAGGACCTAACGCTGCCGCACTCTGCCACTTCCGTCATCAAGGCTACCAACAAGCACTGCGTCGAGCGGGCATTAACAAAGAAGAGCAATATACTGTTATTGCTGACTTCTCTTTCGACGGAGGAGTACAAGCGGTACGTAAACTGCTTGATCTTCCAGAGCCACCCACCGCTCTGTTCTGCCACTGTGACACCATGGCAATTGGTGCACTCCAAGAAGCGAAACGCCTAGGCCTGCGCATTCCTCAAGACCTCTCTATTGTCGGCTTCGATGACATTCAATTCGCTCAATACTGCGATCCGCCACTCACCACCATCTCTCAGCCTCGCTATGAGATAGGTCGCCAAGCCATGTTGATGATGCTTGATATGCTCAAAGGTCACGACGTGCATTCCGGCTCTCGTCTACTTGAGACTGAGCTGGTTGTCCGTGGCAGTGCTGCCCCGCCGTTACGCTAACCATCATTGCAATAAACACTAATCGTCACCGTAATAACGACACATCCATGCCAAGCGGCGCGTCCAGCGTCGCTTTTTATCTCTTTTTCCTGCATGTAACTAACAAGATTATGCGAATAGGGTGTTTTCTCATCGCATTCTGGATTAACATATTTGCCAGAATCCTTGATGACCAGAAGTAACCGTGGCAAATAGA
Source organism: Vibrio sp. AND4 (assembly GCF_000171815.1). Classification (GTDB taxonomy): domain Bacteria; phylum Pseudomonadota; class Gammaproteobacteria; order Enterobacterales; family Vibrionaceae; genus Vibrio. Next base: position 17,871 of record NZ_ABGR01000034.1, on the reverse strand, counting down.
GATTATGTAAGACGCGGACGCGGCGCTCCGAAGAAGTCGACAAAAAAGCAATCCTCAAGAAAAAAACCTTGGCGTAGTGGTCTGTTAGCAATCTTGCTCGCAGGCGGTTTTGGCTATGGGCTGTATTTATTAAACTCAGATCCAGAACCAAAACAGACCGTGGTAAAACAACAACCCGTGACCACCAGCAAACCAAAGCCGAAGCAAGATATCCCCCCTCTACCAGAAGAAAAGTGGGAATACGTGGAATCTTTACCGCAACGAGAAGTTGAAGTCGTCGCAAAAGACATTCAGGTCTCCAAAGTACCTTACGTGATGCAGTGCGGCGCTTACAAAAACCAAAGTCAGGCCGACGAACGTAAGCTAGCCATTGCCTTCCAAGGAATGAGCAGTCGTGTAATCAAAAAGCCCGGCAGTTCTTGGTATCGCATAGTACTTGGCCCATACAAGTTCAAACGCGAAGCAGAGAAAGATCGTCACAAGTTGCAACGTGCCAAAATTGAGCCATGCGCAATTTGGAAAGAGAATCTTTAAATTCAGGCCCTAGGCGCAAAGATCCTAGGGCCTTTCTTTTCGCCCCCTTGAATCCCCCACTCACTCACCCCATATACTGAATTAAATCCAAAGAAAAAAATTAAGAGGTCGACTGTGACTACCATTGTATCTGTACGTCGAAACAATAAAGTCGTCATCGCGGGTGATGGCCAAGTGTCGTTAGGTAATACTGTAATGAAAGGCAATGCGCGTAAAGTCCGTCGCCTATACAACAACCAAGTCCTTGCTGGCTTTGCTGGCGGTACAGCGGATGCCTTCACCCTATTCGAACGCTTCGAAAGCAAACTGCAAATGCACCAAGGCCACCTGACTAAAGCGGCAGTAGAGCTCGCAAAAGACTGGCGTAGCGACCGTGCACTTCGCAAACTCGAAGCCCTACTGGCCGTTGCAGATGAGACTGCCTCGCTGATCATCACTGGTAATGGTGACGTTGTTCAGCCAGAAAACGATCTGATCGCCATTGGCTCTGGCGGCGCATACGCACAAGCAGCGGCAACCGCACTATTAGAAAACACAGAACTAGACGCGCGCAAAATCGCAGAAAAAGCCCTAAACATTGCTGGCGATATCTGTGTCTTCACTAACCACCAGCACACTGTGGAAGAACTCGAATCTACAGTAGAACTTCCTAAGCCAACGGCTTAAGCGCTCTCGTAACGAAGTAAGGAAAGAATATGTCTGAAATGACTCCTCGCGAAATCGTTCATGAACTGAACCGCCACATTATTGGTCAAGAAAATGCAAAACGTTCGGTTGCGATTGCACTGCGTAACCGCTGGCGTCGAATGCAGCTTGAAGAAAGCTTGCGTGTTGAAGTGACCCCAAAGAACATCCTAATGATTGGCCCAACCGGTGTTGGTAAGACAGAGATCGCTCGTCGTCTTGCGAAACTGGCAAACGCCCCTTTCATTAAAGTCGAAGCAACCAAATTTACCGAAGTCGGTTACGTGGGTAAAGAAGTCGAAACCATTATCCGTGACCTGACTGACGTTGCCGTGAAGATGACCCACCAGCAAGCGATGGAAAAAGTAAAATTCCGCGCTGAAGAGCAAGCAGAAGAACGTGTATTAGACGCACTACTGCCACCCGCTCGCGATGCTTGGGGCCAATCGGAACAGAAAGAAGACACATCCAACACACGCCAAACCTTCCGTAAGAAACTGCGTGAAGGCCAATTAGACGATAAAGAAATCGAAATCGATGTCGCGGCACCACAAATGGGTGTAGAGATCATGGCGCCTCCAGGTATGGAAGAAATGACCAACCAACTGCAAGGCATGTTCCAAAACCTAGCAGGCGACACCAAGAAAAAACGCAAGCTGAAAATCAAAGACGCAATGAAAGCGTTGGCAGAAGAAGAAGCGGCGAAAATGGTCAACCAAGAAGAGCTGAAAGAATCGGCAATCTTCAACGTAGAGAACAACGGCATTGTTTTCATCGATGAGATCGACAAGATTTGTAAGCGCGGTGAGAGCTCTGGCCCTGACGTATCTCGCGAGGGTGTCCAACGTGACCTACTCCCACTGATTGAAGGCAGCACAGTATCAACCAAACACGGCATGGTGAAAACTGACCATATCTTGTTTGTTGCCTCTGGCGCATTTCAGGTGGCAAAACCATCTGATCTGATCCCAGAACTGCAAGGTCGCCTGCCAATTCGTGTTGAACTAGAAGCGCTGACGAGCAACGATTTCAAACGCATCCTCACAGAGCCTAAAGCGTCACTGACGGAACAGTACGTTGCGCTGATGAAAACAGAAGAGGTGGACGTCGAGTTCACTGAAGATGGCATCACAAAAATTGCGGAAGCCGCTTGGACAGTAAACGAAACCACTGAGAACATTGGTGCTCGCCGTCTTCACACGGTAATGGAGCGTCTGATGGATGAGATTTCTTACGATGCGACAGAAAAAGGTGGTGAGAAGTTTGTGATTGATGCCGCCTACGTGAAAGACCGCCTAGGTGACACTATTGAAGATGAAGATCTAAGCCGCTTTATTCTCTAAACGCAGCCTATCCTACCAAAGCCCAGAACCTTGTTTCTGGGCTTTTTGTTCAGGGTAACGATTCATTTAACCCTCTCAAAAGAAACCCGTCATTCTAGCTAGCCTGGCGAGACTAAGAATCTAATTACAGCGCGCACAGCAGCATTGCCGTTGTTTATAGAGCTACCTTTACTGCCATAAATATGAAGCGTAGCCCCTAACTCTTAGCTGAGTTGTTTCAGGTCAATAGCGTAATGAACACTTTGTGCTTATACTGGGCACATCGGTTACTAGCACGAAATACCCATGAAACAATCATTGCAGATCTGGCTTGAAGCCGCTCGTCCAAAAACCTTACCGCTCGCTCTAGTGTCTATTTTGACCGGTAGCGTACTCGCCTATTCTGCGGGTCACTTCTCGCTGACTATCGCAGTCATGGCCTTCGTCACCGCAACGCTACTGCAAATATTGTCTAACCTTGCGAACGACTACGGCGATGCAGTGCAAGGCACGGACAACGAAAACCGTTTAGGCCCTCAGCGTGCCATGCAGTCTGGTGCGGTCACTGCTGAGCAAATGAAACAAGCGATCATTTTCAACATCATTCTGACTGCCATTGCAGGTCTCACCTTAGTCTTTTATGCACTGAGCTCGTTTGAAAGCATCATTACCTTTATTGGCTTGGGCATACTTGCCATTGTCGCCGCGATTGCGTACACCATGGGCAGCAAGCCTTATGGCTATGTTGGCTTGGGTGACCTATCGGTATTTATCTTCTTTGGCCTACTTGGTGTATCTGGTACTTACTTCCTACACACAGGTCATGTGGATGCGACGCTCTTCCTGCCAGCGCTAGGCTGTGGCTTGTTAGCGGTTGCGGTACTCAACATCAACAATATGCGTGATATCGAAAATGACAGTGAGTGTGGCAAGCGCACCATGGCAGTGAGACTTGGCCAACGAAAAGCAAAACAATACCACTTCCTCTTACTTGGCGGCGCGCTATTGGCTTTTGCTGCTTACCTGCTGATTCAAGACAAACCAATATGGATAAGCCTGCCATTCCTGATCAGTATTTTTGTGGTGGCCAACCACGGCAAAGCGGTTTGGGATACAGAAAAACCCGCACAAATCGCACCTATGATGCCCGTAGTTGTGAAGTGCTCTCTGGTTACTAATGTTTTATTTGCAACAATTGTGGTAGCTCAAACTCTAATGAGTTAAAAAGGGTTGTCATTGCATTGACTTAATGCGTAGATATACTCAAAGACAACGATTTCTGTTTAGAAAGGTACGCTATGGAATACAATACCTCCGCACTCTGTGATATTTACCTTGATCAGGTAGATGTCGTTGAACCCATGTTCAGTAACTTTGGCGGGCGTGCATCGTTTGCTGGACAAGTGGTGACGATTAAGTGTTTTGAAGATAACGCACTGATCCGCGAAACGTTAGAGCAAGATGGTGTAGGACGAGTACTGCTGATTGATGGTGGTGGTTCGCTACGCCGAGCCTTAATCGATGCAGAAATTGCAACGCTTGCAGAAGAAAACGAATGGGAAGGGATTGTGGTTTACGGTTGTGTCCGCGAAGTAGACGAACTGGAAGACATGAACCTCGGCATTCAAGCACTGGCATCTATTCCTGTGGGTGGCGGCAACCAAGGTGTCGGAGAAATCGACGTAGCGGTTAACTTTGGTGGTGTCAGCTTCTTGCCTGAAGATTACATCTACGCAGACAGCACAGGCATCATCCTTTCTCCAGAGCCGCTTAATGTGGATTTAGACCTGGGTGAGGAAGAATAAAGAATCTTAAGCCGAGGTCTTAGGTCTTAGAGCAAGGTGCATCGCTGCTAGAATCGGTCTGCTCCCAAGACCTATCTTTACCTTAAAGCCTTTCTACTGTGCCTGATACGCAAACACCCGCCGAAGCGGGTGTTTTTGATTCAGGACACTTAAGTGGATTATTCCACTTCATCCATCTTGCCAAGTAGTGCACGGATGCGCTCTTGCCACTGGGCGTGTTCTTGTTGAGCTTGCTGAGATTTTTGCTCTAGCTCTTCACGTTGAGAACGAAGATCGTTTGCTTCGGTTTCAAGCTTCACTTTATCTTCTTTCAGCTCTTCGACTTCCATCTGAAGAAGAGTGATTGTGTCAACTGCAGTTTGAATTTTCGATTCGAGTTGTTCTAGTACTTCAAAAGACATCTTGGCCTACCTATTGTTATTCCATTGGGACGACGCACGAGCGTTCGTTTGCACCTTACCTATGAGGTTTATTCTACTCAGCGTAGCGATGAGAAACACTTACTATATTCAATATTTCGCATCATTCGGTTAAAAAATCAGCGCAATCTCACTAAACGCTGACTTTTCTTCTTATCGAAGCATTTTTGCGCAATGTATTTTCTCATCACTCTCCCCATAAGCTCATCAAGTATTGATCAAATTCAACAGACGATGTGATAAAATCGTTGCGTAAATTCCTCTTTACTCTTGTTACTGGAGACATCATGAAACGCGACTTAGCAATGGCTTTTTCCCGTGTGACCGAAGGTGCCGCTTTGGCTGGTTATAAATGGCTTGGTCGTGGCGACAAAAACGCAGCGGACGGTGCAGCAGTCGAAGTCATGCGTATCCTGCTAAACAAAACAGACATCAGTGGTGAAATCGTCATAGGTGAAGGGGAGATCGATGACGCGCCAATGTTGTACATCGGTGAGCAAGTGGGTATTGGTGGTGATGAGGTCGATATCGCCGTAGACCCTATCGAAGGCACTCGAATGACTGCAATGGGCCAGTCTAACGCACTGGCTGTATTAGCCGCTGGCGAAAAAGGCAGCTTTTTGAAAGCACCAGACATGTACATGGAAAAGCTGGTTGTAGGCCCTGGTGCAAAAGGCGTTATCGACCTAGGTAAACCACTTAAAGAAAACCTAGAAAACGTAGCAAAAGCGCTGAATAAGCCTCTTGATACGTTAGTCGTTATTACGCTTGCCAAGCCTCGTCATGATGCAGTGATCGCAGAAATGCAAGCGATGGGTGTTCGCGTGTTCGCCGTGCCAGACGGTGACGTCGCCGCTTCTATCCTAACCTGTATGCCAGACAGTGAAGTCGACATGATGTACTGCATCGGCGGCGCCCCAGAAGGCGTGGTGTCGGCAGCCGTTATTCGCGCACTCGATGGAGACATGCAAGGTCGACTTCTTCCTCGTCATCAAGTCAAAGGCGATACTGAGGATAACCGCATCTACGCTGCATCTGAGCTTCAGCGTTGTAAAGAGATGGGCGTGAAAGCCAATGTCATTCTAAAAATGGAAGACATGGCACGCAGCGACGACGTCATTTTCTCGGCAACAGGCATTACGAAAGGTGACCTGCTAGAGGGAATTTCTCGCCAAGGTAATATCGCAACCACCGAAACCTTGGTGATCCGCGGTCGTTGCCGCACTATCCGTCGCATTAAGTCAACGCACTACCTAGAGCGTAAAGACACTGAAGTACGCGATATTATTCTTTAAACAGATACAAAGTTCCTAGGGCCCAGGATCCTAGGAACTTGCCCTTCTCCTAGGAAGGCTCTCTTTTCCCTAGGACCTTCCTTTCACACCTTGTTCCCCTAAAGCTAAGTCAACACTTTTCTTTACTAACCCTATCGAGCATAATATCGACTGACGTAAAGATGGTGGGTATATGAAAACCGTAGATAGGATTTTGCAAATCGTTAAGCGTGACGGCTCTGTCACAGCGAAACAACTCTCTTCTGAACTGGGCATGACAACCATGGGTGCACGCCAGCACCTGCAGGGTTTAGAAGATGACGGCATCCTGTCGATTCATGATGTGAAAGTCAAAGTGGGTCGCCCAGCTCGCCATTGGTCATTGACTCAAAAAGGTCACGAGCAATTTGCTGATCGCCATGGCGAACTCGCCATTCAATTTATCGAAGCCGTAGAACATATCTTTGGCAAAGATGGGCTAGAGAAAGTCACGTCCGAGCGCGAAAAACTCACCCTACACAGCTACCAAGAGCAACTTGCAAAGTGTGACTCTCTTCAGAGCAAGCTAGAAGCACTGGTTACTCTGCGTGAGCAAGAAGGCTACATGGCCGAACTCGAGCAAGATCAACATGGGTTTATTCTTATCGAGAACCACTGCCCGATTTGCAAAGCCGCCACACGCTGCCCGAGTTTGTGCCAATCTGAACTCAATGTATTCCAGTCACTGTTAGGCAGTGATACCAAAATAGAACGTACAGAGCATATCATCAGTGGCCAACGCCGCTGCGTGTACCGTATTCAAGCCTGATATCTCGACAATCTCCTAACTTACTATGAACATACGCTTCTGTTAGTGAGACGCGAGTTGTTATTCTTTCTATCACCATATCTAAATGGACTAAGCTTTTAGTAACTAGGAGCAATATCCAATGGATTTGGAGATAGCTATGCCAAGTACCCACAAGCCCCAGGTTTTACCCTCATTCGACGAACTAGTAAAAATGGCAGAACGCGATCCAGAAGCCTTTGAACAGTTCCGGCAGGATATGGCAAAAGAGATGATTGAAGGTGCCTCAGAACAGATGCAGCCAAGACTGTGGGCTCAGCAAAGCCACATAGATAGAGTCATCCAAAACTGCAAAAATCCAAACCACACCAATGTCGTGTTGATGAACGAACTGCAGAAACAAGTCATTAAGTTCAGAGAAGCGTTACAAGGGGAAGCCGCACCAACTCAAAAAGCCGATGTGGTTGAGTTGAGAACCTTTAAAGATAGGGATGATTTTTACTAAGGGAGAGGAATAAGGCTCTAGAATCCTAAAACCTTATTTAACCCCAGAAAACGCTGCTTACTCCGGCTCAGGACCGTATTTGTTCTGACCGCTGGTTCCTTTCAGCAAACCACACTCCACCAGAATCCAGATACCACAAATCAAAGAAATTGAAGTCATCATCATTTGTGGAATTGATGGGGCTTGCGCCATTGGATCAGTCATGGGCGTTGCGACTCGACCAATGATCAACGGGATGTTGAGCGCCAACCAATAAATCGACTTATCACGATCGTGCCAACGCTTCGTCGTTATCGCTAAATCCGGGATCAGAAGCATCAACAAAAACACAGGCAGTAGAATATAGGAGAATTGAGGGAACAACTTACTGATGCCGGCGCCGAAGCCCAAGATTAAGATGTAGTAAATGATGTTCCACACCCAGTAAGTTTTGCGGCCTATACGCCCCTGAAAAGAAAACAGCAGCTCTTTAATCGACATCGAAACGCCCTATCGTTGAGAGTGCGACAACACCCTGGCCGCGCACAAATAAACCTGATGTGCCTAATTTACCACCTTCTGAAAGCAATCAATATCCATATCTCGCACATTGACGGTCAAGCTATGTATCTGACTCGCTTGCTCTTGTAGCACCGCCATTAACGCTCTCGATAACTCTCGCTTTTGTTCTGCGCTTCTTCCTCTCAGCAAATCAAAATTGATGTGAATGAAATCGACATTATCGCCTTCTTCTCCGACCAACCAGTTATGGCACCGTAGCGCGCGTGACTTCACGGACGCAAGCTCGAACAAACCGCTGTCTAAGGTTACCTTGTGTAAATCTTCGAGCAGGACCTGAACATTCACGCGCTCATCGACTGAGTTGGAATATTCTAAAACTAAGTTGGGCATTTTGATTCCTTTCTGATTACGGCTCACTTTTAGCCCGTAGTAATACCAATCTGAGGCGCATTTTCCGAGCAATGAACTATCATTCTGTCTACGCGATCACCAATCGATTGTGTTTAACAAAATAACAGACAGCGACCAGATGAAGAAAGCCGAATAAGACATGACGCCAATCATGATCTGTGCACATTATTCTGTTATATTCCTACGTAGATTTTTTACATTAATAGACTATTTACATTAAAGAGAAGGGAGATATTCCTATGCGTCGTCCTGTAGTGATGGGTAACTGGAAACTAAACGGTAGCAAAGCAATGGTCACTGAGCTGCTAGCTGGAATTAATGCTGAGCTTGAAGGCGTTGAAGGTGTTGACGTAGCCGTCGCTCCACCAGCTCTTTACATCGGTGTCGCTGAGTGTGTCATCGCAGAAGGCGGTAACAAAGTTATCCTAGGTGCACAAAACACTGACCTAAACAACAGCGGTGCTTTCACTGGCGATATGTCTCCAGAAATGCTGAAAGACTTCGGTGCTTCTCACATCATCATAGGTCACTCAGAGCGTCGTGAATACCACAACGAATCTGACGAGTTCATCGCGAAGAAATTCAACTTCCTAAAAGAAAACGGTCTAACGCCTGTATTCTGTATCGGTGAGTCTGAAGCTCAAAACGAAGCGGGCGAAACTGAAGCTGTATGTGCACGTCAAATCAATGCAGTGATCGACACTTGCGGTGTTGAAGCTCTAAACGGCGCAATCATCGCTTACGAACCAATCTGGGCGATCGGCACTGGTAAAGCGGCAACTGCTGAAGATGCACAACGCATCCACGCTTCTATCCGCGCACTTATCGCAGCGAAAGACAAAGCAGTAGCAGAACAAGTTATCATCCAATACGGTGGTTCTGTTAAGCCAGAGAACGCAGAAGCTTACTTCTCACAACCAGACATCGACGGTGCTCTTGTTGGCGGCGCTTCTCTAGACGCTAAGAGCTTCGTTGCTATCGCTAAAGCGGCGGCGGCTGCTAAAGCTTAATTTCGCGCTTTTACTAAGCTGAAATAACAAAGGGATGCAGCACGCATCCCTTTTTGTTTGCTTACAATTTAATGATATTTGTCACTCCGAGAAGTCCAAGCGACATTAGGAGTCTTCAAATCACCACACTCTCAACTTAAACCTGCTCGAATCAACACAAAGCAACGACAAACCACTTACATCAAAACAAAGAACCCAATCGCACTTCCTGCTATTGCCCTCCATCCCGCCCATTCGACACCTCCTACTCCTTTACCCTACCCGGTAAAATAACGGTCATGATGCAGTTCAAGGAGGAACAGCCAAGATGACAACACCAATCTCAGACATTGCCAGCGTCATACATCATGGTGGGAAACATACCGTCACAGGCTCATGTCATGAATTGAAACTGCCCAGTGGTAGCATCTTGATCGACTGCGGACTCTTTCAAGGCAAAGAGCTCCACTTTGGTCACCGAAAAGCATCACTCGACATTGAATTTCCCATCAAACACATCAAAGCACTGGTCCTGACTCATGCTCACATTGACCATATCGGACGCCTACCTTGGTTACTTGCCGCTGGCTTTAAAGGCCCCATTTACTGCACTAAAGCAACCGCCGAACTTCTCCCCCTTATGCTAGAAGACGGATTAAAGCTGCAACTGGGGTTGAAAAACCATCAACGGCAACAAATCCTCAATGTCATTAAGAAACAACTCAGAGCCCATGACTACCAACAGTGGCTGCCACTTGGTAAACAATGCTACCTACGCTTTCAGCCAGCTGGACACATTCTTGGCTCCGCTTATGTTGAATGCAAACTGCCCAACAATGAGGTGGTGGTTTTTTCTGGTGATCTTGGTCCCTGTGACACGCCTCTTCTGCCCAATCCGCTCTCGCCTGTTCGAGCCGATTACCTGTTTATCGAATCGACTTATGGCAACAAACAACACGAAGCAATAGCCACACGCATTCAACGGTTAAACCAGATCATAGACCACGCACTTGCCGATGGCGGCGTCATTATGATCCCAGCTTTTAGTGTCGGCCGGACACAAGAGTTACTGTTTGATATCGAACAACTTATCCACCAGCGAAAGCTATCAGATCAGCTGCCTGTCATTTTGGACTCTCCACTGGCGAATAAGATCACCAAAACCTATCGGCGCTTCAAAAAACTGTGGGGGAAAGAAGCCAAACAACGTCTTGATGGCCATCGTCATCCATTGGCTTTTGACCAGTGTATTGGCGTGCAAAGTCATCAAGAACATTTAGCGTTAGTCAATCGGCTCGCTTCAACTCAACAAGCGGCTTTGGTCGTCGCGGCCTCAGGCATGTGCGAAGGAGGAAGAATCGTCAATTACTTAAAAGCGCTCCTGCCAGACGAAAGAAATGATGTGTTGTTTGCAGGTTATCAAGCGCAAGGCACACTCGGGCAAGCCATTCAAAGCGGCCAAACTAGGGTTAACATTGATGAGCAAGTCATTGAAGTTAAGGCTCAAATACACACCATTTCAGGTTATTCCGCCCATGCCGATCAAGCTGACTTATTGCGGTTTATCACTAGGATTCCCAACCCACCTAAAACCGTGCATTTGATCCACGGAGAAAAGCACGCCAAACAAGCATTCGCACATCGGCTAGCCACAAACGACATTCCCGTTGTTTTATAAGCCCCCCACCAGCAAGCCAATAGGAAGAATCATGTTATTGATAACCAATCGTCTGTTAGATCCTACTCACCACCGCTTCGCTCAAACCAATGAACTGAGTCAATCCTTGCTGTATTGCAAGCATCACAATGGCCAAACCCATGAAATTGGCAGCGACGCTTGGATGGAAGAATTATTGAACTCGAATGCTCGGCGTGTGCTGCTGTATGTCCATGGTTTTAGTAATCAACCAGAGGAGCATGTGATTCAAAACACTTTAAAAATGCAAACCATGCTCGAGAGCAGTCAGCAAAATTGCGTCGTTATCCCCATCATTTGGCCATGTGATAACGATTTTGGCATCATTAAGGATTATTGGGACGATCAGCTGAGCGCAGAGTTATCTGGTTATGTTTTTGCCAGAGCCTTAGGCAAGCTAATCAATTGGCAGCAGAAGCACTCGCCTTGCTATCGTAAAATCTCGGTTTTGGCTCACTCTATGGGTAATCGAGTCCTGTTAAAAAGCTTAAACACGTTTGCCGAGGAGTTTGGCCACCAAGGTGTTCCACTGATTTTTGACGAGATATTTTTAATGGCGGCAGACATTGCCAATGATGCGTTGGAAGAAGATCAAGAAGGGCGTTGGATTTTGGAAGCGGCCAATCAGGTGGTGTGTTTTTATGCCAAGGATGACTTTGCTATGCCGGCCAGTAAAGTGATGAACATTCCGCAGCGCTCTTACACTCGTCGTCTTGGTCAAACTGGGCCAAAACACCCTATTGGGCGAATAGAACTCATCGATTGCTCTAGCTTTAATCAAAAACTGGATAACCCAAAAGGCCACACCTATTTTCTTGATGAAACTAGCCCAGCTTGGCAAAGGATTGTTGGAAAGATTGACGTATCTAGAATCTAGGGACCTAGGATCGCGATGTGTTGATTGGGTTTGGGTACCAAGGCGTTGGGGATCAAGGCTTTTGGGTAAAGCCTTGATCAATACTAGACCTAGTCGCTGCCAAATAAGTCTCGGGTATAGACTTTATCAGCAACGTCTGCCAACTCTTCAACCATGCGGTTAGAAACAATCACATCTGCCGTTTGCTTAAACTCATTCAGGTCTTCAATCACGCGCGAGTTAAAGAAATCACGCTCTTTAAGCACTGGCTCATAAACCACAACCTCGACACCTTTGGCTTTAATGCGCTTCATGATGCCTTGAATAGAAGAAGCACGGAAGTTATCCGAACCCGCCTTCATAATGAGACGATAGATACCCACAACTTTGGGCTCACGCTTAAGAATGGATTCAGCCACAAAGTCTTTACGCGTGCGGTTTGCATCCACAATCGCACCGATAATATTATTCGGAACTTCTTGATAGTTTGCTAAAAGCTGTTTGGTATCTTTTGGTAAACAGTAGCCACCATACCCAAAAGACGGGTTGTTATAGTGGTTACCAATACGCGGGTCTAAGCCAACACCTTCAATGATTTGACGAGCGTCCAAGCCATGAGCTTCTGAGTAAGAATCGAGCTCATTGAAGTACGCCACACGCATGGCAAGGTAGTGTGGAAACAGTTAACCGCTTCAGCTTCCGTTGAATCCGTGTAGAGTACTTGGATATCATCTTTTACTGCTCCTTCCACCAACAAACCTGCGAATACTTCTGCACGTTCACTACGTTCACCAACGATAATCCGTGATGGGTGCAGGTTATCGTATAGGGCTTTCCCTTCACGAAGGAACTCTGGTGAGAAGATGATATTGTCACAGCCGAATTCTTGTTTAATGCGAGCCGTATAGCCCACTGGAACCGTTGACTTAATCACCATCACCGCATCAGGATTAATCGCCATCACATCTTTAATCACGGCTTCAACAGAAGAAGTATTAAAGTAATGCGTAACAGCGTCGTAGTCTGTTGGAGTCGCAATTACCACATAATCCGCACCTAGGTACGCTTGCTGTTTATCGAGGGTAGCAACAAAGTTCAGTTTTTTAGTCGCAAGGAAATGTTCAATCTCAGCATCGACAATCGGCGATTGCTTGTTGTTTAGCGTTGCAACCTTATCTGCAACGATATCCACTGCAACCACTTCATGATTTTGCGCTAACAGCATAGCGTTGGAAAGCCCAACATAGCCGGTCCCAGCAACTGCGATTTTCATGGGGTAATCCTTCAATATGGTTTCGATGAAGAATAACAAAACTAAGCAATTTGCGCTATCAGACGCTATGACCCCATTTTAAGATTCACGTGACCGATAAAGCCTGTAGGGAGATTACTGCTTTGTCCGATAATAAAGTTGAGCTAATATTGGCTCTATATACAATAACCGTTAGCTTAACTATGCTTCTTGAACTCAGTTTTATTTTTTTCTCTTCCTTTGCAACGCTCTTCTTGATGCGAAAAGTAGCAAAGGAAATTGGCTTAGTTGACAAGCCCAACGCTCGTAAGCTTCACAATGGCGCAATCCCTCTGGTTGGTGGTATCTCCATTTGCCTTGTTCTTGCACAATACCTCACATTTAAACCAGAAATCATTGATCATAGCTGGCTGTACCTGCTTTGTATCTGTGTGTTAACTGTTGTCGGAGCCATTGACGATAAAGTCGACCTGAGCTTCAAAGTTAGAATGGGTATTCAAGCGGCACTATCCATCGCGATGATGAAGGTAGCCGGCATTGAACTCAATAGCCTGGGTAATATGTTTGGCTTCGGTGAAATCAGTTTAGGTTGGGCGGGAAGTATAATCACTGTTCTAGCAGTCATTGGAGCTATAAACGCCTTTAACATGGTCGATGGTATTGACGGACTGTTAGGCGGGTTGTCTATCGTAACCTTTGGAGCATTGGCAATTTTACTGCAAGTTGATAGCCAACATGGCCTAGCTTATTTATGTGTGGTTATTATCGTGGCAATGCTCCCTTACATTTGTATGAACTTAGGCATCTTAGGCCGAGAACGCAAGGTGTTTATGGGTGATGCGGGGAGTATGTTGATTGGTTTTACCGTAATATGGTTATTGTTAGGCGTAAGCCAGACAGGAAACTCACAGCCATTAATGCGCCCAGTTACTGCTCTATGGTTAATCGCCGTTCCTTTAATGGACATGGCTGCTATTATGATTCGTCGTATTCGTAGAGGTGATTCACCATTCAAACCCGATCGTGAACACTTGCATCATATCTTCCAACGTATGGGCTTAAGTTCGAGACAGACTCTTGTTGCAATATGTTTTATTGCTAGCCTTTACGCTGGCTTTGGGATTTATGGTGAGATGACCAGTATCCCCGAACCAATCATGTTTTGCACATTTGTCGGGTGCTTTATTATCTATTCCATTGTGTTAGCTTATATTTGGAAGTTCACCAGCTTCATTCGCTCTAAGCTAAGCAAGAAAGCAGACACTGTAAACTCCAGCGCCTCTTAAGTTGTATGAAAAGCTTTCCGCGACGATATACTCTATATGTCTCGGAAAGCATCAAATGTATAACAGTTACTCTCTGGTTATAATTCAGTCATAGACTGATCCTTAAGCACTAAGCACTTCATAAATTCCGTATAAAGTAATGTTTTCTTTAGACTTCCTCTGTACCGACTTTTGGACGTTTCTTGATATATAACTGGCAGCCCATTCGAGCTTGTTACCGATTTCTGACCATGCACCGTGGCTGATACATTCAAATACCGATAACAGCCACACATCTATTGGAGAAATATCCGGCACAAAAACTGTCTCAAAAGCGGCTTAGCCCTGAGACAGTTTATTTGTAGGTTGCTGTATTAAGTAAAGAAAAAAGGATCGCAAAGATCCCTCTCCAATAGGTGAGACTATAAGGAATACACTCAAAGGAAGCCATTCAGATGTCCGTAGAAGCCGATAAAACACCCGCTTTAAAATGACCAATCGTGACCTATAACACTCAAAAACCTGAGTTCGAATGATGCATTTTTGCACCATTTTCAACGAGAATTTTGTCGAGTTTTCAGCAAAAACAAAGAACGACCGTAGCCAAAAAACCTACTACACTACTGATCCTGACTCAACGCTTGGTTAAGCCTCTGCTCTTTCGAAATCGCCTTATTGACCAGAGTCAGTCCAATGGCAACGCAAGCTACCGAATCGCAAGCAAAGGCGCTTTGTGTAAGGCAGTCCAACGCTGAGCGATCTCTTCATCACTCCAAGATCCCGCCGATGCCGTATTAATATGCAGCACTAAGTGGTAGTGGTTCGACATAATGGCATAAGCACACACATCAATCGCAAACACTCGGCTAAGTAAACGCATGCGTTCGACCAAACAAGCACGGCGATGCTCAAAATTTTGCCCAGAATACTTATCCTCGCCACACAAAAACGCGCGACGCACACATCGTAAAATGCAGTGATGGTTAGCTGTGTCTTGAAGGGAAACTTGAGTTTAACGTGCTTGAGTCATCTATCAGCCTTCTGATTATATTGAAGAACTTAAGTTAAGCTTTTTCTCTATAAATAGAGTGTATCGTAACCAGTAACTTACCGTTCTCTCAATGGTCAAATGTATCCACCGACGAGACGACACTGTCAGCGGCATTACTGTATAGGCTTCTTCATCACTCACACCTCGTGCAACTCAGTGGAAAAAATTACCGATTACTGAGAAAGAAGGTGGCAGGAACCATACCAACGGTTCTAGAAAATCTATCTGAAAGTAGAAGTAATTTCGTGGGTGTGTCAGCTTTACTTCGGCGATAGCATCGATAGGTGGGTCAATTTTTAACTGGCATTGACAGCACTATCGAAATAATACGAACTAACGATAATTCCATAGAACATTGAGATACTTGGCATTGCATACCCTTGTTTCAAATAACGCCTTGTAATCTAAACGTAGTTAGTATTTAAGAATTAAGCAAATACATGGGTGCCCTGTATTTGCTTGACTATTGAGACAAACTAGATTTTGACTTTGTTAAACCTGCCTTAGTCAGCAAGAAACGAACTACGCTAGTTACATGCCAATAGAAATGCTTTGATAAAATTTTTCTGTTAGCATGTTTAGCTAGATGTACAGCTTTAATTTCAGGGAAATATAGAACTCTTTCATCTAATAAATGACTCCGATAACAAATATCGATATCTTCACAATACATGAAGTAATTTTCGTCAAACCCACTCAAGGCTACGTAATGAGATACTTTGAAGGCTAAAAACGAACCTGCAGCCCAATCGATAAAACAATGGACTCTTATCATATTCTTATCTAAGACTGCGCTATTACCTAAACCGAGAAATGATTTTGCAAACTGTATAAAACTAGGAAACTTTCGAATAGAGTCATCATAAATAGTCATGTCATAATCTTTATATAAATTAATAGCTGACAATTTTGATCTATTTTTTTCCATATTTTCAATTAACAAGTAAATTTCAGCAGAGCTAACTACAACATCCGGGTTTAATACAATAAAATAATCATCCTCTCTCATACCAAGCTTTGATCTACAATAATCAAATACGATATTATTATTATTCCCAAATCCCAAAAAATACTGCTCATCAATCCAGTGAAAGTTTTTAGATTCATTCAAAACAGAAAAATTATCATCCGGTTTATTGCTTTTTACTACAACCTCAAAGTCATTAATTACGTTAGTTAAACAATCGAGTTGATGAATAAGCTCTGAATGACCATGTGATACAACTGAAAGGAAAACTCTCATTTTAAAAATATGCCTTCGTTAAAGAATAATGCTATGTCGCCATTTACTGCTATGAATAATAAACAGATTGTTTTTCATAAAGATTTCCGGATCGTATATGTGAACAAATCAGGATAGTGTTCGATGTATTTTGTGGTAATTCAATAAAAAAGTCCTATCCGTACTGAAAGCCTGCTGTGATAATCGTTAGATATTTGATCCTTTCTGAACAAGTAAATATAGTTCGTCTACTTCTATAATGCCATCAAGCTTAGTCGCCTTTAGTATTAATGGTGGTTGTAAACTCGGTACTAAGCGACCAAATTAAGATTGTACGTAAAGTTAAGGAGTTAGAATTTACAACCTAATCGTTAGTATTTCCAAAACATAACGCACATCCGCACAGCCAATACCCCGAGCATTACCTATATTTAATTATTGTAGGCTTTCCAAAAAATCATTTATATTATTGAATTGGTCAGATAAACACTTCAATCTGTCTAACTCCCAGTCCCACCAACGTGAATTCAGAACAGCTTGTCGTTTCTTCTCATCAAACCTAAACTTGATAACCTTAGCAGGAACCCCGGCGACGATAGAGTATGGCTCAACATCTTTTGTAACAACTGAACCACAAGCGACTACAGACCCGTCACCGATACGTACGCCTTCAACTATTGTAACATTAGTTCCTATCCAGACATCATTACCAATAACTGTCCTATATTCGCCTATTAATTTACTTTTGTATTCTGGGTAAATTTCACGACACTCAAAATTCAAACCTAACTGACTCATCAAAGGATGGTTTGGCCGATGAAAAGCAGGGTGAGTAGAAACATAATTTTCAACTGGGTGATTGTTTGACACCAAAGTTATATTATTACCGATACTACAGAACTTACCGATAGTACTAAATTTAATTTCACAGTTTTTCCCGATGTATGTACCGAATCCTATTTTAGAATTTGAAACATCCGTACCTGATTTTATATCAACACGTTCATCAACATCAGAGTTTAAAAAAACACTTTTCCTGGAAATAAATGTTCTTCTTCTTCGAAGTCGGAATATCTCTATATACTTGATGACTAAGCTATCTTTCTTGAACATCCAAATACTCCTCAGCTGTCTTTATATCCACTTCCTGGCCTAAATAAATAGATAACCATTCAAAAAAATGAATCCTAGATAAAACTTGATTCTGACCGTAACAAGGGTCCCCTACCCAAGAGAATTCTTTAGCTTCATACTTAAACCAAGCTAGATCAATCATTTCTTTATCAATAATCAATATT
>NZ_ABGR01000035.1 GCF_000171815.1 Vibrio sp. AND4 | reverse complement strand
AAAAACACCCCATCAAGGGGTGCTTTTGAAATCAGTTTACTGAAATGTTCGGATTAGTTAAACATTGCAGAGATTGACTCTTCATTGCTAATGCGACGAATCGCTTCAGCGAGCATACGAGAAAGGCTTAGTGTCGTTACTTTGCCAGTTGCAGCCATCTCTTTAGATAGAGAGATAGAGTCAGTGACGATAACTTGGTCAAGAACAGAGTTCTTAATGTTGTCCGCAGCGTTACCAGAGAATACCGCGTGAGTTGCGTAAGCGAATACACGCTTAGCACCGCGCTCTTTTAGCGCTTCAGCTGCTTTACATAGTGTGCCACCGGTATCGATCATGTCATCCACGATGACACAGTCACGACCTTCAACGTCACCGATTAGGTTCATTACTTCAGAAACGTTTGCACGTGGACGACGCTTATCAACGATAGCAATGTCGATATCGCCTAGTGCTTTTGCAGTTGCACGAGCGCGAACAACGCCACCTAGGTCAGGAGAAACCACTACAGGGTTTTCTAGACCACGAGATTGCATGTCTTCTAGAAGTACTGGCGTACCGAAGATGTTATCAACGGGTACATCGAAGAAGCCTTGGATTTGCTCTGCGTGTAGGTCGATAGTTAGAACGCGGTCTACGCCAACGTTAGATAGGAAATCAGCAACAACTTTTGCAGTGATTGGCACACGCGCAGAACGTACACGACGGTCTTGGCGAGCGTAGCCGAAGTAAGGAATTACTGCAGTGATACGACCTGCTGAAGCACGGCGCATTGCATCAATCATAACAACCAGTTCCATTAGGTTGTCGTTAGTCGGTGCACAAGTGGATTGAATGATGAAAACATCACTACCACGAACGTTCTCGTTGATTTGAACTGCAACTTCGCCATCAGAAAAGCGAGAAACAGATGCATCACCAAGAGAGATGTAAAGACGATCAGCAATACGTTGGGCTAGTTCAGGTGTTGCGTTACCAGCAAAAAGCTTCATATCAGGCACGGTGGAAACCTCGGGTTTGCGTCCAGTTTAAATAGGTCGGTGTGAGGCTGATTGGTATTCAGCCAAAGTCTCTTTTAGTGGCGAAATATTCCGCCCTTGAGCGACAAATGCCGAGACTTTATCAGAGAGTTGTGCAAGGGTAGTGTCTGCTTCAGATTTGCTCAAAAACTCGGCAAAAACGCAAGATCCTGTCCCCGTTAATCTTGACGGCGCGTATTGTAGCAGCCATGAAAGTTGCTTATCAACCTCTGGATAGAGCATTCGTACAATTTTTTCGCAATCGTTTACGTAGGGCACGTTTAATAGCGTTTCTAAATCGCGTTTTGGCGTGTTTCGAGTCAAATCTGGATGTCCGAATATGTCTGCAGTAGCAATGGAAACGTTCGGACGAATGACTAGATACCACTTCTCTTCTGGATAAGCTGGAGAGAGTTTTTCACCGACCCCTTCAGCAAACGCTGAAAAGCCTCTAACGAATACAGGTACATCAGCCCCAAGTGCGAGTCCGATATCAGCCAATTCGTCGTCACTAAGATTGGTTTGCCATAGGTAATTAAGTGCGACCAAAGCTGTTGCTGCATTGGACGACCCACCACCAATACCACCGCCCATGGGTAAGACCTTCATCAGGTCGATATGTGCCCCGTATGAGCAATTTGTGAAGCGCTGAAGTGCCGTTGCCGCTTTCCAGATCAAGTTCTCTTGGAGAGGAACGCCCTCAAGCTCTGGTGAAATGGTGATCTCACCGGAGCCGTTGGCTTGGATGGTGAGCTCATCACCATGATTAACGAATTGAAATAAAGTTTGTAATTCGTGGTAACCGTTTTCAGTTCGGCCATTGACATACAGAAAGAGATTCAATTTCGCAGGCGATGGCCAGCGGGTTGAAAGATCGATCATTGAGTGAGGTTCCATTTTGAGATCACTAAATTAATTTTCACATCAGACGTAGCCAGCTTGAGTTTGTTCGGCAGTGGTACTGTCTGATTGTGCCATTTAATATCAGCGTAACGCTGATAAGTGATGTTCCAATCGTTAAAACCGATCTGTTTATCCAGTGTTTGTAATGTGTTGGTTGGTGAAAGTTGGAAAGCATCGGCATCGGTTGGCAAACCAAGTAGCCAATCAGGCATGTGATCAACAGGCATCATCAAGCCTGTTAGTCGGTAAATCAGTTGGTTAGCGTTACTTGCTGAGAGCACTTGTTCATCGTAGGTTTCGACCGTTGCCCCTTTTGGGGTAATGGTGAGTTTCAATGCGGTTTGCCCAAGTAGGGTCGTTAGGCGTAATTGGCTTAAGGCGGAAGAATGTTTCCAAAAAAAATTCAAATTTTGTCTTTGATCAGGGCCAATGTAGCCAAGTTTGCCCGTGGCTTGAAAATTATTAATGGCTTCTAGTCGCTGCTCATGCGTTTGCCACTCTACGCTGGTGACACTTTCAGGAACAGAACTACAACCCGCGAGCGCTATACTTGATATGAGTAATATGAGAAAGGAGCGTAAGGTCATGTTTGATGGCTTATTAATCAGTTTCATCGGAAATCGCTCACAACTATAGCATTGAAAAGCCGAGCGAAGGAAAACAAATCCCGCTTACCCTTTCAATAAATGCGTGCTTACAGTAAAATTCTGAACCTATTTTATAACCGATATCAGAGATACCACGTTAGATGTCTTTGCTTGCTATTGGAATCAATCATAATACCGCGTCTGTTGACTTGCGAGAAAAAGTGGCGTTTGGACCCGATAAACTGGGGCCTGCACTTGAGCAACTCAGAGACCATGAGGCCGTTAATGGCAGTGTGATTGTTTCAACTTGTAACCGTACTGAAGTGTACTGCGATGCGAAGCAAGGAGCGCGCAATAAGCTTATCGACTGGTTAGCCCAGTTCCATCAAGTGAGTCAAGAAGACTTGATGCCGAGTCTTTATGTGCATGAAGAGCAAGCCGCGATTAAGCACTTGATGCGAGTCTCTTGCGGGCTCGATTCACTGATACTTGGTGAGCCTCAAATTTTGGGTCAGGTAAAACAAGCGTTTTCTGATTCCCGTGATCATCAGGCGGTGGATGCGGCAATTGATAAGTTGTTCCAAAAAACTTTCTCTGTCGCCAAACGCGTTCGAACTGAAACTGATATTGGTGGCAACGCGGTATCGGTGGCTTATGCTGCTTGTACGTTAGCGAAACATATTTTTGAATCATTGTCTGATTCAACTGTGATGTTGGTTGGCGCAGGTGAAACCATCGAACTGGTGGCGAAACACCTTGCATCGAACGGCTGTACTAAGATGATTGTTGCCAACCGAACGCGAGAGCGTGCTCTTGGTTTGGGGGAACAATTTGGCGCAGAAGTGATCAGCTTGAATGAAATTCCTGAGCACTTATCGAGAGCGGATATCGTCATAAGCTCAACGGCGAGTCCTTTACCTATCATAGGTAAGGGAATGGTAGAGACTGCGTTGAAAAAACGTCGTCATCAGCCAATGCTGTTGGTGGATATTGCCGTCCCACGTGATGTGGAGTCGCAGGTGGGCGAATTGAACGATGCTTACCTGTACTCGGTGGATGACTTACAGTCAATCATCGATAGCAACTTAGAACAACGTAAAGTAGAAGCCATACAGGCTGAAGCGATCGTTAGCGAAGAAAGTGCTGCGTTTATGACGTGGATGCG
The DNA here is from genome assembly GCF_000171815.1 of Vibrio sp. AND4. Classification (GTDB taxonomy): domain Bacteria; phylum Pseudomonadota; class Gammaproteobacteria; order Enterobacterales; family Vibrionaceae; genus Vibrio. The sequence goes on along the minus strand of NZ_ABGR01000035.1, from coordinate 15,874 downwards.
TTCGCTTCAAGCTGTGGACAGCATTCGTGATTATCGCAAATCGGCGAACGAAATTCGTGAAGACTTACTAGGTAAGAGCCTACAATCATTGGCAACGGGCACAGAGCCAGAAAAAGTGCTGCGCGAGCTTAGTAATAAACTCACCAACAAACTGATTCACGCTCCGACTCGTGCGCTGCAAAGTGCGGCAGAGCAGGGCGAACCAGCAAAATTGACGGTTATCCGCCAGACCCTTGGTTTGGATGATCTGTAACCCACGATTTTTATTAAGAAAACGACACTATGAAAGCCTCTATTCTGACTAAGCTAGAAACGCTAGTAGAACGTTACGAAGAAGTTCAACATCTTCTTGGTGATCCTGATGTAATTGGAAATCAGGATAAATTCCGCGCGCTATCAAAAGAGTACTCTCAGCTAGAAGAAGTGACTCAGTGCTTCCAAGCGTATCAACAAGCGCAAGACGATCTTGCCGCTGCTGAGGATATGGCTAATGAAGACGACGAAGAAATGCGTGAAATGGCGCAAGAAGAAATCAAAGAAGCAAAAGCAGCCATCGAACGTCTCACTGATGAGCTACAAATTCTTCTTCTTCCGAAAGATCCAAACGATGATCGTAACTGCTTCCTAGAAATCCGTGCGGGTGCTGGCGGTGATGAAGCGGGCATCTTTGCGGGTGACTTGTTCCGTATGTACAGCAAGTACGCCGAGAAACGTGGTTGGCGTATCGAAGTCATGTCTTCAAATGAATCTGAGCACGGCGGTTATAAAGAGATGATCGCGAAAGTGAGCGGCGACGGCGCCTACGGTGTGCTGAAATTTGAGTCTGGCGGTCACCGTGTACAACGTGTACCTGCAACGGAGTCTCAGGGTCGTGTTCACACCTCTGCATGTACGTTAGCGGTTATGGCAGAAATTCCAGAAGCGGATCTGCCAGAAATCAAAGCTGCAGACCTGAAAATCGATACCTTCCGTGCATCTGGCGCGGGTGGTCAGCACGTTAACACCACAGATTCTGCTATCCGTATTACTCACTTACCTACTGGTACGGTCGTTGAGTGTCAAGACGAGCGTTCACAGCACAAGAACAAAGCGAAAGCGATGGCAGTACTTGCTGCGCGTATTGTTCAAGCGGAAGAAGAGCGTCGTGCGGCAGAAGTGTCTGATACACGTCGTAACTTACTGGGTTCTGGTGACCGTAGTGACCGTATCCGCACTTACAACTACCCACAAGGCCGTGTTTCTGACCACCGAATCAACCTAACTCTCTACCGTTTGAATGAAGTGATGGAAGGTGACCTGCAAAGTTTGATTGATCCAGTGGTTCAAGAGCACCATGCAGACCAACTTGCGGCACTTGCTGAGAATGGTTAATCGATGAGCCAAGTTCAATCGATTGAGGAAGCACTGAAAAATGCGACGGCAATTCTGGCAGAAGGCGGCAAAGAGTCGCCTTCTCTCGATGCAGCTGTTCTTCTTTGCCATGTCCTTGGCAAACCGCGAACTTACTTACTGACCTGGCCTGAGAAAGCACTAGAGATCGAGCAACAAGCGCAGTTTGATGATCTTTTAGCTCGACGTATTGCTGGTGAGCCAGTGGCTTACATCATAGGTGAACGTGAGTTCTGGTCGCTACCACTGAAAGTCTCTCCATCGACATTGATCCCTAGACCAGATACCGAACGTCTGGTCGAAATTGCATTGGACAAGACTTATGCTCAGACTGGGCCAATCCTTGATTTAGGTACAGGCACAGGGGCGATTGCATTAGCACTGGCGTCTGAGATGCCGAAACGTCAGGTCATGGGCGTTGACCTAAAGCAAGAAGCGAAAGATCTTGCGCACTATAACGCGTCGCAGTTAAACATAAAAAATGTGACTTTTGCTCAAGGTTGCTGGTTCGAGCCTATTACCAGCGGAACAAAGTTTGCTTTAATTGTTTCCAATCCACCCTATATCGATGAACAAGATCCGCATCTCTCTCAGGGGGATGTGCGATTTGAGCCAAAATCCGCGCTTGTCGCTGATGAAAATGGCTTAGCGGATATTCGCCATATCTCTGATCTTGCACGTCAATATCTGGAAGCGGGTGGGTGGCTTGCATTTGAACATGGTTATGATCAAGGTGACGCCGTCCGCACAATCATGACGAATTTTGGTTATGAGCAAGTCGTGACGGAAAAAGACTATGGCGGTAATGATCGAGTGACGCTTGGCTGTTACAAGCCTCAATAATAACGAGCAAGTCAGTTGTAACTTATAAAAGAGAAAGAAAATGTACCTAGCTCTAAAACACATTCACTTAGTCACGATTGCATTAAGCGTGACGCTACTATCAATCCGATTCGTGTTGTTGATGATGGACTCTCCAAAACGCAACAATCGCTTCTTGACAGTTTTCCCACATATCGTTGATACGGGGCTGCTATTGTCAGGTATCGGCCTGATTATGGTGACCGGCTTTATTCCGTTTACGGACGCTGCACCTTGGTTAACGAATAAGATTACATGTGTGCTTGCGTACATCGCTCTTAGTTTTTTCGCTCTAAAAATGGCGAAAAACAAGTTGCTGAGAGTTTTTGCCTTCTTTGGCGCTTTAGGTTGGTTAGTCATGGCCGCCAATATTGCGGTATCTAAAAATCCGAACCTATTTGGGTAATCTCAATGCTTGAGTTTTTTGACGAAGATTTTGACAAAATGGCATTGGTGGAAGGTGCGTTAGAACTGAACCATTCCATCAACCCAGATACGAATGTGCATTGGGCGAAGCTCGAACTAGACCGTCTTTACAAAGAAGCAGAAGCGATTTTGGTTCATGAAACAGACGAGCAACAACGCTTTGACTCTTTTTTGCGCTTATTTTTTTATGAATGGGGCTTTAAAGGTGACGAGCAAGAATACTTTATCTCTGACAACAGCTTTATAGACAAAGTCTTAGAGCGTAAAAAAGGCATTCCAGTCAGTCTTGGTGCCATCTTACTATACCTGGGTAACCGTCTTGGCTTTCCAATGAAAGGCGTGACGTTCCCGACTCAGTTTTTGATTAGAGTTGATTGGCTGCACGAAACACCAAACTACATTAATCCATTTAATGGTGAGTATGTCGGTGAGAGAATTCTCCAAGCTTGGTTGATTGGTCAAGAAGGCCCGCTGGCAACGTTAAAGCCTGAACATTTTGAAGAAGCGGACAACCCGACAGTGATTGGCCGTTGGCTGGCGCTCATTAAAAGTGCAATGTTGCGTGAAGAACGTTACACCTTAGCACTGCGTTGTACTAACCTAGCACTGACTTTTGTACCGGATGACCCATACGAGATTCGTGATCGTGGTTTTATTTTCCAGCAGCTAGAGTGTCATCAAGTGGCGGTTTCTGATTTCCAGTATTTTATTGACCAGTGCCCAGACGATCCGTCCTCAGAGCTACTAAAATCACAAGTTAGCGCCATGAGCGAAAAGCCAGCTACGCTTCACTAATTTTATCGGCATGCTGAAACGGTGTGCCGAAGACAGATAAAAAGAGAATCAAAATGGAACAGAAAATCGTTAATATTGGCGACATCCAAGTTGCTAACGACAAGCCATTCACCCTGTTTGCAGGTATGAACGTTCTTGAGTCTCGTGATCTTGCGATGCAGATCTGTGAGCACTATGTAAAAGTGACGGACAAGCTTGGTATCCCGTACGTATTTAAGGCATCGTTCGACAAAGCAAACCGCAGTTCTGTACATTCGTATCGTGGCCCGGGCTTAGAAGAAGGCATGAAAATCTTCCAAGAGCTGAAAGACACATTTGGTGTAAAAATCATCACTGATGTTCATACTGAAGCGCAAGCTCAGCCAGTGGCCGAGGTGGTTGATGTTATCCAGCTTCCTGCGTTTCTGGCTCGTCAAACTGATTTGGTAGAGGCAATGGCGAAAACCGGCGCAGTTATCAATGTGAAAAAGCCTCAGTTCATGAGCCCTGGTCAAGTGGGTAACATTGTTGAGAAGTTTGCAGAGTGTGGTAACGAAAACATCATTCTTTGTGAGCGTGGTTCTTGTATGGGCTACGATAACCTAGTGGTTGATATGCTTGGCTTTGGTGTGATGAAAAAGGCAACGCAAGGCAGCCCAATCATCTTTGACGTAACGCACTCACTGCAAATGCGTGACCCTTCGGGCGCGGCATCTGGTGGTCGTCGTGAGCAAACGGTTGAACTGGCGAAAGCAGGTCTGGCGACTGGTATTGCAGGCTTGTTTATTGAAGCGCACCCGAATCCAGATCAGGCACGTTGTGATGGTCCATCAGCACTGCCTCTAGACAAACTAGAGCCTTTCCTAGCGCAAATGAAATCATTAGACGATCTGATCAAGAGCTTTGCGGACATCGATATCAAATAATCGATGGTTGTGAATGCTTGATTGAAATGGTCAGCCTGCGTGCTGGCCATTTTTGTATAGGCACATCGATTCTGCCTTACTATTCTTTTCCCGCTTCCCGCTTCCCGCTTCCCGCTTCCCGCTTCCCGCTTCCCGCTTCCCGCTTCTCTCAGTGACGATCAACAAACTCGATACAGAAACATGAAATCAATATGTTAGTGTTTTACACTAGCGCTAAGTTTGTGCGTTTTAGTAAAGTGAGGAAACCTTTATTGATTGCTGAGCGCGCAATGCAGTGGAACACGGATGATAAAAAGGAAAAATAATGAAGCAACACCTGATTGTAAAGACTGCTTTGAGTGCGGCTGTCTTGGCAACTTTTGCCGGATGCGCAACGCAACCAACTCATGAGTGGAGTGAAGACACCACGTATAAACTAACGGTGCTACACACCAATGACCACCATGGTCGTTTTTGGCAAAACAAGTACGGTGAATACGGTATGGCGGCACGCAAGACATTGATCGATGACCTGCGTGCAGAGATCCAAGCCGAAGGCGGTAGTGTGCTTCTACTATCAGGTGGTGATATCAACACAGGTGTTCCGGAGTCTGACTTGCAAGATGCGGAGCCAGACTTCAAAGGTATGAGCAAAATTGGCTACGATGCGATGGCACTAGGTAACCATGAGTTCGATAACCCATTGGAAGTCTTGTTCAAGCAGCAGGAGTGGGCGAACTTCCCGATGCTGTCTGCCAACATATACGACAAAGAAACTGGCGAACGTTTGTTCCAACCTTATGCCATGTTCAACAAGCAAGGTATTAAGATTGCTGTGATTGGTCTGACAACAGAAGACACAGCTAAATTAGGCAACCCTGAGTTTATCGGTGACGTTGATTTCCGTGACCCGAAAGAAGAAGCGAAAAGACTGATTGCTGAACTTAAGCAAACCGAAAAGCCAGACCTTATTTTTGCTGTGACGCACATGGGCCACTATGAAAACGCTAACCGTGGAGCTAATGCGCCAGGTGATGTGGCGTTAGCTCGTTATCTTAATGAAGGTGATTTGGACATGATTGTGGGTGGTCACTCACAAGAGCCTGTTTGTATGGAAGGTCCAAATGTCATTAAGAAGAATTTTAAGCCGGGTGACGTGTGTAAACCAGATGAGCAAAACGGCACTTATATCGTGCAAGCGTACGAGTGGGGTAAATATGTCGGTCGTGCGGATTACGAATTCCGCAATGGTGAACTGTCAATGGTGAGCTACGATCTGATTCCGGTTAACTTGAAAAAGAAAATCAAAGTGAACGGCGAATCGCAACGCGTATTAGTGCAAGATGAAATCACACAAGATTCGACAATGCTGGATTTTCTTCGTCCTTACCAAGAAAAAGGTCAGGGCCAGTTGAGCGTGAAAATTGCTGAGTCTAATGGCAAGCTGGAAGGTGACCGCAATGTTGTTCGCTTCCAACAAACCAACCTTGGCCGTTTGATTGCTACTGCCCATATGGAGCGCGCAAAAGCCGATTTCGCTGTGATGAACTCGGGAGGTGTGCGTGATTCGATTGAAGCGGGTGACATCACATACAAAGACGTACTGACGGTTCAGCCATTTGGCAACATGGTGTCTTACGTCGACATGTCGGGTCAAGAAGTGTTGGATTACCTCAATGTTGTGGCAACGAAACCGACTGATTCAGGCGCTTACGCTCAATTTGCTGGCATTAAAATGACGGTCGAGAATGGCCAAGTCTCCGATGTCTATATTGGCGGTAAGCAGATTCGCTTAGATGGTCAGTATCGCTTTACTGTGCCAAGTTATAACGCATCGGGTGGTGATGGTTATCCGAAAATTAATAATCATCCGGGTTACGTAAATACGGGCTTTACGGATGCGGAAGTACTGAAAGGGTTCTTGGAATCGCACAATCCAATTGATGTAAACGCATACGCACCATCTAACGACATCGTCTACAAGTAAAAAGCGATTGACTCAAATTCCTAGATACCCATTAATTTAAGGCGCTGTTCCTCACAAGGAGGGCGCTTTTATTTTATAACGAGAATCTTGATGACTCCGGCTATTAATCTTGCGAAAAAGAAAAAAGTAATACATACCATTCACCAATACGAACACAACCCAAGAGCAGACAGCTATGGATTGGAAGCCGCAGAAGTATTGGGACAAGATCCAAATAAAGTATTTAAAACCTTACTGTTTTGTTTGAATGGTGAGCCGAAGAATCTTGCGGTGGCTATTATCCCCGTGGATCAAAAACTGAACCTTAAATTGGCGGCGAAAGCGGCGAGAGGCAAAAAGGCGGATATGGCCGATCCGGAAATTGCACAAAAGACCACGGGTTATGTTGTGGGTGGGATAAGCCCACTAGGCCAGAAAAAAGCCTTGCCTACGTATCTACATGAAAGTGCAATAGAACAAGACACCATTTGTGTGAGTGCAGGTAAGCGGGGGTTAGAAATCGAGTTGGCGCCGAAAGACTTATTGAGTTTAACACGCGGTCAATTCGCTCCCTTGTGTATATAAGTCGCCAGCAAATAAAAAGGACGCACATGGGCGTCCTTGTTTGACGTTGTCGTTTCAGTGAGCGTTATTTTTTCAGGCTCAATGTGCCACCAGAACGCTTTGCTGGTTTGCTTGGCTTCGCTGCATTTGGGTTCACGTAATGCTGTTTAGGCTTACTCTGTGATTGAGATTCTGATGAGTAAGGCTTGTTGGATGCGTCTGATTTACTGTGTGTTTTATTATGCTCACCGTGTGACTTACTGCGTTCGCCTTGTGGTTTCGCTCTGTAGTGATCGCTGGCTGGACGTCCACCCTCATTATCGCGTTGGCGACGCTGCTGGCCTTTTTTCGAATTTGGCGCATGACGGAACTCGTCTGCGTTATTACCACGGAAAGTACGCGCTGTTTGGTTGCGACGTGCTGTCGAATCTTGGTTTTCGTCACGACTGTCATACAGTTTTGCATCGGTCGCTTTGCGAATATTACGACCTTTAGCGTCTCTCTTTGACGCTTCTTCAGTACCCACTGAGCCTTCACACATTGCAAGGATCTCTGATACCTCGTTGTCACTTAGGTAACGCCATTTACCGTTAGGTATGCCATCAAGTGAGATATTCATGATACGCACGCGACGCAGCTTGAAGACTTCATAGCCTAGTGCTTCACACATGCGGCGGATCTGACGGTTCAAACCTTGGGTTAGTACAATACGGAAAGAGAATTTGGTCTCTTTCTCTACTTTACAAGGTAGAGTGACGGTATCGAGGATCTTCACGCCGCTCGACATTTGCTTGAGAAATTCGCCAGTGATTGGCTTGTCGACACGCACCACGTATTCCTTTTCGTGGTTGTTACCCGCGCGAAGGATCTTGTTGACGATATCGCCATCGTTGGTGAGGAAGATCAAACCATCTGAAGGTTTATCTAGGCGACCGATAGGGAAGATACGCTTTTTGTGACCGATGAAATCAACGATGTTGCCGGGGATATCGCGCTCGGTCGTACAAGTGATGCCTGTGGGTTTGTTCAAGGCGATGTAAATCGGTTTTTCTTTTGCTGCAACTGGGTTGCCATCGACACAAACATCATCACCCGGCTGTACTTTGGTGCCCATCTCTGGTTGTTGACCATTAATCGTGACACGGCCTTGTTCGATCAGGCGGTCTGCTTCACGACGCGAGCAGAAGCCCGTTTCGCTAATGAATTTGTTCAAGCGTTTTGCGTTATCTTGTGACATGTCGGTCTCCTAACGTTTCACAACGGCGGTGAATAATTGCTGTCTTGCCGCAAAATTGCAGATAGACAAAATGAAGTCGGGCATTCTAGCACCGAGACACCAGTTAGCCTAAACGTTTTTGATGACGTTCGCGTGTCTCTAGTTTCTTTTCAGCACTCTTTTTCAGCAGTACATAAACGGCACCTGTGCCACCGTGAAATCGTTGTGCGCTGTGAACGCACTGTACTTCCCGGATCTGTTGTAACCAACTGCTGACGAAACTCTTCATCAATGCTGGTGGATTTGAACGAGCGCCGCGACCATGCACGATAACGATGGTTCGGATGTCCATCTCTATGCATTGCTTGAGGAACTTGACCACGTCGTCACGTGCTTCTTTTAGCGTTTTACGGTGCAGATCAAGTCGAGCTTGGATTGGGTATTTCCCAAGGCGTAATTTTCGGTACACACCATCTTGTACACCATCGCGTTTGAACTCAATAAAGTCATCGGGTTTGAGCATTTCTGCATGGTCAATCGACAAATACTCTAGGTCATCTTCAGTGAGCCAAATGGCAGCGTCGCGCTTAGCCAGTTGAGCATCCGTCACTTGATGCACTTTCTTGTGCTCAGCGGTGTCGTGGTTGATGGGCTTAACATCGCCCATCATCTGTTGAAATAGATCAAAATCGTCGTCTTGAGACATTACGGCAATCTCATAAAGAGCAAAGTAGGAATGTTAGATTATATCAATGAGTAGTGTATCGGGATCAAATAAAAAACCGGAGGTGGCAGGTAACCAACTCCGGTGCAAAGCGTTTCTAGAGCTAAGCGAGAATCTAGTGAGGAGATTTGTCGTTCATAACCTTGTAAATGAAGAAACCGCTGTAAAACAGCATCAAACCCATTGCCCCGAAGATGACAATCATTGACGATAGTCCTACCGCATTACCAAATAGGAGATTAAGCCAAAAGTCCATGTATTTCCTCCAAGATATTCCCGACATGGATAACGTTAACGGGGGCGCTTTTTTCGGACACTGATCTGGATCAATTGTGTTACCAAAGGTTAATTAACTGTGTCTAATAGTGAGTTCCTCATCACGTTTACCTACTAATGTTCACTAAATCATCAAGCTAATTTAGATATTACGTTTTTTTGTAAAAAGCACTTGCGTCTCATTAAAGAATCCGTAATATACCCACCCGTTGACGAGGTTAAATCCTCAGTTAAACATCTTAGTGAATAACGTTACTTGGTAGCGCATCACGGAGTTAGGAATAGTGGACCAGAGGGCAACCCTCTCTTTAAGACGAATTCCAAAGTCAACATTTCGGTGAATAGCGCAGCTTGGTAGCGCATCTGGTTTGGGACCAGAGGGTCGGGGGTTCGAATCCCTCTTCACCGACCATCTTTAGAAAGCCTGCTCAATGAGCAGGCTTTTTTCGTTTCAACGGTTGTAAATTTAGACGTTGATGGTATCGAACCAAATGGGGTTCGTCTGAAATTAGAATATGGCTCTTCACCGACCACCTTTAGAAAGCCTGCTCAATGAGCAGGTTTTTTTCGGTTTACGGTTGTAAATTTAGACGTTGATGGTATCGAACCAAATGGGGTTCGTCTGAAATTAGAACATGGCTCTTCACCGACCACCTTTAGAAAGCCTGCTCAATGAGCAGGCTTTTTTCGTTTCACGGTTGTAAATTTAGACGTTGATGGTATCGAACCAAATGGGGCTCGTCTGAAATTAGAACATGGCTCTTCACCGACCATATTGAGAGAAAGCCGTAGCAGAAATACTACGGCTTTTTTGTTTTCTGTTACGGCACCGTTCATTCCTTTACTCAGAGCTGATGGCTAGATATCGCAGTTTGCTTTGTGTGTATTTCCAAGTGGCTTAATGGTAAAGCCACGTTTCTCTAGCAGTTCAATTAAGTTGTCTTTGCCGACTAGGTGCAGGCTACCAACGACGATAGTATATTGGCCTGATTTGTTTGGTAAGACACTGCCAGAGTCCAGCTTTTCTGCCCAATCCCGATTACGCTTGTAAAGAAAGGATTCGCTAAACTCATCACTGAATTGCTCACTCATGGATGCTTGTTCTAACGCTTTGCCATCACCGTTTTTCCAGCTGTCGATCAAGCATTGTATTAATTTTTCACCTTGGTCGTATTCCTCAATTGATGAAAGCAGCAATTCTTTACCATCCTCTTTTTGACCAGCGATTAAATCCAACTGAAATTGCACACTTTCTAAAGGCAAAATGGGTACTTGTTGCTTGGCGGCCTGATTAATCAAGTGTATATCGACGCCTTGGTCAGAGACATAACCTAGCTTGTTCATCAATAAAAACTGAATCGTTAGAGCAGCAGACCATGGTGGTGCATCGAGAAGTTGCGCAGCTTGCAAGCCCAAGTCAGTAGCGATCTCTGCGAGGTGTTTACGCTGTTTATTACCTAAGACATCTTTGGCAAGGAGTGTGGTTTTTGGGTACGTCACGCCTTCTGTATCTCGAACGTCGGCTTCAATGATCAAGCCATTACTGTTTGTGAGAAACTGAGTGACAGTTTTTGGCAATGGGTACATAGTTTTATCGCCCACGTGAACCGAACCCATAATCATATATTCCATATCCCCTTTCTTCGCTAGCCAATGTTGGGGCTCAGCTTGAACAGAATAAGAAGTAAAAAAGATGATCAGAGATGACATCACGGAAAAGAGTCGAAACATATTTTGCTCCTCGAATTCAATATGCATCTTATCTATAACACGGTTCGGCAAAATCGTCATTTATAAAAATATTGACGAGTTTTAACGACAAAGAAATGAGAGGTAGTTCACGAAAGCCTTTTCATGAGTTTGTTGTTAATGCTCCGCTTGATAACCAATAGTGATCAAAAGCCTATAAATTCAGCCAAACTCATCAATATTCGTGACTGCGATCGCAACAAACTCGTCAAAAAAAGTTGTTCGTTTTTGACGTCTTGACTAACTTATTGAAATGGAAAAATTTATATTTCTCAGTAGCGTGCCGAATTTGAGCTGGATCACTTCTTGGTCCCATTAATTTTACGCTTAGAAATAACAGCTTGTATGTTGAACATCACTAATGAGCAGCTCACGTATAGGTGCTCACCACTGATGGTAAATATCGTTTTGAACCACTGACTTTTTAGGGAAAGTAAGATGTTGAAACATAGTCTGATCGCTGCTTCTGTTATCGCTACATTGGCGGGCTGCTCTTCAATGCAGAACTCTGAGCAACAAGTTGTAAACTCATTGGCCGATAATCTTGATATCCAATATGAAGTGCTAACCAATCATGGTGCCAACGACGGTCTTGCATGTCAGGACATTGGGGCAGAATGGGCGTCTTGTAACAAGGTTAACATGACACTAGTCAATCAGGGTGAAGCGGTTAACTCTAAAGATTGGGCTATCTATTTCCACAGCATTCGTTTGATTCTGGATGTCGACAACGATCAGTTCAAGATTTCTCGTGTCACGGGTGACCTACACAAATTAGAGCCAACGGATAAGTTTGATGGTTTCGCGGCGGGTGAAGAAGTGGTGCTTCCTCTGGTTGCTGAATATTGGCAGCTATTTGAAACGGATTTTATTCCGGGAGCTTTTGTTTCAGCACCAAACGCTGAGCCTAAGATGATTGCTTCGCTGAATACCGAAGACGTTGCCTCTTTCGTTACTGGTCTCGAGGGTAACAACTTAAAACGTACACCCGATGACAACAATGTATTTGCGAGTGCCGTGTCTCGCTTCGAGAAGAACGGCGATCTGGTAAAACAAGACGTATCAACTGCGTTACTTCCAACGCCAATGCACGTAAAAGCGGGCAAAGGCAGCGTTGATATCGCGGCGGGCATTGCGCTGCCGAAAGACGCATTCAATGCGGCTCAATTTGCCGCAATTCAAGATCGTGCCGAAGTGGTCGGTGTGAATGTTGGTGGTGATCTCCCTGTAAGTATCGCTGTGTCTCCTGCTGGCTTTACCGGTGACTTGGCAAAATCGGGCGCTTACGAGATGAGCATCAAAGGCGATGGTATTGCAATCAAAGCGTTTGACCAAGCTGGCGCTTTTTATGCGGTGCAATCTATTTTTGGCCTGATAGATAGCCAAAATGCGGATTCTCTACCACAACTGACTATCAAAGATGCACCTCGTTTTGACTACCGTGGTGTCATGGTGGATGTGGCTCGTAACTTCCACTCTAAAGAAGCCATTCTTGCAACGCTAGACCAAATGGCAGCGTACAAGATGAACAAACTCCACCTTCACCTAACAGACGATGAAGGCTGGCGCTTGGAAATTCCGGGGCTGCCTGAACTAACAGAAGTGGGGGCCAACCGTTGTTTTGATGTGGAAGAAAAAAGCTGCATACTGCCTCAGCTTGGCTCAGGCTCAACGACAGAAAACTTTGGCTCTGGCTACTTCAGCACAGAAGATTACGTGGAAATCCTGAAATATGCGAAAGCACGTAATATCGAAGTGATTCCAGAAATCGATATGCCAGCGCACGCTCGTGCAGCCGTAGTATCAATGGAAGCGCGTTACGACCGTCTAATGAAAGACGGTAAAGAAGCAGAAGCCAATGAATACCGCCTGATGGATCCTCAAGATACATCAAATGTCACGACGGTTCAGTTCTACGACAAGCAAAGCTTCATCAACCCATGTATGGAATCTTCAACTCGCTTTGTAGATAAAGTGATTTCAGAAGTTGCAGCAATGCACTCTGAGGCTGGCGCACCGCTTACGACATGGCACTTTGGCGGCGATGAAGCGAAGAACATCAAGCTAGGCGCTGGTTTCCAAGATGTTAACGCAGAAGAAAAAGTGAGCTGGAAAGGCACGATTGACTTATCTAAGCAAGACAAGCCATTCGCCAAGTCTCCACAATGTCAGACGCTAATTACAGATGGTACAGTAAGCGACTTTGCTCACCTACCAAGCCACTTTGCAGAACAAGTATCTAAGATTGTGGCAGAGAAGGGCATTCCAAACTTCCAAGCTTGGCAAGATGGTCTGAAGTACAGTGATGGCGAGAAGGCGTTCGCGACAGAAAATACACGGGTTAACTTCTGGGACGTTCTTTACTGGGGTGGTACATCATCTGTATACGAGTGGTCTAAGAAAGGTTACGACGTGATCGTGTCTAACCCAGACTACGTTTACATGGACATGCCATACGAAGTTGACCCGAAAGAGCGCGGTTACTACTGGGCAACTCGTGCAACGGACACGCGTAAGATGTTTGGCTTTGCACCAGAGAACATGCCACAAAACGCAGAGACCTCTTTAGACCGTGATGGCAATGGTTTTACGGGTAAAGGTGAAATTGAAGCCAAGCCTTTCTACGGTCTGTCTGCACAACTTTGGTCTGAGACAGTACGCAACGATGAGCAATACGAGTACATGGTGTTCCCTCGCGTACTCGCGGCCGCTGAGCGAGCATGGCATCGTGCTGATTGGGAAAACGACTACAAAGTGGGGGTTGAGTACTCACAAAACTCGAATCTAGTAGACAAAGCAGCACTGAATCAAGACTACAACCGCTTTGCCAACCTACTTGGACAACGTGAACTGGCCAAGCTAGAGAAATCGGGTATCGACTATCGTCTGCCTGTTCCTGGAGCGAAAGTAGCAGATGGCAAGCTTGCGATGAACGTCCAGTTCCCGGGCGTGAAGCTTCAATACTCTGTCGACGGTAAAAACTGGCTAACTTATGTAGACAATGCTCGTCCAAAGGTAAAAGGTGAAGTGTTTATCCGCTCTGTCTCTGCAACAGGCGAGAAAACAAGCCGTGTAACGAGCGTAAAGTAATTTAGCTAACACTAAAGTTATTGTTCCTTACTCAAAGCCCTCAACTTATGTTGAGGGCTTTATTTATTGGGTATATTGGTTTTTTACTTTATTGGTCATTGCCTTTATGGTGGCGGAATTCGACGACCTGACCTTGATCGTTGAAGGCGTATACGCTGTAGCTGTCTTTCTTATCACCGTATTCCATACCTGGCGAGCCCATAGGCATGCCAGGTACTGTAAGGCCTTTGGCATTTTTAGGTGGGTTTTCTAAAAATGCCTTTATGTCATCAGCGGGAATATGGCCTTCAAATACATAGCCATCGATTTCTGCGGTGTGACAAGAATATAGTTGCTCGTTTTTCAGACCTAAATCGCGTTTGATTACGTTCATGTCATCATGCAATTTTTCTTCCACAGTGAAGCCGTTTTCTTGCATGTGTTTTGTCCAATCACCACAACAGCCACAATATGGCGATTTGTGGTTGATGACATCAGCAGCCAGTACGTTCGCTGATGTGGCAGCAAGCATTGCAAAGGTCAATAGTTTCAACGTCATAAGATCCTCGAGAAAAAGTGTCGCTTACTTAATGGTAAACAGTCGTAGTCGGTTTGCATTACTGACGACTGTGATTGAAGACAGCGCCATTGCTGCACCGGCAACAACAGGGCTGAGTAAAAAACCGAACACTGGGTACAGTACGCCTGCGGCGATAGGAATGCCCAACGAGTTATAAACAAAGGCGCCGAATAAGTTTTGCTTCATGTTTTTAAGTGTTGCGCGCGAGAGTTCAATGGCGTGCACAACTGCCATAGGTGATGTGTTGAGAATAGTCATCTGTGAGCTTTCGATGGCGACATCACTGCCGCTTCCCATTGCAACGCCGAGATCGGCCAGTGCCAGTGCTGGAGCGTCATTGATACCATCACCTATCATCGCCACAGTGAGGCCTTGCGACTGTAGCTGTTCAATATGCTGCGCTTTTTCATCGGGCATGACTTGAGCCATGATGCTATCAATGCCCAGCTCTTTGCCTATGGCATCAGCAACGTGCTGATTGTCGCCCGTAAGCATCACGGTTTTTATGCCTTGCGATGTTAATGCGGACACGGCTTGTTTAGCATCAGGTTTAATCGGGTCGGTGATAGCAATTAAACCAATCAGTTTGTTGTTTAGCGCTATGGCTACGGGTGTCCACGCCTTGTTTGCACAATCTTGAATCGCTCGTTCCATTGGGCTGATATCAATCTGTTCGGTTTGCATAAATTGCAATGAGCCAATGAATAGCGGTTGTGCTTGGTAAGTCGCGGTAATGCCGCGGCCACGGATATTTTCGAATGAGTCCAATTCAATACTGTCTGTATTGTGTTGCTTAGCATAATCACAAACGGCTTTCGCGAGCGGGTGCTCAGATTGACGCTCTGCTGCGTATGCCAAAGCCAATAAGTGCTCTTGGCTGGTGGCGTCTTGGGTAAATACTTGCTGCACACTCGGCTTGCCTTGAGTCAGCGTGCCGGTTTTATCGAATACCACAGTGTCAATTTTACTCGCCAATTGCAGTGCATCAGCGTCTTTGATCAGAATACCAAGCTCAGCGGCTTTACCGACACCAACGGTGACTGACAGTGGCGTTGCTAATCCCAATGCACAAGGGCAGGCGATAATGAGTACGGTAGTGGTTACAACAAGCATATAGCTGGCTTTTGGCTCTGGGCCTACAGCGAACCAGATCAGAGCGGCAAAAATGGCAATCCCCACGACAACAGGGACAAACACCGATGAAATTTGGTCTGCTAATTTGGCAATAGCAGGTTTACTGCTTTGTGCTGCACGTACCATGCGAATTATTCGGGCTAGCATGGTGTTCGCGCCGATACCCGTTGCCTTAATGACTAATGAGCCGTCGGTATTTAACGTACCAGCTGAGACCTGAGCGTCTTTCGATTTTAATACT
>NZ_ABGR01000036.1 GCF_000171815.1 Vibrio sp. AND4 | reverse complement strand
GCGAGTTTATCCGTTGGCATGACGACCACACAAGCGATGCGCCGCGTCGTACTTCCACAAGCCACACGCGTTGCACTCCCCTCCTTGATGAACTATTTCATCGACATGATAAAGTCGACTTCACTCGCCTTTACTCTTGGTGTGGCTGAAATCATGGCTAAGGCACAAATGGAAGCCTCCTCTAGTTTCCGCTTCTTTGAAGCTTTCCTTGCCGTCGCTCTGATTTACTGGGGCGTGGTGGTTATCCTAACTCGAGTACAAACTTGGGCTGAAGCGAGATTGAATAAGGCATATGTACGATGATCAAATTAGAAAATATTCACAAACGCTTTGGCGCAACTGAGGTATTAAAAGGCATAGATCTCGATATCAACCAAGGTGAGATCATCGTCATTATTGGCTCAAGTGGAACGGGTAAATCGACTCTGCTACGCACAGTTAACTTTTTAGAACAAGCTGATGAGGGTCGTATCACCATTGATGACATCTCAGTCGACACACAAAAGCACACTAAAGCTGAAGTATTGGCCCTGCGCCGCCGCACCGCATTTGTGTTCCAAAATTACGCACTGTTTGCTCATATGAACGCGCGGCAGAACATTGCAGAAGGCTTGATCACCGTACGTGGTTGGAAAAAAGACGACGCACTGCAACGCGCTCAAAAGATTCTGGATGATATCGGCCTTGGCGATAAAGGCGAAAGTTATCCAGCGGCTTTGTCTGGTGGCCAGCAACAACGTGTGGGTATCGGTAGAGCGATGGCGCTGCAACCTGAATTACTGCTATTTGATGAACCAACGTCTGCTCTGGATCCCGAGCTAGTGGGAGAAGTTCTCTCATTAATGAAGGACTTAGCTAAACAAAATCAGACCATGCTGGTGGTTACACACGAAATGCAATTTGCCAAAGAAGTGGCTGACAGAGTGATCTTCATGGCCGAAGGCAACATCATAGAACAAGGTTCTCCACAGGATATCTTCGATAATCCACAAGATCCTCGTTTAAAAAAATTCCTTAACCAAGTGGGAATAGAGTAAAGATCAAGCATCAAGATCAATCGATCCTTGAGATTTTACTCACACTACGTATAATCGCTCGGCCGGAATTTCGTACTCATCAGTCATTGACACTTTATGTGAGTGTGATTACAATTCCGCCTCTTTGTTGAGAGGCGTCGGTTATTCTTCTTTTAATAAAGAGCTTCTTTATAATAAGAAAGCAACATGCCCACGCCGGGTTTAACAAGAACCTAAAACTACTGATCAGTAAAGGTAATTATCATGAAACGCACTTTTCAACCTACAGTTCTAAAGCGCAAGCGTACTCACGGTTTCCGTGCTCGCATGGCAACTAAGAACGGTCGTAAAGTTATCAACGCACGTCGTGCGAAAGGCCGTGCGCGCCTATCAAAATAATCGCTAGTTTATTTTGAACACGTACGCGTTTAATCGGGAGTTACGTTTGTTAACTCCCGAGCATTATCAAAACGTCTTCCAGCAAGCTCATCGAGCTGGCTCGCCTCATTTCACCATCATTGCTCGCAATAACAAACTTTCTCACCCACGATTAGGTTTAGCTGTTCCGAAAAAGCAAATCAAAACTGCTGTCGGTCGTAACCGCTTTAAACGTTTGGCTCGTGAAAGCTTTCGTAATAATCAACATCAACTTCCAAACAAAGATTTTGTTGTGATCGCGAAAAAAAGCGCGCAAGATTTAAGCAATGAGGAATTATTTAAGTTGTTTGATAAGCTATGGCATCGCCTGTCTCGCCCTTCACGTGGATAGCCATTGGGCTCATTAATCTTTATCGCTGGTTTATCAGCCCTCTGATTGGTCCTCGCTGCCGGTTTACACCAACCTGCTCCACTTACGCACTAGAAGCTTTGAGAGCTCACGGTTTTGTAAAAGGATGTTGGTTATCAGGCAAACGTCTATTAAAATGCCACCCTTTGAATGAAGGGGGGTATGACCCCGTTCCACCAGCCCAAAAACAAGACAGAGATAACTAACGATGGATTCTCAACGTAATATCCTGCTCATTGCTCTGGCACTGGTTTCTTTCATGCTGTTTCAAAAATGGCAAGTAGCAAAGAACCCGGCACCCCAAGCAATTGAACAGGCTCAATCAAGCAGTACTTTACCTGCACCATCTTTTGCTGACGAGCTAGACCCAGTGCCTGGCCAACAGCAAGCTTCTGCAAAAACTATCACAGTAACGACTGATGTTTTAACTCTGTCGATCGACACCCTAGGTGGCGATGTGGTACATGCCAACCTTAACAAATACTCTGCTGAACTTGATTCATCAGACCCGTTCGTTCTGCTAAAAGACACCAAAGGTCATCAGTTCATCGCGCAAAGTGGTCTAGTGGGTCCTCAAGGTATCGACCTAAGCAGCACTAACCGTCCGAGCTACAAAGTAAGTGCAGACAGTTTTACTCTGCCTGATGGTCAAGACGAACTACGCGTTCCAATGACATTCACAGCAAACGGGATCGAGTACATCAAGACTTACGTGTTCGAACGCGGCAGCTACGCGCTAAACGTTGAATACGATATCGTGAACAACTCAGGTAATAACGCAACCTTAGGTATGTACGCTCACTTGCGTCAAAACCTGATGGACGATGGTGGCAGCATTACCATGCCAACCTACCGTGGCGGTGCTTACTCAACAGAAGACGTTCGTTACAAAAAATACAGCTTCGACGATATGCAGGATCGTAACCTGTCTATTAACCTAGCAGACGGTAAAGGTTGGGCGGCAATGATCCAACACTACTTCGCTGCCGCTTGGATCCCACGCGATGAACCAGGAACCAACCTGTACACTCGTGTGATTGGTAACCTAGGCGACATCGGCGTACGTATACCAAACAAAACAATTGCGACGGGCGACCAAACGACCTTCAAAGCCACATTGTGGGTTGGACCTAAACTACAAAACGAAATGGCGGCAGTGGCACCAAACCTTGACCTAGTCGTAGACTACGGTTGGCTATGGTTCCTTGCTAAACCACTCCACTCACTGCTTGCTTTCATTCAAAGCTTTGTGGGGAACTGGGGTATAGCAATCGTCTGTTTGACCTTTATCGTTCGTGGTGCAATGTACCCATTGACGAAAGCGCAATACACTTCTATGGCGAAAATGCGCATGCTACAGCCTAAGCTGCAAGCTATGCGTGAGCGCATCGGTGATGACCGTCAGCGCATGAGCCAAGAAATGATGGAGCTGTACAAGAAAGAGAAAGTAAACCCGCTGGGTGGCTGTCTACCTCTTGTCCTACAGATGCCTATCTTCATCTCACTCTATTGGGCACTCATGGAGTCGGTTGAGCTACGCCACTCACCATTCTTCGGTTGGATTCATGACCTATCAGCACAGGACCCATATTACATCCTGCCTGTATTGATGGGTGTATCAATGTTCATCATCCAGAAAATGAGCCCAACGACCGTGACAGATCCAATGCAGCAGAAGATCATGACCTTCATGCCGCTTATGTTCACCTTCTTCTTCTTCATGTTCCCATCTGGCCTAGTTCTATACTGGTTGGTGTCGAACATAGTTACGCTTATCCAGCAGACTCTGATTTATAAATCGCTGGAGAAAAAGGGCTTACACACCAAGTAACCTTGATAGAAAAGCATAAGAAAGGCGGCCAAAAGGTCGCCTTTTTGTTTTTGGCTGATTACAATTCAGCTAATTCATTGGTTCTGGCTCCCTGGGTGATCACACCTATAGCCCAGCTCAAAAGGCAAGATTATGACTACAGATACGATTGTCGCTCAGGCTACTGCACCCGGCCGTGGTGGTGTCGGCATTATTCGTGTTTCAGGCCCTAAGGCCAATCAAGTGGCACTGGAAGTCACAGGTAAAAAACTCAAACCTCGCTACGCCGAGTATCTGCCGTTCCAAGCGGGAGATGGCACCGTACTAGACCAAGGTATTGCGCTGTACTTCCCCAACCCACATTCGTTTACGGGCGAAGACGTGCTTGAGCTGCAAGGTCACGGCGGCCCTGTAGTAATGGACATGCTGATTAAGCGTATTCTCGGTATTAATGATGTGCGTGCCGCCCGTCCTGGTGAATTCTCTGAGCGTGCATTCTTGAACGATAAAATGGACCTAACTCAGGCAGAAGCCATTGCTGACCTTATCGATGCAAGCTCAGAAGAAGCAGCAAAATCAGCGCTTCAATCACTGCAAGGTCAGTTCTCACAACGTATTCAGACTCTGGTGGAATCTCTGATCCACTTACGTATCTACGTAGAAGCCGCAATTGACTTCCCAGAAGAAGAGATCGACTTTTTAGCCGATGGTAAAGTCTCTGGCGACTTGCAAGCGATCATTGATAACCTCAATGCAGTGCGTAAAGAAGCCAACCAAGGCGCGATCATGCGTGAAGGTATGAAAGTCGTCATTGCTGGCCGTCCGAATGCGGGGAAATCAAGCCTACTCAACGCCTTGTCTGGCAAGGAGTCGGCTATCGTCACAGACATCGCCGGGACCACCCGTGACGTGCTTCGTGAACATATCCACATCGATGGTATGCCACTTCACATTATCGATACCGCAGGCCTGCGTGACGCCTCAGATGAAGTTGAGAAAATCGGAATTGAACGCGCATGGGATGAAATCGCCCAAGCCGACCGTGTACTGTTCATGGTAGATGGCACGACCACTGACGCGACAAATCCAAAAGATATCTGGCCTGACTTTGTTGATCGCCTACCAAACAGCATAGGCATGACAGTGATCCGTAATAAAGCGGATCAAACCGGTGAAGAGATGGGGATCTGTCACGTGAATGATCCGACCCTGATTCGCCTCTCAGCAAAAACAGGGACAGGAGTGGATGCCCTGCGTACTCACTTAAAAGAATGCATGGGCTTCTCAGGTAATACAGAGGGTGGCTTTATGGCGCGTCGTCGCCACCTAGACTCGCTAGAGCGTGCTGCTCAACACCTTCAAATAGGTCAAGAACAACTTGAAGGCTATATGGCTGGAGAAATCTTAGCTGAAGAGCTGCGCATCACTCAGCAACACCTGAATGAGATTACCGGTGAGTTCAGCTCTGACGACTTACTCGGACGAATTTTCTCTTCATTCTGTATCGGTAAATAATCAAAGCGCGCGGTGTTAAGAAGCAGAACTTTAACGCCGCGTTTCTTTTTGTACTGACGCTAATGACATCCTAGTGTCAGTGAAGCTCAATAAAGGAAGACACATGATCCACATTATTACAGGCAGTACGTTAGGTGGCGCAGAATACGTAGGTGATCACCTAAGTGATCTACTCAATGAAAATGGTTTTGAAACGACGATCCACAACCAGCCAGAGTTGTCTGCGATCGAAAACCAAGGCACTTGGTTGGTAATAACTTCAACTCACGGCGCGGGTGAATACCCAGATAACATTCAGCCTTTCATCGCTGCATTACAAAACACGCCACCTAATATGACAGACGTCAATTTTGCAGTAATCGCAATTGGTGACTCAAGCTACGATACGTTCTGTGCTGCTGGCCAACATGCTTACGACCTGTTAGAAGACATTGGCGCAACGCCAATCACCGACTGCTTGAAGATTGACGTACTAAGCCACGATGTACCTGAAGACGCCGCAGAAGTGTGGTTAAAGCAAAACCTGGATCGCTTTTCTGCTTAATTCCTCTTTAACAGAGTCGTATGTCGACTCTGTTTTTCTCCTCTGTGAATAACTTTCTTCAAAACTTTTTTGTTCAACCGCTCAAAAAAACCTCAAACCGCCTGTGCATAACTAGGCTAATATCCAGTGTTTTTCCTATAGTTATCCAAATAACAACTTTGATCCTTTTTCACCCCTGTGCATAACCGGGTATTTTGATCTCAGGTAATCCTCGTTTTGATCAAGTGATGATCACAAGATACGATCCCAATAAGATCCATGATCTTGTTGATCATTTTTTAGTTATCCACAGAAACATGCGATCCTAATAATAGATCCAATAAAAGATCATATATATAGATCTTATATATATAGTCTTAGAGACGAAGATTTGAAAAACGAGAAAACGATTCTCTCTCGCGGATAAAAAAGGTAAAATACCGCTCCTTTTATTTGTCCATTAAATCCTTTGAATACCTGAGGTCAGTTCATGCTTTATCACGAAAACTTTGACGTCATTGTTGTCGGTGGCGGACACGCAGGAACGGAAGCCGCGCTTGCATCTGCACGCACAGGACAAAAAACCCTCCTCCTTACCCATAATATCGATACATTAGGCCAGATGTCTTGTAACCCCGCGATAGGTGGTATCGGTAAAGGTCACTTAGTAAAAGAAGTGGATGCAATGGGCGGTTTGATGGCTGAGGCCATTGATCATGCAGGTATTCAATTCCGAACACTCAATGCTTCCAAAGGTCCAGCAGTTCGAGCCACACGAGCACAAGCTGACCGTGCCTTGTACAAAGCGTACGTACGTAATGCGTTAGAGAACACACCAAACCTAACATTGTTCCAACAGTCGGTTGATGACCTGATTGTGAACCAAGATCGTGTGGTTGGTGTTGTAACGCAAATGGGTCTGAAATTCCATGCTAACGCCGTGGTATTAACCGTTGGGACATTCCTTGGTGGCAAGATCCACATAGGCATGGAAAGCTCCTCAGGCGGTCGAGCTGGAGATCCACCATCGATCGCACTGGCGGATCGACTTCGTGAACTGCCTTTTCGTGTCGATCGTTTAAAAACCGGTACACCACCGCGTATTGATGCGCGTAGCGTGGATTTCTCAGTGTTGGAAGCACAACACGGTGATAATCCAACCCCAGTATTTTCATTCATGGGTAAACGCGAGCATCAGCCACGCCAAATTCCGTGTTTTATTACTCACACCAACGAACAAACTCATGATGTGATCCGTAACAACCTCGATCGTAGCCCAATGTATGCTGGAGTGATCGAAGGAATTGGCCCGCGTTACTGTCCTTCTATCGAAGACAAAGTGATGCGTTTTGCAGACAAGAACAGTCACCAAATCTTTATTGAACCGGAAGGACTAACAACACATGAGTTGTACCCGAACGGTATTTCCACCAGCTTGCCATTTGATGTTCAGGTACAAATCGTTCGTTCGATGAAAGGGTTTGGGAACGCGCACATTGTTCGCCCCGGCTACGCGATTGAGTACGATTTCTTCGACCCACGTGATTTAAAACAAACTTACGAGACTAAATTCATTAATGGCTTGTTCTTTGCTGGTCAAATCAATGGTACAACGGGTTACGAAGAAGCCGCAGCACAAGGTTTAATGGCTGGTCTGAATGCAAGTTTGCACAGTCAAGGCAAAGAAGGCTGGAGCCCACGCCGTGACCAAGCTTATATGGGGGTATTGATTGACGATCTATCGACCATGGGCACGAAAGAACCGTACCGCATGTTTACCTCTCGCGCCGAATACCGTCTGTTGTTGCGTGAAGACAATGCCGATCTACGTTTGACGGAGAAAGCGCGTGAACTTGGCTTGGTCGATGATGCTCGTTGGGCTCGTTTCAACCAAAAAATCGATAACATGGAGACGGAACGTCAACGTTTAAAATCGACGTGGATGAACCCGAATTCGGCAGGCATCGATGAGCTGAACAAGCTATTGAAAACACCAATGGCACGTGAGGCTAGTGGTGAGGATCTTTTGCGTCGTCCAGAGATCGTGTACTCAACTCTCACTCAACTTGATGCCTTCGCGCCAGCTTTAGAAGATCAACAAGCCTCTGAGCAAGTTGAAATTCAAGTGAAGTACGACGGTTACATTAAGCGTCAGCAAGACGAAATCGAAAAATCTCTGCGTCACGAACACACCAAGTTGCCTACAGACTTGGATTATCAGGACGTGAAAGGCCTGTCTAACGAAGTGGTGGCTAAGCTGACAGAAGCCAAACCTGAGAGCATTGGCATTGCCTCACGTATATCAGGTATTACGCCTGCGGCGATTTCTATTCTGCTTGTTCACCTGAAGAAGCATGGTTTGCTGAAGAAAGGTGAGGAAGAGTAATGAGCAATTTACGCACAAGATTGGATGCTTTGATTGCACAGACTGATTTGCAAGTATCTGAAAAACAACGTGAGCAGTTAGTTGGTTACGTCGAACTGCTCGATAAGTGGAACAAAGCTTACAACCTAACATCGGTTCGTGACCCTCAGGAGATGCTAGTTAAGCATATCCTTGATAGCATAGTCGTTAGCACTCACTTACCAGGAGAACGCTTTATCGATGTTGGTACAGGGCCTGGATTGCCAGGTATTCCATTGGCTATCATGAACCCAGAGAAAAGTTTTTATTTGCTCGACAGTCTCGGTAAGCGTATTCGCTTTATCAAGCAAGTTGTGCACACATTAGGGCTGAAAAATGTGACGGCAATTCAAAGTCGTGTTGAAGAATTTCAGCCAGAAGAAAAATTTGATGGTGTTTTGAGTCGAGCTTTTGCTTCAATGACGGACATGGTGGAGTGGTGTCATCATCTGCCTAAACCAGATTCAGGGGTGTTCCTTGCCTTAAAGGGCGTTCACCCTAAAGATGAAATTGATCTGCTTCCTAAATGGTGTAGTGTGACAGAGATCATATCTTTGGCTGTTCCTGAGCTGGAAGGCGATCGTCATCTAGTAATCTTATCGCGCAAGGAAAATTAGCGAGGAAATCGTGGGTAAAATTGTAGCAATCGCCAACCAGAAAGGTGGGGTCGGCAAAACAACAACGTGCATTAACTTGGCAGCTTCGATGGCAGCAACAAAGCGCAAGGTTTTGGTGATCGATCTCGACCCTCAAGGCAACGCTACGATGGCCAGTGGTGTCGATAAATACATGGTTGACGCAACAGCGTATGATCTTCTGGTTGAAGATACTCCATTTGATCAAGTGGTTTGTACTGAAACCACAGGAAAATACGACCTGATTGCTGCGAATGGCGATGTTACCGCTGCAGAAATCAAACTGATGGAAGTGTTCGCACGTGAGGTTCGTCTTAAAAACGCTCTTGCGCCAGTTCGCGATAACTATGATTTCATCTTTATCGATTGTCCTCCTTCTCTGAACCTTCTTACAATCAATGCTATGGCAGCTGCCGATTCTGTGCTGGTGCCGATGCAATGTGAATACTTTGCGCTAGAAGGTTTAACTGCTCTTATGGATACAATCAGTAAGTTAGCGGCAGTGGTCAATGAGAACCTCAAAATCGAAGGTTTATTACGTACTATGTACGATCCACGCAACCGCCTATCTAATGAAGTATCCGATCAACTTAAAAAACACTTTGGTAGTAAAGTTTACCGAACCGTGATCCCACGTAATGTGCGTTTGGCAGAAGCGCCGAGCCACGGTAAACCAGCTATGTACTATGACAAGTACTCTGCTGGCGCCAAAGCATATCTTGCTCTAGCGGGCGAAATGCTCCGCCGCGAAGAAATCCAAGTTTAACTCTCTAACCTGAGGAATTCCTCTTATGTCTAAGCGTGGTCTAGGAAAAGGACTGGATGCCTTGTTGTCGACCAGTTCATTGGCTCGTGAAAAACAGCACATTGCATCGCATAGCCAAGCATTGTCGGCGGATGGTGAATTGACAGATTTGGCGATTGGTCAATTACAGCCCGGGGTATACCAACCGCGTAAGGATATGGCATCAGAAGCGCTTGAAGAGCTGGCTGCCTCGATCCAATCACAAGGTATCATTCAGCCGATCGTTGTTCGTCAAGTCGCAGGCGGTCAATTTGAAATTATTGCCGGCGAACGCCGTTGGCGTGCAGCAAAACAGGCTGGCCTTAAGCGTGTGCCTTGTTTGGTGAAAAAGGTCGAAGACCGTGCTGCGATTGCAATGGCGCTTATCGAAAACATTCAACGTGAAGATTTGAATGTGATTGAAGAAGCCCAAGCGCTTGAGCGTCTGCAAGATGAATTTACCCTTACTCATCAGCAAGTGGCTGATGTAATCGGTAAATCAAGAACGACGGTCAGTAACCTCTTACGTCTAAATCAGTTAGAAGTGGATGTAAAAGATCTGGTTGCAAATAAAAAGCTGGAAATGGGTCACGCCAGGGCTTTGTTGGCGCTAGAGGGCGAACAGCAAGTCGACGTGGCTCAGCAGGTTGCTAACAAGCAAATGACGGTTCGACAAACTGAACAGTTAGTAAAAAGGTGTTTAGCACCACAAAACGAGCAAAAAGCTCAACAAGAAGATACCGAAGCAGAGCAAATGTCGCATAAATTGAGCCAACTGCTTGATGCTAAGGTTTCTTTGGTCCGTTCTGCGAACGGCAAAGCGAAAGTGACGATAAGTCTTGATGAGCCTCACAAATTGAATCAACTGATTGCCAAGCTAGAGGCCTAGATGAGATAATTGATTTAGGTCAATTAATCAAAATAACCAAATTTTGTGTGAAAGTTGTCGGATTGTAAACAAAACTGTAAGTTTTTGATGCAATATAATTGCATTCAATTGTTCTCACCGTATAATTTTTGCCAATTTCCCTGCACAGAACATTTAGTGCAAAGTGGATATTACTAGAGGTACGAATACATGGTAGCTGCGTTAGCTAGACCAGGACGAGCGCTCGCGAAGCAATTGTTAATGATCCAGTCTGGCGCGGTTATTTTTGTGGCTGCAGGAATGGCGATGGCCGTGAATCCTGAATGGGGAATTTCAGCGCTGGTTGGTGGGGGCATTTTTGTTGTTGCCAATGCTGTCTTTGCGCTATGTGCTTTTATGTTTAGTGGGGCTCGTGCTGCCAAGCGCATTGCGGTGTCTTTCTTCACTGGTGAAGTTCTGAAAATCCTCATCACGGTTGTGTTGTTCTGCGTAGCCTACATGTATATGCAGGTGGAACTTGTTCCCCTCAAACTAACCTATTTGCTGGTACTAGGTATTAATATCTGTGCACCAGTGCTATTCATTAACAACAAAAAATAGGATGAGTTATGGCTGCGCCAGGTGAAGCGCTAACATCGTCCGGTTACATTGCCCACCACTTATCAAACCTATCTTTAGCTAAGTTAGGCTTGGTCGCGGATGAAGCAAGTTTCTGGAACGTACATATCGATAGCCTGTTTTTTTCTTGGTTTACTGGTTTAATCTTCCTTGGAATTTTTTACAAAGTAGCAAAGAGAACAACAGCGGGTGTACCGGGTAAGCTTCAGTGTGCTGTAGAAATGATCGTTGAATTTGTCGCGGAAAACGTCAAAGACACGTTCCATGGACGCAACCCACTGATCGCGCCTTTAGCACTGACTATCTTTTGTTGGGTATTTTTGATGAACGTGATGGACTTAGTTCCGATCGACTTCTTACCGTACCCAGCAGAACATTGGCTAGGTATCCCTTACCTTAAGGTTGTACCGTCTGCTGATGTGAATATCACCATGGCTATGGCTCTAGGCGTTTTCGCATTGATGATCTACTACAGCATCAAAGTGAAAGGTCTAGGTGGATTCGCAAAAGAACTTGCACTACATCCATTCAATCACCCACTGATGATTCCGTTTAACCTACTGATTGAAGTGGTATCGCTACTTGCGAAGCCTCTTTCACTTGGTATGCGTCTCTTCGGTAACATGTTCGCGGGTGAGGTTGTATTTATTCTTTGTGCGGCAATGCTACCATGGTACTTGCAATGGATGGGTTCACTACCGTGGGCAATCTTCCATATCTTGGTTATTACGATTCAAGCCTTCGTATTCATGATGTTGACAATTGTTTACCTGTCAATGGCACACGAAGATTCTGATCATTAATTTTTTAAGCTTTTTATTTGGGCACTAAGCCAACAACTATAAATTGGAGATAGTAATGGAAACTTTACTGAGCTTTTCTGCAATCGCCGTAGGTATTATCGTCGGTCTTGCTTCTCTTGGTACAGCGATTGGTTTCGCACTACTAGGTGGTAAATTCCTAGAAGGTGCAGCACGTCAACCAGAAATGGCTCCTATGCTACAAGTTAAGATGTTCATCATCGCAGGTCTACTTGATGCGGTTCCAATGATCGGTATCGTAATCGCGCTACTATTCACTTTCGCAAACCCATTTGTGGGTCAACTAGCAGGCTAATTAACGACTCTGTTAATTGTATTTTTGTAGTTGATTCTTAAGAGGGAGTAGCTGTTGTGAATATAAACGCAACTCTGCTAGGTCAAGCAATCTCGTTCGCACTATTTGTGTGGTTCTGCATGAAGTATGTATGGCCACCGTTGATGCAAGCGATTGAAGAACGTCAGAAGAAAATTGCTGATGGCCTTCAAGCAGCTGAACGTGCTGCAAAAGACTTGGATCTGGCACAAGCCAACGCTTCTGATCAATTGAAAGAAGCGAAGCGCACAGCAACTGAGATCATCGATCAAGCGAATAAGCGTAAGTCTCAAATTCTTGACGAAGCCCGCGAGGAAGCTCAGGCAGAACGCCAGAACATCCTAGCGCAAGCAGAAGCAGAACTTGAAGCTGAACGCAATCGTGCACGCGATGAGCTGCGCAAACAAGTTGCTACTCTGGCTGTAGCTGGTGCCGAGAAAATTTTGGAGCGTACAATCGATAAAGACGCTCAGAAAGATATTCTCGACAACATTACTGCAAAACTTTAAGTCTGGGGGCGCATATGTCTAATTTGACTACAATCGCACGCCCCTATGCTAAAGCAGCTTTTGACTTTGCGGTAGACAAAGACCAGTTGGACCAATGGGGCCAAATGTTATCTTTTGCTACTGAAGTTACCAAGAACGAACAAATGAAAGAGCTTTTAACCGGCTCTGTTTCCGCTGATAAAATGGCAGAAATTTTTGTTGCAGTTTGCGGTGAACAAGTTGATGCGCACGGTCAAAACCTGATTAAGGTTATGGCTGAGAATGGTCGTTTATCGGCCCTTCCCGATGTTTGTGAGCAGTTCTTCTTATTGAAGAAAGAACATGAGAAAGAGATCGATGTTGAAGTCATTTCAGCAAGCGAGCTTTCTGATGAACAGCTAGCAAAAATTGGCAGCAAACTTGAAGTGCGTCTTGAACGCAAAGTGAAGCTGAATTGCAGCGTAGATGAGACCCTACTTGGTGGGGTTATTATTCGAGCCGGAGACCTAGTCATCGATGACTCAGCGCGAGGTCGTTTGAACCGCCTGAGCGATGCATTGCAGTCTTAATGGGGATTGGAGCATGCAACTTAATTCCACGGAAATTAGCGATCTAATTAAACAGCGTATCGAATCTTTCGATGTTGTTAGTGAAGCTCGCAACGAGGGTACTATCGTATCGGTAAGCGATGGTATCATCCGCATTCACGGCCTAGCGGACGTGATGCAAGGTGAAATGATTGAATTACCGGGTGGCCGTTATGCACTCGCACTTAACCTTGAGCGTGACTCGGTTGGTGCGGTAGTAATGGGCCCATATGCTGACCTTAAGGAAGGCATGAAAGTTACAGGTACTGGCCGCATTCTTGAAGTGCCAGTTGGACCAGAACTACTAGGTCGCGTAGTGAACACGCTAGGTGAACCTATCGATGGTAAAGGTCCAATCGAAGCGAAACTTACTTCGCCTGTAGAAGTAATCGCACCAGGTGTAATCGACCGTAAATCGGTAGACCAGCCTGTGCAAACAGGTTACAAATCAGTTGACTCAATGATCCCTATCGGTCGTGGTCAGCGTGAGCTTGTGATCGGTGACCGTCAGACTGGTAAAACAGCAATGGCGATCGATGCGATTATCAACCAGAAAGACTCTGGTATTTTCTCTATCTACGTAGCCATCGGTCAGAAAGCATCGACTATCGCTAACGTAGTTCGCAAACTGGAAGAGCACGGCGCGTTAGCAAACACTATCGTTGTTGTTGCATCAGCTTCTGAATCTGCAGCGCTGCAATACCTAGCGCCATACGCAGGTTGTGCGATGGGTGAATACTTCCGCGATCGCGGTGAAGACGCACTGATTGTTTATGATGATCTATCTAAGCAAGCGGTAGCTTACCGTCAGATCTCTCTACTACTAAAACGTCCACCAGGCCGTGAGGCATTCCCAGGTGATGTATTCTACCTACACTCGCGTCTACTAGAGCGTGCTGCTCGTGTAAACGAAGAGTATGTAGAGCGTTTCACTAACGGTGAAGTGAAAGGTAAGACGGGTTCTTTAACCGCGCTTCCTATCATTGAAACTCAAGCTGGTGACGTTTCAGCATTCGTACCGACTAACGTAATCTCGATTACCGATGGTCAGATCTTCCTACAAACTGAGCTATTCAACGCGGGTATCCGTCCAGCTGTTGACCCTGGTATCTCAGTATCTCGTGTAGGTGGTTCAGCTCAGACGAAAATCATCAAGAAGCTATCTGGCGGTATCCGTACTGCACTAGCTCAGTACCGTGAACTAGCGGCATTCGCACAGTTCTCATCTGACCTTGATGAAGCGACGAAGAAACAGCTAGACCATGGTCAAAAAGTGACAGAACTTATGAAGCAAAAGCAGTACGCTCCAATGTCTGTCTTTGACCAAGCACTAGTAATCTTCGCGGCAGAGCGCGGCTATTTAGCAGATGTTGAAATCAACAAATTGCTAGATTTTGAAGCGGCTCTACTATCGTATGCTCGCGGTCAATACGCTGAATTTGCAGCTGAGATCGACAAGTCGGGTGCGTACAACGATGAAGTTGAAGCTCAGTTGAAGAAACTGACTGACGACTTCGTAGCAACCCAAACTTGGTAATTAGGTCGGTGGCAGTTTCTGCCACCAACTAACGGAGAGTAACGATGGCCGGCGCAAAAGAGATACGTAATAAAATCGGTAGTGTTAAAAGCACGCAGAAAATTACGAAAGCGATGGAAATGGTGGCAGCTTCAAAAATGCGTCGTTCTCAAGATGCAATGGAAGCTTCTCGTCCATACGCTGAAACCATGCGTAAAGTGATCGGTCATGTGGCAAACGCAAACCTAGAGTACCGTCATCCGTACCTAGAAGAGCGTGAAGCCAAGCGTGTTGGTTACATCATCGTTTCTACAGACCGTGGCCTGTGTGGTGGCTTGAACATTAACGTGTTCAAAAAAGCCGTTATAGATATGCAGGCTTGGAAAGAGAAAGGTGCAGAAGTTGAACTGGCGGTTGTTGGTTCAAAAGCAACGGCATTTTTCAACAGCAGTGGCGCAAAAGTTGCTGCTCAGGTTTCAGGTCTGGGTGATAGCCCAAGCCTTGAAGACCTAATCGGTTCTGTAAGCGTAATGCTAAAGAAATACGATGAGGGTGAATTGGATCGCCTGTACGTAGTGTTCAACAAATTTGTGAATACTATGGTTCAGCAACCAACGATCGATCAATTGCTACCTTTGCCTAAATCGGACAGCGAAGAGATGCAGCGTGAGCATTCATGGGATTACATCTATGAGCCTGAACCAAAACCTCTATTGGACACACTTCTTGTGCGTTACGTAGAGTCTCAGGTTTACCAAGGTGTGGTTGAGAATCTTGCTTGTGAGCAAGCGGCTCGAATGATTGCGATGAAGGCTGCAACGGATAACGCGAGTGACCTGATTGAAGACTTAGAACTTGTGTACAACAAAGCCCGTCAGGCTGCGATTACACAAGAACTGTCTGAAATCGTATCAGGTGCTGCAGCGGTTTAAGCTTAGGTTAAACGAAATAGTTTAGAGGATTAACGATGGCTACAGGTAAGGTCGTACAGATCATTGGTGCGGTAGTCGACGTAGAGTTCCCACAGAGCAATGTACCTAGTGTATATGACGCTCTAAACGTTACGGACTCAAAAGAGCGTCTTGTTCTTGAAGTTCAGCAACAGCTAGGCGGTGGCGTAGTTCGTTGTATCGTAATGGGTAGCTCTGATGGTTTACGTCGTGGAGTTGAGGTGGTTAACACTGGCGCTCCAATTTCAGTACCAGTAGGTACTAAAACCCTAGGTCGTATCATGAACGTTCTAGGTGACGCGATTGATGAGTGTGGTGAGATCGGTGCGGAAGAGCTTTACTCTATCCACCGCGAAGCGCCAAGCTACGAAGAGCAATCAAACGAAGTTGCACTACTAGAAACTGGTGTTAAAGTCATCGACTTGATTTGTCCATTCGCTAAGGGTGGTAAAATCGGTCTATTCGGTGGTGCGGGTGTAGGTAAGACCGTTAACATGATGGAGCTTATCAACAACATCGCACTTCAACACTCAGGTCTATCTGTGTTTGCTGGTGTTGGTGAGCGTACTCGTGAAGGTAACGATTTCTACTTTGAGATGCAGGAAGCGGGTGTTGTAAACATCGAGAAGCCTGAAGAATCAAAAGTAGCAATGGTTTACGGTCAGATGAACGAGCCACCAGGCAACCGTCTACGTGTTGCACTGACAGGTCTAACGATGGCTGAGCGCTTCCGTGATGAAGGTCGTGACGTTCTATTGTTTATCGATAACATCTACCGTTACACGCTTGCAGGTACAGAAGTATCAGCACTGCTAGGTCGTATGCCATCTGCGGTAGGTTACCAGCCTACACTTGCAGAAGAAATGGGTGTACTGCAGGAGCGTATATTATCTCAACGAAGCAAGGTTCTATCACGTCTGTACAGGCGGTATACGTACCAGCAGATGACTTGACTGACCCATCTCCAGCAACTACGTTCGCGCACTTGGATGCAACGGTTGTACTTAACCGTAACATCGCATCAATGGGTCTATACCCTGCGATCGACCCACTAGATTCTACATCTCGTATGCTAGATCCATTGGTGGTTGGTCAGGACCACTACGACGTAGCTCGTGGTGTTCAGCAGACGCTTCAGCGCTACAAAGAGCTGAAAGACATCATCGCGATTCTAGGTATGGACGAGCTATCTGAAGAAGATAAGCAAGTTGTATCTCGTGCACGTAAGATTGAACGTTTCCTAACTCAGCCTTACCACGTAGCGGAAGTATTTACTGGTGACCCGGGCGTTTATGTTTCTCTTAAAGAGACTCTACGCGGCTTCAAAGGTCTACTAGCTGGTGAATACGATGACATTCCAGAGCAAGCGTTCATGTACTGCGGTTCGATTGACGATGCTATCGAGAATGCGAAGAAGCTATAAGGCTAACTAGGAGGCGATATGGCACCAATAACCTTTCACCTAGACGTAGTAAGCGCTGAGAAAAGCATTTTCTCTGGTCGCGTTGAAACGTTTCAGGTGACCGGTAGCGAGGGTGAGCTGGGTATTTTTCACGGCCACACACCGCTGCTGTCCGCTATTAAGCCTGGTATGGTGCGTATTGTGAAACAGCACGGCCACGAAGAGTTCATTTATGTCTCTGGTGGTATGGTCGAAGTTCAGCCAGGTACTGCTACAGTGCTGGCTGATACGGCGATTCGTGGTGAAGATCTAGACGCAGCGAAGGCAGAAGAAGCCAAGCGCCGCGCTGAGGAGAAAATCCAAAATCAGCATGGTGATATGGACTTTGCACAAGCGGCCAGTGAACTGGCTAAAGCCATTGCTCAGCTTCGAGTTATCGAGCTGACCAAAAAGCGTCGCTAAGCTCAATTAGCAACGTGCACGAAAAAGGCGGCCATTTGGTCGCCTTTTTGCTTAATTTTAGTGAGAAATTTGCATCCCACCATTAACTAATCCTTCCTAGGCGTTTAAAATAACGCTCAATTAAAACTAAGCGTCAATAGGTTAAAAATGAAATTCAGTGCTGTGATCCTAGCGGCGGGTAAAGGTACCCGTATGTATTCGAACATGCCTAAAGTGCTGCACACTTTAGCAGGGAAGCCAATGGCAAAACATGTTATCGATACATGTGTAGGTCTCGGAGCACAAAACCTCCACCTTGTTTATGGCCATGGTGGTGATCAAATGCAACAGACGCTAGCAGAAGAGCCGGTTAACTGGGTGCTGCAAGCGGAGCAACTGGGCACGGGTCATGCGGTTGATCAAGCGTCTGCAAAGTTTGAAGACGACGAAAAAGTATTGGTGCTTTACGGTGATGTTCCGCTGATCTCAGCGGAAACGATTGAAAACCTGCTTGATGCGCAACCTACGGGTGGTATCGCTCTGTTAACCGTGATGCTCGATAATCCAATGGGTTATGGTCGTATTATTCGTAAAAACGGGCCGGTAGTGGCGATCGTCGAGCAAAAAGACGCAACCGAAGAGCAGAAGCTCATTAAAGAATGCAACACGGGTGTGCTGGTGGCGACAGGTGGTGATCTGAAACGTTGGCTTGCTGGTTTAAACAATCAAAACGCTCAAGGTGATACTACCTAACAGATGTGATTGCGGCAGCGCATGATGAAGGCCGCGCTGTTGAAGCGGTACACCCAGTAAACGCGATTGAAGTGGAAGGCGTCAACGATCGTGCACAATTGGCTCGTCTTGAACGCGCATTCCAATCAATGCAAGCGCAGAAATTGCTAGAGCAAGGCGTGATGTTGCGTGACCCTGCACGTTTTGAGCTACGTGGTGAGCTGCAATATGGTATGGACTGTGAAATCGATGTGAACGTGATCATCGAAGGTAAAGTATCACTGGGTGATAACGTTGTGATTGGCGCAGGTTGCGTATTGAAAGATTGTGAAATCGACGATAACACCATTGTTCGCCCTTACAGTGTGATAGAAGGTGCCACTGTAGGAGAAGCGTGTACGGTTGGTCCATTCACACGCCTGAGGCCTGGTACCGAGATGCGTAATGATTCTCACGTCGGTAATTTTGTTGAAGTGAAAAACGCACGTATTGGTGAAGGCTCTAAAGCAAACCACCTAACTTACTTAGGCGATACAGAAATTGGTCAACGCAGCAATATAGGTGCAGGCACTATCACCTGTAACTACGACGGTGCCAACAAGTTTAAGACCATAATTGGTAACGACGTTTTTGTTGGTTCAGATAGCCAGCTTGTGGCGCCCGTTACCATTGCCGATGGTGCAACGATTGGTGCAGGCACTACCTTGACGAAAGACGTTGCAGAAGGTGAACTTGTCATCACTCGTGCGAAAGAGCGCAAAATCACAGATTGGCAGCGCCCAGTCAAGCAAAAGTAATCGCTAGCCTTTAAATGATATCAACCAAAGCCGCTGATGATGAGCGGCTTTGTTGTATCTGGTGGCTTGAGAGACGGCTTCTAGTGGCTTGGGATAGCGATGCGTTTCTCTAACCAGCGAACCGCTTGAGAGACCAACAGAATCAGTGCCAAATACTCTAAGACCAG
>NZ_ABGR01000037.1 GCF_000171815.1 Vibrio sp. AND4 | reverse complement strand
CCCGTCCGCTCCGCCACTTATTTAGAAACCCAGTCTTCGGACTGGGTTTTGTCGTTTAAGAGCAGGAGACTTTCCCTTGCAGGGAACGAGTCCCGCTCGTGTGCGAGTCCAATTTCGTGCAAGCTCAGACTAGGCGCCCCCGCCACTTCTTCAGACAAAGCCCTAAACAACGCGTCCTGGCAGAAATGCTAGGGCTTTGTCGTATCTTAAAG
Source organism: Vibrio sp. AND4 (assembly GCF_000171815.1). Taxonomy (GTDB): domain Bacteria; phylum Pseudomonadota; class Gammaproteobacteria; order Enterobacterales; family Vibrionaceae; genus Vibrio. Next base: position 18,397 of record NZ_ABGR01000037.1, on the reverse strand, counting down.
CTCGGTTCACCTATCGGTGACTGAATCCAGTCTGGAAAATTAACTGGTCCGGTTAATCCACTCTCTTTGGTATATCTTCTCCACAATGTGGTTGTCGTTCGTAAAGCATTGGTTTGTGAGATAACGTTGTGGTCACTAACGTCACACTTGCTCTAAAGGGTTCAACTCTGGTGAGTTGCAAGGCAGTTTGAGATGAGTGATGGAATCTTTGTTGATATTAACTAATGAAAGTTAACTGATAAGAGACCATTCGCTCCCGGTGCGAACGGTTTAATGCAAAGGCTCAAAGAACGGCAGGCAACAAAAAAGCCGACAATAACATTGTCGGCTTTCTAATCCCTGTATCGCTTAGTTTTTTTGAACGAGCGTTAAGGCTTTGCGTGAGACCTCATGGGCTGCTTTAGTCAGGTTCTGCTTCTGTAGGGTATCTGCTAAGAAAGCATAATCAGAAACGTCTGAGCGAAGTTTTAGCGCAATTTCGAAGTGTTGTTGTGCTTCTTGCCATCTCTCTTGTCGGAAGTAGAAGTGCGCCAATGCACTTTGGGCTGCGGCATTGTCTGGTTCACGCTTTAGGGTACCTTCAAGAAAAATAACCACTGGGTGGATATCAGCAAGGTTAAGCTCGGGCAGTAACCGATATAATTCAGGTGATGGGTTTTTCTTTAAGGCTTCTTTGATTACGGTAAAGGCTTCTGCGTCCGCTTTACGAGAAATTAACTCATGGGCAAAACAACCGATCAGGTGAGAATCTTGTCTGACTTTGCGTGGCAGACTGTTCCAGTGCGAGATCAACCCTTCACTCCCTTGCTGTTGAGCGACTTCATGCAGCAAGCCGAATTGACTTTTCTGAATGAGCTCTGCTTGCTCTTCTTCTGTTACTAACTTCGCTTTGCTTAGCTGCGGCATGAGATCCAGCAGTGGCTGCCATAACTTAAGCTGAATATAAGTGGTTTTTAACAGGTTAAGAACGATAGCGTTACTTGTGTACTGGCTTTTCAGAGTTTGTAGGGTATCAAAAGCGGCTTCGAATTCATTTTCACGAATAAACTGTTTCGCACGAGTGAGCTCTACCGCAAGATGTGCATTCTCTTGTTGGCTGGCCAGTTCTAGGTACTGGTCACGCTTCGCTTTATCACCTTGCCCTTGCGCAGCTTCTGAGGCCACCAGATAACACAAAAGAGGCATGTCATGATGATTTGCCCAACGTGTCACCTTTTTCTCAGCCCCTTTCCAGTCACCTTCAAGCAGCTTGATGATGCCTTCATTGGTGAAGCGACGAGAATGGCGCATTTTACGGACACTAAAATAGTTCCAGGTACTTGAGCTTGCGTAAACGACTTTCTTAATCACGTATTCTAGCAAGAACAGTGCTGTTAATACTGCAATCACGAGGAGCACTAGTGTGGTTACGCTCATTTCAATGGTTTTGTTTGCGATTGAAATCAGGACATAACCTTGCTGACCCGAGAACTGCGTGCCAACGAATAAGCCTGCACCAAGAACAACAAATAGGAAAATAAGACGAACCATTACTTCTCCTCCGCATCCGTCATTGTGGTCACTTCGCGACGTAGACGTTCACGAATTACGTCTGAGAGTTGGCTCTGGCTCTCTAGTTTTGTAGGATATTCAACTTGAATGTCTTGTTTACCCAACTGGCTCAGCGCTTTGTTGAATTCCTTCACCGAATTGTCATCTTGGTTAAAGAACGCCATTGCCCACTTATCTGCTGTCTCTAAAGAGGTGGTGTAGATGTCACCTTGCTCTTGATACACCGCTTTGATTGCAGTTTCTAACTTGGCTTTGATATTTTCTTTCAAGTAGAAGTGTTGTTGTGGGGATAGTAGCGGGATAACGTTGCCATCACGAGTACGGAAGGTGATGAAGTTTTCTGAAAAGTCTTTTAATGACGTCAACAGATTATCTTGCCAGTTTGCGATATCTTCCGACACTGGCTGTTTCTCAACGACTTCCGCATCTGGAAGTAGAGCATTAGCCAGTGGCAGCTTGTCGACTTGCTGTTGTAGCGCAGTGAGACGCAACACTAGGCCGTCACGGTCTACGAGAGGTACAACGCGCAGTTTAGTAATGTCATCGGCCATTGCTTTACGCAGTCTCACTAGGCTTGGATCGTTTAGTGCCGCGATGCGTTGATCCGCGCTTTCCATCAATTGAGTCGCACTTTCTACATCGTGCTCCAGAAACAACTTACGACCAGCGAGTTTGACTAAATAGTCAGCTTCAGCCAACAGCCAATCGTTTGGACGACGACCCTTTACCTCGGTGATTGCCATTTGCAGGCTTTCGATGCTCTTTTTTTGCTGATCTAGCACCACTTCTGCTTTGTGAGTCACAGTGGTTGCTTGTTCAATGGTCTCTTGTTTTACTTGGCTAAGCTCTTGTTTCATGGCTGTTTGAGCTTGCTCTATTTGACTTTTCAGCAGGGCGATCTGTGTTTGATATTCAGCTTGCTGTTCAAACATTTTGTAAGTCACCCCACCTAAAACCAGTGACAAGACGATCGCGATTGCACCCAGCTTGACGCCGCGTTTGCCTTGCTTCTCTTCGAATTCAACGTTGTTGGGTTTGATTGGCTCAGCGGGTTTTGATTCAACTTTGCTTGGCTCAAATTCTTGTTTAGGCGTATCTTTTTTTATTATCGGTGCCGATGTGGTTTCTTTGGAAAGGTTATTATCGTTATTTTTTTGGTCGTTATTTTTACTTGTCATGCCTATATCCTGTGTAGCTAGGGCTGGAGAGCAGCCAGTAATTCTTGGTTGGATGCACTTCCTGTGCACCTGACCTGAGTGAAGCCCCATTGAATTGCGATGTCAGCGATTCGCTGGCTAGGGAGATACAACTCTTGTAGATTAAGCCAAGCCAATTGCTCTGACGTCAATTGGCTGCACAAATAATCCAATTGTTCACCGCTTGTGACAATGATTTGATCGATTTGTTGGGCTTTCCATAGTGAGAAACAGCTTACTGGATCGAACGGGATAAATTCTCTCTTGTAAGTCTCACTATAGTGAACTTTTGCTCCGCGTCTCACCAATGCATCTTTTATCAACTCTCTTCCACCGTTGCCACGGAGGATAAGAACGGCTTTTTTTTCTACATTGTTTAGCTCGGGAAGCTGCAACAAATGCTCACTATCACCGACTTGTGGATAGTGTACTTTCTGTTGGGTACATTTGCTCAAACAGTGTGCTGTTTTTTGACCGACGGCAAGGTATATAGTCCGCTTAGGCCATGATTTAGCGTGGCTTTGTAAGATCTTCTGTGCGCATTGCACGGCGTGTTGACTTACTGCAATGATGATTTGAGCGGTTTCAATGTGTTTGGAGAGTTGTGTGTCGCTGAGATCGGCGACGATGTCGATCAGGGGGTGATGAATTGCAGTTTTGCCGTGCCTTTCGAGCAGAGAGCAAAGCGCCATGCCTTGCTCTCCCGGACGAGTGACCAACACTGCCATGATTATTCGTGGTCTGTGTACAGTTTGGTGAGAATATCGCGAGCACCGTTTGCAAGCAGTTCGTTAGCCAGCTGGACGCCTAGCGCTTCTGCATCGTTGCGGTGACCATGAATTTCACCACGAACAATTAGACTGCCGTCTGGTTCGCCAACCAGAGCTCTTAGCCAAATGTTATCGCCATCAAGCAGTGAATAGCTGCCGATTGGCACCTGACACCCACCTTCAAGAGTGAGGTTCATTGCGCGCTCACAGCGAACGCGGTCTGCGGTGTCTCGGTGGTTGAGGGGTTCGAGCAATTTTCGTAGACGCTCATCATCGATACGACATTCGATACCGACAGCACCTTGCCCTACTGCCGGCAGTGATTGCTCTGGTTCGATAAAGCTTCGAATGCGCTCTTCAAGTTCAAGGCGTTTCAGTCCTGCCGCGGCAAGAATAATGGCGTCGTATTCACCTGCATCCAGCTTACCTAGACGTGTACCTACGTTGCCACGAAGCTCTTTGATGACTAGGTCTGGGCGGTATTCTTTTAACTGACATTGACGACGCAGGCTACAAGTACCGACAACTGCACCTTGTGGAAGATCATCAATGTTGTTGTAAGTGTTAGAGACGAAGGCGTCTCGTGGGTCTTCACGTTCACAAATCGTCACTAAGCCAAGACCATCAGGGAAATCTATCGGTACATCTTTCATTGAGTGAACCGCAAGATCCGCACGGCCTTCGAGCATTGCTACTTCTAATTCTTTAACGAACAAGCCTTTACCACCAACTTTTGCTAGTGGTGTATCCAAAATGATGTCACCTTTGGTCACCATGGTGACGAGTTCAACTTCAAGGCCCGGATGAGCGGATTGAAGCGCGTCTTTGACAAAGTGAGCTTGCCACAGGGCAAGAGGGCTTTTTCGAGTTGCAATGCGAATTGGCGTAGATTGTGTCATGGTCTTCTCAATGCTGTTTTAGTTTTATCTAATCCTACCACTCAACGCGTGAAAGTCTTAATGTTAGTTGGGCTTCTCTTGGTATCGTGAATATAATCCTATGACGTTGTGAAAATAGTGTGACTGAATTCTCATTTAGACTAAGGAGCATTATTCGTGACAGGTCAATACAAGCGACACTACTGCACTATCAATTTTTGCGACAGGCATAGGATTTTTGGGCCGCAACTATTTGCGGGTACAAATCTTTACCAACTCTTACAAAAATGTTAAATTGATCACGTTTTTAAGCTATTTTGATTTAAAAACGGCAGCAGACATTCGTGATTGTTCAACCAAGGAACTTCCCTTGCAGGCTTATACTCAAAAACTTATTAAGCGATTAGATAACCTGAACCAGCAGCGGGTCGAGCGCGCGCTGGCGCTTATGGATTCGCAAAGCCAGCAAGTCTTTCACTTGATTCCTGCCTTGTTGAACTACAACCATCCCGCTATTCCTGGCTACTACGATGCAGATGTGCCTCATGGTGTTTTTAGTTTTGAGCTGAACGAACTCCAACAGCAATTTCTTGATGATACTCAACTGACGATAGGTCAAGCGCTTGAGACAGCCGTTCAGCCTGCGATTTTAGGCTTGTACACTATGGGCAGCACGTCTTCTATCGGTCAAAGCACGTCAAGTGATCTGGATGTTTGGGTGTGTATCTCACCGGAGATGGATACCAGCCAACGTGAGTTGCTGACCAACAAATGCTTACTGATCACTGATTGGGCGCAAAGCCAAGGCGTGGAAGCGAACTTTTTCTTAATGGATGAAGAGCGTTTTCGTAGCAATTATTCTGAAGAGATGACGGGTGATAACTGTGGTTCCTCACAGCACCTGTTATTGCTGGATGAATTCTACCGCTCTGCGGTTCGCCTTGCGGGACAGCGTTTATTGTGGCAAATCGTGCCACCAGAAATGGAAGAGTGTTACGACGAGTACGTTGCACAACTTTGCCAAGATGGCCACATCAATTGCGATGAGTGGATCAACTTCGGTCAGCTTAATCGTATTCCTGCTGAAGAGTACTTCGGTTCGAACTTATGGCAGCTTTACAAGAGTATCGATTCTCCTTATAAATCCGTGCTGAAAGCGATCTTGCTTGAAGCTTACTCTTGGGAATACCCGCACACACAGCTGCTCAGTATTGATACCAAACGTCGTTTCTTCGCACATGAGCCGGACTTATACGGCATGGATGCGTATTACTTGATGCTTGAGAAAGTCACGCGTTACTTAGAGCGAATTCAAGACAACACGCGTTTAGACTTGGTCCGCCGCTGTTTCTACCTTAAAACCCATGAAAAACTGTCTCGTGAACCTGACGTGGGTTCCGTGGCTTGGCGTCGTGAAGCCTTGAGTGACTTGATTGCGAAATGGGACTGGAGTGAATTGGTACTGGTAGAGCTCGATGATCGACGCAACTGGAAGGTAGAGCAAGTGAAGGTGGTGCACCATGCGCTGTTGGATGCTTTGATGCAAAGTTACCGTAACTTGATTCAGTTTGCGCGTCGTAATGACATTACCTCGGCAATCAGCCCGCAAGACATCAGTATCCTTGCGCGTAAGTTGTATGCCGCATTCGAAGTGCTGCCGGGCAAAGTTACCTTACTTAACCCTCAGATCTCGCCAGATTTGCACGAACCTGATTTAAGCCTCATTGAGGTAAAAGAGGGGGGAGTGAATCAATCGGGTTGGTATCTCTATAAACAGCCACTGGTCGCGCACCGCATCCTTGGTCAACCCTATCTTGAGCACCATGAGTACTTGAGTAAATTGGTTTCTTGGGCGTTTTTTAACGGTTTAATCACTGAGTCGACGCGTTTACACGCGGTGGTACGTGAAGCACAGCTGGACATCGATAAGTTTTACCAAATGGTCAGTGATCTGCGTAATACCTTCTCGTTGCGCAAGCGCCGTCCATCCATGCAGGCGCTGGCAAGCCCCTGTGAAATCAGCCAAATGGCCATGTTCATCAACTTTGAAAATGATCCAACGGCGGAGCTTTCTGGACGTTCACTGAAAGTCGATGTAAAAAATACCGATATCTTCAGCTTTGGCCCTGAGCAAATTAATCTAGTCGGTAGCGTCGATTTAGTGTACCGCAACTCATGGCACGAAGTGCGGACGCTGCATTTCAAAGGCGAGACAGCAATGCTGGATGTATTGAAGACCATTCTGGGTAAAATGCACCAAGATGCGATTCCGCCAGAGTCAGTGGATGTATTCTGCTATGCAAAGAATATGCGTGGCGTGATGCGCAATACGGTTTATCAATTGCTGGCTGAGTGTATTGATTTACGTCTCAAGCCCGTTGAGCAAGAGAAACGTCGTCGTTTTAAAGCAATGCGCTTTGGTAACCAAACTTATGGTTTGTTCTTTGAGCGTCGTGGGGTATCGGTTCAGAAGCTAGAAAATTCGATCGATTTCTATCGCAGCATTTCGACCAATAAGCTGAAAGGCTCGCCGTTGCTGATGTTAGATCGCGAGCAAGAGTTTCAATTACCAGGAGTGGTGGATGGCTTTGCCAGCGAAGGTTTGGTGCAGTTTTTCTTTGAAGACACTGATGATGGTTTCAACATCTATGTGTTGGATGAGTCCAACCAAGTTGAAGTTTACCACCAGTTCAGTGGCTCGAAAGATGAGATGATTGCTTCAGTGAACAGCTTCTACACCTCCGAGAAAGATGACAGTCGAGTATCGTCGAAGTTTATTAATTTTAACTTGCCGCAGTACTATCAAATTATTCATCCGGAAGAAGGCAGTACCTACATTATTCCTTATCGCAATGATGGTTGTACGCCAACTCGCACTACCAAAGCCGTCAATGTATAATTAATAAAAAAGAGCACCGAGGTGCTCTTTTTTCGTTTCGATTGCTGATGTTTCGCTTAGGTAACTGATGCTGAGGTAAGCGACAGTCACATAGGCCCACTTTGCTTATGGCCAATCGATCGCTTCACCAGCGTGTTTTTCACATTCTTCCTTCACCATTTCAAACAGTTCCATGCCCGTTTTAGAGCAGGTCCACTGGGTATCAACGAACTTGAAATGGAAGCCACCAGATTTAGACGCCAACCAGATCTCATGCATTGGCTCTTGGCGATTAATGATGATCTGGCTGCGGTCCTCAAATTCTAATGTCATTACGTTACCAGTGACTTCGTAATCAATGTCTGCGCCTGATTCATCGATGGATTCTTCGATGTTTTGCATCTGCGTGTCCACCAGTTGATGAAATTCAGTATCGTTCATCCGTCTATCCTATTGCTTTTCCTGAGTGTGGTGCGATTATAGGGGGCATTGGTTTAATAATCACGATATGCAAAATGAAAAAATTACTTATGGTGTTGTTTGTGATGGTTGCAGCGACACTCGCTGGTTGTGGTCAATCAGGTTCACTTTACATCCCAGATGACGCTCCACAAAATGAGCAGTCTCAATAATTAGCCACCCTCTAGGGTGAAATCAGGGTTTAGCAGTCGAATTAATTAAGGGAAGCAAATTTTGGATTACTTCAACTATCAGGATGATGGCCAGCTTTGGGCTGAAGACGTCTCACTCCAAGTTCTTGCCAAGCAATATGGCACTCCTCTTTATGTTTACTCTCGAGCAACGCTAGAGCGTCACTGGAAGGCGTTTGATAGTGCAGTGGGTCAACATCCTCATCTTGTTTGTTACGCAGTAAAAGCAAACTCAAACTTGGGCGTATTGAATGCACTGGCTCGTTTGGGCTCAGGCTTTGATATCGTATCGGGTGGTGAACTTGAGCGTGTTATCGCGGCCGGCGGTGATGCGAAGAAGGTGGTGTTCTCCGGTGTTGGCAAAACGCCAGCCGAGATGAAACGCGCTTTGGAGTTGGGCATTAAATGCTTCAATGTGGAATCAGAACCAGAGCTTGAGCGCTTGAATAAAGTTGCAGGTGAGCTCGGTGTGGTTGCCCCGATTTCTCTACGAATTAACCCTGATGTAGACGCAAAAACTCACCCTTATATTTCGACTGGTTTACGTGATAACAAATTTGGTATCGCGTTTGACCGCGCTCCCGCGGTATACCAATTTGCACAGAGCTTACCAAACTTAAATGTGCAAGGCATCGACTGCCATATTGGTTCTCAGTTGACTGAAATTGAACCTTTTATCGATGCGACCGATCGTCTATTAACACTGATTGATGGCTTGAAAGCGCAAGGCATCGACATTCGCCACCTCGATGTTGGCGGTGGTTTGGGCGTGGTATATCGTGATGAATTGCCACCGCAGCCTTCAGATTACGCGAAAGCATTGCTTGGGCGACTTGAGAATCATCAAGATCTCGAACTGATTTTTGAACCCGGTCGTGCGATTGCTGCTAACGCGGGTATATTGTTAACGCGTGTCGAATTTCTCAAACACACTGAACATAAGAACTTTGCCATCATCGATGCGGCAATGAACGACTTAATGCGTCCTGCGCTATACCAAGCATGGCAAGATATTGTCCCGGTTGTACCACGTGAAGGTGAAACACAGAACTACGACTTAGTCGGTCCAATTTGTGAAACGGGCGACTTCTTGGGCAAAGATCGAGCATTAGCACTACAAGAAGGTGATCTGCTCGCGGTTCGTTCTGCAGGCGCCTATGGTTTTGTGATGTCTTCGAACTACAATACTCGTACCCGAGCGGCGGAAGTGATGGTGGATGGTAACCAAAGCCACCTAGTTCGCCAACGTGAGGAGCTGACCAGTTTGTGGCAGCTGGAACAGATTCTACCGGAGTAACACACAGCAAATGCATTTCCATTTTTCAAAAATGCACGGTTTGGGTAACGACTTTATGGTCGTCGACTGCATCACCCAGAACGTGTTTTTCTCGCAAGACTTGATTCGTCGCTTGGCGAATCGTCACACAGGCGTCGGCTTTGACCAATTACTGGTGGTTGAAGCGCCTTATGATCCTGAAACCGACTTCCACTACCGTATTTTTAATGCCGATGGCAGTGAAGTCGAACAATGTGGCAATGGCGCTCGTTGCTTCGCGCGCTTCGTACGATTGAAAGGTTTGACCAACAAATACAGTATCAGCGTCAGTACTAAGAAAGGTAAGATAACGCTTGCCATCGAAGATGATGGTGAAGTGGCGGTGAACATGGGAGTGCCTGAGTTCGAGCCGAATAAGATCCCTTTCAAAGCAAAGCAGAAAGAGAAAACCTACATCATGCGCACAGGCGAAAAAACTCTGTTTTGTGGCGCAGTGAGTATGGGCAACCCACATGTAGTGACAGTTGTCGACGATGTCGATACGGCAGAAGTGGAAACACTCGGTCCACTATTAGAATCACATGAACGCTTCCCAGAGCGTGCGAACGCGGGCTTTATGCAGATTGTGGATCGTAACAACATACGTTTACGCGTTTATGAACGAGGGACAGGTGAAACCCAAGCTTGCGGCAGCGGTGCTTGTGGCGCGGTTGCGGTTGGTATTATGCAAGGTCTATTGGATGAAAATGTGAAAGTCTCACTTCCTGGTGGTGATCTCCGCATATCATGGCAAGGTCCAGGTAAGCCATTGTTTATGGCTGGTCCAGCAACTCATGTATTTGATGGTCAATTGTCGTGCTAGTGGAAGACCAAAAAACGCAACTCTCAGAAGTTGAAGCGAATGCGTTGACTGCGGAAGTCGTTGCTCAGTATTTAAAAGATCATCCTGATTTCCTTGTTCAACGCCCAGAATTGGTCGATCGCCTCTCCGTACCTCATACAGACTCAGGCACGGTTTCTTTGGTTCACGTTCAAATGAACCGCCAGCGTCAACGCATTGAAGATTTAGAAGAAGAAATCACCACATTGATGTCTATGGCGGCGAACAACGATCGCACCTTCTACGAGTTCATGGATCTACAAGGGGAAGTCCTCAAATGTAATGACTTTCAGCAAGTCATCAACGCGATTGAAGTTAAAGCCGAAAACCTTGGCTTGAAGGCGTATGTGCGTTTATTGAACCAATGTGATGCTGCGACACCATTGAGTAAGGAAAACTACCAACGCTTTGCTACCAACCACTTAAATGGTAAACCAGCGTACTTGGGACGCCTGCGTAAAGTGGATCGCGAAGCTTTGTTTGAGGGGATGGATGTGCCAGAAATGGGGTCCTATGTAGTGTTACCGCTGGTGAAAAAACAGACGCTTGGTGTACTGGCTTTTTCTAGTGAAGACGGCGGTCACTTTCAACCAGACATGGACACCTTGTTTTTGCGTCACCTATCATTAGTAGTAGCACATCTCGCTCAAACCTTAGTATGGCAAAGTCATGATGACGACAACTCCCAACACACCTCTGCCAAATAGTCTTCAAAAGCCTCTTCAACGCTTCTATGAATTCCTGCGAAGCGAAAAGGGGCTCAGCCTGCACACTCAACGCAACTACAAACAACAATTGGAAACCATGGCTCAACATTTGGTTGAGATGGGGTTGAAAGATTGGTCACAAGTTGATGCCAGTTGGGTGCGGCAACTGGCAGGGAAAGGCATGCGTGAAGGTATGAAAGCCAGTAGCGTCGCGACCCGCTTATCTTCTTTACGCAGCTTTTTTGATTTCCTGATTTTGCGTGGTGAAATGTCAGCAAACCCTGCTAAAGGGGTTTCGGCGCCACGTAAGAAACGTCCATTACCGAAAAACCTCGATGTGGATGAAGTAAGCCAACTGCTCGAGGTGAACGAAGGCGATGCATTAGCGGTGCGCGATCGTGCCATGATGGAGTTGATGTACGGTGCTGGTCTTCGCCTAGCGGAACTGGTGAGCGTCGACATGCGCGATATTCAGTTGCGCAGTGGCGAATTACGCGTGATTGGTAAAGGCGACAAAGAGCGAAAAGTGCCGTTCTCTGGTATGGCAACCGAATGGGTTGGCAAGTGGTTGCGCGTGCGTGGTGACATAGCTGCACCGGGTGAACCTGCTTTATTTGTCTCTAAGCTAGGAACGCGCATCTCACATCGCAGTGTGCAAAAGCGCATGGCGCAATGGGGGCAAAAACAATCAGTGGCGAGCCACATCAGTCCGCACAAACTGCGTCACTCGTTTGCGACGCACATGTTGGAATCGAGTAATAACTTACGTGCGGTGCAAGAGCTGTTGGGTCACGAAAATATTTCAACCACCCAAATCTATACCCACTTAGATTTCCAACATTTAGCACAAGCTTATGATCAGGCGCATCCGAGAGCGCGTAAAAAAAATCACGATAAGTCGGACTAAGCCAAGGAATCCAATGAAATTCTACCGCCGAATCGCGTCAGTACAGGCGATGACCTTTGACCTTGATGACACTCTTTATGACAACTACCCAGTGATTATTCGCATGGAGCATGAGTTGCTATCTTGGCTTAAACACCACCATCCGGCGGTCGCTCATTTGGACAAAGCGGATTGGCTCGCTCTCAAACTCAGTGCCGTGCAGCGACAACCGGAGCTAAAGAGTGACGTCACTTTGTGGCGTTTGGCGCAACTCAAGCTAGCCTTTTCTCAAGTCGGGTATCATGATGATGATTCACATGCTGCTGCGCAAGCCGCGGTAGACGTCGCACTGGATTGGCGTAACCGTTTTGAGTTGCCGCAGCAAAGTCTTGATGTGCTTGCTGAACTCGGGCAAAACATTCCGCTGGTGGCGATAACCAACGGCAATGTTGATTTAGATAAAAGTGGGCTCACGCCTTATTTCCAGCAAGTGCTGAAAGCGGGACCGGATGGCAGCGCGAAGCCATCACCAGAGATGTTCCGTAAAGCGCAGCAATTTTTGGATTTGCCAAGTGAGCGTATTCTTCATGTTGGCGACCATTTAGTGACCGATGTGCAAGGCGCAAAACGTTCGGGTTTCGCTGCATGCTGGTTGAATGTTAAAAACAAAAACATCATCAATCTGGCCAAAACAACAAGCTTACCTGATATTGAGATTGATAACCTGCAGTCATTAATTAAGCTTTTGTAACCACATTCGCATTAATCTATACAATCTTCGCTCTGATCCTAGCAAAGCCCCTCAAAGCCACGTAAGTTAATCTTATAAAATCAAAAGAAACACAGCACTTTCAGTTAATTTGGCTTGATAACGGTAGTGGTAAGGTAAATGCGAGTATTCTCTCAACTGGTTCAAAATGTGGATCAGCTAAATGACTTTTTAGTCACTTTTCGGTGTTGTGCGGATAAGCATTATCTGGTGCAACTTCTATCCACGCAATCACGTGAAACGGTAGTGAAACTTGCTCGGGCAATACTAGGGAGGCTGCCCGACACACATATTATTGGGCACAGCACTCGTCATGTTATCTTGGAAGGTGAGATCATCAACCATGGTTGTCTAGTGTGTGTGATGGAGTTTGAGCAAACCAGTTTGACTTCTGCTGTTCAGCGTTATTCCTTTTCACCTGATATCGATGGCTATGACTTAAAGCAAGCGCTAAAACTTCAAGATAACTCAAAAGCCATTATCAGTTTCTCTGTCCAAATCGAACGACGTGACTATCCGCTATATCGTGTGTTTAATACCGATGGCCCTATGGTCTCTGGTGGTTTAGCGCAAGCGATTGATGACGGTTGTTGGGTTCTACACCAAGATCAGGTTTATGATGAAGCTGCTGTGGCTGTTGCTTTACATAGTGAAAGTTTAAAAACATGGACTCGCGCGTATTCTGAGTGGAACCCAATTAGCATGCCGCACAGAGTCACTCATGCCAATGGTACGCGTCTTTATTGTTTGGGGGAGCGTAAGGCATTTGATGTGTACAAACATTATCTCGCTGATGGATGCGATCTGACACTCAATCAACTGCTGAATTTTCCGCTTTATCGCCAATCCGTTGGGCGCAAAGAAGTGTGTGCGGTGACGGAGATTCATCCCGATGGAAGTATGAGCTTTGATCGGCCTTGGTGTTTGGGTGATGAGGTGCAGTTTTGCTACAGCCATCCTTCTTTAACCTTTGAGCAAGTACGCCACGGAGTGGTGGAACTTGCGATGCATCAGCCAGAAGCGGTAATGATTTATAACTGTGCGTCACGACTTGATTACATTGATAGTAGCGATGAGGTTCGTAGCTTTGCTGAGCTTTCACACACGTCAGGAAGTTACTGTATGGGTGAACTATATAATGAGAATGATCAACAGGAAATTCTACATCACAGTCTGACTTATCTTGCGATGCGTGAAGGAGATGAAGTGAATGAGCTGCATTTACCAGCGCCGGCAATGACCGCCTCTATTTCTCCCTTGTTCAGTCTGATCCGTAATGCGATTAGTGACCTAAATAACATGAATGCGAACATGGGCTACCAACTCAACCGCCAGACGAAAAAGTTGGAACGGAGCTTCCGTCGAGATAGCCTGACCGGATTACAAAACCGCGTTGTTCTACAAGAGCGTTTGCACAGCATTGAAGCGGATGAACATTTACTCACCCTCAAACTACTTAACTTTAGCCACATCAATGAAAAATATGGGTATCGTGTTGGCGATCAACTGTTGAAAGATCTGTCAATGCACTTTAGTCATCGCCTGCGAAAACGCCTTGGTAAACTTGCTACTTTACAGCTGTATAGCATTGGTGTTGGTGAGTGGGCGTTCTTGTTTAAAGCTGAAACGAGTAACGAAGTGATTATGCAGCAATTTACTCGTTTTGTTGATGCGGTTGAGCAGACTAACTTTGAACCAAGTGGTTTACGTGACATTGATTACCTCTCTATCTCATTGTGTGGTGGTTTAGTCAGCCGTCGCGATTTCCCAACTGCATCGCCAGATGAATTGCTATTGAAAGGCATAGAGGCGCGCAGAGCTGGAGTGCGTAGTAATATTTACATCTGTAATGCCAAAGACACTGAGGTGAACGACGATGTGCGGAAAGAGCAGCTGGGTTGGTTGAGTTGTGTGAGTCGAGCGATCCTAAAGCAGAATATCGTTACCTATAGTCAGCCAATTGTGCACGCCTACAACCATCGTTTTGCTAGCCAAGAGTGTTTGGTGCGGATTATTGAGGATGACGGAAGCGTTATTGGCCCGGGACGCTTCTTACCCATCATCTCCGATACCCACTTGTACACGCGTTTGAGCCGTCACATGATCCATTCGACGCTGAATTACATGAAGGACAAACAAGGCGACTTTTCTATTAACTTATCACCGCAAGATCTACTCAGTGAAAAAACGCTGATGTTGCTTGAGCGTGCGATTAACCAACTGAATGACCCAAGACGGATTGGTTTAGAAGTATTGGAATCGGAGCAAATTAAAGATTATGGACGAATGATTGAGGTGTGCAGCCACTTTAGAAACCTAGGTGCACGTATTATTGTTGATGATTTTGGTTCGGGGTACTCCAATATTGATGAAATTCTCAAACTGGAGCCAGAAGTGATTAAACTCGATGGCAGCTTGATTCGCAATATCGACAAAGACCAAAAGCAGCGCAATATTGCTGCGCAGTTGGTGCGTTTATGTCAGGTATTTAATGCTAAGACGGTTGCTGAGTTTGTGCATAACAAAGAGGTGTGTGACATTGCTCAGGATATGGGCGTCGATTACCTGCAAGGTTATTACTTGGGCGAACCAACACGTTTGTTCTAATGTGCTTAAGGCGTTTTGTTTCACGTGAAACAGCGGCCAATAAAAAACGCAGCGATAAAGCTGCGTTTTTTATTGGGGAGGCGTTAGGCTTTGAACTCGTGGCCACTTTTCTCGGCTTGGAAACGAGGGAGGTATTGTTTAAAGAAGTCCAGCATCTGCTGTTGGTTTTGTTCTTCACCAAGCTGTCCGAGTAATTGAGCAGCGACTTCAAAAGTACACAAGTTGCCGTCTTGTTGGTTGCGACGCAATTGATATTGGGAATTGGCTTGAATGTCTAAGTTCATCATCACTAGCCCATCTAACCAGCGGCTCTTATTGATCATCTTGCGCGCTTCTTGCCAGGTTGCATCAACAATAATGTACAGCGGTTGTCTGTTTTGCACTTTGCTTTGTTGTTGTACTTGCTCAAGCGTCAGGCTTTGTTCACTAGGGAACAGTATTATGGGAAGCAGGCTTGGATCAGCAAGCATTTCTAATAACTCTGTGGGTGGCACTTTTCGGTCCCAAACGGCTTGAGTGACATTCAGCTGGCACGGCGCAAGCAGTTTGCCAGTGTTGGTATCACGTGTCACCTCATTGGGGTGCATCAACAGCAACAGAGAAGGCTCACTGTTTAATTTAGGCAGCAGTGAACAGAGGCAATTGAACTGAAAGCCACAATGTGGGCAAAGCTGAGTCATTATCAGTGCACTCCTTTACTAACGGGGGGGAGGCCATCCGAGAGCAGATGTGTTTCGCTTAATGGCTTTGGGCTTGAGTTATTTACTGTTGTTGCGTATAGCACTAAACCGCCATCGGCAATGGGATAAACCCGATTACCCACTTTCTCTTTTTCTGCTTTCAGTTGGTCGTTTTCACGGGTGAACAGTCGCTCAGTGATTAAATGTTGCTGCTGATGGTGGGTCATGACGACTTGTACCTGTGATGGGCTCAATTGTTGCCAATAGCCATGTTCAACTTGTGTTGGTTGTCCGCCTGAATAGACGTATTTGGTGATCGCACTGTGGTCACTGCTCAGAGTCATCTGCACCGTAAAGCCCTGTGATTGGGTCGACGTTGCCACGTAGGTGTTCACCCAACCTAATGTTGAATCGACATTGGCCGCCATGCCACAACCTAGGTAAGTTTTATTGGCATGCTTCAGTGTTGCCTTCCAGCCATAGAGTGAGTGGCTCATGGTGTCAGAGCACAGACTCTCGGTCATGCGCAGCTCGCCGTCATTAAGTTGATAAGTGCGCTGTCGAGGTCGCAGTTGACGGCTGGTGATGTTGAGAGCTTCTACCGACTTGCCCATTGGCTGGAATTTAAGGGTGTTGCCTTCGAAATTGGCTGTCCAAAAAGGCTCATTACCAAATACACGCGTGGGTTTGCTGGTTTGTTGACAGTAATGCGGGTTTTCTGTCGTGAGGAAGTTCACCTGCTCAATCACAAAATTAGCGTCGAAATCTGCAGAAAAACGGTCAACGCTCGGTGGAGCCAGATGACCAATCACTTCACCATACATGGCTTGATAAGGTTCATTGGTGATTGCCATTGCTTGCTGCATTTGTTGTGGCGACAGTTGCAGCCAGTATTGTTTGTCACTGCCACAAGGTGTGATGTATCGGCTTTTGTGCCCAATCACTACTTCGCCATGCAGCATAAAGCTTTGGGGTAGGATGGTGTCCGGCTTGTCTAGAGATGCCGGCGGGGGGCTTGGTGTGTCTGCATCGGATTGCGTCGGCGCCATGTGACATGCTTGCAGAAGCAGCAGTATGACTATTGCTGCTGGGTTTTTTGAAGCCTTCATGTTATATCTTCCTCATTACTCAATCCGCACCGGGTGGCATTATGGCATATTGGTTATTTAAAACAGAACCAGATACCTTTTCTATTGAGACGCTCCGAATCCAAAAGGTTTCATGTTGGGAGGGCGTTCGTAATTATCAGGCACGCAATATGATGCGTGACCAAGTAAAACTGGGCGATTTGGTGCTGATTTACCACTCCTCTTGCAAGAACGTTGGTGTGGCTGGTATCGCCAAAGTTACCCGAGAAGCGTATCCGGATCACTTCCAGTTTGATGTAGAGAGTGATTACTACGATCCGAAATCTGACCCAGAGAGCCCACGTTGGATAATGGTGGATATCGAGTTTGTACGTAAGACCGAGCGCTTGATCCCGCTGTCGGTAATGAAGGCGATGCCGGAGCTAGAAAACATGCCCTTGGTGAAACGCGGTAATCGCCTTTCTATCATGCCGGTGAGTGAAGAAGAGTGGCAAGCGATTCTCGGCAAAGAGAAGCTGCCAAGTCAGCGATAATAGAAAAAGGGCTGCATCATGCAGCCCTTGGTAATGTGATTGTTCACCAGTTATTATTCCCTTTTTAATACAGGTTATAGCAGGTGTTCTTGCAAGTAGTGAGCAACCGCATCATCGGCGTTGCTGCCGATCACTTCGTTATTTGGTAGGGCTTTCATCACTTTATCGTGAGAGGTGCCCATCACCAAACCTTTACCCGCCATCGAGAGCATTTCCACGTCATTCATACCGTCTCCAAAGGCGATGGTGTTGCCCAGGGTCAAACCAATAGACTCCGCGACAGCCTTCAACGCATCACCTTTGGAAACGCCTGCACTCATTACTTCCAAGCACCAAGGCGTTGAGAATGCGATATTTAGTCGATCGCCAAATTGTTCACGCAATTTGGTTTCGAAGGTCACAAGATGATCGTGATCTTCTGCCGGGTGAGTAAAGAAGACCTTGGCAATGCCGTGCGTTGGTGCGTTATCTTGATCGTACAGCTTGTAAGAGAACTCTTCATGGAAATCACGCACTTTTTCGTCGTCTTTGTTTAACAACCAGTCGTCGTTTTGGTAAATGTGGATAAGTATCTCTGGATCCGTCTTGATCGTGTCGATCACAGGTTGAACCAAATCTTCTGGTACGTTCTGACTGAACATCTCTTGATTATTTTGATCGTGGACACGTGCACCGTTCGAAGTGATCATGTAAGCCGGAATACCGACCGTTCGACGAATGCTTGCGACATCTACGTGGTGGCGACCTGTTGCAAAGACAAATGTGTAACCTTGTTCATGCAGCGCTTTGAGCGTCTCTTTCGAGTAAGTGCTTAGCTGGTGATTTGGTGCGAGTAACGTGCCATCCAGATCTGAGGCGACGATTTTAGTGATCTCTTTGCAAGGTAGCGGTGTGCTCATGAAGCCCTCGTAAACGGTTCGGATAGAGTAGAACAGGCGGAGCACAATACATTGATAAGGTCGTATTGCTCCGAGTCTGGGGAATTGGCAAAGTTTACGTGAAAATGAGGAGGAAAAAGAGGGTAAATCGCGGAGCTCGTATTTCCTCT
>NZ_ABGR01000038.1 GCF_000171815.1 Vibrio sp. AND4 | reverse complement strand
GACGCGAGATTACGGTGGGATCTTTCTCGGCAGTTTACCGCCAATCCCAAGAACGCGGGATCTTGAACGAATCAAAACATTCCTTAAAACAGGACAAGTTGCCGCAGACTAATGCGCTGCGGCATCAATAAATTAAAAAAGAATTGTAGAGAGTTAAATGAGCGCAAAAATTCTTGCTATCGATACGTCAACTGAGAACTGTTCAGTTGCACTACTGGTTAATGACCAAGTGATTTCACGCAGTGAAGTGGCGCCTCGCGACCACACTAAAAAAGTACTGCCTATGGTAGACGAAGTGCTTAAGGAAGCCGGCCTGACCCTGCAAGAACTCGACGCATTGGCGTTTGGCCGTGGTCCTGGCAGCTTTACTGGCGTTCGTATCGGCATTGGTATCGCACAAGGTTTAGCGTTTGGCGCTGATTTACCCATGATCGGTGTTTCGACCCTGATGGCGATGGCGCAGGCAAGTTACCGTCTGCATGGCACAATGGACGTTGCCGTTGCGATTGACGCGCGTATGAGCGAAGTTTATTGGGCACGTTATGCTCGCCAAGAAAACGGTGAATGGTCCGGTGTGGATGCAGAGTGCGTGATTCCGCCAGCACGTCTCGTTGAAGAGGCACAAGCAGACGAACACATGTGGACGACAGCGGGTACAGGTTGGGGTGCTTACCAAGAAGAGCTTGGCACATTGCCATTCAACGTAACAAACGGTGATGTCCTTTATCCTGATGCACAAGACATAGTCATTCTTGCTGAGCAGGAACTGAACAAAGGCAACACGGTTCCAGTAGAAGAGTCGAGTCCGGTTTATTTGCGTGATAATGTGACGTGGAAGAAACTTCCGGGTCGCGAATAATCCCCACGAGTAAAGTATACGGGGCGCTTTCCCTGTATTTTTATGGAGCGTTATGGTGTCTATCAATGGTTTACCTCCCGCGATAATACCGGGTGCAAAGCGCACCAATAAAGTCGGTAAAAAAGGGCAGGTAAAGAAAGCACGAGACAAGCAGTCCGTTGGTCAACCTTCTAAGGTGGCGAACGCGGTCGCGCATTCCATAAAACAAGTTGACGAATCTCAGATTCATCGTGCTCAAGTGCAATATGATTTGCCCGAGGGCCATGCCCGCAAAGCAATGGAACAGTATATGGATGTCATGAATCGAGCGAAAAAAGAGGAACTCGCTCAATTACTTGGTGTCGATATCTATGTGTAAAACAACCAAGTTAAAGTAGGGGTTTATGAAACTTTCTAGACGTATTTTGCTGGCTATTATCGTCGCATTCGGGCTATCTGCTTGTAGTTCTCTTCCTGAGGAGCTGACGGCGAGCACCGAGCAGGTTTTGATGGATTACAAAGCCTTTGCCGAGGACCAAGGCCAGGTTGCGAATGATGTCCGCCTCGGTGGTGTTATCGCGAAAGTGGATAACTTAAAGGACCAAACCCGTCTGGAGATCGTAAACTTACCAATCAACAAATCAGGTATACCGGATATTGGTCAAGAGCCCACAGGGCGTTTTGCGGTGTACTTTGATGGTTATCTAGAACCTGTTGCATTTAGCCAAGGCCGACTCATCACTGTCGTGGGTAAAGGGATGGGCGAAGAAGAAGGCAAAATTGGCGAGCATCAATATATTTTTCCGGCAATCAAAGGCGATGGTTACCGTCTCTGGAAGGTCGAAGAGCGCGTGCTAATGTACGACACACCAACCTATTTCTACCCTTGTTATTCTATTAACTGCCGTATGATGCGTTCAGACTTCCCGCAGGACGGCAAGGTCATCAAACAGGTTAAATAATTTGTGATGAATGAGCGCCGTTTCGAACTCCCAAATGGGAGCATGGCAGCCTTAGAGATCGGAAATGAAAAAACGACTGCTTGTTCAGTCGTTTTTATTCATGGGTGGATGGACAACGCGGGCAGCTTCAAAAGCTTGATGTGCGCCATTCATCAAACAAACCCCGAACTCCATTTATTGGCGATTGACTTATTGGGTCATGGCCTATCCAGTCATAAATCCTCAGACAATTACTACCCTTTCCACGACTATATTGCCGATTTACACCAGTTGTTGGACGAATTATCGCCAAACAGACGGGTGTTAGTGGGGCATTCACTAGGCGCATTAATCGCAAGTTGCTATAGTGCTGCCTTTCCTGAACAGGTTGAAGCCTTGGTGCAAATTGAAGGCGCGGGCCCACTTACGGAACACGCTTCCAATAGTGTAAAACGCCTGCGTGAAGGCATCATCAGCCGACAACGTCAACGCAGCAAACCGGAGCGAGCAATGGCTTCTTTCGAGTTGGCGTTAAAGCTGCGTATGCAAGCGAATCGCCTGACCGCTGAACAGTTGATGCCAATCGTCGAACGCGGAATCGAATGTCGAGAGAACCAATGGTTTTGGCGACACGATGCCAAATTAAAGTGTGATTCACTTTATCGTATGGCGCAGGAACACGCGAACGCGATCACTCGCCAAATACGCTGCCCGCATCTGATCATTCTGGGTGACAATGGATTTCAGCATTTACAGCTTAACCAAGCCGATTGGGGCGAGAATCCACCGAGTGTGGTTTCTGTAGCGGGTGGACATCATTGCCATTTAGAGCAAACGCTCAAAGTCGCGAAGCGAATTCTTGGTGTAGTTAACAAAATCTAAACAAGTGTTTGAGAGTTACGTGCTCAAGCACGTTTGCTGTGCTGTAATAGTGCTCAAAATAAAAAGGACGCTATTTTTAGCCAGTTATAAACGAGGAGTAACATCGTGGATAAACCATGGCTTTCACGTTATCCAAGTGACGTACCTGAAACCATTAATCCAGAGCAATATGAGTCTTTGGTAGAAATGTTCGAGCAGTCTGTTCAAAAATACGCAGACCAACCAGCATTTATGAATATGGGCTCGGTCATGACCTTCCGCAAATTGGAAGAGCGTAGCCGCGCATTTGCCGCATACCTACAAAACGAGCTTAAGCTGAAAAAGGGCGACCGTGTCGCACTTATGATGCCTAACTTGCTGCAATACCCAGTCGCACTCTTCGGTGTTTTGCGTGCGGGCTGCATCGCTGTTAACGTGAACCCACTTTATACTCCACGTGAGCTTGAACATCAGCTAAATGATGCTGGTGCTACGGCGATCGTTATCGTTTCTAATTTCGCGAACACACTAGAGCAGGTTGTAGAAAACACCCCAGTGAAACACGTGGTTCTGACCAGTCTTGGTCAAATGCTGCCACGTGCGAAAGGTACGCTGGTGGATTTCGTGGTCAAATACGTCAAGGGTATGGTACCTAAGTACGATTTACCGGGTGCAATTTCAATGCGTAAAGCATTGCACAAAGGGCGTCGCCTTCAGTACGTCAAGCCATTTATATCTGGTGATGATATCGCATTCCTGCAGTACACAGGTGGTACAACGGGCGTGGCGAAAGGCGCAATCCTGACGCACCGCAACATGATTGCTAATGTGATGCAGGCAAAAGGTGCTTACGGCCCAGTATTGACTCCAGGGCGCGAACTTGTTGTGACGGCACTACCGCTTTATCACGTCTTTGCACTGACAGTGAACTGTTTATTGTTTATCGAAATGGGCGGTAACAACCTGCTTATTACTAACCCGCGTGATATTCCGGGTTTCGTCAAAGAGTTACAAAAATACCAGTTCACCGCGATTACAGGGGTAAACACTCTATTTAATGCGCTAGTGAACAACGAAGACTTCCATGAATTGGATTTCAGCAACCTGCGCCTAGCGGTAGGTGGTGGTATGGCAGTGCAACGTGCCGTGGCTGAACAATGGCAAAATACCACGGGCTGTTACCTGCTAGAGGGCTACGGTCTAACAGAATGTTCGCCATTGGTCGCGGCTTATCCGCATGACTTAGTCGAGTACAACGGTTCAATCGGTTTACCTGTTCCATCAACGGAAGTACGTATTGTTGATGAGGAAGGGAATGCACTGGCAAACACTGAGACAGGCGAGCTTCAAGTTCGTGGTCCGCAAGTGATGCAAGGTTACTGGCAGCGTCCTGAGGCAACCAAAGAAGTGATTAACGAAGACGGTTGGTTATCAACGGGCGACATCGTTAAGTTTGATGACGAAGGCTTCCTGCACATCGTCGATCGTAAGAAAGACATGATTCTTGTGTCTGGCTTTAACGTTTACCCGAATGAAATCGAAGATGTGGTTGCTCTGCACGGTAAAGTGTTAGAAGTCGCCGCAATCGGCCAGCCGCATGAAGTGTCTGGTGAGTTGGTGAAGATCTACGTTGTTAAACGCGATCCAAGCCTAACTAAAGAAGAAGTGATTGCACATTGTCGCCAACACCTAACGGGCTACAAAGTGCCTAAGTTGGTTGAGTTCCGCGAAGATCTGCCTAAGACCAACGTAGGCAAAATCCTGCGTCGTGTACTGCGTGAAGAGAACGACGCAGAACTTGCGAAGAAGAGCGCGTAAAAGGATTGCTTTGTGCAACAATCATTTATTGCCAAATAATGTTAGAATGCCAGCGTTTTGCTGGCATTTTTTTATAGCGAGAAGCATGTGAATTATCAGATAATCAAGAAAAACAAAGACCTAGAAGAAGTCTGTGCTCTAGCAAGAGAAGCCGACGTAGTTATGCTGGATACCGAATTCGTAAGAATCAGGACCTTCTATCCGCAACTAGGTTTGATTCAGCTTTTCGATGGCAAACAACTTTCTCTGATCGACCCGACGGAACTGACCGACATGACGTCGTTCGTCGAGTTGCTACAAGACACCTCAGTGCTGAAAGTACTGCACGCCTGTGGTGAAGATTTAGAAGTGTTCCAAAACGCTTTTGGTTGCACACCATTCCCAATGGTAGATACTCAGTTGATGGCCGCATTTTTAGGCCACGGGCTGTCGACTGGTTTCGCAACACTGGTCGAAGAATACCTTGGTGTCGAGCTCGACAAGAGCGAATCTCGCACCGATTGGATGGCGCGTCCACTGACGCAAAAGCAATTGGATTATGCTGCCGCTGACGTGCATTACCTCATGCCTCTTTATGAAAAACTGCTAGATAAAGTCAACCAAGCAGGTTGGTGGGAAGCGGTTCAGCAAGAGAGTGACCTGCTGGTATCCAAGCGTATTCGTGATATCAACGACGAGAACGTGTATCTCGACATCAAAGGCGCATGGCAGCTAAGACCGGCTGAACTTGCGATCCTGAAACCTCTGGCAACTTGGCGTTACCGTGAAGCCATTAAGCGCGATCTCGCGTTGAACTTCATTTTCAAAGAGGGCGATTTACTGACGGTTGCTCGCCTTGGTTTGACTGGCTTTCAGAAGATGGAAGCGGAAGGTATGGACGTCCGCTCGATAAACCGCCACGGCGCAAAGATTGCCGGTATCGTAAAGCAGGCGAAACAAACACCAGCAGACGATTACCCAGAGAAAATTGAACGCTTGATGGATTACCCAAGCTACAAGCAGGTCTTTAAGAACCTGAAAGATGTGGTTAAGGTGGCATCGCAGAAGTCAGGCTTGGCGACTGAGTTCTTAGCGTCTAAAAAGCAGATCAACCAAATCATCAGTTGGGTATGGAAGAAAGACCGTGACCCAGCGAGCCTACCAGACGTGATGCAAAGCTGGCGTCTTGAGTTGCTCGGTGAGAAAATGAACAAGCTTCTGAAATAGAGGCAAATAAAAAGGTTGGCAATATCGCCAACCTTTTTTGTAACACGCATTTGTAATTGGCTTTGAAGGCAAAACCTATTTGCAACAACCTAAGCTTCAACAACCCGAGCACGTTAGTAATAGATTCAGAATCACGCTCGTACATCGCTGCTTCGAATGACGAAAAGAGCACTCAAGCCAAGTCGAAAAGCAATTACTTCTCGTCTTCTGGTAACTTCACATTAAGCTCAAGAACCGAAATATCATCGTCCTTGTGTTCAAACGTCAAATCCACCATGTTAGGGTTAATCGCGACATACTTGCTGATCACCTTCAAAATGTCCTCTTTTAATTGAGGTAAGTAAGAAGGCGCAGGATCGCCCTGGCTACGACGTTCAGCAACGATGATCTGCAAACGCTCTTTGGCTAGATTTGCAGAGTTTTTCTTTTGTGGGCGGAAAAATTCTAATAATGACATGTCTAGCCTCCGAATAGTCGTTTAAAGAGTCCTTTCTTCTCCTCAGTAAGGAAACGAAATTCAACCTGGTTGCCCAGTAGGCGGTCAACGGCATCAGAATAAGCCATGCCTGCGTCTGTGTTCTCGTCAAAGATCACTGGCACACCCTTGTTTGATGCATTCAATACTGCTTGGCTTTCTGGAATCACGCCCAGCAGAGAAATGTGGAGGATCTCTTCCACGTCCTCAACGCTGAGCATCTCACCTTGCGTTACGCGAGAAGGGTTGTAACGTGTCAGTAGCAGGTGCTGTTTAACGGGCTCAAGGCCTTGCTCAGCACGCAGCGACTTAGAATCCAAAATGCCTAGGATACGGTCAGAGTCACGTACCGAAGACACTTCAGGGTTCGTCGTTACAATCGCTTCATCCGCATAGTACAGCGCCATCAGAGCACCTTGCTCTATGCCTGCTGGAGAATCACAGATGATGAAATCAAAGCCCATCTCGCCTAGCTCAGAAAACACACGTTGCACACCATCTTTGGTCAGCGCGTCTTTATCACGTGTTTGAGAAGCGGGAAGAATGAAGAGGTTATCTGTACGTTTGTCTTTGATCATCGCTTGGTTGAGTGTTGCTTCACCATTGATGACGTTAACAAAATCGTACACCACACGGCGCTCACAGCCCATGATCAGGTCAAGGTTACGCAAGCCGATATCAAAATCGATCACCACGGTCTTTTTTCCCTTCAGAGCCAAACCAGAGGCGATGGCTGCGCTTGAAGTGGTTTTACCGACGCCACCTTTACCAGACGTTACTACAATAATGCGTGCCATTTTATTTCCTTTTTAGACTAAATAGTGAGTGTCTCTAGATGTAATGATTCTTCGGCCTTGCTTATCATTACTTTCTTTTGCCAATACTCACTCTCAATTTGATCGCTCAGCCAGTAATCTCCTGCAATGGAAACCAGCTCAGCTTGTAAATCGTGACAAATAATTCGTGCTTCTTGTTGCCCGCTCGCTCCAGCAATGGCACGTCCACGTAGGGTGCCATGAATATGGATAGAGCCATCAGCAATTATCTCTGCCCCCGCACTTACATGTGCCAACACAAGCAGGTCACAATCTTTGGCGTAAATCTGCTGACCAGAGCGTACCGGAGTACGAACAATTTTGGTCGGTGCCATCGTTGTTGGTGCTTGAGTGGGAGATTTGCTCGCAGACATGATGGCAAAGCCCGCTTGTGAGGCAAGGTTTTGAACGCGCTTATCTTTACAGCCAGAGACGCCAACGGGAATAAACCCTGCGTTAGCGATGCCTTGCTTCAGCGCGTGGAAATCAATATCGCCTTCTACTTTTGCTATATTGATAACCAGAGGAGCAGATGCAAAAAAAGAAGGCGCTTGTGAAACTTTTTCTTGCAAAAATTCGACAGTCTTGGCGATCTCGTTGTCAGAAAGGTGTAAAACTGACAATGTAAAACTGCTACCTTTAAGGTCAGGTGAATGGGTCATCGTGGACTTCTGCCTTTATTGAAAGAGCGTTGCCTTAAACTAGGTCTATCATGTTATATTTCATCCTCTAGCGCAGCAAGTTCTCAGGTAAGCAAATAAGTGAATTAATCTCAAATTTGCTAACAAGTTTGCGAGAATTTTACGTTTTCAATAGAATCCGCACTCAAAGCGGGTAAATCAGCACAAAAGGCTCGTCATGCTTTGTTCCATTTATAAAAGCTCCAAAAAAGAAGGCACTTATCTCTACATACCGAAAAAGGACGACTTCTCACAGGTTCCTGACAAATTAATGCAGATGTTCGGTAAGCCTATGCCAGTGATGACCATCAAACTGGACGGTCGTACATTGGCGCAAGTTGATGTCGAGAAAGTGAAAGTGTCATTAAATAATGATGGTTTCTTCCTACAGGTTCCGCCTCCGCCGGAAAACCTACTAGAAAAATACAAAGAACAAAAAGCCCAGCAGAAAGGTGAATAACATCGCCGCTTTTCATCTGGAAGTTTTGCCTCGCTCAAGGAGGGCGATATGAAAAAGATACTGGCAGTCATGCTCAGCCTTGGTATGTGCACCTCAGCCTTTGCAAGCAGCGACGGCTTTGATGAATACCTAAATAAACTGCGTGCAGAAGCGCGTAATAAAGGCATTTCCGAACAGGTGATCAGTGCCGCTTTCGCTGATGTGCAATATAAGCCACACGCAGTCAAAGCAGACCGAAACCAACCTGAAAAGAAACTGACGTTAGATGAATACATTCCGCGTGCGGTACCCAAATGGAAGGTTAAGCAAGCTAAGCAACTGTATAAAGAGCACTACGCTGAGCTAAAACGCATTGGTGACGAGTTTGGCGTGCAGCCGCGCTTTATTGTCGCATTGTGGGGGGTAGAAAGTAATTTCGGTAAGTTCACGGGGAATTACCGCGTGATCGATGCGCTGTCGACCATGGCGTTTGAAGGTCGTCGTGAAGAGTTCTTCCGCAAAGAAACCATGGCGGCGCTACAGATCCTTGATGAAGGTCATATCGAGTTAAAGAACTTCAAGGGTTCTTGGGCTGGCGCTATGGGTCAATGTCAGTTTATGCCAAGTTCATTCCTGCGCTTTGCCGCAGATGGTAACGGTGACGGCAAGAAAGACATCTGGCAATCAGAAGCGGACGTGTTTGCTTCTACTGCGAATTACCTAAGCAAGTCGGGTTGGGATGATACGTTTACTTGGGGCCGCCAAGTCAAAGTGCCACATGGCATCGACCCTAGTCTGCAAGGTCGTAAAGCCCAAAAAGGCAAGTATCTGCAAGAGTGGAGTAAGCTGGGCATCACCCAATACGATGGCAGCCCACTACCTAAGTTAGATGAAGACATCAAAGCTTGGTTGATCATGCCAGACGATGAGAACGGCCGTACTTACTTGGTGTACAACAACTACAATGTGTTGATGAAGTGGAACCGCTCTTACTACTTTGCCTTGGCGGTAAGTCACTTAGCTGACCGTATCACATTCTAAGTTGGCTGGTTATACGAATAAAAAGGGGCTCTTCGGAGCCCTTTACTTTCTCAAATTAAAACGAGGTTTGCGTGTTATCTGAACGTGCTGCACAAATGGTGATCTTCGCTGCGTTGATCAAACATAAGAACTTTACTGCTGCGGCAAAGAGCCTAGGCGTGTCTGTTTCTCACGTTAGTAAGCAGCTTAGCCAATTAGAAGCCTCATTAGGTATCAAACTTGTGCAGCGTACTACGCGCAGTTTTACGCCCACAGACGCTGGGCAAACCTTTTATCACCATTGCCAGCAGGTAGTGCAAGCCGCGAGTAGCGCAACATTAGAGATGGAAAGCCAACGGGATGAAGTCGCGGGAACAGTGCGTCTTGGGCTGTCGCAATCTTTCGGTACTTTGCACATCATTCCTGCCATTCAACAACTTAGAGAGACGTACCCGCTACTGAAAGTTGAACTGCACTTGTTTGACTACAAAGTAGATATGTTCGAAGAGGGCTTGGATCTTTGGGTCACCAATAACGAACATCTACCTGAAGGCTACATTGCTCAGCGCCTAGCGGATTGCCAATTCGTGGTTGCTGCATCGCCAGATTACTTGCTCAAGCACGAGAAACCCACCGTGCCGAATGACTTGGCGCAGCACAACTGCCTTATCTACCGCAGTTGGGAGCGTGACTACACCAGTTGGGCATTCACGAATCGTGAGCAAGAGCTCAATGTAAAAGTATCAGGCAACTACTCGGTTGATTTGGCTGAAGCGATTCGTGATGCCGCAATTGCGGGGTGGGGCATAGCCTATTTGGCAACTTACCTGCTCGATGACGAGTTCCGCTCAGGCAAATTGATCCAGCTTTTACCTGATTGGAGGGCCAGCCAAACCATGCCGTTTTACGCTGTGTACCCAAGTCGTCAGCACATGCCGAAAAAAACCTCTGCGGTGATCGATTTCATCAAACAGAGGATTGGGTCACCTTGTCACTGGGATCAGCGATTAGCACCTTATATCTCGATACCCAAGTAGGGAATACAAAAGGTGATTTAGATCTCAAAATATTTCTAAATCCAGAAACATATTTTCCACTTGGAAATAATAGCAAAAAGCAAACGTTTATCTCCTTTTAATTCATAGAGTTATTTTGGCGGTCAAAAACTGAGCGGTCAAGATGCTCAGCCTGTTAACATACCCAACTTGCAGCATTATTCTTACTCTATACAATCCGACTCCTTTCCTGTTCCCCCTTTGTCGGATTCACTTTATGAACTCAATTCTTGGTATCGTAGTCATCCTATTCGTAGCATGGCTGCTGTCGACTAACCGTAAGAACATTCGTTTAAGAACGGTGTCTTTGGCTTTTGCTCTGCAAGTTCTCTTTGCGCTATTGGTGCTTTACGTACCTGCGGGTAAAGAAGCGCTCAATGCAGTAACCAGTACGGTTTCTAACCTAATCAACTACGGCCAAGAGGGCATCTCGTTCCTATTTGGCAATCTCGCAACGGGTGGTTTTACCTTCGCGATTAACGTACTTGGTATCATCATCTTCTTCTCAGCGCTGATTTCTGGTTTGTACCACATCGGTCTGATGCCGAAAGTGATCAACCTGATCGGTGGTGGTTTACAACGATTACTCGGAACAGGTCGTGCGGAGTCTTTATCTGCGACTGCTAATATCTTCGTCGGTATGATCGAAGCGCCACTCGTGGTGAAGCCATACCTAAAGCACATGACTGACTCACAGTTCTTTGCGGTTATGACAGGTGGTTTGGCATCGGTTGCTGGTGGCACACTGGTGGGTTACGCATCACTGGGTGTGGATCTTAACTTTTTGATCGCGGCGGCTTTCATGTCGGCACCTGCGGGTCTTCTTATGGCAAAAATCATGATGCCAGAGACCGATAACGCAGCACAAACGGTGAACCCTGACCAAGTTGAAATCCCACGCGCAACTAACGTGGTTGAAGCAATGGCAGATGGCGCGATGTCAGGCGTACGCATCGCTGTTGCAGTTGGCGCGACACTGCTGGCTTTTGTCAGTGTTATTGCGATGCTCAACGGCATGCTCGGCTGGTTCGGTGGTCTATTTGGTATGGAGCTGAGCTTTGAGCTAGTACTAGGCTACCTGTTTGCCCCAATCGCTTGGCTGCTGGGTATTCCTTGGAACGAGGCTATTGTGGCTGGCTCATTGATCGGTAATAAGATCGTGGTCAACGAATTCGTTGCCTTCATCCAACTGATGGAAGTTAAGTCTGAACTAAGTGCGCATTCACAAGCTATCGTGACGTTTGCACTGTGCGGCTTTGCGAACATTTCGACCATGGCCATGCTGATCGGCGGCCTTGGTTCACTGGTGCCAGAGAGACGCTCCTTTATCTCGGAATACGGCTTCCGTGCTATCGCAGCTGGTGTCATGGCTAACCTGATGAGCGCATCCATCGCTGGCGTGATTTTAAGTTTGTAACCTATTTAAAGCGCTGCGCTTCTGGAATCGGGAACGCTTCGCTTCGAGAGAGCAGGGGAACAAGGTTTTGGCTCAGACACTTCTTCCCACTCTCTCAAAACAAAAGGGTTGACGTTTATCGTCAACCCTTTTCATTTCTTCGAATCTCGAATCTCTTACTTCGTATGAAACTGCTCGCAAGCCAGCATGGTGTTCTCAATCAAGGTGGCCACCGTCATTGGGCCAACACCACCCGGAACCGGAGTAATGAAACTCGCGTTCTCACGTGCTTTGCCGTATTCCACATCACCCGCTAGCTTGCCCGATTCAAGGCGATTGATGCCCACATCGACCACGACCGCGCCTTTCTTAATCCACTCACCAGGAATGAAGTTTGGCTTACCTACAGCAACCACAACAAGGTCTGCTTGGCGTACGTGACCCTCTAGGTCTTTAGTGAAGCGGTGACAAGTTGTCGTTGTGCAACCAGCAAGCAGCAGCTCAAGCGTCATTGGGCGACCAACAATGTTGGATGCGCCAACCACCACCGCGTGCTTACCGCGTAGCTCAATGTTATAACGTTCAAGCAGCGTTATAATGCCTTTTGGTGTACAAGAACGTAGCTTAGGAATACGCTGCGCGAGACGACCAACGTTGTAAGGGTGGAAGCCATCCACATCCTTTTCTGGGTGGATACGCTCAAGAACCTGCGTTGCATCGATGCCAGCAGGAAGTGGTAACTGAACAAGAATGCCGTCGATTTCGTCGTCATTGTTTAATTCGTCGATAAGTGACAACAAGGTTTCTTCCGACGAAGTAGCAGGAAGGTCAAAAGACTTAGAGACAAAGCCTACTTCTTCACATGCACGGCGCTTACTGCCGACGTAAACCTGAGAAGCGGGATCTTCACCAACTAGAACTACTGCAAGACCTGGAGCACGAAGGCCAGCTTCAACCCGCGCTTTTACACGGGCTGCAACTTCGGAACGAACAGTTTGTGAAATGAGAGTTCCATCTATATTTTGAGCAGTCATGACTTTCCTTTTAAATTGAGAAGGCAAATTATTTTCGGCGCATTGTCGCAGAAATTCCATTTAACATCTATACGCAAACGTTTGCTTTGAGGTGTTTTTGAACATTTTTCGCCTTAGTGACCTTTTTTTAAGCATTTAGATCAGAATGTTATGAAAACCCGTTGATTTAAGCGTCTGAACTCGTATAATCCTTCCCTGTAGCGCGCCCTTAGCTCAGCTGGATAGAGCACGTCCCTTCTAAGGATGTGGTCGAAGGTTCGAATCCTTCAGGGCGTGCCATTTATTCTGAAGGCCCCGATAACTCCCAGAGTTGTCGGGGCTTTTGCGTTTTAGGTATGTTCTTTACCTTTCTCTAAGATTACATTTTAGATCAAGTACACCATTCGTCTATAAGCCACACCTGCCATGCGCTGAAGGGCAACATGTAAGGTCAACTCTAACGCCCGTTGAAAAACAAAACAGTAGAGGTGTGATTGCCTAGTGGCTCAACTCATTTATGCCCCATTGTTATTTTAGTTAAGAAGCCTATGTTCCTAGTTAGACGAACTTTGCCCAAATATAACTAATCTCATATTCATTTTTAATAAAGAGTGAAAAATAGGTATTATTGAGCGGTTCTAAACAAAATTGTTTAGGCTTCAATGCACAATCCACCTTTACGAAGGATGTAAAAATGAATATGAAGGTGTTTGCTAGCTTGGTAGGTTTGACGGATCACACACTTAGGTACTATGAAAAAATTGGTTTGCTTAAAAATGTTCAGCGCAACAATAGTGGCCACCGAGTGTATACCGAGAAAGACCAAAAGTGGGTTGAATTTGTAATTCGTCTGAAAGAAACGGCTATGCCACTCGAAGATATATTGGAATACGCTCGGCTAAGAGAGAAGGGAAACAGCACGTTACTTGAGCGTCAAGCCTTGCTAGAACAGCACCAACAGACTTTAATAGCACATATAGAACAACAAAAATCCCACCTTTTGGCTTTGGAAAACAAAATTGAACTCTATAAAGATGGAAAAGTGTATTGACTTAGAGTGAACTCTAACTTGTATGCTGCGCTCCTATTGAACACATAGGAGTAATACATTGGATGCGCCACGTTTTGAAAAAGGGCTAGAACTACTTAAACAGATTGATGGTGAAGCAGGACAAAATGTTATCGATAGCCTACAAGATATCAGCCCTGATTTAGCTAAATACACCATTGAGTATCCTTTTGGTGATATATATGCGCGCAAAGGCTTGGATTTGAAATCGCGTGAGATTGCAACGGTGGCAGCGTTAACGGCATTAGGAAACTGCATGCCACAGCTTAAAGTGCACCTGAATGCGGCGCTTAATGTGGGTTGCAATGAAGAAGAGATCAAAGAGGTGATCATTCAGATGTCTGTTTACGCAGGCTTTCCTGCTGCGCTGAATGGGATGTTCGCGTTCAAAGAAGTACTTGTTGAACGAACGGCAAATCACAACAGCTAAATATTGAACGAAAGCTTACTCTATACGTATGTATGGCTTTATTGTTAAACGACCGCCTACAGTGCGGTCTTTTTGTACTCGAAAAGGAACTTAATAAAGGAGTTATCAATACTTTTTCTAATATTTACCAGCCTAAATAGATTAGAAAGTCTAACAAGGTTTTGTCCAAAAAACGTGCTTCAGGCATCAGCATTCCCAATGCAACGTTTTCTACAACTTTTGTACTGTCTTCTAGCAATTGCAATCAGTAGCACTTACTATGTGTTCAGTTTAATTTCAGTCTTATCTTTATGTCCTCAACGTTTAATTTCTACAACCAAAATGCGAGTTCATTAGCAGCGCAATATAACTCGACAACCTTTGAGCAGGTGCATTCGAGCTGGCAAGCTTTTTGGCCTCATGCTGGCGATCGCGTATTGGATGTGGGAGCTGGAGCAGGGCGAGATGCGAGGTGGATGTCAGAGCAAGGTTGCGAGGTGATTGCACTTGAACCAGCCATATCACTGCTAGAGATCGGTAAAAATACAACGGGTGATTTTGTTACTTGGCTTGACGATGCCTTGCCTGCACTTGAGAAAACCACCAACTTAGGGCTCCGATTTGATCTTATTTTAGTGAGTGCAGTCTGGATGCATGTTGCTGCTTCGCATCGTGAGCGTGCTTTTCGTAAACTATCGAATCTGTTGGCGCCGAATGGTCGGTTGGTGATAAGTCTTCGCCATGGTGAGTTCACCGATGGGCGAAAAGCTTATCCAGTATCCGTTCAGGAGTTGGAACAACTGGCAAAGAATAGCGCGCTGATGGTTAGGCACATCTCTGACAGCGATGATCAGCTTAAGCGTGATGACGTGCACTGGCAGACGATAGTTATGTCACTTCCCGATGATGGTTCCGGTGATCTCAACAAGATCCGCCATATCATCGTAAACGATTCAAAATCGGCGACATACAAACTCGCCTTGTTGCGAACCTTATTGCGAATTGCAGATGCGCACTCTGGAGCCGTTGTTGATCGCTCTGATGGTAAGGTCGCGATTCCTCTCGGACTCGTCGGCCTGTATTGGATTCGTCAGTTCAAACGCCTTATCGATAAAGAGAGCATCCAACAAAACTCTAATGCGTCAAAAGGCCTTGGTTTTATCAAGCCTGATGGGTGGGGCAAGCTTTCTCATTTAAGCCCCGATGATTTAGCAATTGGTACCATGTTTGTTGATGGTGATGCTGCCGCTTTGGATAAAGCGATCAAAGATAGCTTAAAAACCATCAAAGAAGGGCCTGTCACCTACACATACCAAGGTGATAAATCGAATCCATATTTTGAAATGGTACGTTCTTCGAAAAAGCATAAAGGCGCTATCGTTGTTGATGGTGCTTTTCTAGAAAGTTACGGCCATTTTATTTTGGAAGAGAGTTTGTGGGACTGCTTTAGGCTCTATCATTCTTGGATTGAGCCGCTGGTGGTGAATCAATGGATTCTTGAAATGCAGCGGTTTAGTTCAAACCAACAGCGAGGAATTGCGCTGCAAACATACCACGATTGTTTGGTTTGGATTGATAAAGACCACGATACAAGCGCAGTGCGCAAAAGGGTAGAGCAGTTACGCTCGAATCAATCGGAGATCATCAGCGTTTGGGGTGGAGGCAAGTTGCGTAATGAGTACCATGTTGATCACTGCTTGCCGTTTGCTTATTGGCCGAATAACGACAAATGGAATCTGTTGCCAACATCTAAAACGGAGAACTTAAACAAGCGCGATCGACTTCCTGCGGCTTACCGATTGAATGCGTCTAAACAACGTATTTTGGATTGGTGGCAGTTGGCGTGGGGAGAATCTGAGACCCTGAGTCAGTCATTTTTTACAGAGGCGTCGCTGTCTTTACCTAATGTTCCCGCTACTTGCCAAGACTTTGAGCATGTATTTGAGGCGATGGGGTTGCAGATTCGTGGTGTGAAAAGCCGCCTTTGCATTGCTGAGTGGTGAGCGCTAAGTGAACGCCAATCTAGACCTGAGATGCATACTTTCCAATTAACCCCATTTCTCCTATCTGACTATTTTTTATAGCTCCCAAGCCTGTCAAAAGAAAAACACTCATACATTCAGATATATGTGGAAAATATATTTTATAAAATGCATTGATTAATGATAATCATTATTGATAAAATACTCATATGATTTGATATTTTAACGCTCGGTTGGCATACCCTTTCTCATTGAACAAGCTAATTAATTCCATCTTGATCACGGCAAGTTGTGTTCTGTCCAGTGCTGCTTTTTCAGATGAGGAAGGAAAAGGACAAAAGTATGATTTAGATGCCTTAAGCTCCTCGAGTACATGGCGGTTGCTTATTCATTACGAAGAGGGATTGGTGAAACCGAGTAGTGCTGTGACCAGTCCATCATTTCTTTTAGCACCGAATGGAAAGACTAATCCAGAAGAGGAATTAAAAGCGACAATTCAAGCCTTTACTCAAGAGCCTACCACCCAGTGTCGTTTCCCCGCTAGGAAAATCTGGCTTGAGAGTGTCATGCCTAAGGGGTTATTTCCGGAAGCAAATTGTCCAAAATACCAACAATATCTTGAGTCCTTTGCGACAGATAGCGTCAGTGTGGTGTACGCGAGCGGTTATCTTGGTAATCCTGCATCCATGTATGGGCATGTCTTACTTAAATTTAATTCTGGCGCAGGTGCTGAGCTACTCGACAATACCTTTAGTTATGGCGCAATGGTTCCGGACTCTGACAACAAGCTTGTCTATATCTACAAAGGCATAACTGGTGGGTATCAGGGGCATTTCGCGAACCAAAAATATCATCACCAAAATTTAGCTTATAACGAAACAGAGCTCCGCGATTTGTGGGAATACAAGCTCAGTCTGACTGAAGAAAACGTCGTCTTTCTACTTGCACATTTGTGGGAGTTAGAAAATACGAGCATGACCTACTACTTCTTTAAACAAAATTGCGGTTACCAACTCGCTAAGCTGTTGGAACTGGTTGTTGATAAGCCTCTTTTGGCACCAAATAAAATTTGGGTTATGCCTTATGATTTGGTGATGATGCTCAATAAGCCTGAGACGGAGAGTCATGTAGACCAAGTGCTTTATCATGAATCTCGTCAGGAAAAATTATACAACCGATTTAATCAACTGAGCGCTAGTGAAAGGCAAAGTGTTGAGCGCATTATTGCGCTTCCCGTTGATGAAACGTTGAGTCTCTTGCGGTCTCTTAAAGAAGAGGAGGCAAAGCGAGTGATTGACACTATGTATGATTATTATGCTTTTTTAGAAGTGAAAAATAGTGGCCTTTCCGCGATAGAAGAGACAAAAAGAGAGAATTTACTGACTGAGCGTTTTCGCTTATCAGCAGGGCAAACGAGTTGGGAACCGGCGAACAAGTTACCACCACATAGAGCCCAAAACACGGCAATGCTTCAATTCTCCTCTAGATACAATGATGCATTTGGCTCAGGGGCAAGCTTACGGTTTCGTGCAAATTACTATGATCTTTTGAATATTAATGCTGCCCGTATCCCTTTCTCGGAGCTGAGTACTTTTGATCTGAGCCTTTTATACACAACCCAGGAACGCGGTTGGTCAATAAGAGAGCTGACCTTATTTAATGTATTAAACCTGAATGTCTCTCAGACGGGATTAGCTGAAGATAATTTTTATGCGTGGTCTCTAAACGCAGGTTACAAACCGAATAATTTATCCTGCATTGATTGTTCCGATATGTATGTGGGTGGCTTTCTCGGTAAAAGCATGAATCTAGCCGATGACTCAGCAGGTTATGCTGCTCTCGCTGGTGAAATACTGTTTTCGGACCTTTCTCATGGTGCTGCCTATATTGGGCCGGAAATAGGAGCGGTGCTATCCATAGCGCCATATTGGGCTACTTCCATAAAAGTTGGGAGTGGCTTCAACATAACTGAAATAGCAAAACACAAAAACTATCTTAAATGGGAACAACGTTTTTTCGAAAATAGAAACTTCGATATTCGGACGTTGGTTCAATATGATGAAGCTTTTGAATACGCTATAAACTTTTCAACGTACTGGTAATAAAATGAAAAAATAACA
>NZ_ABGR01000039.1 GCF_000171815.1 Vibrio sp. AND4 | reverse complement strand
GTATCCTCGCACAGATCTGGGGAGCAGAAACCATTCTTGCGGTAAAGACACAGTCTCACACCTATTCGGCTAGGCGCTACAGCAAAGGTCGAATCAAGACCGACTACGACGCGTTGTGGCTTGAACTCGGCGGTACCGAATACGACCGTAATTTTTACTCTATCGATGTTAACGCGCCCCGTCGTGATATTGAAGGCATGTCCCGCTCTAAGCGTTCAATGTACCGCCGTCGTTATGAATGGCTAGACAACACCAAAGCAACATTCGAAGCAGTATTAAGCAACTGACGCGGCTCAACACTAAAAGCAGAATAGTCAACGTTGGCGTCTACCAGAAGATAAAGAACAGAGCGGTGATGCTGAAAATCAAGCCAGTGGAGCCGCCGCCGCTGGCTTAGATTAGCGTGAGAAACGTATTACCGCGATAAACTTAGTACCACGAAAAACATTGCGGATTGAAGACTAAAAGCGTATTTATTCGAATAACAACGATTTTAATTCGATGACATTAGATGATGAGCAAATCCAATTAAAGATTGAGACCAGCAATAGATTCAATACTAATGGCATCATGTCGCCAGTATTCTATACCGCAGTCAATCAATTCACCATCTTGGTTGTAGTTAGTACGTTCCACCACCATTGCTGACGAGCCTGACGTTGCACGCAATGCCTGAGCCATTTCACCCAACAAGATACTGGTTGAAATACGATAACGAATCTTTTGGTATATCACGCCATAGTGCTCACGATAAATATCCGTCAGTGAATTCGACAAATTATGCTCTAGCAAGTTCGGAAATAACTCTGGCCGAATATAGTTTGTCACGTATACCACAGGACGATCATCAAGAAATCTCACACGGTCGACTCGATATACATCCGAGAAAGGCTGTAAGTTCAGCAAACGCGCTGCTTGTTTGTTTGCTAGTGTTCCTTTTGCTGCCAGCAACTCTATTTTTGGTACACGATTTTGCGCTTTCGCCATAGCGGGAAAATTCAGCGTTTGAGTTGGATCGTAACGCAGTGGTTCTGGAGAGATAAACCAACCTCGACGATCTTCGCGATAGATTCGACCTTCCGCTTCCAACAGTGATAAAGCTTCACGCAAAGTAACACGCGTGGTATCAAACGATTCCGCCAATTTGCGTTCTGCAGGAAGCTTTTGACGCGGTGACAACATGCCTGCTTCAATTTGTTCAATAATCGAATCTTTAATTTTTACGTACTGCACTAAGTGTCCTTATCTTGTGTACCAAACCTGTGTGCGATCTTCTAACAACTAACCTATGTCATCCGAGCAATCGAAAACAACACCGGAATCGTGTCGGTTGGATGAAGGAATACTACCGTAGAAAAGGTATTCAATGCATTAACAAACACCTCTGCCTTGCTCCTAAGTGCAATATGATTGAGGCCAGTTTTTAGTTGACCACTACCAATAGCGGATTGAGATTTATCTTATTAAAACTCGGCTGCTTGATAAGGCAACTTGTTTATCGGCTCTTGCTCGGTGTACTCAAGCAAATCGTGTTCAACAAGCCGATCGATTTCCGCCTGCTCACCCACCACAATTAATACGCGCTGTTTCACCAGAGCATCGTACACCTCAACTTTATACTGACGAAGAAGTACTTTCACTTCGCTCTCTTTCCCTTGATGGTACTTAACAAAGTAACGTACAGGTTGCCGCTCGGCCTGATCAGAACCTTCACCGAAAGGTGCAAATCCGTAATCGTCTGCCAAACTGTTTGAGCTCAGCCCGATTACCAGAAGTGCGGTTGGAGCTACGGCAGACACAGCTTGTGAGGTCCGCTTCTTCATAGCCACTCCTTGTTGAAAGTTAAAGTGCCCAATTGCAGATAATGCGCATACATCACCTGGCAAACCCACCACATTTAATTCCTATAGCCCAGCGGTTCTAGCCAGAGGGATACTCTCGGAAAATGGACTCGAGATGGTTTTTTATCAGATATTACCGCAACGCCCAAGTCAGTGTAGCTATCTAACACAGATCCGCCAGCTCGTAACCCGATTCGATAGTACATAGTGTGGCTGCTAGCACGAAAATCATCATGAGACTCAGCATTCGCCGCTTATTAAGCTCAAAGAATGCTTCCAATCACCAATGCTTCAACTCTACGGATTAATGAACATTCATTTTATTCTCATAAAAAACCAAAAAGCAGATGACTCATAAAAGAATCAACTACCACCTCCTGTTAAACACTCAAAACATTTCACCTTATAAATAATCATTAACAAATAGCCATTTCATCACCATTTAAAGTTAACACCAAAAAATAACTCAATTAAATGAAGCCCAATTGTTAAGTCATTGTAAAGAAACGGTTATTACTTATTTTGCAAAACACTCACATTCACAAAATCTATTGAAATACGATTGCGTTAGCAAAATTGACAATGTACTTAATAATACATTGACTAGTTAGAGTATTTACTCCAAATTTAGTTTAACCAGTGAGATTAATTCTCATTTGTATCATGACAACAATTATTAAAGAGAGTGAATCATGAATAAAACGACCACGTTATTTAGTGCATTATTAATAATATCAAACTTT
The DNA here is from genome assembly GCF_000171815.1 of Vibrio sp. AND4. Taxonomy (GTDB): domain Bacteria; phylum Pseudomonadota; class Gammaproteobacteria; order Enterobacterales; family Vibrionaceae; genus Vibrio. The sequence continues at coordinate 14,466 of NZ_ABGR01000039.1, read as the reverse complement.
GCTCATACGGCAGACTCGTCAGAGCTTTTCGACCTACCGAACGCCGCAGAAGTGAGAAGCAAGCAGCAGAAGCAAACTGATACGTACGTTCGATGCTGGTATAGAACGAGTTATTCACACAACGACCCAGCAACGGACTGGGAGTGGGCAGAAAACCCAGATGGTAGTTACTTCACTATCAATGGCTATTGGCGGAATAAGCACGCTTTAAAAAACATGTTCTATACCGATACCGCTCAGAGCGTGATCAAAGAGCGCTGTCAACAGACTCTTGAACTGACGAACGAAAATGCAGACATTACCTTCTTTGCTGCAGACAACAACTTGTCATACAACCATTCAATCTGGACTAATGACCCTGTAAAACAGTCAGACAAAATCAATAAGGTGGTCGCATTAGGCGACAGCTTGTCCGATACAGGAAACATCTTTAATGCCTCTCAATGGCAATTCCCGAACCGAAACAGTTGGTTCTTGGGGCACTTCTCAAACGGTTTTGTCTGGACGGAATATATTGCTCAAGCCAAGCACTTACCTTTGTACAACTGGGCAGTAGGTGGTGCTGCTGGTGAAAATAAATACATTGCGCTAACTGGTGTTGGAAAACAAGTAGCCTCTTATCTTGCTTATGCGCAACTAGCGAAAAACTATAATCCTGCGAACACCTTGTTTACCTTAGAGTTTGGTTTGAATGATTTTATGAACTACAACCGAAGTGTTTCTGAAGTAAAAGCGGACTATGCAGAAGCCTTGATAAAACTGAATGACGCTGGCGCAAGAAACTTCCTGCTTATGACACTGCCTGACGCAACGTATGCCCCCCAATTTAAATATTCTAGTCAGGAAGAAATCGATGCAATTCGCGCAAACATTCTTGAGATGAATGAGTTTATAAAAACGCAAGCCGCGTACTATACAGCGCAAGGACTTAACATTACGTTGCACGATACCCATGCTCTCTTTGCGAGTTTGACTGCTAATCCAGAGCAACATGGCTTCAGTAACTCGACGGAAGCTTGTCTAGATATCAACCGCTCATCGTCCGCTGACTACTTATACAACCATTCTCCTCGCTCTGAGTGTGCATCTGTTGGTTCTGACAAGTTTGTGTTCTGGGATGTTACTCATCCAACGACAGCGACGCATCGCTATGTGGCAGAACAAATGCTAAAAAATACTGACCAACTTTCTCGTCATCCGTTCTAGGTCTTCCCCCTCTCTTGTTGTAGAGGGGCTCTGTGCATGATTGATGTACGGCATTTCATAGTGGTAATCGTAAAAAAGCGCTGAAAATCAGCGCTTTTTCCGTTTATTTGCTTACTCAACCACAAGGATATTCTTAAGCTCATTTAATGATGTCACTGTGTAGCTTGGTGTTACTTTCTGATCTGCGCTCATGCCAGCCGTGTTCAACCAACATGTTTCAATACCGAAGTTATTGCCACCCAAAATGTCAGAGTACAGATTATCACCCACCATCAGTACGCGCGTCTTACATGGATTTCCCATTTGCGTCATTGCGTACTCAAAGATGCCTGAGTCTGGCTTCGCGATACCCACTTCCTCAGAGATCACGACGTGCTCGAAGTAGTCATTCATGCCAGTTCGTTCTAGGCGAATCGCTTGCAACTCGGTAAAACCATTAGTGATGATACCCATTCGAGTTTTACCTTGCAGTGCCTCCATCAACTCTCTTGCGCCAGGTAGCAAAGTACAGATGTCTACCATCGCTTCTAAAAACGCAAGGTTGAGATCCATCGTTGTGGTGTTAAGCTTTTCTGCCCACTCTGTAAAACGTTTATGTTTAATCTCGTCTGCCGTCACTTTACCATCTTGGTAGTCCACCCACAGTGGCTTGTTTACCATTTGGTAGTGAGCAAAGTCTTGCGCAGTGAAATCAACACCTTTGCGAGAAAACATCAGCTGCAAACCTTTAAAGGCGTCAAAGTGGAACAAGGTTTCGTCAGCGTCAAACAAGATCCAATCGTATTTCATTTTCTTCTTTCCAATATTCAGGTCGTTTTTATCACACAGTCTAATTTTTTCTTATTTGGAGCAAACTCTTAATCACTAAGATATATACAGTAAGCTCACTTTTCAGTTGTTTCTGCGATGTACAGTGTTCGTTACTGAGTCGTTCTAAAACATAAACCTGTTTGGCACAAACACATTTGGTTAATCTAATGTTTCATTTTTAACAGGTGCGCAACCATTAAAGGCACGCTAACTTAGTAGCAACTCAACAGCATCGGAACATGAAACCATGAAAGTACTTATTCAATATACCCAAGCGGGTAAATATCGTGACCAAGCATGGGAATCTCTGACCCTAAAAGCAAAGGGCGAGATGCAAGCCGTGACGCCTTCTTATGCGGCGCAACTTATCGAGCAAAACAAAGCAACACTTGTGATGACGAATGACCAGCAGGTTATCTTCCATTCTTAGTTAAAAATATCGGTCGAGGTGAGCTTTATAACAGAGCTCATTTTTGTTTGATAACGACAAAAGCCAACCATAGATATAAGGAAAGCATCAAACCTTCGATAAATCCCCTCTCGTTAACATAGTCATAGCGAATCAACTTGATTTAAACGACGGATCAATTTGGCTGGCGTACCTCCATACAAACAATCAGGTGGGACATCGCTATTCACCACAGAGTTAGCAGCAATCACAGAGCGAGCACCAATAGTCACGCCTTGATTAATGACCGAATTGCCACCAATCCAAACACTATCCTCAACCTTAATTGGATGACAAAAGGTTTCCCACTTGAGCCGACTGCGGTAATCCAGAGAGTGCGAAGCGGTATAAAACTGAACACTAGGCCCAATAAGTACGTAATTACCAATGGTGATTTTAGCGCCATCCAACATCAAGACGTTCATATTAATGAAGGTCTCTTCTCCGATCTCAATTGTCTTGCCGAATTCACAATGAAACGGCGCTTGAATAATGCTTCGCCCAACTTTACCAAACAAGCGCTTTTGCAATGATTCACGCTGAGATTCATCGGTGTTATTATTAAAAGCCATTAGCGCAAGGGTTGCATTATTGCGCGTCGCTTCGATTTCTTTATCTGTACCATCAAACACTTGGCCAGACATCATCTTTTCTAATTCGGTCATTGAGAGTTCCTACAACTTGAGACCAAAATAGATTAGCGTAAACAAAGAAGAAAAAAAGAGAAAAGCACGGGCTATTCTCTTTCCTGTTTTATCTATTTGTACTTGAAGAATTAAACAATTTCCCAGCTGTGGGTCATTTTTACCCCCTCACCCAGCATTAAGCATACTGAACAGTATCTCTCTAATGAGTCCGCGGTGACTTTTTCTACGATCTCTGGCTCTAGGGCTTCACCTGAAACTTCAAAGTGGATGTTCACTTGAGTAAAAATACGCGGCGCGGTCTCACGACGTTCAGTGGTTAGCTTTGCATTAACAGCAGCCACTTTTTGACCAGCTGTTTTCAAACCATCAACAACGTCTACAGAACTGCAACCACCAGCGGCCATAAGAACCATTTCCATTGGACTTGGTGCCGTCTCTCCCTTATTACCATCCATCACTACCGAGTGACCTGATTGAGAGTGACCGATAAATTTAAAGTCTTCGACCCATTTAACTTCTGCTTGCATACTTTCCCTCACAAATTCCTCTGTCTCATCCACCATTTGTCTGTCTGATGAGCCCATATTTTGTGACATTACTTTAGCCACCTTAAAAAAAAGGGCAAAGAAATTTTCATCTTCACTGTAATTTTTTCACTCTTAACTCTGTCCTCTTACGTAACACCCATTAAGAAAGTGACGTTTGAGGAAATTATGAAGAAAGTATCTAAGTTGTTGGTGGGATTCTCATTCACGCTACCTGTATTATGCATCTTGCTAAGTAAAACAGGTATTGCCGATACCATGGATAAAATGAACGCATCAGGAAAGGCTGACATCGCGACACTAGCAGGCGGTTGTTTCTGGTGTACCGAATCGGATTTAGAACAATTACCGGGAGTGTTAGACGTTATTTCTGGTTATTCCGGTGGTCAGTTGAAAAACCCAACTTATCGACAAGTCTCCTCCGGCAAATCAGGTCATATTGAAGTGATTGAGGTAAAATACGACCCTAACGTGGTGAGTTACGAACAAGTACTGGATTATTTCTTTCGCCATATCGATCCAACTGACGACAAAGGTTCATTTGTCGACCGTGGCCCTCAATACCGCCCTGCAATCTTCTACCACAATGCCGAGCAGAAACAGGTAGCTGAGCAATTTATGATGGAAATCGATAAGGCGATGATCTATCCAAAACCACTTAAAACAGAACTGATCGAATTTGAAAAGTTTTATCCTGCGGAGTCGTACCATCAAGATTACTACAAGAAAAGCAGCCTGAAATACAAATACTACCGCTACGCATCTGGTCGCGATAAATATCTAGACCAAGTATTTGGTGATGACAGAAAAGACAGCCCGAAAACACTGCGTGAACTCATTAACGAAAAAGACCTGATAACAAAAGTGAAGGTTTACAAAAAGCCCTCAGAAAAAGAGATAAAAGCACAGCTAACTGAGCTTCAGTACTACGTCACTCAAGAAGATGGCACCGAGCGCCCTTTCGACAACAAATATTGGGATAACAAAGAAGCGGGGATATACATAGACATTGTTACCGGTGAGCCATTGTTTTCATCAACCGATAAATACAAGTCAGGCACAGGTTGGCCGAGCTTTACCAAACCAATAAACCCTGGTTACATAGTAGAGAAAACCGATTTTAAACTGGTTTACCCGCGCACCGAGATCCGCAGCAAATTTGGCGACTCTCACATCGGTCATGTCTTCAAAGACGGTCCGAAGCCAACTGGCTTGCGCTACTGTATGAATTCCGCTGCGATGAAGTTTATCCCGGTAAATCAAATGGCTAGCTCAGGCTACGGCGAATACCTTTATCTGTTCGACAAGTAGCTAAATCATTTGTTTAATAAACAGTTAATGTCTGTTAGGCCAAATTGAGAGTAAACAACCTAAGTATGAAAGGTTTTAAAACCAACCTGCCAACAAAGGTCTGCCCCATCTGCCAGCGCCCATTTTCTTGGAGAAAAAAATGGGCGCGAAATTGGGAAGAGATCGTCTATTGCTCTGCACGTTGCCGGAGAAAGAGAACAACGAAAAACTAGCCCGCTCACAACCGCCCTACACATAATGCGATTTTTGCCAAAGTAATACGCTTTTACCACGGTAATAACGTGCCATCATATGCCCAAAACGCCCCGCTATCTTGCGGGACTGCTTTCTCTATCAGTACTAACAAGTCCCTCGCAACTCGCTCTGGCGTAAACAGTTTTCCTTCAGGGACGTTAGCTTGGAAAGGTGCAGATAAGGCCGTGTCTGTCGTCCCTGGATGAAGCGACAGCACCGTGCCATATTTGACCATTCGTTGCCATTCAATTGACATGGTTTTGAGGAACATATTTAACGCGGCTTTCGATGCGCGGTAGCTGTACCAACCACCCAACTGGTTATCACTAATACTCCCTACTTTGGCCGATATGGTGGCAAATTTGGGAGCAGTACTGCGTTTGAGTTTGGGCGTAAAGTATTTCGCCAATAACAAACTGGGCAGCGTATTCACTGTAATGGTTTGTTGAAAAAAGTCGGCGTCGAGCGAACTAAGATTTTTCTCAGGGCCTTTCTCGTGGGTGTGCAACATGCCAACGCAATTCACCAACCAATCAAGATGTTCAATTCGCTCACTAAACACTTTCACCTGCTCATCTATTGAAGCATCCACTTGATGCCAAGCGACTTGAGGGTGTTGCCAATCTGGTTGCTGCTTACGGTAGGTAGCGTGCACTCTGGCTTGAGGAAACCGAACAACCGATTGCTGTACCATCGCTAGGCCAATGCCGCCATTGCCACCAATGATCACTATTTCCATCACAAGCTCTCCAAATTTTCTATGTAATACTCCGCCGTATCGAGTATCGACTGACGCTGCTGCTCTTCCATATTATCCCAAGAACGGAAAATCATTCCGATACGTGGGTTGGTGGCCAAACGTTTGTCATGTTTGTTCATAAAACGCCAATATAGGCTGTTGAAAGGACAGGCCCCTTCCCCGCTACGCGATTTGTTGTCGTAATGACACCCCTTACAATAATCACTCATTTTGTTGATGTAAGAACCACTCGCGGCATAAGGTTTAGTGCCAACAATGCCACCATCGGCAAACAATGCCATGCCACGCGTGTTGGGCATCTCTACCCATTCAATCGCATCCACATAGATGCCGAGATACCACTGGTCCACTTGATCTGGGTCGATTTCCGTGAGCAAACAAAAATTACCTGTGACCATTAGGCGCTGGATATGGTGCGCATAAGCATAATCTAAGGACTGACCAATCGCGTTACGCATGCACGCCATTTTTGTTTCGCCATTCCAAAAGAAATCGGGCAGCTTTCTTTTCGCCCCCAGCTCGTTCTTTGTCGCGTAGTGGGGCATGTTTGCCCAATAGACACCCCGGATGTACTCTCGCCAACCTAGGATTTGACGAATAAAGCCCTCTACCTGAGAAATATCAACGTCAGGATTAGAATGAAATGCCGCAAGAGACGCATCAATCACTTCTTGGGGATGGAGTAATTTACTGTTTAGAGAAAACGAAATCCGGCTGTGATAAAGGCTCCATTTAGCGTCGTGCTGTCCAGTCATCGCGTCTTGAAAACGACCAAATAATGGCAGACAAACTTGGCAAAAATGCGCAAGTAAAGACAAACTTTGTGCACGATTCACTGGCCACAACAAATCGCCTTCAAGGTTTCCGATCGTTTTGATGTTATGTCGCACCAACCGCTCAGAAATTTCACGTACGTTGGTGCTGAACATCAAAGGATGTGGCAGTTGCTCAATGTCTTTAGCTTTGAGCTTGTTCCGATTGTTGGCATCGTAGTTCCATTTGCCACCTACGGGTTTTCCGTCTTGCATCAAGATGTTAAAGCGCTTGCGCATACGACGATAAAAGTGCTCCATCATGATGTGTTTGCCATAAGGAAACTGCGACTCTATCTCTTCAAACGGCAGCAAAAAGTGTTCAGAATCGACGCAGCGCATCACGACACCATCGAGCTTGAGCCTAGCTAACTGCTCTAGCAATCGATATTCGTCAGGGCGTTGGTATTCTAGCTTACTCGCTCCCACCTCACTAACATAATGCTGCAAGACTTGCTCAAGACCATCGAACGATGCAGTGTCATCTAGCGTGAGTTGCAAAACCTGATGACCTTCGCTCTGACGTTCTCTCGCAAATTGTTCCATCGCTGAGAAAAATGCACACACTTTTTGAATGTGATGCGCCACATACGTGCTCTCTTGTTTTAACTCTGCAATCAAGTAAAGAACACGGTTGTCTGGCCTCTGAAACCAAGAATGCTCGCTATTGAGCTGATCACCCAGAATCAGTCGTACGGTTTCAAACTGCATTTCTGTCACTCCTAGGACGACGTCTTTCCATGACTATCCATCATTATCGGCCAATCGACCATGTCGACGCTATCCAAATGCGCGTCAACGCAATGTCCTTGCCACCTATTGATGAATGCCATATTGGGATCGTAAATTTCGGTTTGCTTTTTGAGATTGAATTGTCGCGCACCACGTGGGTCAGCGCCGACACCCGCTAGATATTGCCAGTTGCCCCAGTTAGAGGCGACGTCGTAATCTATTAGTTGGGACTCAAAATAGGCAGCGCCATAGCGCCAATCGAGCCCAAGTTCGTGCACCAAACAACTTGCGACCAATTGTCTACCACGGTTAGACATGTAACCCGTTTCGTTAAGTTGATGCATGCAAGCATTCACAATAGGAAATGGGGTTTCACCTTGCTTCCATTGCTGGAAACGATGCCCATAAAAGCTAGTCAAAGGCACTTGATTGCGGATGCCCCCAAATCGAAACAGCTGATGTTTATATTTTCGTGCATACCAATAAAAGTACTCACGCCATAGAAGCTCGAAGTAGATCCAGTAGGTCGAGTCGTTCGCTCCGTTTACATGCTCATAACGGCTTAGCATGGCGCAGATGACTTTCGGGGAGAGACACCCGTGAGCGAGCCAAGGTGAAAACTTGGTTGAATATTCCATACCGTCTAAACCATTGCGTGTCTGCTTATAATCACTGGCTGATATCGAAGAGAAATACTGTTGGCAGTGTTCCAGTCCAGCCTGCTCTCCCCCATTAAATAGGTAGGACTTGCCATCACCAATTAACCGTAAAGTTGGCAGGGCCAAGCCCTCGGGTATCGGGGGTAAAGATGATACCGTCGCCACTGGTTTTGACACCGGTAACTTCTCAACAAGTTTGCGAAACTTGGTAAAAGTACCGGGTAAGTTTTCGAGAGAAAAGGGCAAATCATCAAGTGCAAACAAGCTGCGTACTTCCCGTTGGCAAATTGTTAGGTGTGGAAAATCTGAACGTATTTTATCTATGACGTCTTGCTCATCTACTCCGGAAAAGGCGTCGCAGTAAAGATGTGTCACATCAAGCTTCTCAATCGCATGTTTGATTGCTTGATAGGGTAATAAATCAACCACTTGCAAACGTTGATTTCTCGCATTCAACGACAGATTGAGGCAGTGTAACGACTCATCTAAAAACCGAAGTTTGTTCTGACCAAACTGGGCTTCCTGCGCAAAGTGCGTTAAAAATGGTGGGAGTTTGGGATAACAGTAAATGCAGATCAATTCACTTACTGCCTTGTCCACTTCGGCAAGCAGTGGGTTATCATGAATTCTTAATTCATTTGTAAACCAGTAAAGCCCGATTTTGTTTTTCAAAGTAAGCATTCCATGTGCGTTTGTGCTTATATAAATCTTACGCACTATGCCAGTTTGCGATCAGACGGCCCTTGGTTGTATTTGCAAATCACTGAACAAAACGTTTGCTAAACAATTTTTTAAATTAATTCTATAAACCAATTAAAAATGATAAAAAATAAAGCGATATTGATTGATATCCGTTACCCTTAAACCTGATTCCAATTTGCTTGCCGCATTGCAGAAATGACAGACGAATTTAAAAAATCAACCGCCAATCTAAGAAAAGCGGTACCATTAATGTTCAAGAACTACGTAGCAGCAACACCAGCAAACTACGCCTTGTGGTACACCTATGTAGATAAAACCATTCCAGAGCTTAACCAAGAGTTAGATATGGTTCTGCAAAATTATGATGTCTGTCCACCAGCGACACACAAGATGCTTTATAACAGCTATGTCGCAAGTAAAGCAGAAACGAGCCTAGAAGAACTCAAAACCAACGTAGAATTACTATTAGGCGAAGTCTCTAGCTCAATGAGTGATACCATCACTGACACTTCTTACTTCTCAGAACTTATCGACAGGAGCTTTAATAAGCTCGAAAAAGTTGAAGATCACAGTTTAAGCATTGAGGAAGTAATGAGTGTGGTTCGCCAACTCGTCTCTGAATCTCGTGAAATCCGTCACTCGACTCAATTCCTAAATAGTCAACTAACCACAGCTGGCAAGGAAATTTCTCGTCTAAAATGCCAATTAGCCCAAGTACAAAAAGATGCGCTCTTCGATGGCCTCTCCAATTTGTATAACCGTCGCGCTTTCGATAATGACCTCCAAATGCTGATCGACAACAGTCAAAGCATGACTCTGGTTCTGCTTGATATTGATCACTTTAAAGGGTTTAACGACAATTATGGGCATCTATTTGGCGATACCGTCATCAAAGCAATCGCACGGCGTCTTCAGCAAAGCTGCCGTGACGGCATTAGTGCTTACCGTTTCGGCGGTGAGGAGTTTGCCCTAATCGTGCCGAATAAATCTATACGCATAGGTCGTCAATACGCGGACACGTTGCGCCGAATAATCGAAAAATTGCGTGTCCGTGATAAACGTTCAGGCAGCCAAGTGCAAAACATTACCGCCTCTTTTGGTGTCGCAGAGTATGAAGTTGGTGATACATTGGATAGCCTAGTGACGAAGGCTGATAAACAGTTATATGAAGCAAAACAGCTGGGGCGAAACCGAGTTATGCCACTCTAAAGTATTTCCTCCCCTCTTCCGCACCTCCCTTTAACAGACTCAACCCCAAACATTTGTTGGGGTTGAGTACTTTGGATTTAATCCACTGTCGTTAGGTACACGTCCGAAAATCAGTCCACGCTATAGCAGTAGCAGAGGAAGTAATCATCGCCATTTTTGGCGGTGTACTCTTTGTCTTCACTGCACGCCATTGGTTTGCCTTTTACATCGCCTTTTATCAAACTAATCCAGTGACGCATCGCTGTCGGTGCGTTGCCGATGAGCTCAGGGCTGAAGGTAGTGCGTGTTTCTAACTGAATATCATCGATATCCATTAGCTCTACGCACCCGGTCCCTTTGTGACAGCCAAACATCACTTCTACGTGGCTGCCTAACTCATCTTTGAGCAGTATCGCTTTCGGATCTTCTTTCTCACCTGTATACGCTACAAAGTGTTTTGGTCGTTTCAAGCCACTGTGTGTGCCGTCTTTAAAGTAAGCCATAACATGACGGTAATCTATCACGTAGCTGGATACATCTTGGTGCGACCCGTTCTCAAGTGGGAACATACGGTCGAGTAATAGCTTCGCTCTAACTTGCTTCTCGTTCTGCTGCTCCGCACTTACCGCCTCGACGGCAAATACGGCTTCAGCGATAAACGAGCGTTCTTGTTGTTGGATGTCTTCTTTATCGAATTTCAGCATATTCATCGTCATTTCCTCGCACTTAAATGCTCTTGCTAGAGTAAAAACTTAAAACCAGTATTTAAGTTTCAAGCCGTTCTGTGAAGTGAATAGTTAATTTATCTATCTGCTTACTATGTAGACTAGCGAATTATTGACTACAATTTCACAACAAAAATTTTACAATGTGAATTTTACAAAATGTCTGTGTCAAAAAGTCTTATCCGGCAATCCCACTTCCTCGGGACGAAAATTCGTAACCTGAGGAAAAATAACCATTTAACCATGGAAGATTTATCCGCTCGCTGCATTCGGGTCAATCCCGAGTACGCACCGTCGGTCTCTTATTTATCGATGATAGAGCGCGGAAAACGGGTTCCAAGCATCGATATGTTGGAGGTGATCGCCGAAGTTTTTCAAAAAGAACCGACATGGTTTTTAGATGATGAGCCTGAACTCGAGGCCATTACGCCCAATAAAGGCAATCGGGGCGGCATTAATGGCATGGCCCTTGAGCCTAGTTTCTTGTTCTCAAATGACATCTTGCAAATCGCGATACCCGAAATGCTCTCCCAAACTGGTATCACTGGGCGACAATTTGCGCATCTATTGATTCGTGCCCACCAAGAGAATCATCAGAACCATTTTCCAGACCTAGAACGAGCCGCAGAAGAAGTCGGATTAAAGCGTCTTAACCTTTCGGTAGAGGATTTGATCGATATTGCCAAAAGCATGGGGTTAGATATTCGTTGGGTAGACCGGGCACCGCAAGACGTTATTGACGAACTCGGTGTGAGTGCGAAGCAATTGATCACCTCTTTCATGGAAGCGCCAGGCACGGTTTATCTTAATAAGCGAATGCGAGACTACCCGACACGTTTGAAGTACGACCTAGCAGTCTACATTGGCCATCGAGTACTGCACAGCAGCGATGGCATGAGTAACGTGCTATCAATTGGGCATCAAAACAACTGGGAGCAAAGCGGTTCGCAAGTTTCGAACTCGGAGCTCAACTCTCAAGACATTTTGCAAGCGTGGCGGGATTTTGAATCAAGCTTTTTCGCCGGTGCTCTACTTTGTCCAAAAGTGCCGTTTCGCCAACTACTCGATCGCTCTGGCTATGAGATCGATGTACACAAAAAGGCGGGCGTCTCTCCGTCAGTGGCCATGCGACGCATGACTGTTGTATCACCTTATCCACACTGGCATTACTTTGATGCTTACGGTCCGGGGAAACTTAAAGCCGTGTATCGTGGAAATGGAATTCCGCTTCCTTGGGGCAACATGCGCAAGGTCAATGACCCTTGCCAGCATTGGGCGGTGTTCCGTCGATTATCAGAACCGCTGGATACCAGTTCAGCGCAGATTTCGATTCTGAACGTCGGAAATGAGCCACGTATATACTGCTGTGAGTCAGTCAACGTGTTCGACCCTGCGGGCAACAACCGTGTTCTGTGCGCTGGTATCGATTTGAACCCCGCAATTTCAGCCCAAGGAGGCGACGCTATTGCCATTGCAGAAGAATTGAAGTCACTGTGTGTTTCTTCTGGAGGCAGCACCAACATACCTCAACACATCAAAAAGGATCTCACCACGATTGCCAAGATCCTCAACATTAATTGGATAGAACGCGGGATTCAAACTCAAGCGAGGTTGATTTGCTCAAGGGGAACGGTGTGTCCAAGACAACCGAGTTGTTACCACAAGTGTAATGAGTCGGAGGATTCAGGTGACGCGCCGCATTCTATTGGGCTCTAGAAAGAAAAAACGCCAATCACAATAGAGGTGATTGGCGGTATATACATTGTGAACAATGAGTGTTCACTAACAACGTCAGTTGGCTAGGTGACCCTCGGCTTAATAAGGGTCAAACCTTACTTAGCATGATGCGTGCCAACTTAAAAAATTGCCTTTTTTCTTCGATCTTGATGCATATTGATGTTTTATTGAGCACTCCCTTTGCAAATCGCATTTGCAAAATGCAAAATAGTGCAAATATGCCACTACATGCATTTGTAATAATCCCTTTATCAGAAAACATCGTTTGATAATAATCACGGTAAGAAAGCGTTCAAAATTGGCATAGGGAAGGTGACTGAGAGCAAGACTGAGATTTCAAACGAAGTTATCGGACGTTGTAACAAGCCAGAATATGAGGCTCGAAATTTATGGTGTTAGCGGCTATACACCGCCATGCTTGTGTTGATACATATCCTCATCAGCAATTTTCATCATTTGTTGAGCTGATGTCATTTTTGGATCAAACATCGCATATCCAATACTGGCTCTAAGGTAAATCGAGTTTTCCTCGTAGAGAACCGGACTCGAGCACAAAGCAAAGCGAAGCTTTTTCACTAATGCATGAATGCTATCTTCCGTTTTTGGATTATGAACAATCACAAGAAACTCATCTCCTCCCATGCGAGCCACTATGTCTGAGCGGCGTAAAGTCTTTTTTATTCGCTCTGCGCATGCAATAAGTACTTGATCGCCAGCATCGTGGCCATAGTTATCGTTAATATTCTTAAAACAATCCAGATCAATGTTTACAAGCGCAAAGCTGTATCGCATTTTATAGCGTTTCGCGAGCTGAAACTGATGTTTGTAGGACTGCATAAAATAGCGACGATTAGGCAACTGCGTAAGCTCATCATGCAGTGCTCGTTTATCTGCCAGGATATACAAACGGTAAATGACAATCAGGGCGATACTCAATCCAAAGGCAATGGGGTAGCCAACTAACCTCGTTAGTTGCAATGTACTCCAAGGCAATTTCGGTTCTAACTCGGCACCAGAATATATCGCTAAACTCCAACTACCATACGGAAACTGTACTTGCTCTTGAGCAAAAATTGTCCCATTAGGCTTTGACTCACCAAAAAATATGTCTCCGGTCTCACCGCTGCTGTCGTATCCACGAATGGTCATTGAATAACGGGAAGAAAAGTCAATCGCCTCTGTTTCACGAAGCAAACCATTAAAATCTATCACTGCACTGACCACTCCCCAATAATCTTTATTCATCGGGGGATCACGAAACACTGGCACACGTGCAATTAATCCTCGACTGCCCCCAACTAGCTCACTAGGGCCTGCGATAAATACCTCTTCAATCTCTTTGGCTTTTTGTATTTGAACCCACTGCGCTGGTACCGTTCGATAGTCCAACCCAACAACATCCTCATTTCCCTGGAGTGGATAGACATGACTAACCACGTCATTTTCCGCAATACTGATAGCAGTGATATGGCTACTTTCTTTGAGGATGCGATTCACTACCTTGTTTAGCTTGCGGCTTTCATGTTTCGGTAGCAATGTAGCAAGAGCCGCTAGGGTACTGGCTTTGTATATATCAGCCATGAGTTCCGCTTCTAAATTGGAACGGAGCATAGAAAGACGATCTTTGGCCTCAACTTGAAGTCGCTCTCGGTGAAGGTTGAGTTGATTGTGATGCAACAACTCGACGACTCCAACGCAAAGAGCAAAAAAAGTGAGGAAGAACAATGCAAAGTAGCTTTGCTTCTTCGATGGATATGGCATCTGTTCCCCACTAACTTATGACTATCTGAATTTTTTGATTATTGTTAAAAAATCTCAATTACATTAATAATAAGCGACAGTGGTACGAATACCAACCATAGGAAGTTGCTGATCAAAATTAGCACAGGGAAAACGCGTGAGAACAAGGTTAAAATTTCGATACGTTGTTATTCTGTACTCCAAATTAAA
>NZ_ABGR01000040.1 GCF_000171815.1 Vibrio sp. AND4 | reverse complement strand
AATTCTATGGGCATTGGTTAGAAGCAAAGGTAAAGATGCAGAAAGAAAGACTTTTCCAGAGCTATTAATTGAAAGACCGGATTCAGGTACAAATTTAGCGTTAAGACTTGAGCGATGGGCAATAGAGAGTTTGCAGGAGTTTGGAGAAGCAAGTTTCCCGAAAGCACTAAACTCCAATATGCATGGGTGTCAAGAAACCTTGATTCAAGCGGTATATGCTCAAGAATATTATATTACAGACCGATTTGTAGATCTTGTATCTAATGCTATGACGCTCCGATTATCTCCACCGTTAAAGAAGCTATTACGTCGTTATTATAGCGAGGAGATGGGGCATGAATCATATGAACTTCGAACATGTATTCAGTTAGGGTTAGAAGAAGACAGTATCCACAGATCGTTGCCAGTTCCCATTGCACAGCTATTGTGCGATATGTATACGTACTTGGGCGGAAATCATGTTGTTGCTTATTGTGCGGCGGCCACAATAACTGAAGGGCTACCGGGCCAACCGAATATAATCAATGAAGCAGTTGCTAACTCAGGTATTTTTGATGAACAGGCAAATGAAAGTTCTAGAAAACATGAATCGTTAAACGAAAAACTAGCTCACCCATATATATCTAGACTATTGCTGGCTGAATGTGGAGAGCAAAGTGTGGATACTCAAAAAACTGCTCGCGACTGTTATGGTCTTTTATTAGAAATGACTTGGAGAGCTTGGGAAGAACTACATTATTTACACGTTCTTCAAAAAAAGCCAGCTTTAAGTTTCTCCATGAAGGACTTTTTACCGTCATGAAAGGGATTGTAGATGACTATTCAAGTCATGTAAATAAAGGTTGGGTAAATACGCTTGAGAATATAGGCTCTACCCCCCCAGTATTCCAACAAGCTGAAGGAGACCTGCTGGTTGATCTTAATGGTGAGGAATGGTTTGACTTTATTGGGCACTATGGTGCTGTCATCTTTGGTCATAATTATCCCCCTATCATAGATTTCACGAAACAGTTGCTTGAGAAGAAGCCAATATCAATTACTCCTTTTGGTATCTCTTCGTTACCTGCAGAGTTGGCCAAAGTGATTATTAATAGATTAGGTCTAATAGGTTCTTGGAATAATTGGAGCTTATCCACAGGAGCGGAAGCAATAGAGTCAGCTGTAAAACTCGCAACGTTTACTAACGGTCGAAAAAAGATTTTAGCTAGAACCAAAGGATTTCATGGGCTATCCAAATTAACCTTACAGCTCAATGACAGTACTTTCTGGTATGAGGCTTATGATTCCATTGTTGAACCTGGATTTGTTGACTTCTTTTCTAGCACATCAGAAGCAATACAGCTTCTTGATACGAAAGAATATTCAGCGGTGATCATTGAACCAATTCAGGCTATGGCTGGCGGTGTTGTATTGGATAAAGATGAAGCTAGGGAGATAAGGAATGTCTGTAACAATACTAATACTTTAATGATCACTGACGAAGTTTTTACTGGGATGGGGCGTTCCGGAAAATATAGCGCTATGCAGGCATTGGAGTGGGAAATCGAGCCAGATATTATTGTGTTATCAAAGACTTTGACCGGTGGAATTATTCCTTCGTCTCAACTGGTAGTAAAACAGGAGTTGTTCGAAAACTTTTCATGTCAACCCGGTTACGCAAAGTTACTTGGCTCGACATTTTCAGGCAATAACATATCTCAATCCATAGCACTAAAAGTTATTGAGTTAATAGATGACTTATATGATTCGAGTGATTATGGATTAGAACAATCTAAATTCCATCTGATGCTAACAGAATTAAATTCAAACTTTCCAAATAAGATAATAAATGTTGTTTCGTATTCAAACCTTAATTTCTTAAAATTTGATTCACCTGAAACTGCGTTTTTTATTTGGAGTGAACTATTCTCTAATAAAATTCTTACCACTGTGTGTAGTCACCAACCTGATACAATTAAATTAATGCCATCTTTCAATCAAAGTGAGCGTTCTAAAAGATTACTTTGCGAAACAATTTCTGTTTCCTTAAAAGCTTGGGATTAAAATATTATGAATTCAAAGAAACATCTTCTATTAGTTGGTCCCACAGATGATTATTACAAAAAATCATTACAGTGCAATGCGTTGGTTAGCATATTAACCGAAAAATGGAGATTGTCTGATTATCAGTCTAATAGTTGTAATAATGTCTTGTTAGTCGACTTTAATAATGTTGAAGAATTAATCTTGGTTATACTTGAAAACCATAAGATACATCCATTCGATTGTGTCTTATCATTTACAGAACTTGGCACTGTGCCATCAGCTATTATTTCTTCAATGCTTAATATTCCAGGACCTTCTCTTTTTTGTTCATTGATATGTAGAGACAAGTTTAGAACGAGGGAACTAACTGGTTCTAATCTACCTAGCAAAATAAATTATAAACTTATAGAAAATCAATCCAGTATAATTAATTTTATTGAAATGCATGGATTTCCGGTGGTTATAAAACCAAGGGATGGTATGGGGAGTCATTCAGTCTCGATCAACTATAACCTCCATGATGCTTTAGAAAATTGTAAAGAGGGTTATTTAATTGAAAGCTTTGCACCGGGCAAAGAATTTAGTTGCGAAACATTTAGCATTAATGGTCAACACTATATTATAGCTGTTACAGAAAAGGTTTTGGGTGGACTATCAGGTGTTGTGGAAGTTGGACACAAAGTAGTTTCGAAGAAGCACATTGATCACTCACTTAAATTATGGATAAACGGTGTTCTCAATAATATTCAGTTGAGAGATGGTGTCGCTCATATTGAATTCAAGAAGGATAACGAGAACTTTCATTTCATCGAATGCCATAACCGCCCTGGAGGAGACAGAATTTGGCAGTTGGTAGAGTTAGCTACTGGATTTGACCTAATTAGGTCAACTATCAACTTGTTTCTAGGCAATAATGTACAAGTACCCAATTTTGATAATCGTTGTTCAGAGATCGTTTATTTCGATTTTATAAGTGGAATCGTAACAGATGTTAAACATCCTTTTGAGAGAACTCCCGAGTGGGTTCGTTGGTATGAATGGAAAGCCAAAGATGGTGTTGAAATTAAACCTATGACTGATTCCTTTGATAGGTATGGCGGGTTTATTATTGAAGCTAACAACGAACATGAACTAGAAGCTAGAAAAATCTTAATTATGAAAGAAGTCGAGGTAGTTACAATTGAAAATATATGATCAATTAAAAGAGCTATCTTGTGAAGTTAAATTGGTTCTTTTTGTCCAGTGGTTAACTGCTGTAGGTTACTTCAGTGTGATACCATTTTTGGTGGTATATTTGGTTAATACTTTAGCGTTATCTACCCAGTTTGCGACTTTTCAATTGTCGTTATTTTTAGCTGGGCAGTATGGGGCTACCTTTATTGGTGGGCTTTTGACTGATAAGAAAAGCGCACAATTTACGATGAAGTTTGGTTTAGCCTTACAAATTTCTTGTTATTTACTATTTATGCATATAGGCAGTGATACTTTATTAATTTGCATTTTAAGTACATTGATTGGTATAAGTAAAGGATTGTTTACTCCAGCGGCTAAAGCTTTGGTTGCTAAGGTGTCTGATGGTGATAACGGAGTACTACTGTTCTCTTTTCGTAGTACTATCAATAATATCGGTGTTGCAGTAGGAAGTACTATTGGAGGCTTACTCATAGGGATTGGAAGTGGAAACTTCTTTTTATCTGCAGCATTAAGTCAAGCTTTTGCATTTGTAGTATTGCTTAAAGTAGAGAAACCATTAGAGCTCCACCTATCTACTAACTCTATCAAAAATCTAAATGTTAGTGTTAAATCTAGTTTAATTTGTATTTTTAAAACACCAGCAATCTGGGTGCTATCATTGTTATATGCACTATTCAGTTTTCTATATATGCAGCTAGAGAGTTCGTTCCCTCTTTTCGCCTCAAATTATTGGGGTACCAGTGCAGTCACATTCCTATTTATCACCAATGCCATAGTGGTTATTTTGCTTCAAGTTTATCTAAATGTGTGGATGAACGAACGGTTTTCACACTGGATGACAATGGCTATTGGTTTTACTTCATTAACAATCTGTTTTATCGGGCTAGGTCTTAACACTGAGCTTTGGATGTTTATTGTATTTGTGTCCATATACACTGTTGGCGAAATAACAATTGATCCTACTATCGATTCAGTCGTCGCCCTACAGGTTAGAGATGAGTTTCTTGGCACAGCGTATGGTGTGCTTGGTATCGCAGGCTTGCTTGGCGGTGTTACTGGTAACATTGCTTCAGGTCATTTTTTGAGTTCAATGACTGGTGCGCCAGAAACTCTGTGGTCAATATGCACGCTAGTTGCGCTTTTATCAGTATTTTTTTCAATCATCATTTGGAGTTTAAAAAACAAAAGGAAGTACTTCCTCTTAGAAATTGTTAATAAAAGGTGAGTATATGGACAAAAATTATTGCTGGCACAATGGTGACTTCACTTTGACGACAGACCAGTCTAGATTCGACTTGGATGATATTTTTCGGTATTTAACTAGTTCGGCATGGGCAAAGGGTATAGACAAAAAAACAGTTGCTGGTTCAATTGAATCTAGCCTTTGCTTCGGATTGTTTTACAAAGATGATCAGATCGGATTTGCTAGATTTGTTACAGACAAATTTACTTTTGGGTATCTATGTGATGTATATGTTGTTGATGAATGGCAGGGTAAGAAGTTGGGCAGTTGGATGATTAGGTGTTGCCACAAGCATCCTTCTATTATGAAACTACGACGGATACTTCTAGTAACTTCTACTGCCGGGTGGTTATACGACAAGCATAATTACACTCCTGTAAATGAACCGGATTATATTTGGCAGATCTTTAGGCCCGAGATATACAACAATGAGTAGTATGTCTTTTTGTAGATTTACAGATATATCTAGTTTGTAAGCGCTTAGTAAAGTAGTGACGTCATATTCTGCGTCACCGATAAGTAGTTGAGTGCGGCCATTTTGTCGCGGTGTTACTTCTGGGCTAACTTTGATCATGTTGAAAGGTTACAGATAGAGTTTGAATATTCTTAACGATTAGTTTTAATTATCCGTGAATAGCTAATTTAGAAAAACCACTGACTCAGAAATGTTCAAAAGTTTGTTACATGCATGCCTACTAAGTCACTCAAGAGACTGATAGAAGTGTGGTAATTTTACAACATTGACTTTAAGTATTAGGCCAAATATGCAGACTTTTGATGCAATCTTACGCTGCAAGTGGTGTTGTAACTATTTGAAAGCCCGTTCGGGCTATGCTAAATTATGCTGCAAGCATCACTTTAAAAGCCTCGCTTATACAGCGAGGCTTTTTCGTTTCCGGCGTCTCTTTTTGTTCATTTCACTTTATTCTATAATTTGGCGCTCTAATTCATGCCATTTTCACCTGGGATATTTTCATGATTTCAAAAAACCAACTAAAACTGCTTCGTGCTTTGGGTCAAAAGAAGCAGCGTAAAGCGCACGGCTTATTTCTGGTTCAAGGTGAAAAGAATGTACTGGAGTTGGCGAACAGCTCCCTCACGGTAAAGCAGATTTTTGCGACTGCTGAGTTTCTAGGGCAGCACAGTAAAGAACTCAATGGCTTCGAGAGCGTTGAAGCGTCGCTGGATGACCTAACCAAAGCAAGTACGCTGGTGAGCAACAATGCAGCGATTGCTGTGGTCGAAATTCCTGAGCTAAAAGTGCCAGAGGCAAAAGGCTTGATGATTGCACTGGATGGGGTTTCTGATCCGGGTAACCTAGGTACAATCATTCGCGTTGCGGATTGGTATGGTATTCAGCACATTATTGCGAGTACTGATTGTGCCGACCCATACAACCCGAAAACCATCAGCGCAACCATGGGCAGTTTTGGTCGTGTGCAAGTGAGTCTAGTGGATTTACCAAGCTACTTGGAAGATGCAAACTTGCCGGTGTATGGCGCTTTCCTTGAAGGTGAAAGCGTGCACAAAACGGAATTCTCAGCAGACGGCATTTTGTTGATGGGTAGTGAATCCCACGGCGTGCGTGAAGCGGCATCGAAGTTTGTGACCGATAAAATCACTATTCCAGCGTTTGGTGGGGCGGAGTCACTAAATGTAGCGATGGCGACAGGTATTATTTTGGATAATATGCGTCGTCAACACAGCTGATCGCATCAGCGATTTTCAGATACAAAAAAGCGTAACGACCCCGAACTGTTTCAGCAGAAGAGGTTATTACGCTTTTTCGGTTTAATACGTTTACTTTTCTAGCATGTCCAATTTGTTTGGCACGCCGTTCCACTTTTCTGCTTCATCCATTGCTGGCTTTATTTCGGTTTGTACTGGCCAGATTTCGGCAAGTTCTGCGTTGAGTTCTTTGTAGAGCACTTGATCATCCGGCAGTTCGTCTTCTTGGAAGATGGCCGCTGCAGCGCATTCATCCACGCACAAGCCGCAGTCGATGCATTCAATTGGGTTGATTACCATAAAGTTTGGGCCTTCGTGGAAGGCATCAGCAGGGCATACCGCGACACAGTCAGTGTATTTACATTGGATACAGTTATCGGTTACGACAAACGCCATGATAATCAGCTCTCAAGTTAGTCAGAATTGAAGAATGGGGATAATACTCATCCCAAAGTAAAATTCAACATTCGCTACGTTAATTCCACCGCGCAACTTGGATTTAGTATGACAGACAAATCAATTTCTCGTAAAATGCGCGCCATTGTGAGCTGACCATCTTTTCCTCCCATAGCGTGAAGGGAAATGTGTGGCTTTGGCTAAGACACCTACCATAACGAGACATCACATGATTCGTATTAATGAAATTAAGCTCCCTCTTGATCATGAGGAAGACGCGCTCTTGGACGCGATTACTAAAAAGCTTGGCATTGCTGCTGAGAAAGTTATCTCTTTTAATGTCTTTAGACGCGGCTACGATGCTCGTAAGAAAACCAATATTCATCTTATCTACACGCTAGACATCATCATTGCAGGTGATGAGGAAGCGTTGCTAGCGAAATTCGAAAACGATCCGCACGTTCGCCAAACTCCCGATATGGAATACAAGTTTGTGGCGAAAGCGCCAGAGAATCTCACAGAGCGTCCAGTGGTGATTGGCTTTGGTCCTTGTGGTCTGTTTGCGGGGTTGGTTCTGGCTCAAATGGGCTTTAACCCAATCATTGTTGAGCGTGGTAAGGAAGTTCGTGAGCGTACCAAAGACACGTTCGGCTTCTGGCGTAAGCGCACACTGAACACAGAATCAAACGTGCAGTTTGGTGAGGGCGGCGCGGGCACCTTTTCTGACGGTAAGCTTTACAGCCAAGTGAAAGATCCAAACTTTTACGGTCGTAAAGTGATCACTGAGTTTGTGGCAGCAGGTGCACCAGAAGAAATTCTTTATGTAAGTAAGCCGCATATAGGCACGTTTAAACTGGTCACTATGATCGAAAAGATGCGCGCCCGCATCATTGAGCTTGGCGGCGAGATCCGCTTTAGTACTCGTGTGGATGATCTGCATATGGAAGATGGTCAAATTACAGGTGTAACGCTATCAAACGGTGAGGAGATCAAATCTCGTCACGTAGTGCTAGCGGTTGGTCACAGCGCTCGTGATACCTTTGAAATGCTTCATGAACGTGGCGTTTACATGGAAGCGAAACCTTTCTCTGTTGGTTTCCGTATTGAGCATAAGCAATCGATGATTGATGAAGCACGTTTTGGTCCAAACGCAGGTCACCCCATTCTTGGTGCGGCAGACTACAAACTGGTTCACCACTGTAAGAGTGGTCGTACCGTTTACAGCTTCTGTATGTGTCCTGGTGGTACTGTGGTTGCGGCTACTTCCGAAGAAGGTCGCGTGGTCACCAATGGTATGAGCCAATACTCGCGCGCAGAGCGTAATGCGAACAGTGCAATTGTTGTAGGAATCTCTCCAGAAGTCGATTACCCGGGCGATCCTCTTGCGGGGATCCGTTTCCAGCGTGACCTGGAATCGGGCGCTTACGCACTAGGCGGTGAGAATTACGATGCACCAGCACAAAAAATCGGTGACTTCTTAAAAGGTCGCGATCCAAGTGCGCTAGGTGATGTTGAGCCATCATTCACACCGGGCATCAAACTGACTGACCTATCTAAAGCACTACCTGCATTTGCTATTGAAGCAATTCGTGAAGCAATCCCCGCATTCGATCGTAAGATCAAAGGTTTTGCTTCTGAAGATGGTCTACTTACCGGTGTTGAGACGCGTACGTCTTCTCCAGTTTGTATTAAGCGTGGTAAAGATTTCCAGAGTCTTAACTTGAGAGGTTTTTTCCCTGCGGGTGAGGGGGCTGGCTATGCTGGTGGCATCTTATCTGCGGGTATCGATGGTATTAAAGTGGCTGAAGCGGTTGCTCGTGACATCGTTGAATCAATGCAAAACGCATAATTTTCTTGCGTGATAATACAACGAAAGCCAGCCTAATTTGGGGCTGGTTTTTTTATGCGCACTGCATAGCTAGTTATTTGCCTTTAGACTCGCTTATTGACTTATTTCTGACTTGAACCACCTCATGCTTTTATAATCTTTGTTTGTAGCGAAATGTACTTTCTAAGTGAACTTATATAACTATGCAATTTATTATCCATAGATTCTGCTTATGTATTGATTTAAATAACGATCAATAGGCGCTATCTATAAGTAAAATTGCTAATTTCCATTTAGTAAAATCAAGAAATTAGACGACACTTATCTTGAAGCAAGCAAAAACGCGCCGCTAAGGAGATAAAATGCATTCACTTAAAGTTAGAGATTATATGACGTTACAGGCAGTGACTTTCACCAAGAACATGTCGTTGACGGCGGCTTTGGACAAGGTGATGCAAAGTGTTACTCTAGGTGGTCCTGTTATCGATGAAAACGAGAAAGTCATCGGATTCCTTTCTGAACAAGACCTTTTAGACAAACTCGTTAAAGCCACTTATCACTGTCAGGACACACACACGGTTCAAGAATGTATGCACGATGACGTTCTGTTTGTGTCGCCCGATATGTCTATCATTGAGTTAGCAGACATGATGCAGATAGGTAAACCCAAAATGTATCCTGTTGTCGATGACAAAGAGAGGCTTGTTGGCGTCATTACAAGGCGCGATGTATTAAGAGCCATCGGGAAGACGCTGAACGAATGTTTCCAGCACCCCGTTTAATATCAAAATAATAAGTATTGAGACAAAAGACGCTTCGGCGTCTTTTGTCTTTGAGGAAGAATATGTCCACACAAGACGCGAAGTTTGTCCAAGGTTCTACGATGCGCCATATCCTGGTGATGTCTGGGGCCGGATCGGTTGGTTTGATGGCACTGTTTGTCGTCGATTTACTCGATATGCTGTTCATCAGTATGTTGGGGCAGGTTGAATTGGCCGCTGCCGTAGGCTTTGCAGGAACGCTGATTTTCTTCTCAACTTCGGCATCCATCGGTACTTCGATTGCCATGGGAGCACTGGTTTCTAAATCCATTGGCGCAAAAGATTTTGAACGAGCGAGGCTAACCAGTGGCAGCATCATGTTGGTCGCTTTTATGATCAGCTTAGTTATCACGGTGGGAATGTTCGTTCATATCCCAGAGCTGTTGTCTGCCATTGGGGCAGAGGGTGTTGCTGCTGAACGTGCTGAAGCGTATCTCAACATTCTCTTACCAAGCGCCCCGATTCTCGCGCTGGGTATGTCCGCAGGTGCGTGTTTGCGGGCCGCTGGTGATGCCAAGCGCTCGATGTGGGCTACCTTAGCGGGAGGAATTATTAATGCCATTCTTGATCCGCTGTTTATCTTTGTTTTCAAATGGAACGTGGAAGGGGCTGCTGCGGCTTCGGTGATTGCTCGCTTCACCGTGTTAACTTTCTCCCTTTATCCATTGATTAATGTGCATAAATTGGTCTCTTTTCCAGACTTCGATATATTCAAGAATAATCTCAAACCGATTTTGGCCATCGCTATACCAGCAATTATTACCAATACAGCGACCCCAATTGGCAATGCGATTGTAACCACACATATTGCTCAATTTGGCGAGGACTTCGTTGCAGGGCTTGCGGTGATTGGGCGCTTAACGCCAGTTTGTTTTGCGGTTATTTTCGCGCTTTCAGGTGCGGTTGGCCCTATCATTGGGCAGAACTTTGGTGCAGGGCGCATGGATCGTGTTAAGCGAACACTGACTGATTCTTTACTTGTGACCACGATTTACACACTGGCCGTTTGTGCTTTGCTGTATGTACTGCAAGATTACATCGTAGCCATGTTTAGCCTAACGGGCGATGCCGCGACTATTGCTGTGGCATTTTGTTCCTACGTTGCTATTACGTTTGTCTTTAATGGGACCTTGTTTGTCGCCAATACTTCCTTTAATAACTTGGGTAAACCGCTGTACTCCACGGCGTTAAATTTGGGTAAAGCAACCCTTGGCACTCTGCCTTTTGTTTACTTTGGTTCGCAATGGTATGGCGCGTTGGGCGTGTTGTATGGTCAAGCTGTCGGCACCATCGTCTTTGGGTTGCTGGCATTGGTCGTACTGAACAAACACATTAAAGATCTGATGCAAAACTTCGGGGAAGAGGACATCGAAGATGATCCAGCGATCACGTGTGTTAACTGCCAGCCTTTCTGTTCTCATGACGCCGTGTTGATTGATGAAGTGGCAACGACTTTGGAAGACGAAAAAGTATAAATTTCACCAATTACACATAAATAGGCTTGACCTTGGAGTTAGCTCTAAGGTTTATTCTTGTTAGTAGATAGAGAATTATCACCAATAAGGAAAGTGAATTATGTGTGTGAAACATCAAGGTTGCCAAACAGGCAAAGTCAAATCTGCGGTGGCGTTAGGCACAAACGATTCTTGCTGCACCCCAGCCAAATCTAAGCTTAATATTACGCAAGCCAGTGTCGAGACTTCCGAAGGGGCTTGTTGTAGTAGCGGAAGCTGCAGTTCGGGTTCTGTTGAAGACGAGGGCCCTGCCGAACCCCTCGAATCCTCCGTTCGTCATAGTTGGTTCGTGTCGGGCATGGATTGTCCTGCCTGTGCGCAAAAACTAGAAAAGGCCATTTCTTCCGTTGAGGGGGTCATTAACGCCAAAGTCTTGTTTGCGACAGAAAAGTTAGTGGTCGATTTTGACAACCGTGCACTGGCTTCAGTTATCGAGCTGGTTTCTCAGCAAACCGGTTTTCCTCTGTCATCGGCTGACGCCCCTAAACCAAAAGTAGAAAAAAAGGGTTGGTTAGGCGTCATCAAAGACAATGCACAGATCCTTTCTATCGCTGGTGCGATGGCGGTTGCTGGCATCATTTCTGACTTTAGCCCAACGCTAAGTAATTGGCTGTTCACCTTAACTTGTTTGCTTGGCTTGTACCCGGTTGCGATGAAAGCGGTCAAGTTGGCTCGCAGTGGTACGCCTTTTGCGATTGAAACATTAATGAGTGTGGCGGCGTTAGGTGCGCTTTATCTTGGTGAAACCGCTGAAGCGGCGATGGTGCTAGTGCTTTTCCTTATTGGTGAAAAGTTAGAAGCATACGCATCATCTCGCGCTCGCAGTGGTGTTCAAGCATTGATGGATCTCGTTCCAGAGAACACAACGCTGATTGTTGATGGCGAACGTCAAGACGTGCCAGCGGCGCAGTTACAACCGGGTGACGTGATTGAAGTTGCACCTGGCGGTCGTATGCCTGCTGATGGTCTGCTTATGACTCAAGCGGCAAGCTTCGATGAGAGTGCACTAACTGGCGAGTCTGTTCCAGCAGAGCACAACGAAGGCGGAAAAATCATGGCGGGCGCTGTGGTTGTTGATAAAGTCGTGCAAGTAAAAGTGACGTCTCGCCAAGGTGAAAATGCGATTGATCGTATTCTGCATTTGATTGAGGAAGCTGAATCACGCAAAGCGCCTCTTGAACGTTTCTTGGACAAGTTCAGCCGCTGGTATACGCCGTTGATGATGTTGGTTTCGCTGCTGGTTATTATCACACCGCCATTGCTGTTCGCTCAGCCTTGGGAAACTTGGGTATATCGTGGTTTGGCTCTGTTATTGATTGCGTGCCCATGTGCTTTAGTTATCTCTACACCGGCGGCGATCACTTCTGGCTTAGCGGCGGCGGCAAAACGAGGTGCATTGATCAAAGGCGGCGCAGCGCTTGAATTGCTAGGCCGTGTTGAATCGGTTGCCTTCGACAAGACGGGCACCTTGACGCAAGGTAAGCCGCAAGTCACGGATTTGGTCGCGTTTGATGTAACTGAAGAGCAGTTACTCCGTTTGACGGCATCGATTGAGATTGGCTCAAGCCACCCATTAGCTATTTCATTGGTGAACAAAGCAAAAGATCAGGGCATCAATATCCCAGAAGCAGCAGATAAAACCGCGCAAGTGGGCTCTGGTGTGACAGGCATTGTTGAAGGCAAATTGATTCAGGTGATTGCGCCATCAAAAGCGGACTTCTTGATCTCACAACAGGTAGAGCAGCAAGTGGTGGCGTTGGAAGGGCAAGGTAAAACCGTGGTTATTGCTTGTTCTGATCATGAAGTGATAGGTTTGATTGCTTGGCAAGACACGCTTCGTCAAGACGCTCAGCAAGCCGTTGCGGCATTGACGAAGTTGGGTATTTCCTCTGTAATGCTAACTGGTGATAACCCGCGCAGTGCTGAAGCGATTGCTCATCAAATTGGTCTTGATTACAAAGCAGGCTTGCTACCTGCAGACAAAGTGCACTACGTGGAAGAAATTTCAGCTCAGTACACCGTGGCGATGGTGGGCGATGGTATTAATGACGCACCTGCCATGAAAGCATCAAGCATTGGTATTGCGATGGGCGGCGGTACGGACGTCGCACTAGAAACGGCAGATGCTGCATTGACTCACAATCGTTTGATTGAACTAGCCAGCATGATCGAGCTCTCGCGAGCGACGCTCAACAATATTCGTCAAAACGTGGCGTTAGCATTAGGCCTGAAAGGTGTGTTCTTAGTGACAAGTTTGCTTGGTATCACTGGTTTATGGGTTGCGGTGCTTGCAGACAGCGGTGCTACGGCATTGGTGACACTGAATGCATTGCGTCTGTTGCGATTTGAATCAAAGCAAGTGTAATAAAATACATTATGTTTTCGCGGTGTATAAATGGCCCAAGGCAGTCTTGTCTTGGGTTTTTTATCTAAAGATGGAAAAAATTAATGATTTGTTTGGTAAATCACTCTTTGCTATGCAATTGAGTGCCTTTATGACTTGTAAAGTGTGATCAAAACCGTTTTAATTTGAAATTGCGTTTTTATTACATTATTTCATTGTGATAGCGATCACTCAATATTGGTAAAAGGTCCGCTACAGTGCGTCTGTACCCAACAACTTATTAATGAGCTTATTGTTTGTAAGATAAGCCACAACAAGGAGCGACTTATGTCTCAAGCTGTATTCCACCTAGGTGTTACTGAAGCGGATCTTAATGGTGCTACTCTAGCGATCATTCCGGGCGATCCAGCGCGCGTACAAAAAATCGCAGAAGAAATGGAAAACCCAGTATTTCTCGCAAGTCACCGTGAATACACGCTATACCGTGCAGAGCTAGACGGTAACCCAGTTGTGGTTTGTTCCACTGGTATCGGTGGCCCATCGACGTCTATCGCAGTAGAAGAACTCGCGCAGCTTGGCGTTCGTACTTTCCTACGTGTGGGAACGACAGGCGCAATCCAACCTCATGTCAACGTTGGCGATATGATCGTAACCACTGGTTCTGTTCGTTTAGACGGTGCCAGCCTGCACTTTGCTCCAATGGAGTTCCCAGCAGTTGCAGACTTTGACATCGCAACCGCAATGAAAGCCGCTGTTGAAGAATCTGGTGCAACCGTTCATATGGGCGTGACGGCTTCGAGTGACACTTTCTACCCAGGTCAAGAGCGTTACGACACTTTCTCTGGTCGCGTTGTGAAGCGTTTCCAAGGCTCTATGCAAGAGTGGCAGGACATGGGCGTATTGAACTTCGAGATGGAGTCAGCAACACTATTAACCATGTGTGCAAGCTCAGGCCTTAAAGCTGGTTGCGTTGCGGGCGTTATCATCAACCGTACACAGAAAGAGATTCCAGATCATTCAACGCTGAAAGAAACGGAAGCTCGCTCAATTAAAGTGGTAGTAGAAGCCGCGCGTAAGATGCTCTAAGTACATTATTTAGTTGATATTCAAACAAACATAAAAAAGCCAGAGGTTTGCCTCTGGCTTTTTTATGTTTCTGTTCTTCTTGAGTACTCAAACAAAACTGGTCCAATAAAAAGCAGCTCGAGGCTGCTTTTTTTGATCGGATATTAACGATTAGATTTCGTCAGAACCGCCAGCGGCTTTAAACCACTCGGTCAGGTGCGTTTTCAGAACTTTCAGCTCGTCAGGGCCGATCAAGGCTAAGCCTAGGTCTTCTGCACGAGTGATGTCGTTGTGACGCAGTGGGCGGAAGCTGACGAGCATTGCTCGTGCTTGTAAGCCGCCTAATAGGTCGCGCAACGATTCCAGTTTATAAAGGGTGTCATCGCCATCGTCACGCATGCCTTTGGTCTTACATTCGATGATGTGAAGCTTGTTGTTTACCACCGTTGCGACGTCAAGTTCATTGCGAACTTCACTTTCACCGAGTTTGCGATAAACCTGAACATTTAATGAACGGTCTTGAATCGTCGGCATGGTGTCTTGAATTTGTTTTACTGTGCTGTGGACCAGTGTTTCTAGCCATTCACCGTTAGAGAAGCGACGTGCATCTTCGTCTGCAAAGGTGAGAACGCCATTTTCGTAAGTCGCGATCTTCGCTTCAACCAAATCGGTAAGCAGCATGTTCAGTTCACGGTAGCCTTGTTGTTTCTCTGAAAGCTCAACATCTAACTTCTGCTCTTTACGACAAGTGGTGGCAAGGTAGTTCAGCGTAGCGAGACCAGGTCCAAGTTCCAGAGCATTCGAAGCCCAACGCTCACCAAGCTCATATAGGGTTTGGTCAAGTTGAGGTGGAAGGTCTACATGGTGGAATTCGCCGCGTGCGCCAAAGATAGTGAGGTAATCCGATATCGTGATGTGGTCCTCGACTTGTGTGTCCTCTTTGCCATCTGGGTAAAGCCAGCAAAGTTTGTCGCTGTTTGGTTCTACTACGAAGATTGGCCAGCGGTAGGTTCGGAACACTTCGTACACAGAAAGTAACCGATGACGTAGTCCACAACTTGCATTAAGTTTTACTTCTTCATTCCGGTCGTGGAGATTTTGCGCCAATTCTTGGATAGATTGTTTGATCAGAGACGTATTGACCACAGAGGGAATTTCAAAGAATTCCGACGTAATTTCTCGCTGCTCTAATACTGCGTTCAGTCGCTCGTACATATCGAATTGGCTTTTGTCGCCGATAAAGACGATATGTGTACTGACAGTGCGATTATCCAAAAGAGGAGTAATTAATCTCACTGGGTCTTGGTCGATAATACCAACATGAACAGCCATAGATTTTCCTTTTTATTTGGCTTGCTCGAAAAGAGAAAAGAAAAGGGGATGAGCGAGCCATATAAGGCATATGTAGACAAGGCTGATAAAAAACAAGGGCGACTTCAATAAAAGTCGCCTTTATACAGTTGGTTGTAATGATTTTTCTAAGATTTGAGAAGATTTTATAGCTTAAACCGATGAACCAGCTCATTTTGCTGATGCGCCAGTCTAGTCAAGGACTCACTGGTTTGCGTAATGCTCGACATTGCATGGTAGCTTTGTTCAGCAATGGCATTGATGTCTTCAATGTTTCGTGCAATATCCGCTGATGTCTCGCTTTGCTGAACGGCCGCTTGAGAGATATGTGTACTCATCTGACTGATTTCGATGATCAGTGCTTGAATCTCTTCCATAGAGCTGTTTGCTCGCGAGGCTTGTTCGACACAGGTTTCCATATCACTCATACAGCTTTGAATGACTTGGTTCGCCGACAGCGAGCTGGATTGAAGGTTAGTGATCATCGCTTCAATCTCTGTTGTCGACTGTGTCGTCTTTGAAGCCAGTACCCTAACTTCGTCTGCGACTACGGCGAAGCCCCGACCTTGTTCACCAGCACGTGCCGCCTCAATGGCTGCGTTTAGTGCAAGCAAGTTGGTCTGTTCCGCAATATTACGTATTACATCTAGAATTGAGCCTATTTGACCACTCATCTGCTGTAGTTCTGAAACTGCAGAGACTGACTCGTTTAAACGTGTTTCAAGTTGGCTGATGGTTGAGATGTTGCTGTTCATAACGTTACGACCGAGATCAGAAGCGGTTTCGACGCGATGTACCATCTCTAACGAGCCTTGAGCACTTTGTGCGACTTCTTGCACTGAGTGAGACATCTCTGTCATTGCTGTCGCAACGTTTGCGGTTTGCTCACGCTGAGAGTTCAACTGAGCTTGTGCTTGCGATGACGTTTGCTCGTTCGTTGATGCGGCAGAGGTGAGATTTTCTGATGAGTGATTCAGTTTGACAAGGATATTATGTAGGCTCTCTGCCAACGTATTGATATGACCACTCACACGGCTGACTCGTTGCTGTATCGAATATCGATACGCTGCGTCATG
>NZ_ABGR01000041.1 GCF_000171815.1 Vibrio sp. AND4 | reverse complement strand
AGAAATCACGCCCCAAGCAATGGCAATAATGGCCAGCATACTCTTCATGCGGTGCGCCATCAGCGTTTGCCATGTTTGCTGTAATAAGGTTTGCTGCAATAAGGTTTGCTGTAATAACGTTTTTTGTAAAAAGGTTCGCCGCAATAGGGTGCTCATGAATGAAACGCTCGGGAGATCAGTACCATGGTATCATCATCTAATTTACCTGCGGTTTGCAATAAGCCGATGCGCTGACGCCAATAGTTGTACAGGTTGTTCTGCAGACTGTTTTTTGCTTCGAACAAGCTGTTATGCGCATTGATCACTTCCGAGACTTCAAGTAAGCCCGCGTCGTAGAGTTTCTCTTTGCTGCGCAGCACTTTCTCACGTGAGGTAACCAGCTCTTTCGCCATCAAGACTTGATTCCAGTTGATGTCGACTTGAGTAAATTGCTGAATCACGCGTTTTTGGATGTCGATTTCGACTTTACGTAAGTCTTGTTTTGCGCTGAGGATATTGAGTGACGCTTCGTCGACCTTTGCACGCGTTGCACCGTTTAAGTCGATCGGCACGCTCAGAGTAACCCCAGCGCTGAACTCGCCGTCTTTACGTCGATCGTCATCGTGATAACCGAGATTACCTTCCACCTTTGGGTAATAATCGCCTTGGGCAGAGCTCTTAGCAAACTCACTGGCTTTGACATTCTGCGCGGCCACCAACAACTCTGGGCTGCTGTTTTTGGCAAGTTTTAACCACTGTTCTTGCGACTCCACCATCATTGGCGGTTGAACAAGGGAGTCAGTACGAATTTGGTCAACGTCTTGTGGCACTTGGTTGATCAAGGCTGCCAGCTCTGCTCGTTTAACTTCTAAATCTGAGCGCGCATTCAAAATACCGGCTTTATCGGCAACTTGTGTCGCACGGATCTCTTCAACATCAACAGATTTAAC
Source organism: Vibrio sp. AND4 (assembly GCF_000171815.1). Lineage (GTDB taxonomy): Bacteria > Pseudomonadota > Gammaproteobacteria > Enterobacterales > Vibrionaceae > Vibrio. The sequence goes on along the minus strand of NZ_ABGR01000041.1, from coordinate 13,196 downwards.
CTTGCCCGCGAGATAACGCTTCTCGATGATCTTCAGCAGTTTGTTGCCTTCTTCCAGTTTAGATTGCGCCAGTTGCAGATCCCCCTGAGCGCTTGCAACGTCCAAATAGGCCGAAAGCAGTCTTTGTGCGAGTTCATTATGTGACTGAGCCAGCTCCAGCTGAGATTTAATGTAGTTGGCATTGGCTTGATCCAGATCTGACCACAAACTACTGTCCCAAATAGTTTGAGACAGCGATGCGCCATAATTGTTGGTATTATCAGCGGATTCATTCCAATTCGCCGACGCTGTGGCGCTTAGGCCGGGTAAGAGTGCACTCCGACTTGCATCGACCCCCACTTCGCCAAGCTCAACCCCTATCTTAGCTTTCTCATAACTTGGATCACTTTGCTTGGCCTGTTGCCAAGCTTGCTCAATGGAAATCGCATAGCTTGGTAAGCTGAGTGTGGCGGTCAAAATCGCGCATCCCATTTTAAACAGGTTTCGCTTAGTCATGGGCGGTTCCCATCATCATACTGTTGTCGATAATTTTTTCATTCAGCTCAACGCCTTCTAGTACTTCAACATTGATACCATCCGATAAACCTAGCGTCACTTTCTGTTTATGGAAGCCTTTTTCCGAACTATCTTGAATCAATACGCTTGGCGTATCGCCTTCAAATTGCAATGCTCGTTCTGGCAGGGTTAACACGTTTTCGGATTTACTCAGTGTAATTTCTGCTGTCGATGAGAAGCCTGAACGCAACAGGACTTCTTTCGGGATCTTCAACTCGCCAACTTCCACTTCAAAGCCGTTATCAAAGCTCTTTGCTGAGGCGTTGTCCTCTGGCGAGTTTAGATTCTCTGATTGAATCGCAACTTTTGTTAATACACCGGAGATCTCAATATCCGGATAAGGCGCGACGGTAAGTAAAACAGGCATGCCCGTAGAAAGCTGCGCGGCATCATGCTCACTGACACTGCCTTTGAAGGTCAGGCTGTTCATATCAGCCAAAGACATCATTTCTGTCGCGGCTTGGCTTGATTCGGTAGAGATGATGGGCTCACCAACTTCCACTTTGCGATTCAATACTGTACCGTCAATTGGTGCATAGATGGTTGAGGTTAAACGGGCATCACCAATCAAAGCTTCGCCGCTACGGATCAATTCTAGATTCTGACGCTTTTGAAGAACGTCGGCTTCAGCAGATTTTACTGCAGAACGCGCGCTGACGTAGTCGTCGTAGTTATTTGGTATGATGTCTTGCCTCACTAAGCTTTCAAGGTTAACAAGTTTTTGCTTAGCGGATTCTAAATCTGCTTCACTACGCATTAAATCTGTTGATGCGTCAGTAAGAGCTCGTGGCGTAGGATTCGGGCGCACCTTGATCAAAGGCTGCCCTTGTTGAACATTTTCGCCGACTTTAACGTATATTTCGCCTACGATACCATCGATTTGCGATTTAATAGACACTGAGTGAGCAGGAACAATATGACCAACGGCTACTGCCTGTTTTTCAATAGTTCCCTTGTCAACTGTCAGCGTTGGGAATGCCTCTGGTTGAGTCGAAGATTGCAGATAAAAATACCCAATGCCGCCAAGCAATCCAACGCTCACAGCAGAGACAAGCCAAGTTTTTGCCATTATTGATACCGATTATTTTTGTGTAGTCTTGTGACCATTTTATGAACATAAAGTTCTCAAATTATTTCGGTATAATTGTCCTAAATTTGTCGTAAATGGTATGACTAAGTCGAGCAAATGTTAGATACTGCGGCAGCTGGTTAAATAGATAACTCGGTTGAGTGATCTATTGCTGTATTAAGCCTCAACACCAATAATCAGGTTACGATTCAACGTTACTTTTTAGAGCTAAAAGGTGACGTTATTCTGTCCCATTCTGCTGGCTTTTGAGTCATCACCCATTCAGCTTTCTGGTTAATAGATGCTGCTGTCTTTGGATTTTTTACTCGTGGTTGGTTTTTAGCCTCCTTTTGAGCCTGAAACCAAGAGTCAAAATCATCACTACTTTGTACAATAGTATTGACTTCGGTAGTAATTTTTCTCCGGTCAGCAGGCACAAATTCATCCAGCGCTTGGACATTTAACTTTGCACATTCTTTTCGTGGAACAAACTCAGTAAGATCACTCGGTATAGTGCGGAACTCAAATACAATCGCAGGCTCCGGGTTGCTCGAACGTCCCGTCGTCGCATTATTAATTCCATGTCCTGCTACTTCACCGCCATCTTGAAAATAAGCGAATACATTCTTAGCTAGGCTCTCTGAGTGAGATGCTTTCAAACTGGCTAAAATTTGTTTTCTCACATAACTAGAGTCATGTGAACTTAACAGTTCTAACATCTGCTTGGGCTTGGTTCTTGGTAAAATTTTCCATGCATTTTTCACTGTAGGGTCAGTCAACCCTTCAGCCGACGGTCGAATGCCTTCTTCAGACGGGTCCCAGCCATCGATAGGGATACCATACTCTATCGCCAAACTCGCGGTATTCGAATAAATGGATGTAAGATAAGCAAATACATTTTGGGCCATGTCTTGATCGTTAAGTGTCACATTTCCAGCTTCAGCAGTAGCTGCAAATTTCTGCCGTAATCCCGCCTGATACCAAGTAGCAGACTCCAAGAGTTTCAATTCTTCTGACGATCCTGTACCAAAATCTTTCGCACTCACCCCCATAGAGGCCTGCTGCCCGCTCTGCATCATGCCAATAGTCTGACCCTGCGCTTCAATTGATGCACCATAACCAGCAGCAATCACATGATTGGGATTTGAAATCGCTAGAGTAAAACGGCCATCCTCGCTGACTAGGTTAGATAATGCTTTATGATTGGATTGATAAATATGCTTGGTGAGCACTTCAGCCAGCCAGAGCATTGACTCTTTACGACTATTGATCGCATTTTTATCTCGGATTTCGCTTGGGTAAGTGACCAGCTCAATGGTATGCGTTTGCCAATTATCAGTACCTTTAACATCGGTAATACCCATTGGATTCGTATAGGCGCCCTGATTCATGTCTTTCGTCAACATGAATAGAGGGCGCCCCTCTGCATCATGGACATAGCCAAATTTCTGTGACGCATGACTGGGTAAAGCGACAACCAATCCCTTCAACTCGTTCTCAATACCAATAGAACTCGTTTCAAAATGGCTTTCGAACTCAGGAACAATGACCGCTTTAGGCTTTGGTGTTGATTTCCGGACTACTCGCTCACGATTCGCTGCCCATCGCTCCTCATCTTCTGCTTTGTAAGTTAATTCTTCTTGACGTTCCCTACGTTGCCGTTCGAAACGCGCCTGGATCGTTTGCGCTAACTTCGGTGGCGGTGGTGGTGGCGGCGGGTTGATGATTGCATCAACGGGCTTGTAGCCCCCACCAGTGCTGGTTTTACTTTTTAGTTCATCGAGTTTAAGCATGAAGTTACACTCTACAAAAAAGAGGAACTTCATCTTAAAAGAGCCTTTAACTATTAATAATATCATTTTGATAGAAAGCTCAAAATAACTATAGAAACATCTATTTCAACGCTAACTACAATCATATCAACTATGAAGATTAAAATGTAACCACTCAATTAAACAGCACTGTGGTGACTCTGATTCCAATTAAAAGGGCTCAATTACGCAAGGGCTTAATACAACGGTTTTAGGAGAATGGGGGTTAGAAGAAAGAGTTTTAGCTTATTAACACTGTCTACAACCCGAGCAGATTTTAGCGCGCACCAGTCGCCGGAAATCATAAGTAATTTAGTGCCAACATCAGTAGTATGATCGTTTGAACAGCGTGTTTTCATCATGATCTGTGATAGTCTTATGGCTACCGTTTCTATACATAATTTGACATGCTCAACAACGTTAATCTTACTGATATTCGCTCCTTCGTTTTGATCGCTCAACTGGGTAACTTCACCAAAGCGGCAGAAGCGCTCTCCGTTTCTCGTTCTCATGTGTCTCGCCAAATTAGTGGGCTCGAAACACAAATGGGAGTGACCTTACTAACTCGCACCACGCGTACTCTGCGTTTGACCCATGCTGGTGAACGCTTTTATCAAGAGTGTGAGAAAGCGCTGTACAATATTGATCAAGCGCTGATCGCGGCTGTCGACGACATTCAAGAAGTACGTGGCTTGATTCGCGTAAACTGCGTGGGTGGATACATCGGCGAGGATATCATTGCCAAATACGTCAACGAATTTATGTTGGAGTATCCAAACATTACCGTAGACTTGGATTTCTCTTCGCCGCGAATTGACTTGATTGAGGACCAATTCGACGTCGCCATTCGTATGGGCGAGTTGGAAGACGCGGGCTTTGTTGCGAGCAAACTAATGATGATTGATATGGCCACGCTTGCAAGTCCAAACTACCTCGAAATACACGGTGAACCTGTCACACCAAAAGATCTAGCGAAACACCGCACTCTAACAGGTTCCGTCACTCGCTGGAGTTATCGTAACGTGGCTAACCCGAACGAACACAGTGACGTAATCGTGAAAGGTAATCTGCGTTGTAAAAACGGCCGAGCTCTTGTGATGGGCGCACTATATGGAAACGGTATTATTCGAGTGCCATTGAGTTACTGTGACGAAGAGGTCAAACAAGGCCAACTGGTCAAAGTGATGCAAGGTTGGGAAATCCCGTCCGTACCGCTTTCCGCAATTTTCCATCGTGACCGTTACCAACCAAAACGCCTGCGAACCTTTATCGATTACGTTAAAGCGAAGTTCGAGCAAGAGTTTATAAAATAAAAAACTAGAAGCATGTGAGCTGTTCTCAGTAATAAGTAAGGAACAAGGCGTAAACCAAATCTAACCGCTGCTTTTGATTTAACTAGGTTATTAGCTTTTAAAACATTCCTCTAAAAACAAGCGCCTAAGAAGAAAAAGAGTTATCCTTAACTATTAAATGTTTAAAATAGTAACGGAATGAGTACTCAACCTAATTCACGTCAATTAATCTCTTGTGAGGAGTGTGGCTTGGTCGTTCGTATCCCTGATATAGAACAAGGTCAAAAAGCCCAATGCCCGCGCTGTAAGCATCCTCTAACGAAAGTCAACATTAAGCCATATCAAAGCGTTATTGCTATATCGGTGACGTGTCTGATTATGTTAGTTTTGAGCATCTCTTTTCCGTTTATGTCATTTAGCGTTCAAGGTTTATCTCAAGAGATCACCTTAATCCACGCGGCAAAGATGTTGGCAGAATTTCATAACGCTCTACTCGGTGCTTTGCTGCTGGCGACTGTAGTTGTGCTGCCCGCGATCTATGTTGGCTTACTCCTTTTTCTCCATCTTCAAGCACTAAAATCACTCAAATACCCATTAGGAAGAAAATCGACTCACATGGCGAAAACACTTTGCCGACTCTTGTTCCAAGTACAGCCATGGCTAATGGTCGACGTTTTCTTGATCGGCGTGTTGGTAAGTTTGATTAAGATCGCTTCACTGGCAGAAATCGGCATGGGAAGTTCATTCTGGGCATTCTGTGTTTACACTGTATTGGTGGTAAAATGTATTTCAATGGTCGACAAGAGCTGGCTGTGGGGACACTTTACCCCTGTACTTGAATTACCAGACGTGAAAGAGGGTGACACACACCACAACGAGAACCACATTGGGTGTCATACGTGTCATCAACTTAATCCAATTGAAAAACAAAAACACCAAAAGTGTCTTCGCTGCGGCAGTTCTGTACACAGATATAACCCTAAAGATAACCTTCAGAAAGCATGGGCTTTGTTGTTTACGGCAATCATTTTCTACATCCCTGCCAACTTATATCCAATGATGTATACCGTTAGCCTTGGCCACACTGAAGGCTCAACCATCATGGAAGGCGTGGTCCTGCTATGGCAACTGGGCTCATACCCTATTGCCGCAGTGATTTTCTTCGCCAGCGTGTTTATTCCGATGGCAAAAATGCTTGCACTGGTATGGCTTTACTACAATGCTCAAAAAGCGCAGTACTTACCCCAGGAAGAGAGTATTTCTCGCCTGAAGGTCTATCGAATTACTGAATTTATTGGTCGTTGGTCGATGATTGATATTTTTGTAGTCGCGATTTTGGTTGCACTCGTGCAGTTGCAAAACCTAATGGCGATTTACCCCGGTCCAGCAGCACTCTCATTTGCTGCAGTGGTCATACTCACCATGCTCTCTGCAACGATTTTTGATTCGCGTTTGTTATGGCAATCACCACAAAGCGGAGTGCAGGAGCCTATGAATAATAACTTAACTGAGAAAGCAAAATATGAGTGATGAGAACAAAACAACCGCTCAAATAACGCCGCAAAAACAGATTTCCTCGATTTGGATTATTCCAATTCTTGCTCTAGCAATGGGGGCGTGGATGCTGTTTCAATACATCAACAGTACTGGGCCAGAAATCACGCTAAAGCTACCAACAGCAGAAGGGATTGAAGTCGGAAAGACGGAGATCAAAGCTCTGAATGTAAAAGTAGGTACCATCACTGACGTCAAACTGAGCATGGACTATGACCACATCATTGCCACTGCACAAATGAACAAAGACGCCGATCGTATGCTACGTGAAGATTCTTTGTTCTGGGTAGTGAAGCCACGCATTGGCCGTGAAGGAGTCTCTGGCTTAGAAACATTGCTCTCTGGGGCATACATCCAATTGCAACCGGGAAAATCTAAGGTAGAGAGAGAACACTTTGATGTGCTTGACGTTCCCCCTGTAGCATCTCCTGATGCCGAAGGCTTACGTATTGTTTTAACGCATAGAGAAGCCGGAAAGTTAGGCGTTGGCGACCCTGTTATTTACAAAGGTTTTACGGTTGGGAGAGTGGAAACCACCAGCTTCGATGTTGAAACTCGACGTGCGTTGTATCAACTGTTCATTTTCAAGCCATATGATAGCTTGGTGCGTACTAAAACGCACTTTTGGTTGACATCAGGCGTTGACCTTCAACTTAGCGCTGAGGGCTTTGAGGTGAAATTTGGTTCGTTAGAAAGTCTGATCACCGGAGGCGTGACGTTTGATACCGCACCGGGAGCAGCCGCTGGCGATCCAGTTACAGAAGACATGCTGTACTACCGCCTTTTCGACGATGCGAAGCAAGTACGTGAAGGAATGTACGACGAATACATTCAGTTTGTGATGATGTTTGAAGAGTCCGTCCGTGGCTTAAAGCGCAAAGCACCTGTTGAATACCGCGGCCTTCGTATCGGCACGGTTATGAAAGTGCCAATGCGTATGCCAACACCGGAAGAAGAATTCTCAGCGAAGAAAATCCCGGTGCTTGTGCGTATCGAACTTGGCCGCGTTTACGAAAACTTGCCTTCCAACCAACTGCCAATGCTCAAAGATAAGCTAAAAACAGAGTTTGCCAAAGGGCTTCGTGGCACACTAAAAACTGGTAACTTATTAACTGGAGCCCTGTACATCGACACTGACTTCTACTCAGATGAAGAGCCGTATGTATCAAGTAAGTTTGAGGGCTATGATGTCTTCCCAACCAAGCAAGGTGGTTTTGCCCAAGTTCAACGCCAAGTTAATGACTTCCTAACGAAACTAAACAGCTTACCGATGGAAGACACGCTGAACTCACTGAACAAGACGTTGAAGAATTCAGAAAAAACTCTAGCTTCCGCAGAACGCGTCGCGAATAGCGTGGATCGTCTACTTAACCAAGAAGACACCAAAGCCATTCCAGAGGATATTCGTAACAGCTTGGAACAGTTACAAAAAACCTTGGATGGCTATGGACCGAACTCCACTATGTACAATGAGATGGAGTCGACATTGAAAGAACTAGAACAAGTGATGACAGAGTTTAAACCAGTTCTAAAGCAGCTGAATGAAAAACCAAATTCGTTGGTATTCGGGGAAGACGAAGTCAAGGATCCAACCCCAGTGAGAGGGCATAAATAATGAAACGCGAACTTTTATTGATTTCTGCCCTACTGGCAGGCTGTAGCAGTGCTCCAGAAAACTCAGGCGCTTTGTATGTCTTACCGGAGGCAAGTTCACCCAAGGTAAGTGACGCCATGATTGCACTGCGTTCACAGCTGGTGGTTCGTCCTGTGGAGCTCGCTGGCTATCTCACTGACAGTGGTATTGTGTATCGAACCTCTGAAACGAAAATTGTGCAGGCGAAGCACTATCGGTGGGCGCACAATATTTCTGAGCAAATTACGCAACGCGTTATTGGCGAGCTACGCAGCAAGCAAAGCCAATACTGGCCGGTTGAAGTCAATAACCTGCTTGACCAAAGTGGCGGAAGCAAACTTCAGCTTTCATTGAGCAAGTTCAATGGTAGCTACCAAGGCAATGCTGAAATCGAAGGCGAATGGTTGATAATTGATGCTAGCGGCAAAGTAAAAAATAGCGCCCCTATCAAAATCAAAATGCCGCTACAAGATGATGGCTATGACGCGCTTGTCGATGCATTGTCGGTAGGTTTGAACAACCTTACCGACCAAATTGCTGCCCAGTTATAAGGCGCTTACTTACCCAAATGTCTGCGGACAAACTTAACTTGCTAATGTAATGCTCTAGCACGTGTTCTTAAGAAGATAAAAAGCCCCGCCTCATTCGAGTTTCGGGGCTTTTTAGTTTCTACTATCTAACGCTTTTCAGCACTAAACGACTAATTCGATGACAACTTGTAACGATCATCGATAACGGTCACTTCAGGGAACACTTTGCCCGCCTTCATGGCTTTTTCAGTCTCTTTCTTCATTGGTTTATCAATCCAGAAATTTGCAATGTCCATTGGATGCAGGATCCACTCAGTTTTCTTTGTCATACCATTTTTCGGGATCTTAACCCAGCGCCAATGGGCATCACGGGTATACGGCACCATGTAGCCAGGAACGATCACATTAGCGTCACCAACGTATTTTTGAATTTGACGAGACAAATCATAGCGTTTTTGCTGCTCAAACTCGTTGTCGTATGCTTCAATCAATTTGTCTAGCTCTGGGCTGCTATAGTTTGTATGCGCATTCGTTTGTGGTTTGTTTGCGTTGTCCGAGTGGAAGTACTCCCAATACGATGGTACTTCACCTCCCCCCATTCTTAAGAAAGCAAGTTGATGCTTTTTCTCAAGGATATATTTAAACGCCGAAGAGCCATCAACCAAATTCAGAGTAAACTCCAGGCCAGCCTGCTTTGCTTGCTCTTTTAAATATGCAATACGCGGCGTGTGTGAGTTATAGCCGTAAGTGATGGCAAAGCTTAGACGCTCACCTTTGTCATTTAAGCGAATACCATCAGAGCCTACTTTGCTAAAGCCCGCTTTCTCGAAGTGCTTAACCGCTTCAGCTGGATCAAATTTTGGCGGTGTGTTATTTGGATCGTCGTAATCGCCGTGACCAAATCCAAGGGCATGGGGCTTGCGAGAGTAATCACCACGCATGATGTTTTTTAGCATGCCATCAACGTCCGTGGCAGCCACGATCCCCTTACGCACTTCTAAGTTATCCAACATCGGCACAGCCGTGTTCATCCAAAGGCCGCCTGCTCCTTGAGGTGCTTGGTTAAAGCCCCAATATTTCTGTACATAGCCTTTCTTGTAAACATCACTGTCTGTCTTATCGTGCCAGAGATTTGGTAGTACCATCTCGAAATAATCTAAATTCCCTTTTTCAAAGTGTTTCATCGCGATGTCTTCATCACGAATAACAGTGATACGTACCTTGTCTACATTGTAGCGGTTTTTGTAGTAGCGGTTGTTGTAGCCCCACCAATCTTCACCAACGTGCTTGAATGTCACACTCTTGCCTTTCTTCACCTTATCGATGTAGTAAGGTGCTGCTGTAGGCTCAGATTTGAAGTTAAACTTACGAACAAAGTTATCTGGCATGCCATCTTTATTTTCGTCTTTTTCTTTTTTAAAGAAATGCTCGGGCCGAGGCTGAAAACCATTACTTGGCATATTGATTAACACCATTAACGAATCTTCACTTTGCGCGACAGCTAAGTTGACTTTGATGGTGTAATCATCGATTTTCTCTACACTGACAACGCTCGTTTTAAAGAAGTCGTTATACCAAGGATCGATGATGTCTTTTGACGTGTAATACTTCATCATAAACACGTAATCGTCCGCGGTGATCTTCTCACCATCTGACCATTTCGCAGTTTCATCCAATTGGAAATAAACCGTTTTATTGTCATCGCCAAATGCCCACGCTTTGGCAAGCTGTGGAATCCATTTGCCAGTATCAGGGTGACGCTGAGCTAACTTCGGAGCACCGTCCATAAAGTACTGACGAAGGCCTGAGTTCGCATCAGGGCCTACGCTACGAAGTGTCTGTGGGAAACTACGGATAAAGGTGCGGTAAGTTCCACCTCGTACTGCTTCGTCTGAAGCAAATAGTGGTTCGTTGTTATTTGAGGTCCATTCGATATCCGCAGGTAGCTTAGCAGCATTTAGTGGAAAACTGCTCGCAAACATTATTGCTAATGCCGGAAATGGCAGTATCTTTATCATTGTTTTCTTCCTTGTTGTATGTGTGTAATACGGCAGGAAGACTGACAACGAGTGAAACTCGAAATGACTGTACACAAGGTACAGTAAAAGAAATGATGAGAGTAATACAAAGCGAAATCCTATCCACTTCCGTATTCATATCTGAGAGTTTCACAAGGTCTTCCTGACCTTACAACGCAATGATTGCATCACTCCCATCTTATTCGTAACACATTTGTAACGCAAGCCATCGGTCACACATGGTTGCACTTCCCTTATGCAACTATCATTTTCGTCAGTAATATTGAGTTAATTCAAGCCGTTTCCGTGGCCACACCGCCAACTAATATGAGATGGAGAAGAAGATTACTTGAAATTTTACGAGCTGCAAAAACAAAAAAGGTGAAGCGTTACCACTTCACCTTTTACCGCATGGTTCAAAGCAAGATTACATATTCGCTAAGCTAGCGTTGATTGACTGAAGAACCGATGCAGGTTCCACCGCCTGAGTGATAGGACGACCAATGACCAAATAGTCTGATCCTGCTTGGATTGCATCTACTGGCGTCATGATGCGGCGTTGGTCACCTTGCTCAGAGCCCGCAGGACGAATGCCTGGTGTCACTAGCTTAAATTCATTACCAAGCTTACCCTTAAGCAAAGAAGACTCTTGCGCAGAGCACACAACACCATCAAGGCCTGAGTTCTTTGTCAGCGTTGCTAAGCGCATCACTTGATCTTGAGGCGCAACATTCAAACCAATACCTGCCAAATCACTCTGTTCCATGCTTGTAAGCACAGTCACACCGATCAGTAATGGACGGTCTTTACCGTAAGGTTCAAGGACCTCACGAGAAGCCGCCATCATACGTTCACCGCCACTCGCATGAACGTTTACCATCCATACACCAAGCTCAGCGGCAGCTCGAACAGCTTTTGAACATGTGTTCGGGATATCATGAAATTTCAGGTCCAGGAAGACAGAGAAACCGCGTTTATGAAGCTCACGTACAAAATCAGGACCAAATAGCGTAAACATTTCCTTGCCTACTTTCAGGCGGCAAGACGCAGGATCAATTCTATCTACAAACGTAAGCGCATCCGCTTGGTTATCATAATCCAGTGCAACAATAACTTTTTGGTCGATCATTTCATCTCCTAATGAGTTTTTGGTTCTTATTAAAAGGTTAAAAAAATGCAGCGGACAGAAACTCTGTCAGCTGCATTAAATCATTCACCGTCCAATCCTCGGATTGGCTTGATTGTCCCCCACCCTTTGCATGACGGACAATGCCAGTACAAGGAGTGGGTAGAGAAACCACATTTTCTACATCGGTAGTGCGGTTTTACTTTTAACTGTTCGCCAACCATCGCTTGTAATGTGGAAAGACTTTCTTTTGCGCGACCATCTTCTGCTTCTGCAATATGGTAATCGATGAGACGGTAAAAACCTTTCATGGTTGGGTTCTTTAATAGTTGCTTGGTCAACAGCTCTTGCGCTGCACCAACACTCTCATGGTGAGCGACAAGCTGTGCCAGCATCAATTCTGATGAAACCCCTGCCTTCTTATCAATACACGCACGCAAAAACTCTACCAGCTCATCCTCTTGACCTAAGTGATGATAACATTCGGCAATCGTTGGTAATACATTACTGATAAAGTCTTTGTCTTGTTCAAGTACACCCGTAAGGTATTTTATGGTGTGCTTGTAATCTTCTGACTCCAAATACACACGACCGAGCGCAATACTTGCACGAACACATTTCGGATCTTCTGAGAGTGCTTTCTTGAAGTGTTGAATCGCTTTACTCGTGTTGCCATCTGCTTGGTCAAGCATCGCTAACTCACACCAGAAGTGTGAAATGTTAGCACGAATACGATTGCGCTTTTTGCCCATCTTAGCCAACTGGTTGGCGTAATGAATCGCTTTTTCCCATTCACGCGTCTGTTGATAAATAGTAACAAGTTGTTGAAGCGCGCTTTCGCGATGATCTGGCTCCTCAACTAACTGTTCAAAGATTTTCTCTGCGCGGTCTAAAAAACCAGACGCCATGTAGTCTTTCGCCAGTTGCTGTAGGGCTAGATTTTTTTGGTCTAGAGTCAAGCCAGAGCGGGAAATGAGATTTTGGTGGATCCGAATTGCACGGTCGACCTCACCACGAGAACGGAATAGATTACCCAACGCTAGGTGTGTATCTATCGTTTCGTTATCGACTTGGAGCAATTCAATAAAGTGATCAACCGCCTTATCTGACTGGTCAGATAGAAGCAGGTTAAGACCCGTCACATACTGACGAGATATTTGATGAGATTGCTTCTGCTTGTCTTGCTGAGCACTGCGATGGCCCATATACCAGCCATAAGCGGCGGCTATCGGCAATAACAAGAAGAGTAGTTCAAGCATTAAAGTTAGGCCTTATTCTTATGCCTGTTTTTCTACTGCTGACTTTGCAGGTTTCTCTGCATCAGCGGGCTCATACTTTTTAAGTTTCTTTTTCAGACGGCGAACTTGAAGCTGAGTCTTAAGCTGGATGCTTGCAAAGACAACCCATGCTACGGCAAAGCCAACCACAAAGACCACACCCAAGAGCGTTGATAGGTGGAATTCACCTTTCGCTAGAAGGTAATTGAAAGTCACGATCTCTTGGTTTTGAGAACCTAAAGCCAGTGCAATTAAAAAGAGAGCTAAAACAGCAATGATTTTTATAATTTTCATGTCACATCACCCTTCGAGGAGTAAGTAGATAAGATTA
>NZ_ABGR01000042.1 GCF_000171815.1 Vibrio sp. AND4 | reverse complement strand
CCGTTTCGATGGATGCGCATTATAGGGAGAAGATTTTCTTTAGCAATACTAAAAATGCATTTTTTCTAAAAAAACATTCCAACTGGATACTTTCCAATCAGCCCTAAAGTTACCCCGACTTCACACTCAGGAACTCTACAACTTACCCACAAAAAACTGTGGATAACTACTCTTTGCTATCGAAGATACTTAGAAGTCCATAAACGATAAAGTAAGAAACAATTACTGAGATAATCAAATGCGGATTTGTTCGGACAGGCACTCCTGCCGCCACCGCGAAGGCAACGCTAACTTCTTGCGTCATTTCCAAATGCCTTAAACGACGAAAGGCTGCTATAAAAGCGACCTTTCTATATATGGTACCGGTGGGCGACTTGATTGGACAGGCATTCCTGCCGCCACCGCGAAGGCAACGCTAACTTCTTGCGTCATTTCCAAATGCCTTAAACAACGAAAGGCCGCTATAAAAGTGACCTCTCTATATATGGTAACGGTGGGCGACTTGATTGGACAGGCACTCCTGCCGCCACCGCGAAGGCAACGCTAACTTCTTGCGTCATTTCCAAATGCCTTAAACAACGAAAGGCCACTATAAAAGTGACCTCTCTATATATGGTAACGGTGGGCGACTTGATTGGACAGGCACTCCTGCCGCCACCGCGAAGGCAACGCTAACTTCTTGCGTCATTTCCAAATGCCTTAAACGACGAAAGGCCACTATAAAAGTGACCTCTCTATATATGGTAACGGTGGGCGACTTGATTGGACAGGCACTCCTGCCGCCACCGCGAAGGCAACGCTAACTTCTTGCGTCATTTCCAAATGCCTTAAACGACGAAAGGCCGCTATAAAAGCGACCTTTCTATATATGGTACCGGTGGGCGGACTTGAACCGCCACGCCCGAAGGCAACGGATTTTGAATCCGTCGTGTATACCAATTTCACCACACCGGCATCTCTAGGCTATCGCCCTTTGATGGTTGGCATTATACGGAAGCTTTTGACCTTCGCAAGCAGAAAAACCTTAAATAACTATCGTTTGCTGATAATTTCGCCACAAAATGTGACTAATTCGTTCAGTCTGTCTTTCCAGCTTATCTATTGCACCTGTCACTAGGATCACCTTTAACCTCGATCATACCTACTTGTACTCTTGTACTCTTGTACTCTAAGCACAATAAGCTGTGTTTGATAGCTTCACTGTTTTATGATGAGGATAGAGCCCTATTAACGCTTACGATTTACCCACAATTAGACACTCTGTGCGTTAGCTCTCTTTTCACAAGCGAGTGGAATCTATATTCTGACGCACAATTTTACAGGTAAGTGATCGAACTATGACGACTTCTACAACTCTCCCACCAGCGGGCTTTCTCCGTCGACTCGCAGCTTTGTTTTACGACACATTGATTATCCTCGCGATTGAGATGATGGCTGCGGGCGTAGTTATGGCGGTTATATTTGCTCTTAACGCAGCAGGCTTGCTGAGCTACGGGGAATACGTGGATGCAGCAGACATGCTCGGAAAACATCCGGTATTAAGTCCTTTGTTTACCCTTTATCTTGCAGCGGTGTGGATCTACTTCTTTGTATTCTTCTGGACTCGCGCAGGTCAGACTTTAGGAATGCGAGCTTGGAAGATGCAAATTCGTAACAGTAAAGATGGCGCACCAATTACGATTACTCAGGCGTTAATTCGTATCTCAACTTCAGGCTTCGGCTTAGCAAACTTAACAGTACCAATTGACCCTAAAAAGCGCGGCTTCCATGACATCTGGGCAAAAACAGAGGTGGTGGTATTGCCAAAAGCAAAATAGCCAAACGGTAAAAGCGGAATGAAAAAAGGAAGGCTCGAAGCCTTCCTTTTTGTATTTACGTGATTTGAAACCTACAACTTTCTTCTTAGCAAGGCGATGGCAATAGCAAGGAACACCAAACTTGGCGCTAGTGCGCCGAATACTGGCGGTATACCGTATACCAAAGAAAGTGGTCCAAAGAACTCACTGGATATGTAAAAGGAAAACCCGGCGACCACACCAGAGAGTATCCTCGCGCCCATAGTCACACTGCGCAATGGGCCAAATACAAATGATAGCGCCATCAGCATCATGACCGCAATGGAAAGCGGCTGAGATAGCTTACGCCAAAATGCCAGCTCATAACGTGAAGCGTCTTGCTCTGTCGCTTTCAAGTAGCTCACATAATCATACAAACCGCTTAGAGAAAGTTCTTCTGGCTTTACCGTGACAACCGCAAGTTTGTCCGGCGCGAGTGAGGTGTGCCATTCCATCTGCTCTATGTCACGCTTAGTGATGGCATTCTCATTCTCCATATCGGTAACTTGTACGTAACGCATCAACCAATTGTTGTCTTGTTGGTAGTCGACTTCTTCGGCAAAGATAACTTTATCGAGCTTCTTGTCTTCATCGAAACGCCACATGTTCAAGTTGTAGAGCTTGTCATCTTCTACTTTACCAATAAAGATAAAGTCATTGGCATCACGAGCCCATACCCCTGCCCGCATCGACACAATACTACCACCAGACAAAGCAAACGCACGTAGGTCGCGCGCCATCTTTTGCGCTTCTGGTGCACCCCACTGACCCAATGTCATAACGATAAGCATCAGTGGCACCGCCGTTTTGAGCACCGATAAACCGATATCTAACTTAGAAAAGCCTGCCGCTTGCATCACCACAAGCTCAGAGCTAGACGCCAGCATACCCAAACCAATCAAAGCGCCCAGTAGCGCTGCCATTGGGAAGAACATTTCGATATCGCGGGGAATACTCAGCAACACAAAGTAAAGCGCATGCATTAAGTCGTAAGTACCACGACCCACTTTGCGTAATTGCTCAACGTATTTAATGATGCCCGACAAGCCGACAAAGGTCGCCAGAACAAGGGCGGTGGTAGAGATGATGGTTCTACCGATATAAAGATCTAAGAGTTTAAACACTGCCTATGCGAGCCTCTTCTTGCGAAATTTGTCTTTCATTCGTCGAACGGGAACACTGTCCATCATGTTGGCTAAGATAGCGACAATCAGTAACATCGCATTGATTGGCCACATACCAATAGCAGCAGGAATAGTGCCTTCCTCGAGTGCAGATTTCGTCGCACTGATTGCAAGGAAGTACGCGAGGTAAATCAAGATAGCCGGGCCCATTTTAGCAAAGCGTCCCTGACGCGGGTTTACCGCAGACAAAGGAATGACCAGCATGGTTAATAGTGGAATACAAACGAACAGCGAAATGCGCCATTGCAGCTCAGCTTGTGCTTCAGGATCTGGGTGACCAATCAAGTCTAGCGTTGGGTACGCCTCCCAATCACGTCCCTTTTGCTTCACCTCTCGCTGGCCAATCACCCCTTCATATTGATCGAACTTAGTGACCATATATTCAACACGGGTCGGCACGCCTTCATAGCGAGAACCATCATGCATGGTGATAACCTGACGACCATCCGACAACTCTTTTACTTCACCAGAAGAAGAGAACATCACGCTTGGTAAGACAGAATCACGAGGGCGCATCTGTGCGACAAACACATTGCTGAGCGTGCTGTCTTTGATGTCATCAATAAAGACAACAGAAGAGCCATCCGGTGTCCCTTGGAACTGACCTTTCTGAAGTAAGTCTACGCTGTTTTCGGCTTCAACTTGATCGTAAAGTTGCTCTACGCGGTCTTGCGACCAAGGCGATAGCCAAAGAGCATTGAACGCCGCCACACCGGAAGTAATGATTGCCAGGCATAGCGCGGCCTGCACCAAGAACTTGTTTCCGATGCCTGTCGCGTTCATCACCACGATTTCACTTTCCGCATACAAACGACCAAAGGTGATCAATATGCCGATGTACAAACTCAATGGCAGCATTAATAGCCCCATTGCTGGCATGTTTAAACCAACAACTGAGAAAATTAATCCTGCAGGAATATCCCCGTCAGAAGCCTTCGCAAGAACACTGATAAACTTCTGGCTCAAAAATACCAAAAAAAGCACGAAGAAAATCGCAAATTGGCTCTTGAGTGTTTCGCGGATCAAATATCTAACAATAATCACGCTGAAATTACCTATACAAAACTTGTTTTTTTGGTCGAATCACTATAATTTCCCGTTGAACCATTTATTTTTTAAAAATTCTAAACTAGATGTTAGCGCTTAAATCGGCTCTGTGAGTAACCTCTGAGCTTAAATTCAACAAGTAGGCGATCATTATCTAACATTTAGAGCAATTTGTCTTCAGGATGTAGGAGTACGCATGGAGTTCAGTGTAAAAAGTGGCAGTCCAGAGAAACAACGTAGCGCATGTATCGTTGTTGGTGTGTTTGAACCACGTCGCCTTTCTCCAGTAGCCGAACAACTTGATAAAATCAGTGACGGTTACATCAGTTCATTACTTCGCCGTGGTGATCTAGAGGGTAAACCTGGTCAGATGCTGCTACTGCATCAAGTACCGGGAGTTTTGTCAGAGCGCGTATTACTTGTAGGTTGTGGTAAAGAACGTGAACTCGGCGAGCGCCAGTACAAGGAAATCATTCAAAAGACGATCAGCACACTTAACGAAACAGGTTCTATGGAAGCAGTATGTTTCCTGACTGAACTGCACGTTAAAGGTCGCGACACGTACTGGAAAGTACGCCAAGCAGTTGAAGCGACCAAAGATGGTCTTTACACATTTAATCAATTCAAAAGCGTTAAACCAGAAACTCGTCGCCCACTGCGTAAACTCGTGTTCAACGTACCGACACGTCGTGAATTGAATTTGGGTGAAAAAGCAATTACTCATGGTTTAGCCATCTCTTCTGGTGTGAAAGCATCAAAAGATCTTGGCAACATGCCACCAAACGTCGCAAACCCTGCTTACCTTGCATCTCAAGCTCGTCGTCTTGCTGACGATTACGAAACCGTCACCACCAAAATCATTGGTGAGCAAGAGATGGAAAAACTGGGTATGACATCTTACCTAGCTGTTGGTCGTGGTTCGAAGAACGAATCTATGATGTCTGTCATCGAATACAAAGGTAACCCAGATTCAGATGCAAAACCTATCGTACTCGTCGGTAAAGGTTTAACGTTCGATTCTGGCGGTATCTCTCTAAAACCTGGTGAAGGTATGGATGAGATGAAGTACGACATGTGTGGTGCTGCGTCTGTATTTGGAACAATGAAAGCACTGGCGAAGCTAAATCTACCGATCAACGTTATTGGTGTATTAGCAGGCTGTGAAAACATGCCTGGCAGCAACGCTTACCGTCCAGGTGACATACTAACAACCATGTCTGGTCAAACCGTTGAAGTTCTTAACACGGATGCAGAAGGTCGTCTTGTTCTGTGTGATGCACTGACTTACGTCGAGCGTTTCGAACCAGAATGTGTCGTAGACGTTGCAACGCTAACCGGTGCTTGTGTTATCGCACTCGGTCATCATATCAGTGGTGTAATTTCTAACCACAATCCACTTTCTCACGAGTTAGTCAATGCCTCTGAGCAAGCAAGTGACCGTGCATGGCGTCTACCAATGACAGACGAGTACCACGAGCAGTTGAAGAGCCCGTTTGCAGATATGGCCAACATCGGCGGTCGTCCTGCGGGCACGATCACTGCAGGTTGTTTCCTGTCTAAATTTGCGAAGAAATACCACTGGGCACATCTCGATATCGCAGGCACGGCTTGGAAATCAGGCGCAGCCAAAGGCTCAACAGGCCGCCCTGTCTCAATGCTTGTCCAGTTCCTATTGAACCGCAGCGGCCAAGAAACAGAAGAATAATTTCTGAACAACATTTAAAGGGGCCGCAAGGCCCTTTTTTATTACCTCAATTATCTTAATTAAAAATTGGGGTTAAGATGGTCTTAGCAATCAACGACAAGTGAGAGGATAATGCAAACGGCAACCTTCTACATCGTTAACGAAGAGAGTCCGCAAGCGACGGCAACTGGCTTTGAGCAATACGTCGTATTTTTGGCTCAGCACTTTGCTCGCCAAGGAGCAAAAGTGTATCTGAACTGCCAAAATAAACCGCATGCAGAACAGCTCGCTGAAGCCTTTTGGCAAGTTGATGCCGACACGTTCACTGCACATAACCTTGTCGGCGAAGGACCGAAATACGCCACCAATATTGAAATCGGCCACAATGGGGTAAAACCCAATTGGAATCGTCAATTGGTAATTAATTTGGCGGAAAATGAGACAACCTTTGCGAACAAGTTTGCTCAAGTGGTAGACTTCGTGCCTTGCGAAGAAAAAGCGAAACAGCTCGCAAGACAAAGGTATAAAATTTACCGTCAAGCAGGCTATCAATTGCAAACGGTCGAAATTCAGTATCCCTAGCGGTCAATCCTTATAGTTAAGCTCTCCATCCAGAGAGTTCACTTATAAAGATTGACTTAGATTCAACCATCAACGTATCCATTTAAAGAGCGCTATGGAAAAGACATACAACCCAACTTCAATCGAACAAGATCTCTATCAGACTTGGGAAGAGAAAGGCTACTTTAAGCCACACGGTGATACTACTCAAGATTCATACAGCATCATGATCCCGCCACCGAACGTCACTGGTAGCCTACACATGGGCCACGCGTTCCAAGACACGATCATGGATACGCTTATCCGTTGTGAACGCATGAAGGGTAAAAATACGCTTTGGCAAGTAGGTACGGACCACGCAGGTATCGCAACTCAGATGGTTGTTGAGCGTAAGATCGCAGCAGAAGAAGGCAAAACAAAACACGATTACGGTCGTGAAGCTTTCATCGACAAAATCTGGGAATGGAAAGGCGAGTCTGGCGGCACTATTACTAAACAGCTTCGTCGTCTTGGGGCATCTGTAGACTGGGACCGTGAGCGCTTTACGATGGACGATGGTCTATCTAATGCCGTTCAAGAAGTGTTCGTACGTCTATACGAAGACGATCTAATCTACCGCGGTAAGCGTCTCGTTAACTGGGATCCAAAGCTACACACAGCGATTTCAGATCTCGAAGTAGAGAACAAAGACACTAAAGGCAACATGTGGCACTTCCGCTACCCACTAGCAGATGGTGTTAAAACAGCGGATGGCAAAGACTACATCGTTGTTGCAACGACTCGTCCAGAGACCATGCTAGGTGATACTGGTGTTGCGGTTAACCCAGAAGATCCACGTTACAAAGATCTTATCGGTAAAGAAATCATCCTTCCTATCGTTGATCGTCGCATCCCAATCGTGGGCGATGAGCACGCAGATATGGAAAAAGGCACTGGCTGTGTGAAAATCACACCTGCGCACGACTTCAACGACTACGAAGTTGGTAAGCGCCACCAGCTGCCAATGATCAACATCCTGACTTTCGACGCGAACATCCGTGACGCTTCTGAAATATTCAACACCAACGGCGAAGCAAGCGACGCTTACAGCACTGAGCTACCAGCTAAGTATCAAGGTATGGAGCGTTTTGCCGCTCGTAAAGCTATCGTGGCTGAATTCGACGAGCTAGGTCTACTTGAAGAAGTGAAAGATCACGATCTACAAGTACCTTACGGCGACCGTGGTGGCGTAGTTATCGAGCCAATGCTAACGGACCAATGGTACGTGCGTACTGCGCCTCTAGCGAAAACAGCAGTCGAAGCAGTTGAAAACGGCGACATCCAATTCGTGCCTAAACAATACGAAAACATGTACTTCTCTTGGATGCGTGACGTTCAAGACTGGTGTATCTCTCGTCAGCTATGGTGGGGTCACCGCATCCCAGCTTGGTACGATAACCAAGGCAATGTTTACGTAGGTCGTGACGAGGAAGAAGTTCGTAAGAACAACAACCTAGAATCAGTCATTGAACTGCACCAAGACGAAGACGTACTGGATACCTGGTTCTCTTCTGCACTATGGACGTTCGGCACTCAAGGTTGGCCAGAGCAAACTGACGACCTAAAAGTATTCCATCCTTCAGACGTGCTAGTAACTGGTTTCGACATCATTTTCTTCTGGGTTGCTCGCATGATCATGATGACTATGCACTTCGTGAAAGACGAAAACGGCAAACCACAAGTACCATTTAAGACGGTTTACGTGACTGGTCTCATCCGTGACGAAAACGGCGACAAAATGTCTAAGTCGAAAGGTAACGTGCTTGACCCAATCGACATGATCGATGGTATCGACCTAGAGTCTCTGGTAGAGAAGCGTTGTGGCAACATGATGCAGCCTCAGCTAGCGAAGAAGATCGAGAAGAACACTCGTAAGACGTTTGAAAACGGTATCGAAGCATACGGTACAGACGCACTGCGTTTCACTCTTGCAGCAATGGCATCCACAGGTCGCGATATCAACTGGGATATGAAGCGTCTTGAGGGTTACCGTAACTTCTGTAACAAACTATGGAACGCAAGCCGTTACGTAATGATGAACACAGAAGAGCAAGATTGTGGCTTCCAATCTTCTAACGAACAAAGTGGCGAGATTGAATACTCACTAGCGGACAAGTGGATCGAGTCTCAGTTTGAACTTGCAGCGAAAGCGTTCAACAACCATATCGACAACTTCCGTCTAGATATGGCGTCTAACACGCTTTACGAATTCATCTGGAACCAATTCTGTGACTGGTACCTAGAGCTCACTAAACCCGTTCTATGGAAAGGTACTGAAGCGCAACAACGTGGTACTCGCCGTACACTAATCACGGTTCTTGAGAAGACGCTACGTCTAGCTCACCCTGTGATTCCTTACATCACTGAAACTATCTGGCAAAGCATCAAGCCACTAGTTGAAGGTGTAGAAGGTGAGACAATCATGCTTCAAGCACTGCCTCAATTCGACGAAGCAAACTTCAACCAAGAAGCACTAGACGATATTGAATGGGTGAAAGCGTTCATTACCAGCATCCGTAACCTACGTGCTGAATACGACATCAACCCAGGTAAGCCGCTTGACGTTATGCTGAAAGCAGCAAACGCAGAAGACGCAGCGCGTCTTGAAGCAAACAAACAAGTACTGATGTCTCTAGCGAAACTAGAGTCTGTACGCGTGCTTGCATCTGGCGAAGAAACGCCAGCGTGTGCAACCGCATTGGTTGCTAAGTCTGAGCTGATGATCCCAATGGCGGGTCTGATCGACAAAGACGCTGAGCTTGCTCGTCTAGATGGTGAAATCAAGAAGACTCATGGCGAAATCAAGCGTATCGAAGGCAAACTCGGTAACGAAGGCTTCGTAGCGAAAGCACCTGAAGCCGTTGTTGCTAAAGAGCGTGAGAAGCTTGAAGGCTACAAAGAAACACTAGCTAAGCTAGAAGAGCAGAAGACAACGATCGCTGCACTTTAATCGCTAAAGGCTAGAATAGAAGAATCAAAGGGTTGGTGTGAAAGCATCAACCCTTTTTGCATTTTATTACTAGGAAAGCTTTCAAAGATATCCACTCTTCTCTCCTACTCTGCTTCCTGTTTAATAGTTTTTACCTATCAAACTAATCTTAACTGCCCATTAGATTTAATGATAATAATTCTCAATAATAGACCTATCGAAACAACACAAAGATTGAGTAATTATCATGAAAAAGACACTAACCTTTGCAGCACTTCATTTTACTATCGCGTTTAGTGTCGCTTACGTACTTACTGGCGACATTCTAATTGGTAGTTTAATTGCCATGATTGAGCCTTCAGTGAATACCGTCGCTTTCTACTTTCATGAAAAGGCATGGGCAAAAGTCCCAGCGCTTAAAGCTCGTCAGTGGATGACCAAATTAAAAACCGCAAGCTTTGCTACTATCCACTTCAGTGTTGCCTTTAGTGTGGTTTACTTGCTAACAGGTGATGCGTTTGTCGGCGGTATCATGGCGATGCTAGAGCCAAGCTTGAACACAGTGGCTTACTACTTCCACGAGAAAGTATGGATGCGTAAATCAGATAACCAAGCACCACAGTTTTGTTTGCACCAACACGCTTAAACGAAATATATTGGTCACAACTCGTGACCCTTTTTAAAAGGCAAAACATGGAACAAATTGCTGGCTTCACCCTTCGTCCAATTACAGCGCAAGATAACCCAGGCATTGCTCAAGTTATTCGTAAAGTCTCTGCAGAATACGGCTTAACTGCAGACAAAGGTTATGGTGTGGCCGATCCAACACTGGATGATATGTACTCGGTTTACAATCAACAAGGCGCAGCCTACTGGGTGGTCGAATACCAAGGCGAGATTGTGGGGGGCGGCGGCTTTGCACCTTTAGCAGGTGAGCCAAATGTGTGTGAGCTGCAAAAGATGTACTTCTTACCTCAAACACGAGGGCACGGCTTGGCCAAACGCATCGTCGCATTGAGCTTACAACTGGCGAAACAGTTTGGGTATCAGCAGTGCTATTTAGAAACAACAGAATGCCTAAGAGAAGCGGTAGGCTTATATGAAAAACTAGGCTTTGAACATTTGGACACCCCGCTTGGACAAACAGGGCATGATGCATGTGAAATCGTGATGCTTAAAACGTTATAGCGTTCTATACCCAAACTTAAAGTGCAAGGTGGGTAACACAGAGCGCTTGGCTCAGTGCTACAGATAGCGTTTGGCGTTGCCCATCCAGCTCAACTGACAGTTGATAGAGATCGTCCGGATCAGGATCGATCGGGTTTGCATATTTTGGCGCTTCAATCTGGAACAAAGCGCTGGCATGATCCGCTCGAACATCAATAGGAATATGGTAAGTCATACCATTAAATTTCACTGAAGCAGAAACTAGACCTGGTGCAAAAGTCTGGTAGTAAAAGTCAACTTTAAACTCACAGCCGCCACCGTGGTGCCATATTTGCTCGGTTGTCACATGATCCAAACGCACATGACGAATGAACTGAAGATACGGTTGTTGCCATATCCCTAAGCGCTCATCACTCTTTTTATGGCCTTGACCCACAAGTGTACATAACTCTGGTTTATCCTCCTCCAGCAGAAGGTCTTCGTCTTCTTCAAGGAATAGGATCTCAAAACGATTACGTCCCATCTGCAAAAATGGTCGAATGTCTTTCTTGTACACGTTTTGCGAACCATCACAATCGAACAAGGCTACTCCGTTTAAGCGCACTTCAGCATGATAATCCACCCCGCCCAACACCACTTCAACCGCAGGAAATGCCATCATGGACTCGTCCACTTCAATGTCATGCATAAGGTGCCATTCTTGCTGACGAATTGCTTCTTCTGTTAATTCTGCAGGCAACACCTGACTCAAAGGAGCAGGGAAAGTGATGTCGTCCTGTGGGATAGAAAGGTCTGTCAGTGGAGAGACTTGCCATAAGCCAGCGAGTGAGAGTTGCATAGCCACCTTGAGCTAGATCAATTTTCATGCATTATATACATAAGTAACTTAGGGTGACAGGTAATGAGCCTAAAAACTCAATGAGAATTATTTATGGTTATCTGAGGTTGTCGTTTTCAAAGCACAAAAAAACCAGCGATAAACGCTGGCTTCTTACCGTTGAATAAGAGCATTATTCTTCGTCTTCATCATCTTCTTCAGGGTAAAGCGCATCTTCGCCTTCGTAGTAAGTACCCCAACCGTCGTAAATGATGTCGTATTTTTCGGCAAGATGAACCAGTTTCTCAACCTGTGCATCAATTGTTTCCGCATTGAGTGCCGATTCCATCGTGGCGTCACAACAAAGCAACTTATTACCATCTTCATCTTCAGTTTCTTCAGCTTCAAGTACTTCAAAGCCAATCTTGAACGCTTCAACAACCGCTTTCTCTAGTTTCTCAAAGCTTTCAGCAAATAGGTGATGCTCAATTTCGTATAGTGAATCTGGATCACTGCCATCTTCTAACAATGCTGCAATGATATCGCGAGTCTCTTCCTTTTGAATCTCAATTAATTTCTCTACTGATAGATATTCATCTTCGTGAGACATATTTGGCTCCAGATTAGTTACTTGATGGAAACACTACACTCAAAGCTGAGTAAGTTAATGCGGTGAAATATGGCACGAATTGCGATGAAAAGCCACCGACAAACAGCAAACAGCGGTGATTCTTGATGATAATTTTTGCTCGCAAATCTAAACTCCGCTCACAGAAACAAAAAATTAACAATAGTGTTCAAACTTTAATATTCAGAAGATCCTAATAGAGTCCAAACTTGGAGGGTATGATGCCTGTTTGCGTGTTTATGATCGTGGAGTGAATACAGCGCCAGCTCAACAAACCGATTGTAACGAATAAAGCTGAACTAAAACTGCATATTAAAGAATAGATATGCACACTTTATGCACTATTGATGTATTTTTCTCCCTCAAGCTAAAAGGAATAAAAACGCACTTTCTAAAACGGATGAACAATCGATGGAATATAGAATTAAATTACAGCATGAAAGAATTTACAAAATATAAAACCAAAAGATCATTATTTTTTAAAATATAAGCAAAGTTATCGGACTTGCATCTTTGCACCAAGCTTGTCATAACTAATGACTGGAATATTTGTAAGGATACAAAATGAGTAAGCTTTATGTTGGATCAGAAGTCGGTCAACTACGACGAGTTCTATTAAACCGCCCAGAGCGTGCCCTCACCCACCTAACACCATCGAACTGTCATGAACTACTTTTTGATGATGTATTAGCGGTTGAAGCCGCTGGTGAAGAGCACGATGCATTTGCAAGCACCCTTCGTGGGCAGGACGTTCAGGTGTTATTGCTTCATGACCTACTGGTTGAAACCCTTGCGGTTTCAGAAGCAAAACAGTGGTTGTTGAACACTCAGATCTCTGACTTCCGCTACGGCCCGACTTTCGCTCATGATTTACGCCAGTACTTTACAGAGATGGATAACGAGCACTTAGCAAGCATTCTTCTTGGAGGCTTAGCTTACTCAGAACTGCCAATCAAATCTTCATCAATGTTGCCGAAGATGAAACGCTCATTAGACTTCGTTATTGAACCTCTGCCGAATCACCTCTTTACTCGTGACACCTCATGTTGGGTCTATGGTGGCGTTTCTCTCAACCCAATGATGATGCCTGCACGCCAACGCGAAACCAATCATTTACGTGCCATTTACCGCTGGCACCCAACCTTCGCAGGTCAAGACTTCATCAATTACTTTGGTAATGAAGACCAACACTACGACAATGCCAACATCGAAGGTGGTGACGTACTGGTTATCGGTAAAGGTGCTGTTTTGATTGGGATGTCTGAGCGCACAACCCCACAAGGCGTAGAAAGCCTAGCGGCAAGCTTATTCAAATCGGGTCAGGCGAAAGAAGTGATAGCGGTCGACCTACCAAAACACCGCTCATGCATGCACCTTGATACTGTCATGACGCACATGGATGTGGATACATTTTCGGTATATCCAGAGATCATGCGTAAAGACTTAGACACTTGGCGCCTAACGCCTAAAGGCAACGGCGAAATGCACGTGGAAGCCTCGCACAATTATCTGCATGCGATTGAATCTGCACTGGGCTTAGATCAATTGAAGATCATCACAACCGGGGGTGATAGCTACGAAGCTGAACGTGAGCAATGGAACGATGCCAACAACGTATTAACGGTGAAACCTGGCGTTGTAATTGGTTACGAACGTAACGTCTACACCAACGAGAAGTATGACAAAGCCGGAATTAAAGTATTAACGATTCCTGGTAACGAATTAGGTCGTGGTCGTGGTGGTGCTCGCTGTATGAGTTGTCCAATAGAGCGTGACGATATTTGAGAAATCTCTCTCATCAAATAAAGCCAATAGAGACTAAGGTTGATGTGAATGCATCAACCTTTTTTGTTTTTACAAAGCAATAATTATTCACTTTGATGG
>NZ_ABGR01000043.1 GCF_000171815.1 Vibrio sp. AND4 | reverse complement strand
GCAGTATCAATGCGGAGCTGAAACCGGGTATTAATGGGGTACAACTGCTTGCTACATTACAGCCAACCGCCGCAGTTGCGGGGTTACCGCGTACAGAGTCGATGCAGTTTATTTTGAATAACGAGCCGTTTGCTCGCGGTTGGTATGCGGGTTCAATGGGATACATTAGCCATGAACGTGCGGAGTTTTGCGTCGCAATCAGAAGTGCGTTGGTTCTAAACGACCAATTACAACTGTTTGCTGGCGCGGGTATTGTTCCAGGTTCCATTGCTGAGCATGAATGGGCCGAGTTAGATAAAAAAATGTCGACGTTACTTTCTCTTATTTCAGACCTTCCGCCACTCGGGGTTGCGTCATGAGTATTGATCAAGCGGTATTGAATCGTATCTGGTCCGAAACCATCCTGACAGAACTGAACCGTTTTGGTGTCAATCACGTCTGTATTGCGCCCGGATCCCGTTCAACCCCTCTAACGGTAGAAGCAGCGGAGCACCCCAACTTCACCATTCACACTCACTTTGATGAGCGTGGCTTAGGTTTTATGGCTCTGGGCCTTGCCAAAGCGAGTAAAGAGCCTGTTGCCGTGATTGTTACATCGGGTACTGCCGTGGCGAACTTGTTGCCAGCGATTGCAGAAGCGAAACTCACTGGTGAGAAGCTGGTTATACTGACGGCAGATCGGCCTATCGAGTTGGTCGGTTGTGGCGCAAACCAAGCCATCAATCAATTGGGAATCTTTTCGGCGCACGTATCAGACAGTTTGAATTTACCGAGCCCGACGTTGTCTACACCACTAAACTGGTTGCTGAGCTCTGTTGATGAAGTGATGTTTACGCAGCGCTTAAGAGGCAGTGCGGTCCATATCAATTGTGCGTTCCCTGAGCCTTTGTACTCTGACACCCAAAAGAGTGTCTATCAGGGTTACCTTGATACCGTCGCAGGCTGGCGGGAAAGTAAAGTGACGTATTGTCAGCGTTTTAACCCGAAAACCAACAGCGCTATCCCAAGTTGCGGTGATAACAAAGGACTTGTGGTGATCGGCAGCCTGCCATTGATTCAAGCGCAAGCTGCTCGAGCCTTTGCGAAACAAATGGGATGGCCGGTACTGGCTGACCCACAAAGTGGTTTGAGTTCAGATTGGGCACACTTTGATTTGTGGCTGCAAAATCCTAGATTAGCTAAACAGTTGGATGGTTGCGATTTGATTGTTCAGTTTGGTAGTCGCATCATTTCCAAACGTTTTAATCAATGGCTAGATAAGCACGTATCTCGCAATCAACAGGGAGGAGATACGCAATATTGGTTCGTTTCTCCTCGGTTAGAGCGTGATAACCAGAGCCATCTACCGCAATGGCATTGGGTGGAGCAACCAAGTGATTGGGTTGAGCGAACGTCTCATTTCTCATCAGAGTATGCTGGTTGGGCCGATGAGTTGGCTGCGGACATTAAACAGGTCACCCAGCATGCCAAAGGTCTGTTTGTCTCCGATCCTAGAAGTGAACTGAGCGAAATTGCATTGGCTATTGATCTCGCCGAGCGTGCTCAAGGTGTGGATCTGTTCGTTGGCAACAGTCTGTTTGTCCGACTGATTGACATGTTTGGTAAGCTAGACAACACAGAAGTGTTCACTAACCGTGGAGCATCAGGCATTGATGGGGTGTTTGCTACTGCGAGTGGCGTACAACGCGCGCGTAACAACCCAATGTTGATGTTTATTGGTGATACTTCAGCTTTGTATGGCTTGAACTCATTGGCGTTGTTTACTCATAGCAAGTTACCTGCGGTGTTAGTGATCACCAACAACGATGGCGGAGCGATTTTTGACTTATTGCCTGTGCCTCCGGAGCATCGTGAGGCCTTCTATCAAATGCCTCACGGTTATGAGTTTGAACATGCCGCGAATCAGTTTGGTTTGCAGTATCGTAAACCCGACACACTCGCGGAATACCAATCTCTGGTTTCTGAACACTTTGCGCAAGGAAAAGGTGCATTAGTGGTCGAGGTGCAAACACCACCTTGCCAAGCTATCGAGCATCTCAAGTCCTTTAGTAAAAATTTGCATGCTCTATTCTGACTATTTCCCGGCAGCGGCAAAGCATCAAGGTAGGACTTTGCCTACCCTGGTTTTTTTGCACGGTTTACTTGGTAGTGGTAAGGATTGGCAACAGTGCTTAAATGCTCTGCCTCAGTATGACCGAGTGACGGTTGACTTGCCCGGTCATGGAAAAAGCCAAGTGATTTCTTGCAGCAATTTGAATGATTGCTGCAAATTACTCAATTCCGAACTATCTTTATTACTTCCTTCACAACAACCGCTTATTCTGATTGGTTACTCAATGGGCGGTCGTGTTGTTATGCACGGTCTTGCCAGCCGATGTTTTCCGGAACTCAATATCCGCGGAGCCATTGTTGAGGGAGGAAATTTTGGGCTACAAAGCGAGTCAGAAAGGCAAGCACGACTCGATAATGATTTACATTGGGCAAAGCGTTTTAAAACTGAGCCACTTGCCTGTGTTTTGAATGATTGGTACCAACAATTGATCTTTTCTTCACTAAACCATGAGCAAAAACAAACATTGGTGACGAAACGAAGTGCTAATCTTGGCCCAGCGGTTGCGGACATGCTAGTTGCGACATCATTGGCGAAGCAATCTTACCTGTTGCCTGCACTGCGGCGACAACAGGTTCCGCTGTATTACCTTTGCGGCGAAAAAGATAAAAAGTTTAGTCAGCTTGCTGAGACAAGCGGGCTGGCATATCGACAAATCGAGGGTGCTGGACACAATGTCCACCAAGAGCAACCACTTCGATTTGCGAGACAAGTTGATCAAATAATTCATTCTCACTTTGGGTGAGTGCAACGAGAACGATGGGAATCACCATGGCTAAAACAGTAGGCATTTCTGAAGAAGAACTTTACGCTCCGGCTCAGTGGAAAGATTGCGGCGACAAATACGAGGATATCCATTACCACAAGTCAGAAGATGGTATCGCAAAAATTACGATTGCACGCCCACAAGTGCGTAATGCGTTCCGCCCTCAGACGGTGAAGGAGATGATTGATGCGTTATCTGACGCACGTTATGACTCTGGGGTTGGCGTAATCATTTTGACAGGTCTTGGTGAAGACGCATTCTGTTCTGGCGGTGATCAGAAGATTCGTGGTGACTACGGCGGCTATAAAGATGACCAAGGTACGCATCACCTAAACGTATTAGACTTCCAACGTGATATTCGTACCTGTCCAAAACCAGTGATTGCATCCGTAGCTGGCTGGGCTGTGGGCGGTGGTCACGTACTGCACATGATGTGTGACCTCACGATTGCTGCTGACAACGCTCAATTTGGTCAAACTGGCCCTAAAGTAGGCTCTTTTGATGGTGGCTGGGGCGCCTCTTACATGGCTCGTATCGTCGGCCAAAAGAAAGCTCGCGAAATTTGGTTCCTATGTCGTTTCTACAACGCTCAAGAAGCGGTAGACATGGGCCTAGTAAACACCGTCGTACCACTAGCGGATCTAGAGAAAGAAACCGTTCGTTGGTGTCGTGAAGTTCTCCAACACAGCCCAATGGCACTGCGTTGTTTGAAAGCGGCATTGAACGCAGACTGTGATGGTCAAGCGGGTCTGCAAGAACTTGCGGGCAACGCGACCATGATGTTCTACATGACGGACGAAGGCCAAGAAGGTCGTAACGCATTTAATGAGAAACGTCGTCCGGACTTTGACAAGTTCCCTCGCAACCCCTAATCCGGCGAACAAGAGGTGCGGCGGTTCTCCTCTGTTTCGTTTTTCGTCCTGAGCGTCTTGCCCTCTGGGAGACTAGCGGGTTTTCTTGCTAAAAAGCTCAGAATTTATGGTAATACATAGGATTCTAAATTATGCGTAAAGCGAAGATTTATCGTTACTGTCTACCAATGGACAGTGGCGTAATACTGCGAGATAACAAGCTGACGGAACGCATAGGTTACATCGTTGAATTGGCTGAAGGCGATAAAGTCGGTCGTGGTGAAGTGGCTCCGCTGGTTGGTTTTAGCATAGAGGGCACTGAAGAAGCTGGCATACAACTGCAAGCGCAAGCAGAGCGTTGGGTAGCGCGCTTACCCTTGGATTACAACAACATGTATCCATCGGTCGCATTTGGGTTATCGATGGCTAAATTGGAGCTTACCGACGCTTTACCTGCACAAGGCCAATACCAAGTTGCCCCTTTATGTACCGGCGATCCCGATGACTTGATCCCTAAACTGAACGAAATGGAAGGCGAGAAAGTTGCGAAGGTCAAAGTGGGTCTATACGAACCGATCCGCGATGGTATGTTAGTGAACTTATTCCTTGAGTCGATCCCCCAATTAACGCTGCGTCTTGATGCAAACCGCTCATGGACCCCAGAAAAAGCACAGCAGTTTGCGAAGTACATCTCTCCATCATTACGCCAACGTATCACCTTCATAGAAGAGCCATGTCGCTCTCCGGGCGATAGCTTATCTTTCGCTATTAACACTGGCATCGCTATTGCTTGGGATGAAACACTACAGGATGCTGCTCGACGTGAAGACTTCAGTTTAGAAGACCTGACGGGAGTGAAATATATCATCATAAAACCCACTTTGATCGGCTCGGTTGATTTTTGTATTAAACTGATTGAGAAGGCGAAGACACTGGGCATTAAAGCAGTGATCAGTTCAAGCATTGAATCAAGCTTTGGCCTTATTCAACTTGCGCGTTTAGCACAGTGGCTGCTTCCGAATGAGATCCCTGGATTAGATACGATTGGCTTGTTTAAAGCGCAGCTAGAACAGGGCTGGCCGACGTGTGAACTTCCAATTGTTCCGCTCTCAGAGCAGGAGTTAGTGTGGCATTGTGCATAGATAACATGACGGTTTCACCATGGAAATATTGGGCTCAGGTGAGCCCTTTTTCTATTGCGCTTGAGACAAGCAACACATCATTCAACTGGCAACAATTAGTGGCGCATGTTGATCAGTACGTTTACTCTTTGCAACAGCAAGGTGTCGTCAGTGGGGACGTGGTGATGCTTGTCGGTAAAAACCAAGTCGAAACCCTGTGGTTTTATCTTGCTGCGCAGCAAATAGGGGCAGTCGCGGCGTTGGCCATGCCGCAGCCTTTTGATGCTCTTGCTAGTAAATTGACAACGTTGTACAAGCCAAATCAGCAACGTTTTGTGTGGTTTGCTGATGGTGTAGTTAGTGCTTACTCTGAGTCGCGGTTACCAGCACTTGGTCTCACCGCGTTATCTATACCCACCGAGCATGCTCATGGCAGCACGCCTAGTGAAGGTTATTCTCATGATACGTTAGCGTCTATCGTCTTTACTTCTGGTTCAACGGGCACACCCAAAGCGGTCGCGCATACTCATCGTCAGCATCTTGCTTCAGCTCAAGGCTTATTGAAAGAGTTCCAATTTAAACCACAAGATACATGGCTGCTTTCCTTGCCGCTATATCATGTGTCTGGCTTGGCAATTGTCTATCGTTGGCTATTTGCTGGAGCGACGCTTAAGATCGGGAGCGGGAATCTTACCCAAGACATTGTTGGCGTCTCTCACGCCTCTTTAGTTGCGACGCAGCTAAAGCGTTTACTGGATGATGAAGCCGAGGCGTCTCTCACACATGTTTTGCTGGGCGGTAGCCACGTCGCGCATGAACTCGCATTGAGAGCATCACAAAAAGGCATTGATACCTGGCTAGGGTATGGCATGACAGAAGCCGCTTCAACTGTGACCGCGAAGCGAATCGATGGCATCAGTAACGCTGGGCATCTATTGCCAAATCGCGCTATTAAGCTGGTGGGTCAACGTATCTATATCGGTGGACAAACGCTAGCAGTGGGCTATTTCAACCAAGGCGATGTCACTCCTCTATTGAACGAAAGCGGTTGGTTTGACAGCAAGGATCTCGGTGAGTGGCGAGGCAACGAGCTCAAGATCATTGGTCGAGCCGATAACCAATTTATCTCCGGTGGTGAGAACGTTCACTGTGAAGAGATTGAGGCCGTGCTCAATCAATTGGAAGGTGTATCTCAGAGCATTGTTGTGCCAGTAGAAGATGCGGAATTTGGGCATAGGCCAGTGGCGGTGATTCAAACGGATACCTTACTGAGTAAAGTGCAATACGATCAATTTCTAAAAAATCAACTGGAGAAGTTCAAATGGCCGATCAGGTATTACGCGATGCCTCAAACGTTGTTAGGTGGGGGGATTAAAGTCTCCCGCAAAGCAGTGAAAGATTGGCTGACAAAAGTACAAAACAATATCGATTTTTGATTTAGAACCACTAGGCCTTTACATCGACACCACGTCTGAAAACCACGTCATTCTCGCTGAACCAAGCATCTCAGGGTTACTTGGATATTAGGATAGTTGATTTTGCGATGAATTAGTCGAAAAGGGAATTTCGTATCTTTATAACTCTGAATCATAATTGTGCTCAAAGGTTAAGGAATAGAGCATAAGGTTCAGGATGATCAAATTAGCGTTAACTGCAGTGGTGTTATTACAAATCGGTGTTGCTGTTAGCACCGAGGGCTTAATGCGCTCTTTGGCTGAACTAACTGCCTTTCTGGTCACGATTGCTTTGGTGTTGGTACACAAAAGCAAAAATACGCAAAAATCAGAGCCAATCCAGCCAAATAAAATCAATCAAGGCTTAGCTGAAAAGTAGCCAAGCCAGTGAGGTGGTTGAAATCAATATCCATAGCGTCACGCCAAACATCAGAGGTTTTGCGCCTGCTGACTTAAGCTTGGATACGGAAATACTGCAGCCAATCAAGAACAGACAAACCACAAGGGCCTGCTTAGCAATGGTAAAGATGCCTTGATACACCACTTCCAATTGCGGGAAGAAATCGCTGAATGCAATTGCTGCGCAGTACCAGAAAATGAAGTAAGGAATCACTAACTTGCTTTTACCATCTTCTCCGTTGCCGCGAGAAAATATAACGGCACTAATCAGTGCGACAGGAATGATCCAAAGCGCACGAGCAAGCTTTAATGTTGTTGCTGTGGTCAGTGCTTGTTCACCGTAAGCAGAAGCTGCCCCCACAACCGACGACGTATCATGAATTGCAATTGCAGCCCAGGTTCCGAAGGTGTGTTGGTCCAAACCGAGCGCGTGACCAATCACAGGAAAGATAAACAACGCCAGTGAGTTCAGAACGAAAACGGTCGCGAGTGCTAACCCAATTTGTTCATCTTTGGCCTTGATGGCTGGGGCAACAGCGGCAATCGCGCTACCACCACAAATTGCTGTACCCGAGGCGATTAAGTATGCCGTGGTGCGCTCTAGCTTAATGGCTTTTGCGATCATCATGCCAATCACGAGCGTGCCCATAATAGTGGCGATGATAAGGCCAATACCGTCAGAGGTGACGGCGAGGGCTTGCTCAAAATGAATGCCGAAACCCAAGCCAATAATTGAATAGGACAGGAGCGACTTGGTGAAAGAGGCGATAGGAAATTCGCTTGGCACTAGGTTGAAACTCGCCAGTAGAAAACCAATTACGAGAGCAATAGGAGAAGACACAAAAGGAGTCAAACAAAACAGAAGTGCCAATCCAAAAGGAATATTCTTTGTATTCAAGGGTGTTGTTCGTCGTTATGAGCTAAAGCGTAAAGTATACAGCAACGCTTGAGGGCAGAAAGTAGAATAAATTGAATGTAGGTTCAGTAGAACTAAACATATATCCGCCATGTTGAGAATTTTGAAACCATTAAGCTTGAATCTAGCGCCAGCCACCGCGAAGCGCTCGTACTTTTTCAAACATGGCTTGTGCACTGGCTTGTTTTGGTTCGACAGGCGTGCCTGCTTCGATTTCTAACTTAGACCAGAAACGCGTTGGTAGCCCTTTACATGCGCGACCTTTTGCGCGGCTGAAATAGCTGCCCCACAAACCTTTTAGTGCCATTGGGATAACGGGGACTGGGCTACGGCGAAGGATGATATCGATACCGCGCATAAACTCATTCATCTCACCATCAGAGGTTAACCTCCCTTCTGGGAATATACAGACAATGTGCCCTTCATCCAGCGCTTTTTCTACCTCATTGAATGCACGTCGAATCGAGGTTCGGTTGGTTGCTGAGATAGGAATGACGCCAGCTCGGCGAAGAAATCGCCGTAAAAGAGGAAGGTTGGCGTAGTCCTCTTCCATTACAAATCGAATCAGGCGAGGGCAGACTGCACTTAACAATAAAGAGTCCATATAACTGACATGATTGCAAACGATCAGCGCACCGCCTTGTTCCGGAAGATGGTGTAGGTTTTTGTGTTTTACTCGGTAGATGGTGTGAGTGACCACCCACATGACAAAGCGGACGAAGAAGATTGGAATTTGGAGGAATATATAGGCAGCAACGAGTAAGTTGAGTATTGCCAGAAGCGCGAATAGGTGAGGGATGCTCATCTCGATCACGCTCAAGCAGACAATACCAAGAATGGCACTGCCGACCATAAATAGTGAGTTGAAGATATTCAAGCCTGCAATGACTTGTGCGCGTTCAGTCGCTCTTGCTCGGTGTTGCATTAGGGCGTAAAGCGGGACGATAAATAAACCACCCGAAATACCAATCATCAGCAGATAGCAGAACAGAGGCCAGAGCGTGTCATGGCTGACGAATTCGGTCAAAGTATGAAATAGAGGTAAGTCCGTCGGAATCGATGTCGCCATTAAGAAGCCGAAAATGGTTATCCCTAAAGCGCCAATCGGCACTATGCCTACTTCAATGCGATGATTTGACAACCAATTACAGGCCATAGAGCCGACAGCAATACCTACCGAGAAAAGTGCAAGCAGGAAAGAGACCGCACTCTCGGTGCCGTTCAAGTAGACCTTGGTGAAGTTGGGGAATTGAGTTAAATAAGCGGCACCTAAGAACCAGAACCAGCTAATTGCCATGATACATTGGAAGACGGTGCGATCAGATTTTGCAATCGCAAGCGTGCGTTTGGTTTGCTTGTATGGCTGCCACTTAAATTGAATCTCTGGTGCGCCCGCTTTGGCAAATGGAATCGCACGGCTTGAGAGGTAGCCCAGAACGGCGAAGATAACAACGCATAAAGCAGCAAGATATTTGGCATTGTCTGCGGATGCGATAAGACCAGCACCCAGCGTGCCGACTAAAATAGCAATAAAAGTACCGGCTTCAACTAAGGCGTTGCCCGGCACCAATTCTTTTTGATTGAGTTGCTGGGGTAGCAGTGCATATTTTACTGGGCCAAAAAAAGCAGACTGAGTACCCATTAAAAACAGAAGCAAAAGGAGTACGCCATAGCTTTCCGTGATAAAGCCAATCGCCCCAAGTAACATGATGCCTATCTCAAATAGCTTCACTTTGCGGATAAACCACGATTTCTCATACTTGTCTGCGAGCACCCCAGCGGATGCGGAGAATAAAAAAAACGGCAGAATGAATAAGCCTGCGGCTAGGTTGATAAACAGGTTGCTAGAAATTGGCAATGCACAGGAACCAGTAAAGGCCACAAACAGCAGCAGTACGTTTTTGAATATGTTGTCGTTGAAAGCACCAAAAAACTGAGTGACAAAATAGGGAAGGAACTTTCGTTGTGTAAGCAAAGACGACTGGCTGTCTGATGACATGAATAATCCTTTATTACCAGCTGATCAGGTAGTTTGAAATCAAGTTATCTATGAGCTCTTTACCATCAATGGGTTCGCTAGAAAAAAACTTATCATCGACGCTTAAAAGCGTGATTCCGTGCACCCCAGACCACAACACGCGACTTGCTTGCAGTACTTCAGATTCGGTACGGTGTGGTGCGATTTGCGCGAGCAGAGACTCCAACATACCTGTCATGCCATCGATGCGTTTTGCATGCCATTCTGGTAGCTCAGCACCATTCATGTTGTGCTCAAAGACCAGCTGCCAGCGATGTGGGTGCTTTTGAGCAAAGTCGTGGTAACAGTAGGCCAGCTCAGATAGGGCTTGATGGGCATCCTTACTCTGTTTTGTCGCGGCGGTGGCCTCTTGCTGCAGTTCATCAAGAGTTTGTGCAACAGCATGTAAGAGTAGTAGGTTGTAGTTGCCAAAGATATTGACAAGCGTGCTTGGTACGTAACCAATCATGTTCGCAATCTTACGCAGGCTGAGC
Organism: Vibrio sp. AND4; assembly: GCF_000171815.1. Lineage (GTDB taxonomy): Bacteria > Pseudomonadota > Gammaproteobacteria > Enterobacterales > Vibrionaceae > Vibrio. The sequence continues at coordinate 2,614 of NZ_ABGR01000043.1, read as the reverse complement.
TCGTGGTAAGAATTCTCGTCTAAAAAGTCTTTGACTGTAGAAAGTGTTAAGTTGATTAACTCTTCTCTGGTGTGATCGTTTCTGCGCGCCATAACTTAAAATTAAATATTGAACAACGTTCAATATGATAGTCAGCTACCGATTAAGCGTCAATAACGCAAATAAGACACAAACCCATAGGTTGGCAATATTCTGATACATGTCTTGCGGTAAGGGCGGTTTCATTGTTGTATCTGACGGAGTATGATGGCTAGGTATCATAATTAACATGCTACTAATATGACATGCTTAGTCATTGTGATGTTGAGAAGCATAATCAAATACTTATCGTCAATTTTAAGGATAACGATGAAACGTCTATTTTCGATTGCCGCCCTACTGATGTTTACCGTCGCTTTGACGCCTATCGCAGAAGCGAAGAAGTTTGGCGGTGGTAAGTCTTTCGGTAAGAGTTATAAAACGGCTCCGGCTCCTAAACAGCAGCAACAAAATACAAACACCATTGGTAAAGAAAAAAGTACCAAGTCGTCAAGCAAAAAAGGTTTGATGGGGGGACTACTTGGTGGTCTTCTTGCTGGTGGTCTATTGGCCGCATTCTTCGGTGGTGCATTCGAAGGTATCCAGTTCATGGATATCCTGATCATGGGTTTGATTGCGTTTGTTATCTTCAAACTGATGCGTGGCATGCTAGGTGCAAAGCAGGGCACTATGAATCAGCATCGTCAGCAGCCAGCATTTGGTGGCAACGCTTCTAAGTTCGAGCAACCAAACATGCAGAACTTCGAACAACAGCCAAACAGCGCTGGTACAGGTGGTTTTGGCAGCAAAACTGATATCCCTCACAATTACCCACCGGGTTTTGACCAAGCTGCCTTTGTTAACGGTTCTCGTGAGCACTACCGAACTTTGCAAGGTGCGTGGAACCACAACCAACTGCACACAATTGAAGAATACGTCTCACCAAGCCTGTTTGACGACTTGAAAGCAGAACGTGCGAAGTTAGATGGTGAGCAACACACTGATGTTATGTATGTTGATGCCGAAATCGTTCGTGCAGACTACGATGCAAATAAAGCGCAGCTTAGCCTACAGTTTAGCGGTCGTTACCGTGATTCAGTAGAAGGCGTAGAAGAAGATATCCAAGATATCTGGCACTTAGAGCGAGACCTAACGGTGCCTAATGCACCTTGGTTGATTGTTGGTATTCAAGGTTAATCACCACTAGCTTTCAATTTAGTCTTCAAAAATCTCGCTCTAGAGCGGGATTTTTTATGTCTGAAGATCAGAAGGTTCAGACAACTCGATATATGAAGAACAACGAAAGTTAAACGTAGTGGTAGAAGCCCTGTAAATCTCGCCGTTAGCCATAACACCAGTCATAAACAATGAAGGTCAGAAGACCGACTTGAGTGGCTGAATAAGTTTGACTCATACCAACGACAATAAGTGTTCAGGGTGAATGCAGTACAAACGTTTGAGAGTAAGACGAAAACCTTCGATAAGCCGGAATAAAGCAGAACGTTAAATGATGTTATTGAAGGGGATAGCAAGCTAGAGTAGGGATTTACCTACTTCGATAGGTATTTAACTGCGGGTTAAATTAAAAGGGAGCGGTATAGAACGAAAAAAGCCAGCTCAATGAGCTGGCTTTTCAATATGGTGGAGGGGGACGGATTCGAACCATCGAAGGCAGTGCCGGCAGATTTACAGTCTGCTCCCTTTGGCCACTCGGGAACCCCTCCAGGGTGTTTTTATACTTCAAAGAGTATACTTAAAAGTGAGTTTCCCAACCTGACTTTCAAGCTATTCTCATGTTTAAAGGAAAAACATAAGAAAGAATATGGTGGAGGGGGACGGATTCGAACCATCGAAGGCAGTGCCGGCAGATTTACAGTCTGCTCCCTTTGGCCACTCGGGAACCCCTCCAGGGTATTTTATACTTCAAAGAGTATACTTAAAAGTGAGTTTCCCAACCTGACTTCCAAGCTATTCTTATGTTTAAAGGAGAAACACAAGAAAGAATATGGTGGAGGGGGACGGATTCGAACCATCGAAGGCAGTGCCGGCAGATTTACAGTCTGCTCCCTTTGGCCACTCGGGAACCCCTCCAGGGTATTTTTTATACTTCAAAGAGTATGCTTAAAAGTGAGTTTCCCAACCTGACTTCCAAGCTATTCTTATGTTTAAAGGAGAAACACAAGAAGAATATGGTGGAGGGGGACGGATTCGAACCATCGAAGGCAGTGCCGGCAGATTTACAGTCTGCTCCCTTTGGCCACTCGGGAACCCCTCCAGGGTGTTTTCATACTTCAAAGAGTACACTTAAAAGTGAGTTTCCCAACCTGACTTTCAAGTTATTCTCATGTTTAAAGGAAAAACATAAGAAAGAATATGGTGGAGGGGGACGGATTCGAACCATCGAAGGCAGTGCCGGCAGATTTACAGTCTGCTCCCTTTGGCCACTCGGGAACCCCTCCAGGGTGTTTTTTATACTTCAAAGAGTATACTTAAGAATTGTTTTCCCAACACATCTCTCAAGTTCGGTGCGAATCATAGCAAACTCGCTCCGGCTGTAAAGCGTTTTTCTTACGTTTTCACGTCGAATGCTGCCTTT
>NZ_ABGR01000044.1 GCF_000171815.1 Vibrio sp. AND4 | reverse complement strand
TAGATGTAGAAGCACCTACAAAATGTATTATATTTTTCATGGCAAACTGGGTTCGTTAGCCATGAGTAAACCTAAAGATTGGAGCTACCATGGCTAAGCACCTGTTTACTTCTGAGTCAGTATCAGAAGGTCATCCTGATAAAATCGCAGACCAAATCTCTGACGCTGTTCTTGATGCAATCCTTGAGCAAGACTCAAAAGCACGTGTTGCTTGTGAAACTTACGTCAAAACTGGCATGGTAATGGTTGGTGGTGAGATCACGACTTCTGCATGGGTTGATATTGAAGAATTGACTCGTGAAACAGTGCGTGAAATCGGCTACGTTCACTCTGACATGGGCTTCGATGCCGACTCATGTGCCGTTCTAAACACCATTGGTAAGCAATCTCCAGATATCAACCAAGGTGTTGATAAATCAGACCCGAAAGAGCAAGGCGCAGGCGACCAAGGCATCATGTTCGGTTACGCAACAAACGAAACTGAAATCCTAATGCCAGCTCCAATTACTTACTCTCACCTTCTGGTTCAAAAACAAGCGGAAGTACGTAAGAACGGCACACTACCTTGGTTACGTCCAGATGCGAAATCTCAAGTAACTTTCCAGTACGACCAAGGCAAAATCGTTGGTATCGACGCTGTTGTTCTCTCAACGCAACACTGTGATTCCATCTCTACTCCAGATCTGCGTGAAGCGGTAATGGAAGAGATCATCAAACCAGTACTGCCTTCAGAGTGGATCAGCAAAGACACGAACTTCTTCATTAACCCAACGGGTCGTTTTGTGATAGGTGGTCCAATGGGTGACTGTGGTCTAACGGGTCGTAAAATCATCGTAGATACATACGGCGGCGCAGCTCGTCACGGTGGTGGTGCATTCTCTGGTAAAGATCCATCAAAAGTAGACCGCAGCGCAGCTTACGCAGCACGTTACGTAGCAAAAAACATCGTCGCAGCTGGCATGGCTGACCGTTGTGAAATCCAACTTTCTTACGCTATTGGCGTTGCAGATCCAACGTCTATCATGGTTGAAACGTTCGGTACTGAGAAAGTGTCTCACGACATCATTATTGAAGCAGTTCGTCAGTTCTTCGACCTACGTCCATACGGTCTGCAAGAAATGCTTAACCTTCTTCAACCTATCTATAAGAAAACAGCGGCATACGGTCACTTCGGCCGCGAAGAATTCCCATGGGAAGCGACGGATAAAGCGGCACTTCTACGCGACTTCGCTGGCATCAAGTAATCGAGCCACGCAATCATTAATCAATAGAGCCCTCGCTTCTGGCGGGGGCTTTTTTCGTCCTCTTATTTCTCCCCCAATCCCCTCTGCGAACAAAAATTCAGCAATTATTTGTAAATTTCCCTATCTACGCCAATAGTTAACACAATGTTAAATGCACTTTTTGATGCATATAACGTAAAGAATATGATATCGGCTCACGTTGCGAAAAGAACCATGAAAAACGTCAGCTCAACGTCTTTTATGGCCTAGGTGCCACCGTAAGAACAAAATAAGGAGGAGTTATGCCTCGTACCGTCAATCCATCCGACTTCCAAAATAAGCACGAGAAAGTTCCAGATAACAAATACGCCAGAACCATTCCGTGCAACAAGGTGAGTTTTTTTGCGCCATTCCACTGGCTCGCACTGGGCCTGCAAGATTTCGTTCGCATGCCAATCATCAGTGCTTTCTATGGGATCTGCTTTATGGCGGCCGCAGTTGGTATCGTGCTTCTGGTTCAGTGGCAAGGCACGCACTTAGTGGTCATGCCAAGTCTTATCGTTTACATGTTAATCGGCCCGTTCCTTGCGCTCGGCTTATATGACGCCAGTTGGGAGAGAGAACGCGGACACAAACCCAGCCTGTTCCACTCAATGAAAGCCATTGGGCGTAACTCAACGTCTCAATGGGCGTTTGCCGTGTTGCTCGCAGTATGTATGATCTTCTGGATGCGGATTGCTGCACTACTCCATGCTCTGTACCCCCCAGTTCAAGGGGCTCCGCTGACCGACTTCTTACCTTTCTTGGCCATCGGCTCCATCGTCGGTTTTGTGTTAGCTTGCGTAGTCTTCAGTATTTCCGCTTTTTCAATTCCACTGATGATGGAACGACGAGTTGATATGATGACCGCCGTATTTTCCAGCTTTAACGCGGTAAAATCTAACATCCCAGCAATGACTATGTGGGCGGTGATCATTTGCGGCGGCATCTTAATCGGCTTTGCTACGTACGGTATTGGCATGCTCGTCACTATGCCAATTCTAGGTTACGGTACATGGCATGCTTATCAGGCGACGATTAAGAAAAAACACACGCCTTAGAAAACTGATGTTATGATCCAGCCCTCGCAAATGCGGGGGCTTTTTTATTAGGTAAACGGAGTAAGTCGTGGATACAGAACTGAGCTACAAAGCCAAACAAGTGATGGTCAATTGCATCGCACTGGCAGAGCAAGCCTTCAAACGTTCTTTCCCTATCCCCTCTCTAACCTTCAACGTACGTGGTAAGGCTGCTGGCAAAGCCTACTTACAGTTGAATGAGGTTCGTTTAAATCCCAAACTATTTAAAGAAAACACTCAAGCCTTCCTTAAAGAGGTAATCCCACACGAAGTCGCGCATCTTATTACTTATCAAGTTTACGGTCGCGTGAGTCCACACGGTAAGGAATGGCAGGGCGTCATGGAAGCCGTGTTCAAAGTACCAGCCAAGACGACTCACAGCTTCGATATTGCCTCTGTACAAGGAAAAACCTTTGAATACCGCTGTGGCTGTATGACTTATCCATTATCCATTCGTCGTCACAACAAAGTTCTGCGTAAACAAGCGGTGTACTCATGCCAGAAATGCCGCCAGCCACTGAGCTTCACTGGAAATCAACTCTCTTAACTTCTCACCCCTTCAGTTTTCAGTTGTAAAAATAGTGATATTCGTGCTCAAAAACTCTCTCTTTACTCACTATTGTTAACTTTCTTATCACTAAAGCTTATTTTTGCGTGTTAAAATCAATAAAGTCATACTTTATAAAGACTTTAACAATGAAAAATCTACTCTATTTACTCCTATTTATGCTTTCAAGCACAGCGATTGCTGCGCCCCCAAGCTCTTTCTCTGCCGCCAAGCGTGAAGCACTAAAAATCTACGCCGATCATCCAACCAGCTTTTACTGTGGCTGTGACATCAAATGGCAAGGCAAGAAAGGCGTACCCGATCTGGCTTCATGCGGCTACCAAGTTCGCAAACAAGAAAAGCGGGCATCACGTATCGAATGGGAGCACGTTGTCCCAGCTTGGCAATTCGGCCATCAGCGTCAATGCTGGCAAAATGGCGGTCGAAAAAACTGTACAAGAAACGACAACCAGTTCAAATCAATGGAAGCCGATCTCCATAACCTAACGCCCGCTATCGGTGAGGTAAATGGCGACCGCTCCAACTACAACTTCAGTCAGTGGAATGGCTTGGATGGTAGCAGCTACGGCCGCTGTGAAATGCAGGTTAACTTCAAGCAGCGTAAAGTGATGCCGCCAGATCGTGCGCGTGGCTCGATCGCACGAACTTACCTGTACATGAGCAAAGAGTACGGCTTCAAACTTTCTAAGCAACAGACTCAATTAATGAGCGCTTGGAGTAAAACCTACCCTGTCGACAAGTGGGAATGTGAGCGTGATGAGCGCATTGCAAAAGTTCAAGGCAACCACAACCCATTCGTTCAAGAGCTTTGTCGCACGTTGTAATGTTTGCCGCTTCTCGCGCACTACAACTCGTCTGCCTGAGGCGTTACCATTTACTGTAATGGAAACGCCTCTTGCCCCTTGTTTTTTCGCTGGAAAGCATCCATGTTAGTGTCTAAATACTCGCGTATGCAGGAAATCGAAACACGATGCGTATCCCTCGAATTTATCATCCAGAAACCATTCAACAACTGGGCACCATTGTTGTGAGAGAAGATGCTGCCAGCCATATTGGTCGCGTGCTTCGCATGAAAGAAGGTCAAGACGTTTTACTGTTTGACGGCAGCGGCGCGGAATTCCCAGCAGTCATTAGTGAAGTCAGTAAAAAGAATGTGCTGGTTGAGCTCTCTGAGCGCACAGAGAACAGCATCGAGTCACCACTTGACCTTCACTTTGGTCAGGTTATCTCGCGTGGCGATAAGATGGAATTCACTATCCAAAAATCGGTAGAGCTCGGCGTTAATACCATTACACCGCTGATCTCTGAGCGCTGTGGTGTGAAGTTAGACCAAAAACGTTTTGAGAAGAAGCTCGCCCAATGGCAAAAAATTGCGATCAGCGCGTGCGAACAGTGCGGTCGCAACATAGTGCCTGAAATTCGCCCTATCATGAGCTTAGAAGCATGGTGCCAAGAAGAGTACGACGGTTTGAAACTCAACCTTCATCCGCGAGCGAAATATTCGATCAACACTTTGCCTACACCTGTTAAAAAAGTTCGTCTGTTGATTGGCCCTGAAGGCGGTCTATCTTGTAGCGAAATCGATATGACTCGCGAATACCAATTTGAAGAGACACTGCTTGGCCCTCGCGTTCTGCGCACCGAAACGGCAGCTCTTACAGCAATTACAGCCTTACAAGTTCGTTTCGGCGATCTTGGTTAAAACGGAGAAAAATAATGATCAAACTCGGTATTGTTATGGACCCAATTTCGTCCATTAACATCAAGAAAGACTCTAGCTTTGCCATGATGCTTGAAGCGCAACGCCGTGGCTACCAAATCCACTACATGGAAATGGACGATCTGCATCTAGACCAAGGTAAAGCAATTGCAGATACCAAAGTGGTTAAGCTTAAGGAAGATCCAAACGGCTGGTATGAATTCACATCAGAGCAGACGATCGAACTGTCGGAGCTTGATGCCGTGCTGATGCGTAAAGATCCTCCGTTCGACACTGAATACATCTACGCAACTTACATTCTTGAGCGCGCTGAGGAGCAAGGCGCATTGATCGTGAACAAGCCACAAAGTCTGCGCGACTGTAACGAGAAACTGTTCACAGCCTGGTTCCCAGAACTGACACCAACCACCATAGTGACGCGTAAAGCAGAGAAGATTAAAGCTTTCCGTGAAAAGCATGGTGATGTGATCCTAAAACCACTTGATGGTATGGGCGGCGCCTCCATCTTCCGCGTGAAAGAAAACGATCCAAACGTATCAGTCATCATCGAAACGCTCACTAACCACGGCCAAAACTACGCCATGGCACAAACCTTCGTGCCAGATATCAGCAATGGTGACAAGCGTATCCTGGTGGTTGACGGTGAACCAATGCCATATTGCCTTGCTCGTATCCCAGCAAAAGGCGAAACGCGCGGTAACCTAGCGGCTGGCGGCACGGGTGAAGCTCGCCCACTGAGCGAAACTGACATGAAAATAGCTCAAGCAGTTGCACCAACGTTGAAAGAAAAAGGCCTTATCTTCGTCGGCCTTGACGTGATCGGCGATAAACTAACGGAAATTAACGTCACCAGCCCAACTTGTATTCGCGAGATCGAAGCGGCTTTTGATATCTCTATCACAGGCAAACTCATGGACGCAATTGAACGTCGTGTAAAAGGCGAATAACTCAAACTGTATTACAGTTAAATAGACAGCATCATGAACAGACGTAAGCAAGCTCATATGTATATCACTATGGCTGGATACATGACGTTTGCTTACGTGTTTTTAATCGCCTTCATAAGGTCAAGATGAGAATGAACCTCACCAACCATTTCTTAGTCGCCATGCCGGGAATGAAAGATCCCTACTTTCAGAATCGCGTTATCTACGTTTGTGAACACAACGAAGAAGGCGCTATGGGGCTGATGATCAATGCGCCTGTTGATATCACGGTTGGCAGCATGCTTAATCAAGTGGAAGTGCAACCCGTGCATCCTCGCCTGTTTGAAGCAAGCTTAGATAGACCCGTATACAACGGCGGTCCAGTATCTGAAGATCGTGGCTTTATCCTGCACAAGCCAAAAGACTATTACGAATCAAGCATTCAGATGACCGACGACCTGAGCGTCACCACGTCTAAAGACATCTTGTCAGTGCTTGGTACTGAGGCCGAACCGACCGACTATTTAGTCGCATTGGGATACTCCGGCTGGAGCGCGGGTCAGTTAGAAAGCGAGCTGGCTGAAAATTCTTGGCTGACCATCAAAGCGACACCAGAGATCATTTTCGATACACCAATTATCGACCGCTGGAAAAAAGCCGTCGAAAAGCTCGGTATTGACCCAAGTCAGCTGTCTGCCGATGCTGGTCACGCGTAAAGGCTGACGCTACAACTCATTTCATTTATCTAAATTCGAGACACCTTATGTCACGTACAATCATGGCTTTCGATTTCGGTACCAAAAGTATTGGTAGTGCCATCGGACAAGAAATTACAGGCACCGCCTCTCCGCTAAAAGCATTCAAGGCGAATGACGGTATCCCAAACTGGGATGATATAGAGAAACAAATCAAAGAATGGCAACCAGACCTATTGGTCGTGGGTTACCCAACAGATTTACACGGTAAAGACTTAGAAACCATCACACCACGCGCAAAGAAGTTCGCCAATCGTCTGCACGGCCGTTACGGCTTACCTGTTGAATTGCATGATGAACGCCTATCAACAACAGAAGCTCGCGCAGAGCTGTTCAGTATGGGAGGCTACAAAGCACTATCGAAAGGCAATATTGACTGCCAATCAGCAGTCGTGATTCTTGAAAGCTGGTTTGAAAGCCTCTGGGGAGCATAAACGCCTCAAGCGCAAATAACAAAGGTTGGCTGGTGCCAACCTTTTTCGTTTCTGGAATGAATCAATCCATATCAATCGTCACGTTTGCCAGTGCGCCAGTTGAAAAAACTTCTCCGCGTTGCATCTTCAACATTAAACGCAGATCGTTAGCTGAATCAGCACTGTATAGTGCATCTTCTTCACTGATTTTACCTTGCATCACCAATTTGTAGAGCGATTGATCGAAGGTCAACATACCAAACTCATTTGAGCGAGTCATGGTTGATTTCAATTCATGTAGGTCACCGCGACGGATCAGATCAGATACTCGCGGACTGTTCAATAAGACTTCAAATACACCGTGTCGACCTCGACCGTTTTTGTCACGGATCAACTGCTGACCGACGACACCTTTTAAGTTCATCGACAGATCAAACAAAAACTGCTCCCTCTGATCTTTAGGCACTAAATGCAGAATACGATCAAGCGCTTGGTTTGCGTTGTTGGCATGCAATGTCGCCATACATAAATGGCCCGTTTCAGCAAAGGTCATCGCGTATTCCATCGTTTCTCGGCTACGAATTTCACCAATCAAAACCATGTCAGGTGCTTGGCGTAACGAGTTCTTCAACGCGACTTCATAACTTTCGGTATCCAAGCCCACTTCACGCTGCGTGACAATACAACGCTTGTGCTCGTGGACAAATTCAATAGGATCTTCCACCGTCAGAATATGCCCAGTTTGATTATTGTTACGATAACCCGTCATCGCCGCCATTGTGGTCGATTTCCCCGAACCTGTCGCCCCAACCACCAGCACTAAGCCACGTTTAGCCGTCGCAAGTTCCTGCAGCACCAAGGGCAGTTTGAGCTGCTCAAACGTTGGTATATTGGTTTCAATATGACGAATGACAGCGCCCGGCAATTCACGTTGAACAAAGGCACTAATGCGGAAGCGGCCATACTCTCGGACAATGGCAAAGTTCGACTCGCGGCTTTCGCGAAACTCTTTGCGTCGCTGCGCTTCCATCACGCTATCAAGCAGCGATGCCACATCACTCTCAGTTAACTTATCGCCTTGTGGACGCAATTCACCATCCACACGAAACAAGATCGGTGCACCAACAGTGATGTAAAGATCAGACGCTTTTAACGCCAGCATACCTTCAAGAAATTTATTCAGTTCCATTACCCGTATTCGCTATTTCCTACGTAATTCATCACGAGAATTGCTGCGTTTCCATTTCAACTTTCTTATCCACTTCCTCACGTGAGACGATACCCTGAGCCATAAATTGGCGGGCATTTTGTTCCATTGTCTGCATTCCATGTGCGGCACCGGTTTGAATGATCGAGTACATCTGTGCGACTTTATCTTCACGAATGAGATTACGGATCGCAGGCGTTGCCATCATGATTTCGTGACACGCGATACGACCGCCCCCATTACGCTTGAGCAATTTTTGCGCGATAACCGAACGCAGCGATTCAGACAACATAGAACGTACCATGTCTTTATCACTACCTGGGAATACGTCGATAATACGATCGATGGTTTTCGCTGCTGAACTCGTGTGTAGCGTACCAAAAACGAGGTGGCCGGTTTCAGCAGCTGTGAGCGCTAAACTGATGGTCTCTTTATCACGCATCTCACCAACCAAAATGACATCCGGGTCTTCACGCAATGCACTGCGCAACGCACTTTGGAAGCTGTGCGTATCACGGTGAACTTCACGTTGGTTGATCAGGCACTTATTATTGGTGTGCACAAATTCAATCGGATCTTCAATTGTTAGAACATGCTTATTGTGATTGCGGTTAATGTGGTCAACAATGGCGGCTAAGGTCGTCGATTTACCAGAGCCTGTTGGGCCAGTGACCAGAACTAAACCTTTTTCTGCGCTGGCAATTTTTCTGAGGATCTCAGGAGCTTCCAGTCCTTCCAATGTCGGTATACTGCTTGGAATGGTACGAAAAACAGCAGCACAACCACGCGATTGATTGAACGCGTTGACACGAAAACGACCAACGTTATGCAATTCGAATGAGAAGTCGACTTCGAGCTTTTCTTCAAATTCACAGCGCTGGGCATCGTTCATGATTTCAAAAACTAAACGATGTACTTCTTGGTGTGTAATGGCTGGAATACCGAGTTTTCGCACATCCCCATCAATGCGAACCATGGGTGGTACTCCTGCAGAAAGATGTAGATCCGAAGCATTATGTTTTACACTAAAATCCAATAACTCAGTGATATCCATTAAAAATCCTTAAGTCGAAAGTGCAGCCATGACCAGTATTCAACAAAACATTGAACATATCACCTCTCAAATTCGACACGACGAGCAAAAGTACGGTCGTTCGCCAAAATCAGTCAAACTTTTAGCAGTAAGCAAAACGAAACCTGACGAGGCAATTGTCGAAGCTTACCAAGCTGGCCAAGAAGCGTTTGGCGAAAACTACGTCCAAGAAGGCGTCAGTAAAGTCCAGCACTTTGCCAAACATTATCCAGATAACCGAATCGAATGGCACTTCATTGGCCCAATTCAATCCAATAAATCACGTCCAGTGGCTGAACATTTCGATTGGGTTCACACTATTGACCGCGCAAAGATCGCTCAACGCCTCAATGACCAGCGCCCTAACGAGCTAAAACCACTACAAGTGCTGATTCAAGTGAACACCAGTGGTGAAGAATCGAAATCTGGCGTGGCCGATGCAGAAATATTCGAGCTGGCAGAGTTGATTTCTCGCCTACCAAACCTCACGTTAAGAGGGTTGATGTCAATTCCTGCCAACGTGCCAGATTATCAATCGCAACTTCGTGCATTTAAGCAACTTGAAAAGCTAAAGCAAAAGCTAGCTCAGCAATACTCAGATGTCGACACGCTGTCTATGGGAATGAGCGGTGACATGGGTGCTGCAATCGAAGCTGGCAGCACTATGGTGCGTATCGGCACGGCGATTTTTGGTGCGCGTGACTACAACAAACAACAATAACAGCGATTTGTTGTGAGACACTGCGAATTTGAGTCACACAGCCTTTGTTTTGGCAGTGTATACAAAGTGGTGTCAGTATACACCTGAACACACAACAAATTGTAAGAGTTTATATTTGGAAATCAGACATATGGAACACAAAAAGATTGCCTTTATCGGTGCAGGAAATATGGTGCGTGCCATTGTTTCTGGCCTTGTAGCCAATGGCTACCCGGCACAGAACATCATTGCGACTGCCCCATCTGAAACGCGTCGCCAACCTCTTGAGCAAGACTTTGGAATCCGTACCACCAGCGATAACATCCGAGCAGCGACAGAAGCGGATGTTGTGGTATTGTCTGTGAAACCACAAATGATGGAACAAGTGTGTAAACCACTGCAATCTATCGACCTCTGTGACAAACTGGTTATCTCTATCGCGGCAGGTATCAACTGTTCACGATTGGATGACATGCTGGCGACAAAGCTCAACATCGTTCGCGTGATGCCAAACACGCCAGCACAACTTGGTTTGGGCATGAGTGGTCTTTATGCGCCTAAACATGTGCAAGAACAAGACAAAGCCTTCGCAGCAGAGCTAATGCAAGCTTGTGGTAAAGTATGCTGGGTTGAACAAGAGTCTGGCATCAACAACGTTATTGCAGCAGCAGGCAGCGCGCCAGCGTACTTCTTCCTGTTTATGGAAGCCATGCAAGCAGAAGCAATTGCTCAAGGTTTCGATAGAGACACAGCACGCACTTTAATTCAGCAATCAGCGCTTGGGGCAGCGAGTATGGTGGTAGAAAATCCAGAAACTGAGCTATCAACACTGCGTGAGAACGTCACATCCAAAGGTGGCACAACGGCAGAAGCTCTGCGTACGTTCAACGAACAACAACTGCCTGATATTGTGGCGAGAGCAATGCAAGCGGCGGTAGCTCGCGCTGAAGAAATGGAAAAATTATTTTAATGACTTGAGTGATACCCACTCTGTGTCACTCACTTACTTTTTAAGGGTACCTTATGAATTCAATGAGTTTTCTCATCTCAACCCTATTTGACCTGTACATCATGGTCGTGATTTTGCGTATTTGGTTGCAAGCTGCCCGTGCAGATTTCTACAACCCATTCTCGCAATTTATTGTCAAAGCAACCCAACCGGTTGTGGGACCACTGCGCCGAGTTATTCCGTCCATTGGCGGCATTGACCTAGCCACAGTACTCTTCGCCTATGTCCTGTGCGTGCTTAAGTTCATCGCCTTAATTCTAGTCGCTTCTAGTGGCTCAGTGTCATTCAGCATGGACTTCCTATTCCTAGGCTTATTGTCTCTGATTAAAGCCGCTGGCGGCTTGCTGTTCTGGGTACTATTGATCCGCGCAATCCTGAGCTGGGTTAGCCAAGGTCGCAGCCCTATCGAATACGTATTCCACCAGCTAACGGAACCAATGCTAGCACCAATCCGCCGCATCATCCCTGCAATGGGTGGCTTCGATTTAAGCGTACTAGTGCTGTTCATCGGCCTACAATTCGCTAACTTCCTAATGGGCGACATGATTGGTCCTATCTGGTATCAACTATAATGTCAGAAGCAGTTTGGCATGATGGCAAGGATGTGGTGCTTCGGCTCTACATCCAACCAAAAGCAAGTCGCGATAAGATCGTCGGCTTGCATGGTGAAGAGCTTAAAATTGCCATTACTGCCCCGCCTGTCGATGGCAAAGCAAATGCACACCTAACCAAGTTTTTAGCCAAACAATTTAAAGTGGCCAAAGGTTTGGTTCACATAGAAAAAGGTGAGTTGGGACGTCATAAACAAATTCGGATAAAATCGCCCGAACAAATACCAACAGAAATTAAAGCCATCACTTGATGGCTTTTTATTTACGAAATTCGTACCAATAGTAGAACGTCCGATTCGAGGAAGTGAGAATGAGCAAATGGATTACCGCCCTACTGATCAGCCTACTGTCTTTACCCAGCATGGCAGGTCAGTTCAAAACCATGAAAGACATCGAAGTACACTACATCGCATTTAACTCGACCTTTTTGACACCTAAGATCGCCCGCAGCTACGACATCAAGCGTAATAACTACAATGCCGTACTCAACATCAGTGTGCTCGACAGCGCCTCTTTGGGTAAGCCTGCTGTGGAAGCTCAAATTAGTGGTCAAGCAAAAAACCTTATCGGTCAAACACAGAAGCTTACCTTCCGCGAGGTAAAAGAAGGTGACGCGATTTACTACCTAGCCGAG
>NZ_ABGR01000045.1 GCF_000171815.1 Vibrio sp. AND4 | reverse complement strand
GGAACAGAGCAGAAGAAACTTTTAGGTAAAAACATCGCACTCATATTCGAGAAGTCTTCTACTCGTACCCGATGTGCGTTTGAAGTCGCCGCCTTTGACCAAGGAGCTCAAGTCTCTTATATCGGTCCCTCTGGCTCGCAAATCGGCCACAAGGAATCAATGAAAGACACCGCACGTGTTCTTGGTCGTATGTACGACGGCATCGAATACCGTGGGTTTGGTCAGTCTATTGTTGAAGAGCTTGGGGCTTATTCTGGAGTGCCCGTCTGGAATGGTTTAACGGATGAATTCCACCCCACTCAAATCCTTGCGGACTTTCTCACCATGCAAGAACACGGACGCGGTAAACAACTGCATGAGATGGCGTTTGCCTATCTTGGTGATGCTCGCAATAACATGGGCAATTCACTTATGGTAGGCGCTGCCAAAATGGGCATGGATATTCGCCTTGTCGCACCAAAAGCCTTCTGGCCAGAAGAAACATTGGTCACAACTTGCCAAGAAATTGCCCTGCAAACAGGCGCAAAGATCACTCTGACTGAAAATGTTGAGGAAGGCGTTAAAGGTTGTGATTTCCTCTATACCGACGTTTGGGTCTCAATGGGCGAATCCGACCAAGCTTGGGATGAGCGCGTGGCACTGATGACCCCTTACCAAGTCAATATGACTGTGATTGAGCAAACAGGCAATCCCCACGTCAAGTTCATGCACTGTTTACCAGCGTTCCACAATGATGAAACCAGCCTTGGTAAAGAGGTGGCTAAGAAATACGACATGAAAGGGCTCGAAGTGACCGAAGACGTGTTTGAATCGGAATACTCGATTGTGTTCGACGAGGCGGAAAACCGCATGCACACCATCAAAGCAGTAATGGTAGCAACCTTAGGCAATTAGCCAATATCGGTCACAAAATGCATGATGTAATCGCTTGCGCTGGGTAAAGTTAAGCGTATAATGCTCGGCAATTTATCTGAGGATAACGAGATGACCAAGCCGATTGCTGACGTAAAAACGCGACTTGCTCTAACTAAGCGACTACGCTCACGTGCTGTTATTTTCGTTAATTCTATTGAATTTTAAAACCTCCCCATTTGGGGAGGTTTTTTTATGTCCAAAATGCCATCACGGTGAATTTTGGGGATCGTCACCACTGTCATAGGGAAGAAGATCATGGCGAACTCGCTTTATCAGAAGCACATCATCTCGATTCCAGAGCTTTCACGTGAAGAGCTGGAGCTGATTGTTGAGACTGCAGATCAGCTAAAAAAAGAACCTCGTCCAGAGCTTATCAAAAACAAGGTTGTCGCTAGCTGTTTCTTTGAGCCATCCACGCGCACTCGTCTGTCCTTCGAGACCGCTATTCAGCGTATCGGTGGTGATGTTATTGGTTTCGATAACGGTGGTAACACCTCTTTGGCGAAAAAAGGCGAAACACTGTCTGATTCGGTACAAGTTATCTCTTCTTACGTCGATGCATTCGTAATGCGTCACCCTCAAGAAGGGGCAGCACGTTTAGCGTCTGAGTTCTCTAACGGTGTACCTGTTATCAACGCAGGTGACGGTGCAAACCAACATCCAACACAAACTCTACTCGACCTATATACGATCGCTGAAACGCAAGGCCGCTTAGACAACTTAAACGTTGCGTTTGTCGGTGACCTAAAATACGGCCGCACCGTGCACTCTTTAACTCAAGCCTTGGCTAAGTTCAGCAACATTCGCTTCTTCTTTGTTGCACCAGACGCACTCGCAATGCCAGATTATATTTGCGAAGAGTTAGACGAAGCAGGCATCCAATACAGCCTACACACAGACATGGAAAGCGTGATTCCTGAACTCGATATTTTGTACATGACTCGCGTACAGAAAGAGCGTTTTGATGAGTCGGAGTACGCACACATCAAATCAGCTTACATCTTGACTGCTGCGCTGCTAGAGGGGGCCCGTGAAAACTTGAAAGTATTGCACCCGCTACCACGCGTCGATGAAATCACCACAGACGTCGATGTAACACCACACGCGTACTACTTCCAACAAGCAGAAAACGGCGTTTACGCACGCCAAGCCTTGTTGGCATTGGTTCTAAACGAAACGCTGTAATCGAGGGAGAAAAAGACATGATTAAAGAAACTCAATTGCAGGTAGAAGCAATCAAAAACGGCACAGTCATCGACCACATTCCAGCACAAATTGGTATTAAGGTGCTAAAACTATTCGATATGCATCACTCTTCTCAACGTGTGACGATCGGCTTGAATCTGCCTTCATCAGCAATAGGCCACAAAGACCTACTGAAGATTGAAAACATATTCATCAATGAAGAGCAGGCTAGCAAACTGGCGCTGTACGCGCCACACGCAACAGTTAACCAAATTGAAAACTACGAAGTGGTAAAGAAGCTTGCACTCGACCTTCCTGAACGTATCAACAATGTATTTGAATGTCCAAATAGCAACTGTATTACCCACAACGAACCAGTTGCAAGCAGCTTCCAAGTGTTCGAGAAGAAGGAGGAGATTCGTTTGAAGTGCAAATACTGTGAGAAAGTCTTCGCACGTGAAATTGTCACGGAGCGTTAATTTTCTGCCTCGGTTCTTGGTCGGCATAAATTAGCCAATACTCCGCCTGTGCGGGGTATTTTGCTCTTTACGAACTTTATGTTTGGAGGCACACTGATTATTGTTAAGAACGCTCAAATGACTTGAGTACACTCTTTAATCCCCTAAACAGATGGAACAATTCAAATGACGAAAGTACTTCACACTGAGTCTGCACCAGCAGCAATCGGTCCTTACGTTCAAGGCGTAGATCTAGGCAACATGGTTCTTACTTCTGGCCAAATCCCAGTCAACCCAGCGACAGGTGAAGTATCTGCAGACATCGCAGAGCAAGCTCGTCAGTCTCTAGAGAACGTAAAAGCCGTTGTTGAAGCATCAGGCCTTAAAGTCACTGACATCGTTAAAATGACAGTTTTCGTTAAAGACCTCAATGATTTCGGTACGGTAAATGAAGTTTACGGCAAGTTCTTCGATGAGTACGAAGTAGCAAACTACCCTGCTCGCTCTTGTGTAGAAGTGGCACGCCTTCCAAAAGATGTTGGCATCGAGATTGAAGCCATTGCAGTCCGCAAATAATTGCGCTGATAAACAATAAAAGACAACAAAAAAACGGGTAGCTTAGGCTACCCGTTTTTTATTATCTTTTGACTGTCATATCACAGTCAAATTTAAGCCGCGTTGCGCTGTTTCACTTCCGCATCCAAGGCTTCTAGTTTCTCTTTCATCTGTTCACGACAGACATTAGCTAACTCACGTGTACCTTCTTTACCGTAGCCTTGCGTACTTACAGGAGGCAGCATCTCAATGATCACGTGGCCATTGTTCCAGCGATTGAATTTAATGTGATCGGTCGAACTACACACAATTGGAATGATTGGTACTTCTGCACCGATAGCGGCATGGAATGCCCCCGTCTTAAATGGCAGCAAGCCTCGACCGCGTGAGCGCGTACCTTCTGGGAACATCCACACTGACACATCGCTATTTTTGATGCTATCTATGACTTGATCAATCGTCCCTTTTGCTTTGGAACGGTTGGCACGGTCAATCAGAATGTTACCTGTCAGCCAGTAAAGCTGACCAAATAAGGGCATCCACGCGAGACTCTTCTTACCTACCGTTACAACCTTAGGCGTCACTGCTGAAGACACAGTGAAAAGGTCCCAGTTGTTCTGGTGGTTGGCAATGTATACATGTTGACCGCGAGAATAGGCATCTTCTGGGATACGCAACTCCAACTTGATGCCAAATACGCGTGACATCTTGCCGAATAGACGACCAAAAGTGAAAACGTGCTTAGGATTTCGAGGGCTTAGAAGGCAGTACCCACAGCCACCAATAAACATCACAATTGCGAAGATTGCGACAGCAAATACACGTAACAGTGTAATCATTATTGTTCTCCAGGAACTGGCTTTACGCCAGCTACAACTATTATTTGTTCTTTTAACATAGTCAGGAACTATGACAGAAAGCGCGATATAAAAAAGCCGAAACCTGAGTTTCGGCTCTCTTCATATCGAGGTAAATCACCAATCAGTTTAACCCGCCTCACCCACACGCTCAATATTTGCGCCGAGTGCCGCCAGTTTATTTTCGATTTTGTCATAACCACGGTCAATGTGGTAGATGCGATCAACGACAGTCTCACCTTTCGCAATACACCCTGCAATCACCAAACTTGCCGAAGCTCGTAGGTCAGTTGCCATCACTTGTGCACCACTTAGAGAATCCACGTCACCACAGATAACCGTATTGCCTTCAATTTCCGCTTTCGCGCCCATACGCATTAGCTCTGGCACGTGCATAAAACGGTTTTCAAAAATAGTTTCCGTGATCACGCCGCCGCCTTTCGCCATCATGTTTAATAGCGTAAATTGCGCCTGCATATCTGTCGGGAAACCTGGGTGAGGCGCGGTACGAATGCTCACGGCTTTTAGCTCACGATCAGTCATATCAACAGAAATCCAATCTTCACCAGTTTCGACCAATACGCCCGCTTCTTCTAACTTAGCCAGTACCGCCTCTAGAAGATGAGCATTGGTGTTGCGACATACCACTTTACCGCCAGAAACCGCTGCTGCTACCAAGAAAGTTCCTGTTTCGATACGGTCAGCAACGACGTTATGTTTGCCACCACCGAGGCGTTCAACACCTTCAATCGTGATGGTATCAGTGCCTGCACCAGAGATTTTCGCGCCAAGTTTATTCAGAAAGTCAGCGGTATCAACAATTTCAGGCTCACGCGCGGCGTTGTCTAGCGTTGTTGTCCCCTCTGCAAGTGCTGCTGCACACATGACCGTAATCGTTGCACCAACACTGACTTTGTCCATCACTATGTGTGCACCTTTTAGGCGACCATCGACTTCCGCTTTAACATAACCGTCTTCAAGAGTAATCGTCGCACCAAGCTGCTCTAGACCTGTAATGTGCAGGTCAACAGGACGCGCACCGATGGCGCAGCCACCTGGCAGAGAAACCTGACCTTGACCGAAGCGCGCGACAAGAGGGCCAAGCGCCCAAATAGATGCACGCATGGTCTTTACTAAATCGTAAGGAGCGCAGTATTCATCGATACTGCTTGAATCAACGTAAACGGAACCATTGCGGCTTACTTTTGCGCCTAGACGCTTAAGCAACTCCATGGTTGTGTCGATATCACGAAGGTGTGGCACATTGGCCACTTCTACTGGCTCTTCCGCCAAGATAGACGCAAATAAAATCGGCAGTGCTGCGTTTTTTGCACCTGAAATGGTCACTTCACCAATCAGTGGTTTATCTGACCCAATAACTCGAAACTTTTCCATCAATAAACCTTAAAGCGACATTAGCTTTTTATCACGAGCCCACTCTTCTGGAGTGAACGCTTTGATCGATAGCGCGTGAATGTCGTTACGCTGGATGTAATCCATTAGAGGACCGTAAATTAACTGCTGCTTCTTAACGCGGCTCATTCCATCGAAACAAGCATCAACAGCAACCACTTCATAGTGGCTACCTTCACCTTTTACATGCACTTCTTCAAGGTTTAGTGCTTCTTCTAGTAACTGTTGTACTTTTGCGCTATCCACAATTTACCCCTGTAATATGTTTGGCCACTAAAGATTCAACATTGCTCAGTTGAAACAAAGTGCGCAATTGCGCCGGCACGAAACTCAACATTATATGACAGTTTTGCTTTTTTGCATGCTCTAATAAGTGGATTAACATCACCATTCCCGCAGAGTCGATGCGTTCAATCTCTTCTAACGAGCATTCTAACTCGGTTTGAGCTGGCTGCCATTGCTGCGCCACCGCCCACAATGTAGGCACTGAGTCACGGTCCAACGCCCCTGTAAGCTTAAGAATATCAGCGTGTAAATGCCACTGAGAATGAGGCTGCTTCATTACTTCGCCGCCTCGAAACGGATTGGCTGCGCCGCCAATTTTTCAAGATCTTTTGCTACCGCAAGGATGCCCTCTTGACGAATCTTTGTCTTCCACTCTGCTTGCTTACTTGAAAGTAAGCTAATGCCTTCTGCAACCATGTCGAATGCCAACCATTCACCTGTTTTCTTATCTTTGCGCAGTTTGAATTCAAGTTTGATGTTTGGCCGCGGAGCGTCAATGATATCAACCTTAATACTGGTAATACGCTTAGAAGGCGCCAACTTTGGTGCAGGGCCAAATTCAATTTTTTGATCCGAGTATTGCGTGAGAACTTGCGCATATGAAGTCACTAAATAAGCACGGAATGCTGTGATGAATTCTCCCACATCTTCTCGCTTCGCCCCTTTTAGATTTGGACCAAGCAGTTTCAATGCCGCGTAGCGATCATTCACATAAGGCATCAGCTCTTCTTCAACAATGCTTTTTAACAAGTTTGGATCTTGTTTAATTTGCGCTTGCTCATTTTTAAGACGCTCAAACGTCACTTCCGCAACCTGCTTCATCATTTGGTGCGGTTGAGTTTTATCCACTTCCGCAGCTGCCGCGCCAAAGGCAGTAAATACCGCTAAGAATGAAAGTAATAATCTCGAAAACATGGGTTATTCCTTACTCGTGTCAGCAGAATCGTCTGAACCACCAATACTGTACAGAACCTGACCAATTAGGTCTTCCAGTACCAATGCTGATTTGGTGTCTTCTATGGTATCACCATCAACAAGCATTTCTTCGTCATCAAACACAAAGCCCGGCACTAGGCCAATGTATTGTTCGCCAATTAAACCTGATGTCAGGATCTGTACGCTAGAGGTCTCTGGGAACTGGTTGTACTGGCTATTAATCGACAAATTCACTACCGGTAATAAGCTATCAGTGTCGAGCGCAATGCTACTTACACGACCGATAACAACACCACCAACTTTCACTGGAGAGCGTACTTTCAAGCTGCCAATATTATCGAACTCGGCTTTCAGGGTGTAAGTATTGCCAGAGCCGATGCTCTTTACGTCAGCAACCTGAAAAATCATTACAAGAATCGCGCAAATTCCTGCTAATACAAAACTGCCAACCCATAATTCTGTTTTACGTGTTTGTTGCATGATTAATTCCCAAACATCAATGCGGTCAGTACAAAGTCTAGTCCCAGTACTGCTAAAGAAGAATGCACAACTGTGCGCGTTGTTGCTCGGCTGATCCCTTCTGAAGTAGGAATAGCGTCATAGCCATTAAATAGAGCGATCCAAGTAACGGTAATCGCGAACACAATGCATTTGATCATGCTATTACCGATGTCTTGACCTAACTCAACCGAAGATTGCATCGCAGCCCAGAAGCTGCCGTAATCTACGCCTTTCCAATCCACACCGACAAGCTGCGCGCCCCAAATACCAACCGCCATGAAGATCATAGCTAATAATGGCATTGAAATCGCCCCCGCCCAAAAACGTGGTGCAATGACACGTTTTAACGGGTCCACTGCCATCATTTCTAAGCTTGAAAGCTGCTCTGTGGCTTTCATTAATCCGATCTCCGCCGTCAATGCGGAACCAGCACGACCTGCAAATAGAAGAGCAGTAACCACTGGCCCCAATTCACGAAGCAGCGATAACGCAACCATCTGACCAAGGCTACCTTCTGCGCCGTAATCCACTAGAACAATATAACCTTGCAAGCTCAATACCATACCGATGAATAAACCAGAGACAATAATGATTGCCAGTGATTGCACGCCAACGGAATACAGTTGCTTAATCAGAAAAGGGAGATTTTTAATTGGCTGTGGCCGAGTCACTAACGCACCAATGAGCATCAATGTTGCGCGACCGAACGCCTCACAAATGTCCAATGTGCGTCTGCCTAGTGAAGCGACAAATTGAATCACGCTATCGACCATCAAATAAATCCTTTTCGATACTTTGCGCAGGGAAGCG
The DNA here is from genome assembly GCF_000171815.1 of Vibrio sp. AND4. Taxonomy (GTDB): domain Bacteria; phylum Pseudomonadota; class Gammaproteobacteria; order Enterobacterales; family Vibrionaceae; genus Vibrio. The sequence goes on along the minus strand of NZ_ABGR01000045.1, from coordinate 3,743 downwards.
GAATGGCACAGGGCCGTCCGCTTCGCCTTGCAAAAATTGCTGAACGCGAGGGTCCGGATTGTCTCTCAGTTCTTGAGGAGAGCCACGAGCAATCACTTTGCCATCAGCCATCAAGTACACTAAATCGGCAATGCTCATCACTTCTGGTACATCGTGAGAAACGACGATAGAGGTCACCCCTAATGCTCGGTTGAGGTTACTGATCAATTCAACCAAGACCCCCATTGTGATTGGGTCTTGCCCAACAAACGGCTCATCGTACATGATAAGGTCTGGATCAAGCGCAATCGCACGAGCCAAAGCGGCGCGACGTGCCATACCACCAGAAAGCTCACTTGGCATTAACTCTGTCGCACCACGTAAGCCCACCGCTTCGAGCTTCAACAACACCATGGTTCGGATGAGCTCTTCGGAAAGTTCAGTGTGCTCACGTAAAGGAAACGCCACATTATCGTACACATTCAGATCGGTAAATAACGCACCTGATTGAAACAACATGCTCATTTTTTTGCGTGCGTGATACAACTTTTTGCGTGACACGCTTGAATGTTGTCACCATCAAACCAAATCTCACCCTGTTCAGGGATATCTGACCGCAATGAGCGCAGTAGTGTCGTTTTACCGATACCCGACGGCCCCATAATGGCTGTCACCTTCCCCTTTGGAACGTGCAAATCAATACCATCAAAGATCTTGCGCTTGCTGCGCGAAAAGGTGAGATTGTTAACGGTAACTAAATCGTTATTCGACATACTATCTCTTCTACTATTCGTGAGTGGTTCTCACAGAGTTGCAATCCAACTCTCTCTCGACTGTCCAAAATATTACGTCGAGAATATCCTAAAGCAACTTGGGTATACTTATTAAGCTGCAATAATAAGCACATTGAACGTTAATTAAAAGCACTGTTCAATTAAACAAGACCAACGAAACCTTAGCAAATCGCGATAAAATATGACGAAATAGAAAAGCAATGTTTACCTCTCACGCCGAAAGAGTGTATTGGGAACAACAATTGAATGAGCAACAGTTAACCACAACTTCGTCACTAACCTTTAATTTATTTATTGTTTATCTTCCATTTTTGGCCACAAAAGGTCAAAATTAGCGGTTACTTACTTCATTTATTTACTATTTAGGAATCATCATGCTCGAAGCCGTAGCGTTGCTAATCGTCGGTCTTGTCTTACTTGTTTGGAGCGCAGATAAACTTGTTTTTGGATCTGCTGCTCTGGCCCGCAACGTCGGTATTTCACCTCTAGTGATAGGTATGACTATTCTAGCAATGGGTTCGTCTGCACCAGAGATGATGGTTTCAGCTACTGCAGCATGGGATGGCAAAACCGATACTGCTGTCGGCAACGTGCTCGGTTCGAACATCGCCAATATTGCTTTAATCCTAGGTATTACCGCGTTTATCAAACCACTTTCTATTAGTTCCGCTGTCGTTCGCCGTGAACTGCCTTTGATGATAGCGGTGACTGTACTTGCTGGCATTTTGCTTTGGGATAGCTACTTGGGGTTATATGAAGGCATCTTATTGTTCGTTCTGTTCGGTGGGTTCTTGTTTGCTATGCTGCAAATTAGCCGTAAAGAACAAAAGGCGGGTGATGCGTTTATTGAGGAACAAGAATCGGAAGTACCAGAGGGCGTAACCAACCCTAAAGCAATAATGTGGGTTGTGATTGGCTTGATACTGCTCCCTCTAGCAGCAAACATATTGGTCGATAATGCCGTCATTATCGCGAAACATTTTGGTATGAGTGACCTAGTGATTGGTCTTACCATCATCGCTATCGGTACTAGCCTTCCAGAACTGGCAGCCTCTCTTGCTGGCGTGCTCAAAGGCGAAGACGACATGGCCGTTGGTAACATTATCGGCTCGAACGTGTTCAACATCCTTGCGGTTATGGGACTGCCTGGTGTCATCAATCCATCAACACTGAGCGAATACGCTATGGGTCGTGATTTTTGGGTGATGCTAGGGATATCTCTCCTTCTTGTTGCTATGTGTCTAGGTAAGTCACGCAGCGTCAACCGCCTTGAGGGTAGCATACTGTTTTTATGTTTCTTGGGTTACCAAGTGTACTTATTCGCAAACATGGCTGCCTAATAACAGCATAAGTTAAGACAAATTGGAGCACTGATATGTCCACTCAATTTGATTTTCGCGCAGCAGCTAAACAGGTTCTTGATATTGAGATCTCAGCCTTACAACAACTAGACCAATACTTTGACCATCAGTTTGAGCAAGCGTGCGATTTGATTCTTTCCAACAACGGTAAAGTGGTCGTAATGGGCATGGGAAAATCAGGTCATATCGGCACTAAGATTGCTGCAACGCTTGCCAGCACTGGGACCTCTGCATTTTTCGTTCATCCGGGAGAAGCTGCGCATGGTGACCTTGGTATGATCAGCGCAGGTGACATTGTTATCGCGATTTCAAACTCTGGGGAGTCCCACGAGATATTATCTCTGTTCCCAGTATTGAAGCGACTTAATATCAAAATCATCAGCATGACAGGCAAGCCAGCATCGAATATGGCAAAGCTGTCTGACCTGCATCTGCAAATTACAGTACCAAAAGAAGCGTGCCCACTTGGCCTCGCGCCAACCAGCAGTACAACAGCCACCTTAGTAATGGGGGATGCACTGGCGGTCGCACTTCTTCAAGCCCGTGGATTCCGTGCTGAAGACTTTGCACTGTCGCACCCTGGTGGTACGCTGGGGAAAAAATTACTGCTCAAACTGTCTGATATAATGCACTTCGGCAATGCTCTACCAAAGGTGCCACCAAACGCTTTGATTCGTGACGCCTTACTCGAGATTTCTGAAAAAGGCTTGGGCATGACTGCCATCGTCGATGAGCACGATGCTATGCTTGGTATATTCACCGATGGCGATTTACGCCGTACTTTGGATAAACGCATTGATATACATACAACCACAATTGATGAAGTCATGACACAAAGCCCGACGACTGCGCATCCAGAGATGCTGGCAGTGGAAGGGTTGAATCTGATGCAAGACAAAAACATCAATGCTCTAATCTTGTGTGATGACAATAAAATTGTTGGCGCACTGAACATGCATGATTTATTGAAGGCTGGCGTGATGTAATATCGCGATAACCAAGAATTTAACGATAAATTTAACAGATTAAGGCAACGGTCAGGGAAGTACTGAGCTAGGATAAAGGCCTTTATTTTATGAGTTTTACTCGCCTTATTTATTTGCTCTTGATCTTTGTTGTCGCGTGGTGCGGTTATTATCTACTGACACCAAAAAGCAACGAAGTCATCCAAGTAGCATCAAACAAAGAACTGCCTATGTTCAGTGGTACTGGACTAGAAAACATCACCTATGGTGAAGATGGTGTTCGCAGCTACATCATCCGTTCTACCAACTTGGAGCACTACTCCAAGAGTGGAGACACGATTTTTAAGAGCCCAATACTGATGGTTTACCGTGAGGGTAGCGTCATAGAGTGGAAAGTCACTGCGACAAGAGCAGTACTTGACGAAGACCGAGTTCTGACTTTGTACGATAACGTACTAATGAAGAACCTATTGCCTGATGCGAGTTTTGATACCATGGCGACAGATAAATTGGTCATCAACCTCACCAATCGTGATTTTAAAGCCGATCAACAAGTAATGTTGGTTGGGCCACAATTTGAAACAACCGGAGGCGCGATGCAGGGGAACTTAAAAGCCCACACTGCGACTCTGACAGATGAAGTT
>NZ_ABGR01000046.1 GCF_000171815.1 Vibrio sp. AND4 | reverse complement strand
ATATCTCCGAAGGCCACTTTAAAATCTACGATATGGTCATGGATAAGTGGAAATCTACCGGATTTGTAGCCACCGATGAAATCAACCAGACTTACGCCAAAATCGTTCTTACTACCGATCCTCTGTTGAACTTTGCCGATAAATACTCTGGTGTTGCCATTGAAGATGAACTAACCGACTTTGACCAAGACATGTCTGTAATTGGGGAAATAATAGAGACCCGCTTCGCGGTTGAAGATCACTTAATTAAGTTGATCGCCGATAGTTTAGCAATGCCGCCAGGTGCATAGCGAGAAGCGAGAAGCGAGAAGCGAGAAGCGAGAAGCGAGAAGCGAGAAGCGAGAAGCGAGAAGCGAGAAGCGAGAAGCGAGAAGCGAGAAGCGAGAAGCGAGAAGCGAGAAAATTCTTGAGGGTTGGCGTGTATTCGTCAACCCTTTTTGTTTTTTGGGATTCGGGATTCGGGATTCGGGATTCGGGATTCGGGATTCGGGATTCGGGATTCGGGATTCGGGATTCGGGATTCGGGATTCGGGATTCGGGATTCGGGATTCGGGATTCGGGATTCAACTTTATTTTGCTTTTCTAGGAAAAAGTCCTGTCAACACCTTTCGAGAGCAAGCTGCTTGTAATCCCCTCCAACAAACACCCCTCGACTCCTAAAGCGAAGCGCTCTCGACTCTCGGAGCGTAAGCGTTCTATTTGACCTCCAAAAAACAAAAAAGGCACCCGAAGGTGCCTTTTATATATAAAGCTCTTAACGATTAATCGTCAGAAGAGAAGCCAGCGTTTAGAAGTGCTGCTAGGTTATCTGTTGCTTGCTCAGCAGATGGACCTTCTTGCTCTTCAACACGTTTAGCTTGGCGCTCTTGGTGGTATGCGAAACCAGTACCAGCTGGGATCAAACGACCAACAATTACGTTCTCTTTCAGACCACGTAGATCATCACGCTTACCAGAAACCGCAGCTTCTGTTAGTACGCGAGTTGTCTCCTGGAACGATGCTGCAGAAATGAATGACTCAGTCGCTAGAGATGCCTTAGTGATACCTAGTAGCTCACGCTCGAAACGTGCAGGCTCTTTGCCTTCTGCTTCTAGGGTACGGTTAGAGATCTTAACTTGTGAGTATTCAACTTGCTCACCAGGTAGGAACTCAGAGTCACCAGCATGAGTAATCGTACACTTACGTAGCATTTGACGAACGATAGTCTCGATGTGCTTATCGTTAATCTTAACGCCTTGTAGACGGTAAACTTCTTGTACTTCATTTGCGATGTACTGAGTTACAGCGTGTACGCCACGTAGACGTAGAATGTCATGTGGCGTTTCTGGACCGTCTGCGATTACGTCACCACGTTCAACACGCTCACCTTCAAACACGTTAAGCTGACGATGCTTAGGAATCATCTCTTCGTAAGCGTCGCCGCCGTCACGAGTGATAACTAAACGACGTTTACCCTTCGTCTCTTTACCGAAGCTCACAGTACCTGTGTGCTCAGCAAGAATCGCAGGCTCTTTCGGCTTACGAGCTTCGAATAGATCAGCTACGCGTGGTAGACCACCGGTAATATCTTTGTTACCGCCAGATTTCTGAGGGATACGTGAAAGTGTATCACCCACACCAACTTCTGCGCCGTCTTCAATGTTAACAATCGCTTTACCCGGTAGGAAGTAGTGAGCTGGCATTTCAGTACCAGGGATCATTACATCTTTACCCTGCTCATCAACAAGTTTGATAGCTGGACGCATATCTTTACCTGCTGCTGGACGAGCTGCTGGGTCAGTGACTTCACTTGAAGATAGGCCTGTTAGGTCATCTGTTTGACGAGAAACGGTTACGCCATCGATCATATCTACGAACTGGATGCGACCTGCCACTTCAGTAATGATTGGCATGGTGTGCGCTTCCCAGTTGGCAACGACTTCACCAGCGGTTACCGCATCGTTATCCGCTTTGCTCAGCATCGAACCGTAAGGAAGTTTGTGCTTCTCTTTAGTACGACCGAACTCATCAATGATAGTTAGCTCAGATGCACGAGACGTGATCACTAGCTTTTTATCTTTGTTGATTACGAATTTCGCGTTGTGTAGCTTAACGGTACCCGTTGTTTTCGCTTGGATGCTGTTCTCTGCTGCTGCAGTAGATGCTGCACCACCGATGTGGAACGTACGCATCGTCAGCTGTGTACCCGGCTCACCGATAGACTGAGCAGCGATAACACCAACTGCTTCACCTTGGTTCACTAGGTGACCACGTGCTAGGTCACGACCGTAACACTGTGCACAACAACCGAAGTCAGAGTCACAGGTAACGACAGAGCGTACGCGCATGCTGTCAACTGAGTTCTCTTCCATGATCTGACACCACTTCTCATCAATTAGAGTGTTACGTGGGATCAGAACATCTTCTGTTCCTGGTTTAAGAACGTCTTCAGCAACAACACGACCTAGCGCTAGCTCAGTTAGTGCAACTTTAACATCACCACCCTCGATGTGAGGCATCATGTCAACACCCTCATGAGTGCCACAGTCATGTTCAGTTACAACAACGTCTTGAGCTACGTCTACTAGACGACGAGTTAGGTAACCCGAGTTCGCTGTTTTCAGTGCCGTATCCGCAAGACCCTTACGAGCACCGTGCGTTGAGATAAAGTACTGAAGGACGTTTAGACCTTCTTTAAAGTTCGCTGTGATCGGCGTTTCGATGATTGAACCATCTGGACGCGCCATCAGACCACGCATACCCGCTAGCTGACGAATCTGAGCAGCGGAACCACGAGCGCCCGAGTCAGCCATCATGTAGATGCTGTTAAACGATTCTTGTTGCTCTTCTTCACCGTCACGGTTTACTACTGTTTCAGATGAAAGGTTCGCCATCATCGCTTTTGCTACGCGATCGTTGGTCGATGCCCAGATATCGATAACTTTGTTGTAACGCTCGCCCGCAGTAACAAGACCAGATTGGTACTGTTCCTGGATTTCACGTACTTCTTCTTCCGCTTCTGCGATTTCAGTGTACTTAGCTGCCGGTACAACCATATCGTCGATACCAACAGATACGCCAGATAGTGCCGCGTATGCGAAACCTGTGTACATGATTTGGTCGGCGAAGATTACCGTGTCTTTAAGACCTAGCTTACGGTATGCCTCGTTAAGTAGGTTAGAAATTTGCTTCTTACCTAGCTTTTGGTTAACGATGCTGTACGGTAGGCCCGATGGTACGATTTGCCATAGCATTGCACGACCGATAGTGGTATCAACCATCTTAGTCTCAGTAGTGCTGTTACCATCTTCGTCTACAACTGTTTCTGTAATACGTACTTTAACACGTGCATGTAGCTCAGCGGTCTTAGTGCGGTATGCTTTCTCAGCCTCTGCTGGGCCAGAAAGGTACATGCCTTCACCTTTCACGTTGATCTTGTCACGAGTCATGTAGTACAGAGACCCCAATACAACGTCTGAGAAGGTACGATGATCGGACACACCTGACGCTGGCGACAGAATGTTGTTTGTCGACATCATCATCAGAGTGAGAGCTTCAAGCTGTGCTTCTAGAGTTAGAGGCACGTGAACCGCCATTTGGTCACCATCGAAGTCCGCGTTGTATGCCGCACACACGAGTGGGTGTAGCTGGATCGCTTTACCTTCAATCAGTACTGGTTCGAACGCCTGGATACCTAGACGGTGAAGTGTCGGTGCACGGTTCAATAGTACTGGGTGTTCACGGATGACTTCGTCCAGGATATCCCAAACTACCGCTTCTTCACGCTCTACCATCTTCTTAGCCGCTTTGATCGTAGTCGCAAGACCACGAGTCTCTAGCTTGCTGTAGATAAATGGTTTAAATAGCTCAAGTGCCATCTTCTTAGGAAGACCACACTGGTGTAGACGAAGGTAAGGACCTACTGTGATTACAGAACGGCCAGAGTAGTCTACACGTTTACCTAGAAGGTTCTGACGGAAACGACCTTGTTTACCCTTGATCATATCAGCAAGAGATTTCAGAGGACGCTTGTTAGAACCTGTGATCGCACGACCACGACGACCGTTATCTAGTAGCGCATCAACAGACTCTTGCAGCATACGTTTTTCGTTACGTACGATGATGTCCGGAGCCGCTAGCTCTAGAAGACGCTTCAAACGGTTGTTACGGTTGATCACACGACGGTATAGGTCGTTCAGATCTGAAGTCGCAAAACGACCGCCATCTAGTGGTACTAGAGGACGTAGATCTGGCGGAAGAACTGGAAGTACAGTCAAGATCATCCACTCTGGGTTGTTACCAGATTGGATAAATGCTTCAACCAGTTTCAGGCGCTTAGTGACTTTCTTACGCTTAGTTTCAGAGTTAGTTGTTTCTAGCTCTTCGCGCATTTGTTCAGCTTCAGCGTGCATATCCATAGAACCCAGTAGGTCCTTAATAGCTTCTGCACCCATCTTAGCAGTGAACTCATCACCCCACTCTTCTAGACGATCCAGATACTCTTCTTCAGTCAGCATCTGAGATTTTTCTAGATCAGTCATGCCTGGCTCTGTTACTACGTACATTTCGAAGTAAAGAACACGTTCGATATCACGTAGTGGGATATCCATTAGCAGACCGATACGAGACGGTAGCGATTTTAGGAACCAGATGTGCGCTACTGGTGAAGCTAGTTCGATGTGGCCCATACGGTCACGACGAACTTTAGTTTGTGTAACTTCTACACCACACTTCTCACAGATAACACCACGGTGCTTCAGGCGCTTGTACTTACCACAAAGACATTCATAGTCTTTAACTGGACCAAAGATACGCGCACAGAACAGACCATCGCGTTCAGGTTTGAACGTACGATAGTTGATCGTCTCAGGTTTTTTAACTTCACCGAAAGACCATGAACGGATCATGTCTGGTGAAGATAGACCGATTTTGATTGCATCAAATTCTTCGGTCTTATGCTGTGCTTTTAGAAAGTTTAATAAGTCTTTCACAATCAGCTCCTGTAAGGAGTTAAAAGGAGCTCACTCGCTAAAGTGAGCACCTTCTACTAAATAATCGCTTTGTCTCTCCCTCAACCTTGGTCGAGGGAGAAAGAGATTACTCTTCGTCTTCTAGCTCGATGTTGATACCTAGTGAGCGAATCTCTTTCAACAATACGTTGAACGATTCTGGCATACCAGGTTCCATGCTGTGGTTACCGTCTACGATGTTTTTGTACATCTTAGTACGGCCGTTAACGTCATCCGACTTAACCGTTAGCATTTCTTGTAGAGTGTAAGCAGCACCGTATGCTTCTAGTGCCCATACTTCCATCTCACCGAAACGCTGACCACCGAACTGAGCTTTACCACCAAGTGGCTGCTGAGTTACTAAGCTGTACGAACCAGTTGAACGAGCGTGCATCTTGTCATCAACAAGGTGGTTCAGTTTCAGCATGTACATGTAACCCACAGTTACAGGACGCTCAAACTCATCACCAGTGCGACCGTCAAACAGTTTTAGCTGACCAGATTCTGGCAGGTCTGCTAGTTTCAGTAGCGCTTTAATCGACGCTTCTGGTGCACCGTCAAATACTGGAGTCGCGATTGGTAGACCACCACGTAGGTTCTTGATCAGAGTACGAACTTCGTCATCTGATAGAGAAGCAATGTCTACTTGCTGACGAGTTTCGCCAAGGTCGTAAACTTTTTGTAGGAACTCGCGGAATTTCGCTAGTTCTTGCTGCTCTTTAACCATCTGGTTGATCTTGTCGCCGATACCTTTCGCTGCCAGACCTAAGTGAACTTCTAGGATCTGACCGATGTTCATACGCGAAGGTACACCCAGTGGGTTAAGTACGATGTCTACAGGCTGACCTTTTTCATCGTATGGCATGTCTTCAACAGGGTTGATCTTAGAGATAACACCCTTGTTACCGTGACGACCCGCCATCTTATCACCAGGCTGGATGCGACGTTTAACCGCTAGGTAGACCTTAACGATTTTCAGTACACCAGGTGCTAGATCATCACCTTGAGTGATCTTGCGACGCTTAGTTTCGAATTTCTTATCGAAGTCAGCTTTTAGCTCGTCCCACTGCTCTGCTAGTTGCTCTAGCTGAGTTTGTAGAGCGTCATCTTCTAGCGTAAGTTCTAGCCACTTCTTACGATCAGTTGTGTCTAGTTTCGCTTCAGAGTAACCGCCATCGATCAGTACAGCTTTGACACGGTTAAGAAGGCCACCCTCAAGAATCTGGAATTCTTCAGTTAGGTCTTTCTTCGCTTCTTTAAGCTGCATTTGTTCGATTTCAAGCGCACGCTTGTCTTTCTCTACGCCATCGCGAGTGAAGACTTGAACGTCGATAATCGTACCTGATACAGAGTTAGGTACACGTAGTGAAGTATCTTTAACGTCAGATGCTTTTTCACCGAAGATTGCGCGTAGTAGCTTCTCTTCAGGCGTTAGCTGAGTTTCACCTTTAGGTGTTACTTTACCAACTAGGATGTCACCACCCTTAACTTCTGCACCGATGTAAACGATACCTGACTCGTCTAGTTTAGACAGAGCAGATTCACCTACGTTTGGAATATCCGCTGTGATCTCTTCAGAACCAAGCTTAGTATCACGTGCCACACAAGTCAGTTCTTGGATGTGGATTGTCGTGAAACGGTCTTCTTGAACAACGCGCTCAGATACTAAGATCGAGTCTTCGAAGTTATAACCATTCCAAGGCATGAACGCGATACGCATGTTTTGACCAAGCGCTAGCTCACCTAGGTCTGTTGAAGGACCATCAGCAAGAACGTCACCACGTGATACAGGTTCACCTGGCATCACACATGGGCGCTGGTTAATACATGTGTTCTGGTTAGAGCGCGTGTATTTAGTCAGGTTGTAGATGTCGATACCCGCTTCGCCTGGTACTAGCTCTTCTTCGTTCACTTTAACCACGATACGAGAAGCATCTACTGACTGGATGACACCACCACGTTTAGCAACAGCAGTTACACCTGAGTCAACCGCTACGTTACGTTCAATACCAGTACCAACTAGAGGCTTGTCAGCCTTAAGTGTTGGAACGGCCTGACGTTGCATGTTCGCCCCCATCAATGCACGGTTCGCATCATCGTGTTCTAGGAACGGGATAAGCGAGGCAGCGATAGATACAACCTGGTTTGTCGCAACGTCCATGTATTGAGCGTGCTCACGAGGGTGTAGACCGGATTCACCTTTTTGACGAGCTGTGATCAGCTCATCGGCAAAACCGCCTTCTTCCGTTAACGCAGCGTTAGCCTGTGCGATAACGAATTGACCTTCTTCGATTGCAGATAAGTAATCAACTTCGTCTGTAACGACACCATCAACCACGCGACGGTATGGCGTCTCTAGGAAACCATATTCGTTACAACGCGCAAACGCAGACAAAGAGTTGATCAGACCGATGTTTGGACCTTCTGGCGTTTCGATAGGACATAGACGACCGTAGTGAGTTACGTGTACGTCACGCACTTCGAAACCAGCACGTTCACGAGTAAGACCACCAGGACCCAATGCAGAGATACGACGTTTGTGCGTGACTTCTGATAGTGGGTTGTTTTGGTCCATGAACTGTGAAAGCTGTGAAGAGCCAAAGAATTCTTTAACAGCAGCAGAGATAGGTTTCGCATTGATCAGGTCTTGAGGCATGATTGCATCAAGATCGCCTAGGCTTAGACGCTCTTTAACAGCACGCTCAACACGTACTAGACCGACACGGAATTGGTTCTCAGCCATTTCACCGACAGAGCGGATACGACGGTTGCCAAGGTGGTCGATATCGTCCACTTCGCCTTTACCGTTACGGATCGAGATAAGCTTCTTCATCACTTCGATGATATCAAGCTCATCCAGCGTGCCTTGCTCTTGCGCATCTTCACGGCCGATAGAGCTGTTAAACTTCATACGACCAACAGTCGATAGATCGTAACGCTCTTCAGCGAAGAATAGGCTTTCGAATAGTGCTTCTGCCGCTTCTTTTGTTGGTGGCTCACCAGGGCGCATCATGCGGTAGATCTCTACCAATGCAGAAATGCGATCAACCGTGCTGTCGACACGCAGTGTTTCTGACATGAATGGGCCGTGGTCTAGATCGTTTGTGAACAACGTTTCTAGTGATTTATGGCCAGCCTGAGATAGGTTCGCAAGCGCTTCCAGACTAATTTCCTGGTTAGCGTTAACAATGATCTCACCAGTTGCTTCATTGACATAATCTTTTGATGCAACTTTACCAACGATGTACTCAACAGGTACTTCGATGTGATCAACACTGTCTTTTTCAAGTTGGCGAATATGACGAGCAGTTACGCGACGACCTTGCTCAACGTAAGTTTTACCGTTTGCTTCGATGTCGAATGACGCAGTTTCACCACGAAGACGATCAGGAACCAACTCCATTAGTAGAGTTTGGTCTTTCACTTCGAAGTTCACTTTCTCAAAGAAGATATCTAGGATTTCTTCTGACGTCTTACCAAGTGCTCGAAGGATGATCGAAGCTGGTAGTTTACGACGACGGTCAATACGAACGTATAAGTTGTCCTTAGGATCGAACTCAAAGTCCAACCAAGAGCCACGGTAAGGAATAACGCGCGCGTTATATAGAACTTTACCTGAAGAGTGAGTCTTACCCTTATCGCTGTCGAAGAATACGCCTGGGCTTCGGTGCAGCTGGGATACGATAACCCTCTCGGTACCATTGATTACGAAGGTACCATTGTCTGTCATAAGCGGAATTTCGCCCATGTAGACTTCTTGTTCTTTAATGTCTTTTACAGTACCTGCTGGTGCGTCTTTATCAAAGACGACTAGGCGTAGTTTTACACGTAGTGGCTTTGAGTAAGTTACACCGCGGATTTGACATTCTTTAACGTCAAAAACTGGCTCACCAAGACGGTAGCTAACGTATTGCAGCTCAGAATTGCCGTTATAGCTCTGAATTGGAAATACAGAACGGAAAGCAGCTTCAAGGCCATATTGACCTTCAGGATCCTGTTCGATAAATTTGTCGAACGAATCGAGCTGGATCGATAGCAGGTATGGAATGTCCAAAACTTGTGGACGAGTACCAAAGTCCTTACGGATGCGCTTTTTCTCGGTATAAGAGTAAACCATGGGGTTCCTCAGCTCGCTGATAAGTGACCCAAACCGTCCGCCCGCACCTAGTTACTTAAGGGGGGTAAGGGACAGTGACTAAATAGCTGTTTACTGTAGTGACACTTCATTTCGTAGGAATGAAATGTTTTTTGCTCAGACATGAGACGCTTAAACAGCGGGAAAATTCGCTCATGCCCTACAGCGCAAAAAGGCCGGTGGTTAAAAAACCACCAGCCATTAGCCGTTAGGCTATGAAATTAAGCAATAATTACTTAACTTCAACAGAAGCGCCTGCTTCTTCTAGCTGAGCTTTAAGAGCTTCAGCTTCAGCTTTCTCAACGCCTTCTTTTAGAGGTGCTGGAGCGCCGTCTACAAGAGCTTTCGCTTCTTTAAGACCTAGGCCAGTCGCGCCACGTACTGCTTTGATAACAGCAACTTTGTTGCCGCCAACAGCAGTAAGAACTACGTTAAATTCAGTTTGCTCAGCTGCAGCTTCGCCACCTGCTGCGCCACCTGCAACTACTGCAGCAGCAGCAGTTACACCGAATTTTTCTTCCATAGCTTCAATAAGTTCAACAACTTGCATTACAGACATTTCTGCAACTGCGTCTAGGATTTGCTCGTTAGTAATAGACATAACAATTCTCTTTTAAGTCAACAATAAGTTTATTTTGCAACCAGTAAAAAGCAAGGCTTAAGCCGCTACTTCTTCTTTTTGATCGCGGATAGCAGCGATAGTACGTACCAGCTTGCCAGCAGAAGCTTCTTTCATGCACATCATTAGGCGTGCAATCGCTTCGTCGTAAGTTGGTAGTGTTGCTAGTACTTCAGCGTCAGTTAAAGCGCCTTCAAATGCAGCAGCTTTGATCTCGAAATCTTTGTTCTCTTTAGCGAAGTCTTTGAAAAGACGCGCTGCAGCACCAGGGTGCTCATTAGAGAATGCGATTAGAGTAGGACCAGTGAAAGTGTCAGTTAGACACTCGTACTCAGTACCTTCTAC
>NZ_ABGR01000047.1 GCF_000171815.1 Vibrio sp. AND4 | reverse complement strand
GCTGTGACCCGCTAGGTTTGCTGGTTGCTCAAGACCAAGCTCTTGCCATACGCGCCAAATAGCAACTGATGAAGCGAGCAATGCAGGCTGAGTGCGGAAAGTTTGGTTTAGATCTTCTGCAGGTCCATTTTGAACAAGCGCCCATAGGTCGTAACCTAGAACGTCAGATGCTTCTGCAAATGTTTGTTTCACTGCGTCATATTGTTCGCCTAGATCAGCAAGCATACCGATAGCTTGTGAACCTTGGCCTGGAAATACGATAGCAAACTTGCTCATGTTGTTTTCCTTTAAGCAAAGTAAAAAGAAATAAGATGCACCGCAGCGCATCTTAAATTTTGAATTCTTGTAAAACTTAGAATTTCACCAGAGCCGAGCCCCAAGTGAATCCGCCGCCAAACGCTTCAAGTAGCAAAGTTTGACCACGTTTAATTCGACCATCACGCACCGCTTCATCCAATGCAGTCGGCACAGTTGCAGCAGACGTGTTGCCATGTTTATCAAGCGTAATTACAACTTGGTCAAGTGACATCGAAAGCTTCTTCGCTGTCGCTGAAATAATTCGATAGTTCGCTTGGTGTGGAACTAGCCAGTCTAGCTCTGACTTATGCATATCATTCGCTGCAAGCGTATCTTTAACGAGTTTAGATAGCTGAGTGACGGCCACTTTGAATACTTCATTACCAGCCATGTGCAGCCATTTATCGGCCTCTTGGTTCCCGCGCTCTGGCACAGGCAGACTTAACAAATCACCAAATTGACCGTCTGAGTAAATGTGTGTAGAAATGATACCCGGCTCTTCACTTGCACCAATCACAACCGCACCCGCCGCATCACCAAACAGGATGATGGTGGAACGATCCGCTGGATCACAGTTTTTTGATAATGCGTCTGCACCAATCACAAGTATGTTTTTACACATACCCGATTTGATATGCTGATCGGCAACAGATAAGGCGTATACAAAGCCTGAACAAGCAGCGGCTAAGTCGAATGCTGGACAACCTTTAATGCCGAGCTTTCCTTGCACCTGACACGCAGATGACGGGAAAGTGTGGCTACTGCTCGTGGTAGCAACGATAATGAGATCGATATCATTTTTATCAATGCCAGCCATGTCGATAGCATTTTCAGCTGCGTAGAATGCCATGTCTGCAACAGTTTCATCTTGTGCTGAAATTCGACGCTCTTTAATACCCGTGCGAGCAACGATCCACTCATCACTTGTATCTACCATTTTCTCTAGATCTGCGTTAGTCCGCACCTGAGATGGCAGGTAGCTGCCAGTACCTAAAATTTTGCTATACATGAAGACTAATAATGCCTCTCGAGTAAAACCGCTTCCAAACGATCGCTAATACGGCTTGGTACTTGTCGTTTGACCTCGTGTACTGCCTCGCCAAGCGCGTTGACAATCGCAGATACATCCGCACTTCCATGGCTTTTTATGACAATGCCGCGCAATCCTAGCAAACTTGCGCCGTTATACTGGTCGGGGTTCAGTGTTTTTAGTTCATTAAATAGCCGAGAAAACAACTTTCTAGCAATCCAACCCTTGATCGTCGATGCCATCAGGCTGCTTTTTAATTTTTCGATGAAAAGTTGGGCCGTTCCCTCGCTGGCTTTTAAGCATACGTTACCGACAAAACCATCACAGACGATGACATCGGCAGCGTCATGCAAAATTTGATTACCTTCAATATAACCGACAAAGTTGATCGTGTCGGTCTGAGAAAGCATTTCTGCGCAGCATTTGACTACATCATTACCTTTAATTTCCTCTGCGCCAATGTTTAGCAGAGCAACACGAGGAGGTCGACCAAGGTGTTCCTCCGCTAACGCGCTGCCCATCACAGCAAACTGAAATAAACTGTCGGCGTCACAAGATACATTTGCACCAAGATCTA
This sequence comes from Vibrio sp. AND4, assembly GCF_000171815.1. Classification (GTDB taxonomy): domain Bacteria; phylum Pseudomonadota; class Gammaproteobacteria; order Enterobacterales; family Vibrionaceae; genus Vibrio. Next base: position 7,638 of record NZ_ABGR01000047.1, on the reverse strand, counting down.
ACATCCAAGTACGTTGACCACTGATAGTGGGCAAAGAGGAAACTAAAGCGGGACGCTCGATACCAGGAAGTAACTTAAGAACAAATCGTGAAAGCGCCATCAACGCACCCGTGTTACCTGCGCTCACACAAGCGTCTGCTTCATTGTCGGAAACAAGATCAATGGCCATACGCATAGAGCTACTTTGGCTGTTTCGCAGTGCTAATGAGGGTCTATCTGAATTGGATATTACTTTCTCGCTGTGAAGAATGCTCAAGCGGGAACTGGTCGAGGTACCTTGTTGAGATAATTGAGACGTGATCAGAGATTGATCACCTATAAGAATCACTTTTAGCTCTGGGAAATGAGACAGTGCCTGCACACGGCGGCGGGCACTGTTACGCGTGGACCGAAATCCCCGCCCATTGCATCAAGTGCAACGGTAATACTTTGCAAAGGTTCAACCTTACTTGTTGATAACCTTTTGACCACGGTAGTAACCTTCAGCAGTTACGTTGTGGCGTAGGTGAGTTTCACCAGAAGTCGCGTCTACAGATAGTGCAGCTGTAGTTAGCGCATCGTGTGAACGACGCATACCGCGCTTAGAACGAGTTTTACGGTTTTTCTGTACGGCCATTGACCCTACTCCTATACTATTGGGTTAAAAAACCTAAAGAAGAAGCGGCTACCACACCAGTTACTTTTTCAGATTTTTCAAAACATCGAATGGATTCGGTTTCTCTTCCTCAATTTCTTCAGGAATTTCACCAAAAACCATGTTATTTGAATCAACGCTACAATCCGCATCATCATGCATTGGAATTTGAGGTAATGTTAAGATAAACTCGTCTTCAATCAGTTGTATAAGGTCTAATTCACCATACTCATTCAGATCTACCAAATCATAAATTTCTGGTGCTTCCTCTTCCGTCTTCTCACCTAGGTAAGGAGTGTAAAGGAATTCAACTTCACACTTGTGTGTGAATACCTCGTTACAACGCTGACACTCTAAATCAACTTCGATGTTACCTTTACCAGAGATAACAACGAGTCGCTGTTCATCTATATCAAATGACAATGAGACTTCTGCGTCGCGTTTTACGCCTTCAGTTGTTTCCGCTAAGCGCTTAAAAAGACTAGGTTGGATGAACCCATCATAATCTAATCGTTTCTGTGCGGACTTCGCCGGATCAACCGTTCGCGGTATTTTTACCTTTTGCATAGGGCGCGAATATTATCTTCCAAATCAAAATTAGTCAAAGAAAAAGGCAAAAAAGTTATACTTTTTTGCGCTTAACATACAGAGCATTAGCCAGAATCGATTTTAATCGATTATCCTATCGGAAATAGCTTTTGTGGATTGTAATTGAATATGAAAAATTACCAACTGGTTTTAGCCTCAACCTCTCCTTTTCGCAAACAACTGCTGGAAAAACTCGCAGTACCCTTTGCGTGTTTGCCACCAGACTTTGACGAGACGCCTTTACCCGGCGAATCGCCTCTAGAGCTAGTGCAAAGACTCGCTTTTGGAAAAGCGACTTGTTGCAAGACGACTCAGGACAGCCTAGTCATTGGCAGTGACCAAGTTTGTGTTATCAACGGCAAGATTGTCGGAAAGCCACTAAACCGTGACAACGCGATCGAACAATTATTAGCTCAAAGCGGTAAAACCATCACTTTTTATACCGGGCTTGCTGTACATAACACGTCCACTAACTATACCGAAGTTGGCTTCGATACCTTTGAAGTTCATTTTAGAGATTTGACTCGAGAGCAAATCGAACGTTATGTCGATAAAGAGAAACCGTTTTACTGCGCAGGCAGTTTTAAAAGCGAGGGATTGGGGATTTGTTTGTTTAAGAAGTTGGTCGGTAAAGATCCCAATACACTAGTCGGACTGCCTCTTATTGATTTGATCGATATGTTACAAAAACAAGGGTTGGAGATTTTGTAGGGAATCGGGAATCGGGAATCGGGAATCGGGAATCGGCGATATTTTGTCTTTCTGGGAACGGATTCTGTCAACTCCGGTTAGAACTTAGTTTCTTTAAACTGCCGTCCAACGGGACACTTCCGAGTATAGGAGCACTGCATTCCGAATGCCCTTGTACTTCAATTCGATGATCAAAAAAGCCGATGTTTTAACATCGGCTTTTACATAGCTTTTTGCGCTCCCGAAAGGTGTAGATACGCATGCCTCTACTTGTTACGCAAACCCGCCAAGGCTTTCTCTAATTTCGCTTCCATCGGCGCGTTGATTTCCATCCACTCATCATTCGATGGGTGCTGGAACTTGATGTTGGCTGCATGTAGGAACAAACGATCCAAACCGACTTTACCGGTGTACGCGTCAAAGCGGCGGTCACCATATCGGTCATCCCATGCGATTGGATGGCCAGTATATTGAGTATGCACCCGAATCTGGTGGGTACGGCCTGTGATTGGACTCGCTTGAATCAACGTGGCTTGCTCAAACTTCTCCAGAATTTTAAAACGTGTTTCTGATGGCTTCCCTTTCGGATTCACACGCACAATACTGTTCACTTCGTTTTTAAGCAGTGGAGCATTGACCACTTTACAGCTGTTTTTCCATTCCCCCATAACAAGGGCAAAATAAAACTTCTTCACAGTTTTTTCACGGAACTGGGCTTGCAAGTAACGCAGTGCCGAACGCTTCTTAGCTACCAACAAGATACCTGAAGTATCACGGTCAATGCGGTGAACCAATTCCAGGAAACGTGCCTGCGGTCGCAATGCACGTAACGCCTCGATCGCACCAAACTTCAAACCACTGCCACCATGAACTGCCGTGCCAGATGGCTTGTTTAGAACCAACATATGTTCATCTTCAAAAATGATCATATGTTCTAGCTCAGCCACTTTGTTCAATTTAGTGCTTGGGGCAACATCAACCTCTTTCTGCTCAACGGTTACCGGAGGAATACGTACTAGGTCACCAGCCTTTAGTTTGTACTCAGCTTTAATGCGCTTTTTATTTACACGCACTTCCCCCTTACGCACAATTCGATAAATCATGCTTTTAGGAATATCTTTTAATTGGTTACGCAGGAAGTTATCGATGCGTTGACCCGCCATATCTTCGTCGATATCAACGAACTGGACTTTAGTTCTTATTTCACTCATGCGCGCTATTGTAAACTCAAATCTGTATGACTTCACATTATTATTGTTGCAAAAGAAACGTATCTAAGCCAAAACTCGCCAAGCTTTTGTTTAGATTATTAAAACTCCCTATCAACTTCTTGGTTTAATTTCCGTCTTTGTTTGTTTTTGATACTCAACTGCATACGAAACAATCAGTTACAACTTACGGAAATTGAATTTAGTCCTAAATTTTGCATCGTTTACGTTAAAGCAGATTGCTGATATCCACCTGCACTGCTATAGTTCACAGCTGCTAAGGATGGTTTGGTTACATTTTGTTCATTACCATTCATTTATCCCCAAGCAATATGAGTAGGCTGTTGGATGTCAGGTGCAGCAATCGGCGTAAGACACATTGAGTTCAACACACTTGTCACTCTACTCATCGCATATTCACGTTGAGTATTTACCGCTCCTTAAACCGGGTCACAAGTAATGTTTCCATCGAAACCCAAAGCACTTGTGATGACTGAAGTGCCCTAGAGCATCCCCTTCCAGCCGGGAGGCTGCAAAATATAGCCATGGGATCAGGCACCGTGAAAAAGTGAAAAACAGTGACAAGTTGAAAATGACGAAGAAAAGACAACGAGAAATATTTAATGAAAAGAATGTTAATAAACGCAACTCAAAAAGAAGAGTTGCGTGTCGCTCTGGTTGATGGCCAGCGACTTTTCGATCTTGATATCGAAAGTCCGGGTCATGAATCTAAAAAAGCGAATATCTACAAAGGACGTATTACACGTATCGAACCAAGCTTAGAAGCCGCATTTGTTGATTACGGTGCTGAGCGTCACGGTTTCCTCCCTCTCAAAGAAATTGCCCGCGAATACTTCCCCGAAGGTTATACTTACCAAGGCCGTCCTAGCATTAAAGAAGTGCTAACAGAAGGACAAGAAGTGATCGTGCAAGTGGAAAAAGAAGAACGCGGTAGTAAAGGGGCAGCCTTAACTACGTTCATCTCTCTTGCGGGTAGCTACCTTGTTCTTATGCCTAATAACCCTCGTGCTGGCGGTATTTCTCGCCGAATCGAAGGCGATGAGCGTACACAACTTAAAGCAGCACTTAGCACTCTGGAACTGCCTCAAGGCATGGGACTGATTGTTCGTACCGCTGGTGTTGGTAAGAGCGCGGAAGAACTTGAATGGGATTTGAACGTGCTGTTGAACCACTGGAGCGCAATTAAAGGCGCATCAGACTCTAACTCAGCCCCGTTCCTAATTCATCAGGAAAGTAACGTTATTGTTCGCGCAATCCGAGATTACCTACGTCGTGATATCGGTGAAATTTCCATCGACAGCAATACCATTTATGAGCGTGCCAAAGAGCACATCAAACTGGTTCGTCCTGATTTCGTTAGCCGTGTTAAAAAATACGATGGCGAAGTACCACTATTTAGCCACTACCAAATTGAAAGCCAAATTGAATCGGCTTTCCAACGAGAAGTGCGCCTACCATCTGGTGGTTCAATCGTTATTGATCCAACGGAAGCACTGACTTCTATCGATATCAACTCTGCTCGCGCAACAAAAGGCGGCGATATCGAAGAAACCGCACTGAACACCAACTTAGAAGCGGCAGATGAGATCGCTCGTCAATTGCGTCTACGTGACCTTGGTGGCTTGGTTGTTATCGACTTTATCGATATGACTCCAGTCCGCCACCAGCGTGAAGTGGAAAACCGTCTACGTGAAGCCGTTCGTCTTGACCGTGCTCGCGTTCAAATAGGCCGTATCTCTCGCTTCGGCTTGTTGGAAATGTCTCGTCAACGCTTAAGTCCTTCTCTAGCAGAGGCAAGTCATCATATTTGTCCTCGCTGTACGGGTACAGGTGTGGTACGTGACAACGAGTCGCTCGCACTGTCGGTTCTTCGTCTCATTGAGGAAGAAGCATTAAAAGATAATACAGCACAAGTACTGGCGGTCGTACCTGTACCTATCGCTTCTTATCTTCTTAACGAAAAACGCCGCTCTGTAAACCATATTGAACGTAATCAAGAAGTGAAAATCACGGTAGTTCCTAACTCTGATATGGAAACCCCTCACTTCGAAGTTATCCGTGTTCGTGAGGGTGAAGAGTTCGACCTGCTTTCTTACTTACTGCCTCAAAAACTTGAAGCAATAAAAGAAGCCGAAGGTAAAGAGCCAGCAGAAGTTGACATCAAGCCTAAGCGCATCGAAGAACCTGTACTTAAAGGCTTTGCTGCACCAACGCAAACAGCGCCAGCACCATCAGCCTCGTCTGAGCCTGCACCTACGGCTAAGAAGAAAGAAGCGGAGCCACAAGAAGAAAAACAGGGCCTATTCAGCCGTCTGTTTAAAGCACTTGGCAGTTTCCTATTCGGCGGTTCTGAAGAAGTTAAAGAAGAGCCTAAGAAAGACGAACAGAAACCAAGCCGCAATAACAATCGTAACAAACGTGATCGCAACGATCGTCGTCGCAACAACCAGCGCGATAACCGTGAAGGTCGTGACAACCGTGATAACAAACGCCGCCGCAAGCCACGTGAAGAGCAAGCGACTGAGCAGAACGAAGCTCAACAACCGAGTAAGCAACAGAACCGTAACCAAAGACGCAAGCCTAGAGCTCAACAAGCTGACAAAGCACAAGAGCCAAAAGCAAATCCTAAGGTAGCGGAAAAAGGCCTACAACTTGCTGCTGAAGCACTCACTGGCTCAGATATCAAGCCGGAAGAAAGCAAAGCGAAGTCAAATCCGAAAACAGAGAAAGTGAAGGAGCGTCGTCAACGTCGCAAGATAAACAAGACTGTTCGTGTTAAAGACCAGCAAATCGCTGAACAAGTTATTTCGGAAGTGACAGCACAAGCGGTCGAAACAGTTGAAGCTCCAACTGAAAAACCAGTTGAAGTATCAGTGGAAGCTCAGCAAGACAACAAGACAGAAACGAAACAACGTCGTAACCGTCGTTCACCACGTCACCTTCGTGCAAGTGGTCAACGTCGTCGTCGTGGTCGCGATCGTCGTCCTAACCCGTTCCGTCTTCGCAAAGGTGGGGTAGCCTCTCCTGAGATGGCAATGGGTAAAGTTATGCCACGCTACATTCCAAAGACAGCGCCTAAAAAGGAAGAGCGAGCGAAGGAAGAATTTGTCGCTGAAGCATCGACATCTGGAATCCAAGGTGGTTTTGCTTGCCCTGAAATGGCAATGGGTAAAGTGATCATCCGTCATGAGCAGCCTGCAGTCGTTGAAGCGCCAGTGGTTAATTCAAAAGTTCAACAACCAGAAGAAACGAAAGTAGACGCTCCAGCTTTAGAGTCACCTTTGACAGAAGCACCAGTGATCGAAACACCTGTTACTGAGCAAGTTGAAGCAGCACCAGTAGCGCCAATCGTAGAGGCGCCTATTGTTGAAGCACCTATTGCTGAAGTCGCTGAGGCTATTGCAGAAGTAGCACCAGTCGAAGAACCATTAGTGGAACTGGTAGAAGAAGCTGTCAAAGAAGTTGCAGTGGAGGCGCCAGCAGTAATATCGGAAGCGAAAGCCGACGTTATCACAGCGGTTAAGCCAGGTGCGAGTGCGCCAATGACAAAGGCACCGGGTCCTCAAGAACTTCGTGAAATTACGGTTTCTGCGGCACCGTTTAAAGCTGACCACTACGCATCGAAAGGCGCTGGTAGTCAAGTAGCGACAAACCGTGCATCGGCAGGTATGACAAGACCAAACTTTAGCTAAGTTCTAAAATGAACTGATGTAAAGCAAAACGAATATAAAGGCTGCCGATTGGCAGCCTTTTTTGTTAATAATCGTCCTAACTTTCATTGTTCACATTAATATCAACGGCTGATCACATTTGTGTGTCAATATCCCTATCTTTGTTGAACTTAATCACACTTTTCGGTAGCATTCGCCAACTTAAGTTTTCGACACCTTTCTAATGCTGCTCTTTTTTTACTACGGTTTGTACTGATAGAAACGACCTTGTTTCCTTTATCAGTACTGTGCAAAAACGAATATGTGTCGAGAGAAATTCATCGCTAAGAGAACCTAAACTAAAACATGTTCGAATTTCCTCAATTTTCTAAGCACTCGGTAAAAAACGATGTGCTGTCAGGTCTAACGGTTGCGCTAGCGCTGGTTCCTGAAGCCGTCGCATTTGCATTCGTTGCTGGCGTGGACCCAATGGTTGGTCTTTACGCTGCTTTCATTGTCGGCCTTATCACCTCTATCTTCGGAGGCCGCCCTGGAATGATCTCCGGTGCGACTGGCGCTATGGCAGTGGTTATGGTGTCACTCGTCGCAACGCATGGCGTTCAATATCTATTTGCCGCAATTATGTTGGCGGGTATTCTTCAGATCGCAGCGGGCCTTTTCAAGCTAGGTAAATTCATAAGAATTGTTCCACACCCAGTGATGATCGGCTTCGTAAACGGCTTGGCCATTGTTATCTTTCTGGCACAATTAGGGCAATTTAAAGCACCTGACATCAACGGTATTTTGACTTGGTTGCCACAAGATCAAATGCTACTTATGTTAGGTT
>NZ_ABGR01000048.1 GCF_000171815.1 Vibrio sp. AND4 | reverse complement strand
AATATTCCTATGCACGCTTAGTGATAAAGAGACCACTAAGCGTGCGCAGATTACTAAACACAAGGATTGAGAGAAAGCCGCAAATGTTACACAATGTAAATAAATGACGAGCTTTTGACCCGTAAATGATAAAAATATAGCTATATTAACCACATATAATTCACAAATTAGAATTATAAATAATCATACTCGATGAATCATCGCGACACTGGAGTGTCATACCAACCGTCGTGAGAAGTTGAATATTCTAGTGTGCTTTCACACTAATTCTGAGTAATTGCTGTTATTGATATTATTTCTGAACCGCCTTAAAACGTGGGTTTGCCTTACAGATAACGTACAAACGCCCTCTTCTCTTGACGATTTGACAATCGGGGTGGCGGCTTTTCGCGCTCTTTAATGATTTAACCACTTTCATCTCTTAATCCTTATCTCGGTTGAATTGACCAAATCGACGGTTGAAGTTGGCGATACGGCCTTCTGCTTGAACAACGCGCTGTTTGCCCGTATAGAAAGGATGGGATTGAGACGAAACGTCTAACGTGAAATACGGATAAGTTTTTCCATCTTTCCATTCGATAGTCCTATCGGTCTGCAACGTTGAACCAACCACAAAATATTCGTCTACGCTCGTGTCATGAAATATCACAGGGCGGTATTCGGGATGGATACCTGTTTTCATACAAAAGTTTCCCTCTTAGTAAATGTTATAATATAACATATCAATTAAGAATCATTCTCAAGAAAAGATCAAGCATCTTTTTGTGGTATTTTGGTTTTTATATCTCATGAACAAGACCCTATATCCATGTACTCCATTGAGCCGATTGGTATTATTGAAAGCCCATATAAAGAAAAATTTGCTGTTCCTCGCCAACCCCGTTTGGTCCCCGCAGCGCGATCACGGGTTAAGCTTCAAGGTACCGCAAATAGCCCCGAAGCCGTGCGCGGATTGGAGCAGTTTTCTCATGTGTGGTTACTGTTTTTGTTTGATCAAAATTTAGATGCAGGATGGAAGCCAACCGTACGTCCACCTCGCTTAGGCGGCAACGAACGTATTGGCGTATTTGCTTCACGCTCGACCTTCCGCCCCAATGGCATTGGTATGTCTGCAGTGGAGGTCAAAGGGATCACTAAGAAAGGCGATCAGATCTATTTGGAGCTAGGCAACGTAGACTTGGTCGATGGCACACCGATCATCGATATCAAGCCATACATCCCCTACTCGGATTCGATTGTAGAAGCGCAAGGTGGTTATGCCGAAGAAGAGCCTGAAACATCACAGGTACACTTCTCTGCTACAGCTCTGGGGACACTCGAAAAGCGTAACGATGCTGGGTACGTAACCACTGTAATAGAACAAGTCTTAGCACAGGATCCTCGTCCGGCTTACAAGAAAAACAAACCAGACGACAAGGAATATGCGGTAAATTTGTTCGATCTGAACATCAAGTTCACTGTAAGCGATAACTTAATAAAGGTTACTGCGATTGAAAGCTTTTGACAAAAGCATTTGGCTGATATTATAAGCCGCTAACAATTTTCCCTTCGAGGGGCCTCATACTCCTGACCACTTCGGTTTGAGTATTCAACTTTAATAAACGGATAAATTTAATGCGTACCAGTAATTATCTTCTTTCAACTTTGAAGGAGACTCCAAACGACGCAGAAGTCGTGAGCCACCAGCTCATGCTACGCGCGGGTATGATCCGTAAGCTGGCTTCAGGTCTTTACACCTGGCTGCCTACTGGTCTACGTGTGCTGCGTAAAGTCGAAAACATCGTTCGTCAAGAAATCGACAATGCAGGTGCAGTCGAAACTTTGATGCCCGTTGTTCAGCCGTTTGAACTATGGGAAGAGACAGGTCGTTCTGAGAAGATGGGTCCTGAACTACTTCGCTTTACTGACCGTCATACTCGTCCGTTTGTTCTTAGCCCTACCGCTGAAGAAGTGATCACTAGCCTTGTGCGTAACGAAGTGAGTTCATACAAACAGCTTCCGCTAAACCTATACCAAATCCAGACGAAATTCCGTGATGAACGACGCCCACGTTTCGGCGTCATGCGGGCACGTGAATTCTGCATGATGGATGCGTATAGCTTCGATATCGACAAAGAAGGCCTAGAGAAATCTTACCAAGCGATGCACGATGCTTACTGTAAAGCATTCGATCGCATGGGTCTTGAGTACCGCCCTGTTCTCGCTGACTCTGGCGCTATCGGCGGCAGTGGCTCTCAAGAGTTCCACGTACTGGCAGAAAGTGGCGAAGACCTAATCGCATTCTCTACTGAATCTGATTACGCAGCGAACATCGAGAAAGCAGAAGCAGCAGCACCTGCCTTTGAGCGTGCGCAGCCGACTCAAGAGATGACACTAGTTGATACGCCAAATGCAAAAACCATCGCTGAACTCGTAGAGCAGCATGGCCTTTCAGTAGAAAAGACTGTCAAAACTCTATTCGTTAAAGCGTCTGAAGAAGTCGATGCAGACATCATTGCTCTCATCGTTCGTGGTGACCACGAGCTAAATGAGGTGAAAGCAGAAAACCTACCTCAAGTTGCTTCTCCATTAGAGATGGCAACTGAAGAGGAAATGCGTGCACTGATCGGTGCTGGCGCTGGTTCTCTAGGCCCTGTTGGTCTTAAGCTACCATTTATCGTTGATCGCTCTGTTGCGGTTATGAGCGACTTTGCCGCAGGCGCAAACATCGACGGCAAACACTACTTCGGTATCAACTGGGGCCGTGACGTTGAGTTAGGCCAAATTGAAGATCTGCGTAACGTCGTAGAAGGCGATCCAAGCCCATGTGGCCAAGGTACGCTGATGCTCAAGCGTGGCATTGAAGTCGGTCACATCTTCCAGCTAGGTAATGTTTATTCTCAAGCGATGAACTGTGGTGTTCTTGGTCCTGACGGTAAGAACGTCATCCTAGAGATGGGTTGTTACGGTATCGGTGTTTCACGTGTTGTCGCTTCTGCGATCGAGCAAAACCACGATAAGTACGGCATCATCTGGCCAGACGCACTAGCACCTTTCCAAGTGGCTATCGTTCCTATGAACATGCACAAGTCTGAAGAAGTGAAAGAAGCGGCTGAGAAGCTATACGCTGAACTGACGGCGATGGGCGTTGAAGTACTCTTTGACGACCGTAAAGAGCGCCCAGGTGTCATGTTCTCGGATATGGAACTTATCGGTATTCCTCATACTATCGTGATCGGTGATCGTTCAATGAAAGAAGGCAACTTCGAGTACAAGAACCGCCGCTCTGGTGAGAAAACAGCCGTTGCTATGACAGACATTGTTGAGCACGTTAAAGCTCAACTACAATAATCTGCACTAAGCACACTGTGCCGAATATATAGCGATGAAAAGGGTTGGCTTAGGTCAGCCCTTTTTTACGTCTGTTTTTTTAAGTCTGCTGACTCCCGCTAATATTTGCGTTGTTAATCTTTGGTTCATAATCATCACCTTACACTAAGTTTAATCTAGTAAGGAGATCACATATGGATCTAAAAAGTCTTCTCAACCAAGCACTCAAATCTGACCTACTTAAACAAGGCGCAGATGCGCTTGGTAAACAAACCAATAACATCAAATCCTCATCAAGCTCTAGTCAACTTAAAACACTTGGCGCTGGAGCAATAGGTGGTGGCCTCATCGGCATGCTAATGGGCTCGAAGAAAAGTAAAAAGATGGTAAAAAAGGTGGGTTCTGGGGCGTTCAAAGTCGGTGGTGCCGCCGCATTAGGTGCTCTGGCGTATAAAGTCTACAACGATTGGCAGGCAAAGCAGGACACAAAAGGTGTCAACGAAACCTTCGATCCTGATGAAAACAAACACGCAACACTGATCCTCAAGGCCATGATTGGCGCAGCGAAAGCCGATGGCCATGTCGATGATCAAGAAATGACTCGTATTGAGCAGGCACTGACCGACATGGGCGCCGACGAGCACACAAGGCAATTGGTTCACCAAGAACTACACAAACCTCTCGACCCGGCTGAAATCGCGCGTCTAGCCTCCTCGCCGCAACAAGCATCAGAAGTTTACCTTGCGTCACTGATTGTAGTCGATGAACAAAACTTTATGGAGAAAGCCTACTTGCAGGAACTCGCTAAACAGCTCAATCTAGCTCCAGAGGTTACTGACCAATTGGAAGCCCAATTGCAGTGATGAAGGTTTACCCAAATAGATGGTTAACTTGAGCCAGAGCAATTCTCCGCTTTGAGTTTCAAAACGGCTGTGTGTATATTTGAGAGCAGTTATCATTTATTAAGGATTTAGCCATGCAAGTATACGACTGTTGTGAACTTGTTCGTGCACTTTACGCTCAAATTGGTAGTGGCGATCAAGCTTACATACCCCAAGCAATATCATGTGCAGTAAAAGCATTGAATGACGTTGCGGCTGACGAGTCTCTACCTAAAGACATTCGTGACAAGGCAGCATTTGCTGCGGCAAACCTACTGATCTCTGACTTCGAGGATAAATAATGAACTTGGCAAACTTTGAGTCTATGGATCCAATCATGCTGATGAGCATCGTCAACATGAAACTACGCGATGACTTTAATGGGGATCTGGATAAACTGGTCGTATTCTTCGATATCGACCGCAGTGCGCTTGAAGCAAAACTGGCAACAGCGGGTTTTGACTTTCTGCCTGACGCTGGTCAGTTCCGTTAACCGTTCACCGTTAACCACAGCGGACAATGTAAAAAACAAATAGAAAAAGGGCTTGATGCACTCATCAAGCCCTTTTCTTTTATGTCTTGTGTCAGCTTATTAGCCGAATGAAGCCCAAATAACGGTCGCGACGAGAAGCGGACAAACAAATTTCACGTAAGCAGGCCAAAGCTTACCGAACCAGCCTTGAGTGAACTCAGGACACCCCTGTTCAAGCTCTTTAATTTTCGAATGACGGCTCCATACCCAACCACCAAATAAACAAAACAGCAACGCCGCCATAGGCTGTAAGTATTGCGTTGCGGCGGTTGCAACCAAGCCAAATAACGCGCCAAAGTTAAATACAATAACCACACTGAACAATGCAATCAGGCCACCTAAAACCCAGCTTGTTGCGCTACGTTTGGTGTTAAATCGCTCACTGACTAGCGCAACCGGACATTCAAGCATCGAGATAGATGATGTCAATGCTGCAATCGTCAGTAGTAAGAAGAACACGATAGAGAACAATTGTCCCAGCAGACCCAAGCTATCAAACATCAAGGGGAGAACGGTAAATACCAGCGTATCAGAACTCAATAGTGAGCCATCTTCCGCATAGATTTGAACGCCTTTTTGCATCGCAACAAACATTGCAGGCATCACCACTAGGCCAGCAATAAATGCAACAGCGGTATCTACCATAGTTACATTCATCGCCATTTTCGGCAGGTTTTCTTTTTTACTTAGGTATGAGCCATAGATAAGCATCGAACAGCCGCCGATAGTCAAAGAGAAGAAACCTTGGCCCATCGCTGCAAGGATAAGCTTGCGGTCCCATACTTTCTCAAAGTCAGGCACCAGATAGTGCTTTAAACCTTCCATCGCGCCGTTTTGTGTCATGATGTAGACGAATAACAAGCCGAACAAGACAAACAGTGCTGGCATTAAGCGTGTTGACCACTTTTCAATGCCCTGCTTTACGCCGCCTTGCACGATCAAAATGGTCAATACATAAAACGTAATCGTACCAAATAAGTTCCGCTCGACGCTGAAGCCTTTCAACCATTGCGTTGCTGTTTCCATGCCCACAATGTCGGTCATTGCGCCCAACATAAAGCAGATCAACCAACCGCCGACAATTGAGTAAAAAGCCAAAACGGCACTTGGTACACTCAGACCAATCCAACCGACAAGACCACCAAGCTTTTTACCTATTGGGTTGTCTGTTAGAGCGCGCATACTGTCAACTGGGTTTGCTTGGCCATAACGACCAATCGCCATTTCAACCACCAGCATTGGGAATGCCACGATAAGGATCATCACCAAATAAACCAACAAGAAGGCACCACCGCCGTTACTTGCAGCTTGAGTAGGGAAACCCCAGATGTTACCAAGGCCTACGGCAGCACCCGCTGCGGCTAAAATAAATCCGAGACGTGAGCCGAAATGCTCACGAGGCTGAGAAGAAGTTTGTTGTGTCATACCACTCACACAAGATACCAATGAACTAGTTGACTAGTACATTATAGTAATCTCTTCGTATCAACAAGAGTCGTCAGGTTAATTAGTCAATATTAACAACAATTAGCGGAGAATCAGTTTGTAAATTTCAACTTACACCCATTCTCATCAAGTAAGCATAACCACCCCGAGTGGAAGATAACGCTTACTCGCAGGTGGTGATGCTATTGCAGTTTCTGGGAATTAAATCGTGAAGACTTGGTAATCTTTCAGCTCAGGGATCTTCTTAAGTAGATCTTGTTCTTCACCAGCCATGTTATCCAGTGATTCACACCAGTCCTCTGCTTGCTGTTCGACCTCTTTTGAGTGCTCAGCCAAGCGTTCTTGTACCTTAACTTGCAATTCGGTCATGCTTTCAGACAGTGCAGTTAAGTTCAAACCACCGTCCTCTTTCATTTTGCTAGACAATGCATCTAGTGCACTGGTTAAGAATTCTTTGTTGAAGATTTCTTGTGCCTTTTCGAAATCTTGAGTCCACGACTCAGTCATTGAATCAAAGCTATCAGCAGGCAGAATAAAATCGCCATCTTTGTAGTAGCGTGCTTCCACATCCGCAAAAAAATCCTTCAACGCGACTTTGACATTATCAAATGATTCTGGTGCATCAAGGCTGACCGCGATGTCATCGATAATATCATTTGCCAATGCTAGGCCATCACTTGCCAGCTGTTTTGCTTGCGGAATGTACGCATTCATCTTTTCGCGGTAATTTTCAATGGCCGCTTTCTGGTCATTATCCAGATCAATTCGCTCGCCTTTGATAAACAGGTTGTTGTCTCCATCAACGACCGCTTTTTCACCATTGGTATGTACGATTTCTAAGTTCTGACCATCCATACGAACTTCGTTGTTGATATCGACGCGACACTGAGCCGCGTAGCCACTTGCGCTGATGGCCAACAATGAGAGTGTGAGCAGTTTCTTCATTACTTTCTCTTTTTCATGGTTATCTTACTTAATGATAACAAGTAATTATGCATAAGATGTCAGCAAACCGTCACGACTTCATAACACGCTCTGTTGTCACCAATGTTCATATCAATCTCTTCCCCCTCTTCTCTGCCTATTAAGGCACAACCAAGGGGGGATTTCGGCGTGAGAACAAACACCTCTTTTCCTTGCCATTGGACGGTCAGCCCGCCAGAACAAGGACCGATAAAGAAGGCTTTTTCAGTGTCATTCTCATCCACTAATTCCACATAAGCACCCACCGAAATAGGGGCATCGACAAAATCACGCACAACAAGAACACGGTACTGGCGGAGTTCCTCCTCACTCTCTTGCACACGCATGGCTTGTCCGTGTGCAAGATACGACGCTTCAAGCGCCAATGTATCGTATTTATGCTCAGGCACCGTTTCTTCATCTGTCGCGGCATCAATAGCGCTTTGTGTTGAAGCATGAGCAACGTGCAGTTTGTCTTCGAGCTGTTGAATGATTATTTGGACTAGATCAAATTTGTTCATACTTTTTGGACGCGCATCTGGCGCTCAGGGTGTGTTAATGTAACCCAGTTTATCATCAAATTAAGGGTTCCCCAGTATGCAAAGTGACTCGCTTGTGCAAACACTTCAATCCGTGTTCGGGTTTGACTCATTGAGACCGGGCCAACATTGCGTGATTGAGGCAGTAATGAACGGGCACTCAGCAGCTGCCATCTTCCCGACAGGCTCAGGAAAGTCGCTTTGCTACCAACTACCCGCGACCCAGTTACCGCATCTGACGCTCGTAATCTCGCCACTTCTCGCGTTGATGAAAGATCAACTCAGCTTTTTACAAGACAAAGGCATTGCCGCGGCATCAATCGACAGTAGCCAAAGCAGAGAAGAAACACAGCAGGTCATGGCTGGGGTGAAAAGTGGACAAATTAAGGTTTTGATGATCTCGGTAGAGCGGCTCAAGAACGAGCGTTTTCGTGAATTTATTCGTCAAATCCCGCTCTCTTTAATGGTGGTCGACGAAGCTCACTGCATCTCAGAATGGGGACATAACTTCCGCCCTGACTACCTTAAGCTGCCGCAATACCAGCGTGAACTGAATATTCCTCAAACTCTATTACTAACCGCAACGGCAACCCCAGCAGTTATCGAGGATATGCAAAGCAAGTTTAATATCGCCCATGAAAACATAACCGTTACTGGCTTCTACCGTCCTAACCTCGACCTTTCAATGGTGCCCTGCGATGAGGAGCACAAGCAAACTCAGCTCAATGACATTATTGCCGCATCACCTAAACTGCCAAGTATCGTGTACGTAACTCAACAACAAACCGCAGAGCAAGTAGCCAGCTCACTGATTCGTTTAGGTATCAATGCTCACGCGTATCATGCGGGTATGAAGAGCGACGTTCGAGAGAAAATCCAACAGCAGTTTATGGACTCGCAAATAGACTGCATTGTCGCGACCATTGCTTTTGGTATGGGGGTGGATAAATCCGATATCCGACGAGTCATTCATTTCGATTTACCTAAATCTATCGAAAACTACGCACAAGAAATTGGCCGTGCCGGACGAGATGGTCAACGTTCGGAGTGTATCTTACTGGGTAATACTTCTGGCTTAACGGTTTTGGAAAATTTTGTTTATGGTGATACGCCAGAACCAAGCTCAATCAATTACGTCATTAAGCAAATTCGCGAAAATACACCACAGTGGGAAGTGATGACACTGCGCTTATCTCGCGACAGCAATATTCGTCAACTGCCGCTTAAGACCTTACTGGTTTACTTAGAACTGGCAAAAGTAATTGAAGCCAAATACAGTTATTTTGCTGAATATCGATTCAAGTTTTTACAAGACCAAAGCTTCATTCTCAATCAATTCCAAGGCGAGCGACGTTCGTTTGTTGAAGCTATTTTTAATTGCTCGACCAAAGCCAAGGTTTGGTGCCAAGTGGATTTAGAAGCCTTGTGGATGAACTATCAATCTGAGCGCAGCCGTGTGGTTGCGGCGCTAGATTACTTCCACCAAAACGGTTGGATTGAATTAGAAAGCAAACAGCTCACC
>NZ_ABGR01000049.1 GCF_000171815.1 Vibrio sp. AND4 | reverse complement strand
ACAAGCAGCGTATCGGTTTAATTGTTGACGAATATGGTGACATCAATGGCTTAGTGACATTGGAAGATATCTTGGAAGAAATTGTTGGTGAATTTACCACCTCTATCGCACCAAGTTTGTCGGAAGAAATTACTCCGCAAGGCGATGGTAGCTTCTTAATTGAGGGAAGCGCCAATATTCGTGATATCAACAAAGGCTTAAAGTGGAAGCTATCCACCGATGGTCCACGTACTTTGAATGGCCTGATTCTAGAGCATTTAGAAGACATTCCTGAGAGCCACTTGAGCGTGCAAGTTTCTGGGCATCCAATGGAAATCATTCAGGTTGAAGAGAATCGTATTAAGTTGGTGAAAGTATATCCAAAACTGAAAAAGGGCAGCGAATGATTGCTTCGACTTTTCAAACCAATGAAACATAAAAAGAGCCTGACGTTTGTCAGGCTCTTTTTTAACCATCGAATCGACAAGCAAAGTTAGTCGATGCTGAGCTCTTTTAGCATTGACTCTGGCAGTGCAAGTTCATCATTCTTATTCACCGTAATACCTGCTTTAAGAATGCTCTGCGCGATTTGTTTCGCTTCATCCAGAGAGTGCATCGCTGCTGTACCACACTGGTACTCATTCAGTTCAGGAATTTTATATTGGTTTTCCACCTTCAATACATCTTCCATCGCTGCCATCCAAGCGTCAGCGACTTGCTGCTCTAGAGGCGTACCAATCAAGCTCATATAGAAACCAGTGCGGCAACCCATTGGTGAAATATCGATGATCTCAACGCACTCACTGTTTAGATGATTGCGCATAAACCCTGCATACAAATGCTCCAGTGTGTGAATACCTTTCTCCGAAAGGATATCTTTGTTTGGCGCAGTAAAACGTAGATCGAATACCGTAACTGTGTCCCCTTTTGGGGTTTGCATCGTTTTAGCCACACGAACTGCTGGCGCATTCATACGTGTGTGGTCTACGGTAAAACTATCTAATAAAGGCATTACATTTCTCCTGATTCTAGCCACCAACACTCATAGGCATCGGTCGTTATTTTTGTTTTTTTGTTTATTTTCTCACCGAAATCAATGGGTAGCGTTCGCTAAAAAAACCAGCTGCTGTTGTCTTCTAATTCCTGACGACATTGTTTTAACTGCCAGCCATAGGACTTTGCGGTTTTCTCTACGCGTCTCGCTACCTTAATCAAGCTCGGTTTATTGTTATAAGTGCCACGTTTGTATCCACCGCGCCCTTCATGGTACGCAAGATACTGTTTGTAAGGGTCCCATAAAGAAATACCCAATTGTCGGCGAGTTTCATGAGTATACCAACCCACAAACATCATTGAGTCATCAAAATTGGTGCGGGAGCCACCTTGCCCCGTCGCATCTTGGAAATCATCCCATGCTGGGTCTTGCGCCTGAGCATAGCCATATGCGCTGCTGACTCGACCCCATGGAATAAAACCAAGAACATAATCTTTTGGTGGTCGAGCATCATGGCGGAAGCTGCTTTCTTGTTTAATGATCGCCATGGCCACGTTGATTGGCGTGCCCCACCGCTCTTCCATGTCTTTGGCATCTTCATACCAGCCGGATTTTTCTCGGAATATTTCACATAGATTGTCTTGTTGCTTTGGGGGCGCGGTCGCACAACCAGCTAAAATCACGCTCCCAAGCACAGACACCGCTATCGGCTTAATGTCCAATCCGTGCCCTTACTACTGATTATTGTTTGAGATAAGCAAAGTAATCTTCTAAGAACTCATCGAAAGATGACGTATCACTTTGCTCTGCTTGCTTTTGTTTCTCTATCGATATCTGGACTTCAGTTTCCATTTCATCGGCTGAATATTGCTCGTAGCTATGCGCGAGATTTTCTTCGCGGAACTTCATACCAAGCGCACAACCTACTTTACCCAGACCACCATGCTCTTTTGTCAATTCAAGTATTTGACCAGAAATGGTCAGCTCTGGTTCATCGATCCAAGATTCGAGTTTCTCACAAACTGCTTGATACTCTTTGCCTCCGGTCGCTGTATCCATCTCAATCGCGATCTGACGAAGATCAGCGAACACTCGATGCGCCCAATCTTGCAGAGACAAACGCTCGCCTTGGCAACCAATTTGCAGCATCAAACCTTTCTCACGACCGGAGACAATCACCTTGTTCCAGTTATCTCGCCAGCATGCAAACTCGCAATTATCCATCGGGTCAGAGTCTGAAAGAGCAGCCCACGTCAGGAATAGATCAAGGAAGCGCACTTGCTCCTCACTCACACCAACCGCACTGAATGGGTTCACATCTAACGAGCGAACCTCAATGTACTCGACACCGCCACGCTTGAGTGCTTCAGAAGGTTTTTCACCACTCTTGGTCACACGTTTCGGACGAATTGGAGCGTACAACTCGTTTTCGATTTGCAGAATGTTTGAGTTGAGTTGACGATACTCTCCATCCACTTTGACACCAATCTCAGCAAACTCTTCCGATGGACGTCGGATCGCGTCACTTACACCATCTAGGTACTGGTCAATAGAATTAAAACCAATCTTAAGTACGCTTTGCGCACTGTTGGTGTATCCGAGATCACTGAGACGCAGAGAGGTTGCTTTTGGCAGGTATAACGTGCCGCCAATTTTTTCAAATGGCAGATCCGTTTCACGGCCTTGAATGAAGGAGGAACATAATGCCGGTGACGCACCAAAGAAGTACGGGATCATCCAGCCAAAGCGGTAGTAGTTACGAATCAGCGCAAAGTACGCGTCTGATTTCGTGTCTTGGCGTGCTTCTTCATCTTGTTCACCATGCAAGGCGTCCCAAAATGACTCTGGGAAAGAAAAATTAAAATGCACGCCCGAGATAATTTGCATCAAGCTACCGTAACGGCGCTTCAGGCCTTCACGGTAAAGCGTTTTCATTTTTGCTGAGTTTGATGAACCATACTGAGCAAGCTGAATGTCATCCTCTGTCCCCACGTAACATGGCATTGAGAGTGGCCACATCTTCTCTTCGCCCATTTTGCTTTGAGTGAAGTGATGGATATCTTTTAACTGCCCCATCAATTCAGGGATCGCGTGCGATACTGGTGTAATGAATTCCAGTAGAGACTCTGAAAAGTCAGTCGTGATCCATTTGTTTGTGAACGCTGAGCCCAACCCTTTTGGATGAGGTGTTGTTGCTAGGTGTCCATCCTGACGATAACGCAAAGTTTCTCGCTCAACACCGCGTCCAAACTGCTTAAATACTTCTGGGTTTGATGCAACTTGTTTTAGTCGCGCAGCAAAATCAGTCAAAATGAGGTTCGCTTATATTGGGAGCAGGACACTCGCCAAGCGTGGCAAGTGAAAGCTAAGTTATTGGTATGTAAAAATCCAGATGGATAACCCATCAAAAGCCATTTATTTCGTTAGCAACAAATAGCGGAGAGTCTCCTCTCCGCTATTAAATATGTACTCTATCGAATGATTTCAAGCTCTTCCACGTCTTTCCCTAACTTTTCTAGTTGAGGACGAAGGGATTTTGCATCACCGACGATGATGATTTGATAGTCATCCGGTTTAAACCATTTTTCAGCAAGAGTATTGAGCGTCTTTTTATCGACCGTCTCAACAATAGCATTGCGTTGCTGGATGTAGTCTTTGTCCAAGTTGTATTTCAAAATATCACTGATCAGCTGACCTTTCTGTGCTGGCGTCTCGTATTTCAGTGCATCTTTTTGACCGACCGCTTGGCGCATAAATTTCAATTCATCGTCAGTCATGCCCGATTGTGAGAACTCGTTCATCTCGTTCTCCATCTCGATAATAGACGCAATCGTAGAATCTGCACGCACTTGAGCCGTAAAAATAACCGACCCGGTTTCTACATTGCCAGAGAAGTAACCAGAGGCGCCATAAGTGTAGCCTTTGTCTTCACGAAGGTTTTGGTTAATACGACTATTAAAGTTACCCGCTAAATTAAAGTTCGCAAGTTGACTTAAATAGAAATCACCCGTCGCATCGTAAGGCATGCCTTGGCGAGCCATTACAATGACACTTTGCGGCGCACCTGGTTTATCCACCAAATGGACCTTTTGTGTGCCCAATGGTGCGATAGCTTGTGGCGCATACAATGGCGCCGCTTCATCTTTCCAACTAGCCCAGAAAGATAACTGCTTCTCAAGATCTGCTTTGCTGATGTCACCAACAGCAATGATCTGCGCGCTTTGTGGCGTGTAGTGTTTGGTATAGAAATCACGCACATCATCCAATGTCAGCGCTTGCAACCCTGCTTTGGTGCCATCTTTTGGACGTGCAAATATAGAATCGCCATACAGTACTTGTCGGCTTGCCTGTAATGCCATCCAGCTTGGTTTTTGATGTTCGTACACCAGACCTTCTAGTGCTTGAGCTTTCACGCGGTCAAAATCTTTTTGCTTGAATGCCGGCGATCGCAACATGTCTTCAACAATCTTAAGTGTTGGCGCTAAATTCTTCTCCAGAGCAGAAATGCTGATGTCGGTGGTGTAACCCGACGTATTTACAGAAATAACACTGCCTAGCTTATCTAATTCTGCTTGAATTTCTTCAGCTGAACGCTTGGTTGTGCCTTCTTGCAACATCGCAGCAGTCAGCTGAGCAAGACCTTCTTTGCCTTTCGCAACAAAGCGTGTACCAGCAGGCAAGCTAAACTGCATGGTCACAGTTGGCGTCTCGCTGCTCATGGTGCCCAATAACTCAGAGCCGTTCTTAAAGTGGATGTCGTACAGCTTCGGCATGGTTGCTTTTACTGGCACCCCAACAGGCGGCTGCACTGAACGGTCGAAGTTATCCGTAGCTCGGCGGTACGCCAATTGGTCATCGGTGATCTTTTCGTATTTTGGCAAAGTACGCTTTGGGGTCACGAACGTCGCAGGTTTTACTGCTAATTCAGTTTTTCCGCGTGGCACAACGCTCAGTGTTACCTTGTTCTTACCTTGAATGAAGTCACGGTATGCTTTTTCAACGGATGCTGGCGTCACTGCGTGAAGCTGTTCCAGTTGCTCTTCGATAAGATCAGGATTGCCAAAGAAAGTTTGGTTAGACGCCAATTGCGTCACTTTACCTTCGACACTTTCTAGAGCGAATATGGCGTCTGCTTCTGCCTGGCCCTTGAGCTGCTCAAGGCGATCTTTGGTTACGCCATCTTTAGCAAATTTATCCAGCGACGCTATCAGTTCACTATAGAGCTTGGTAAGATCGCCTTTATCCCTTGAGTCCCCCATTGCATACACATAGAAGTTACAAGACAGCTCAGCACAATCATGGAAAGAACCAGCATCAACCGCTTTCTGATTTTTGACTAGGTCTTGGTACAGCACACTATTGGTGCCACTACCTAACACGCTTGATAGCGTATCAAGCGAGGCTTGGTTTGCATCACCATTGTAAGTCGTCGGCCATGCCACCATCACCATGGGTTGCTGAATACGGTCTTCTAAAGTGATGAACTTGCTTTCTTCTAGCTTTGCAGGCTGCTTAGGTGCATTTTCAACTTCTGGACCTCGAGGGATCGAGCCGAAATATTTATTCACCCACGCCAGTGTCTGTTCCACATCGATATCACCACCGATGGTCAGCACAGCATTATTTGGCGCATACCAACGTAGGAAGAAGGCTTTGAGATCGTTCACATCAACACGATCGAGATCTTCAACGTAACCTATGGTTTGCCATGAGTAGGGGTGGCCCTCAGGATACAGTGCTTCAGCCATGCGCTCCCACATCAAACCATACGGACGATTATCATACCGTTGTGCACGTTCGTTCTTTACCGTTGAACGTTGGATCTCAAACTTACGCTGCGATACCGCATCTAACAAAAAGCCCATACGATCCGACTCTAACCACAGCATTTTCTCTAGTTGGTTAGCGGGAACTGTTTCAAAGTAGTTGGTGCGGTCTCGGTTAGTGGTACCATTTAACGTGCCACCCGCTTCTGTGATGATCTTAAAGTGCTCTTGGTCACCTACATTCTCAGAGCCTTGGAACATCATGTGCTCGAAAAAGTGTGCAAAGCCTGATTTGCCTATTTCTTCACGAGCTGAGCCGACGTGATAAGTCATATCAACGTGAACCAATGGATCAGAGTCTTCTGGTGCCAGAATCACCGTAAGGCCATTATCAAGTTGATATTTCTGGTATGGAATTTTTACTTTGCCTTCTTCTGCTTTTGATGACTCCAAAAACGTCACCCCATCAGGCAATAATGATACTGGGGATTTTGATACGCAGCCCGTTATCACTAACAGTGAACACGCGCTTACCCAAAACATTCTCATGCGCTTTCCTTAAAATAAACCGAGATAGATGGCAGTCAACAAACTATACCTTGCTGCTTTGCCAAAAAATATAACAACCAAACACGGCAGAAGTTTCATCCTTAACCATCCTGCCGCTAAACACAGCGGATCACCAACCACTGGCAACCAGCTAAAAAATAACCCCCAATATCCGTATTTGGATAACCACTTCAATGCGGTATGAGCGTGTTTCTCATCTTGGGTTTTATTTGGAATCCACAACCCAAGCCAGTAATTAGTAAGACCACCAAGGGTATTCCCAATGGTGGCAACAATAATGACAGAAACAAATGAGTATTGTTTTAACGATAAGGTAGCGATCAATCCTGCTTCAGAGCCCCCCGGAAATAAGGTCGCACTGAGAAAGCCTGTCATGAACAGTACCCATAATGCAGAGTCAGAAAACCAGAGAGCTAGGTTTTCAAAAGCAACATTAAATGTCTCTAGCATGTCATATCAAGCAAGATCTTGCCTCGTGTCCTTCCTGACCCCACCTGTTCGTGAGCTTTAATCATCTCATACATCGGATAAACCCGCTGTATTTCCATTTTCAGCGCCCCATCCCCAACCATATGGAGTAAGGCATCCAATTGCTCGCGTTCAGGCTCAACTAGCATACCACTGGCTTCAAAACCCAACAGCTTA
Organism: Vibrio sp. AND4; assembly: GCF_000171815.1. GTDB lineage: Bacteria > Pseudomonadota > Gammaproteobacteria > Enterobacterales > Vibrionaceae > Vibrio. The sequence continues at coordinate 2,137 of NZ_ABGR01000049.1, read as the reverse complement.
GCTTGTTCACAAACCTGCTGTGCAGTGATGGTCGGAACCGTGATGACTCGAGCATTAGCGGTAAGGCATTTAAGTGCATCTATGGCGGTATCACCACCGACAAGATCAATCAAAACATCCACATCTTCAACACTTTCTGACACTGGTGAAAATTGATAGTTCACTGCATGTGCGCCGAGTGCAGCGAGGTAGTGTAAATTTCGTTCACTGCTCGTGGTAAAGACTTTCGCTTTCGTCGCGATAGCAATTTGTACTGCAATATGACCAACCCCTCCTGCGCCCGCCAAGATTAAAACGCGGTCACTTTCCGTCACATTCGCTTTGTTTAGAGCTTGATTCGCCGTTTGCCCTGCCAATGGTAGCGCTGCGGCGGCTTCTAATGTCACGCTATCAGGGACATGGCTAAGCTCAGATTCGGGAACACAAACGTATTGACTATAACCGCCACCTCGCACTGGAAAGCCTATAAACCCAGCCACCTTATCACCCTCACTAAAGCGCGATGTCCCCTTTCCACACAATACAACGTGACCAGCAATGTCGTAACCAGGAACCCAAGGTAAGTTATTTTTGTTTTGCGTGGCAGCCCAACCTAGCCCTGCTCGTGTTTTTACGTCAATAGGATTGACGCCCGAATACGCCACTTTGACAAGCACTTCCCCCGCTAGAGGTGTCGGTGTCGCTGCGGTTTGAATTGCAAGAACGTCAGCGTTGCCAAACTCAGTAATCGCTATCTGTTTGTGTTCCATAAACCATTCCCTGCCAGAAAACATAAAGGGATGCTAACAGCATCCCCTTGATTATAAAATATTTTGTTTATATCCAAGTAGCCTCAAAATACTGGCTTAGTGCGAATGACTTGGGTTGTCGACGCGGCACCCGATTTAAAGGTCTTATTGTGCGGTTAATCCGCCATTCATTCGCACTACCTTGATGGCATCATTGCGACAGTGCACATCCAGCTTCTTGTACAACTTATAGATGTGGCTTTTCACTGTGCTCTCTGACAAAAACAACTGTGAAGCGATTTGCTGATTCGATATACCATAGGCTAGCAGCTCTAAAATTTGCCTTTCTCGGCTGGTCAGCGAGTCGTGTTGACTATCCATCGAAATATTCGAATGTCGGTAGTTATTGATTAACGCTTCTAAGTAACCCCTTGGTAGCCACAACCCGCCTTGAAATATGTATTCCACACTCTCACTGATATGATCCACTGAAGCACTTTGCAGCAAAATTCCTTTCAGCAGCTTCCACCGTAGCAATTTATTCTCGACATTATGACTCGGTACGTTATGAATCATTAACGGCCAAGCAAACAGATCGAAGTCAGGGAGTTCCTCTCTGGATTCAAGTCGCCTCATGAAGTCATAATCTATCAACACAAGGTCGATGCTCATTGTATGACTGCAAAACACAGCTTCCTCTGGTAGACACGTTCTGACTTTTATTTCAGGCACGATTGATAACTGCTTCTCGATCAAACTGGTTTGGAGATTATTCTCCGCTAAATGGAGAAGGTGCTTGATTCCCATAATACCCACCACTATTGACTGGCACATGAACTAGGCCCCGCATACGCCAGTGTCGTCTGGACACCAAAATGATGACCAAAACCATTCCTAATAGAAAAAATATAGCAGCTCAGGCTGAATTCACTGGCGCTGTGGCAGAGTAAAAGGCTTAAAAAGTCTGAGCATTTTCACATCTTCACTCGGCACCTTTCCACCTATCCAAATTTAACTACTTGTTCTTACTGGGACCTTGAGCTTAAAAGGTATAAGAATTGGTTTAGACGCTGTTTTACTGTCTGACTCATCTGATGAGCAAAAAACTACTTTTTCAGCCTTATCGGCCATTACTTTTCATACGCAAAGCACCCTGATTTGAATGCCCTCAACTAAACCATTTATAGAAAAGAGCTTTTACAGGTCAATTGATTTAATCATCACTCTCCTTTTTATCCGCTAGTGACAACTTTCTCATTTGTGAGAAACACTCACACCAGCCCATACCTATAATTTTTTCGCTTCCATCAGCAAGGAAGCAGCACAAAGTTCACGTGTAGTCATTTCAATCAGGAAAGGGAGTAGTCAACATGACTCTTAATAAAACAGGGCTTGCCATCGCAATGTCA
>NZ_ABGR01000050.1 GCF_000171815.1 Vibrio sp. AND4 | reverse complement strand
CAACCCTAGAACCTATTAAACTTGGGAGAACAATGCGTTCTCCCTTTATCGCTACAAAAAGAGACGACCATGAAAAAGATAGTGCTAGCAACAGGCAACCAAGGCAAAGTTCGTGAAATGGCAGATTTGCTGTCTGACTTCGGTTTTGAAGTATTGGCGCAAAGTGAATTCAACGTATCTGAAGTAGCAGAAACTGGCACTACCTTCATCGAAAACGCAATCATCAAAGCCCGCCACGCTGCGCAAGAAACCGGCCTTGCTGCAATTGCGGACGACTCAGGTTTAGAAGTCGATTTCTTGAAGGGCGCGCCGGGCATTTACTCCGCACGTTACGCTGGCGAAAAAGCCTCTGACCAAGAAAACCTAGAGAAGCTACTTAAAGCAATGGAAGGTGTACCAGAATCTGAACGTACCGCTCGTTTCCACTGTGTACTTGTCTTGATGCGCCATGCGAACGATCCAACCCCTATTGTTTGCCACGGTAAGTGGGAAGGCCGCATTCTAATCGAAGCACAGGGTGATAATGGCTTTGGCTACGACCCAATCTTCTTTGTACCTGAAGACAACTGCGCCTCAGCCGAACTTGAGCCAGCACGTAAGAAGCAACTGTCTCACCGTGGTAAAGCACTCAAGTCATTGTTTGTTCAACTATCAGAGCAATCAGCACTGTAATCACGAGTGAATCCGATTATGTTAACGCCCCCAGCACTGAGCTTGTATGTACACATCCCATGGTGTGTTCAAAAGTGCCCCTATTGCGACTTTAACTCCCACGCCCTCAAAGCCGAGATTCCAGAACAAGAGTACATCAGTGCCTGCTCGAAGATTTAGATACCGACATTGATAAATACCGCCTGAATGAGGCGCCACGCCTACTGCATTCAATCTTTATTGGCGGTGGCACACCTAGTTTAATCTCAGCGGAGGGTATCGAGCGTCTACTTAAAGGCATTGAAGCGCGTATTCCCTTTAAGCCTGAAATCGAGATCACCATGGAAGCCAACCCAGGCACCATCGAGGCAGAGCGCTTTGCTGGCTACCGCAAGGCTGGTGTGACTCGCATCTCTATCGGCGTGCAAAGCTTTGAGCAACAGAAGCTTGAGCGTTTGGGGCGCATTCACGGTCAAGATGAGGCCGTCAACGCGGCTAAGTTGGCGCACCAAATTGGCTTGAACAGCTTTAACCTCGATCTGATGCACGGTTTACCTGATCAGAGCATCGAGCAAGCCCTCACTGATTTGGACAAAGCAATAGAATTAGCGCCACCGCATCTATCTTGGTATCAGCTGACCATAGAGCCAAATACCATGTTCCACTATAAGCCACCGACGCTACCCGATGACGATGACTTGTGGGATATTTTCGAGCAAGGACATGAAAAGCTGGCCGCAGCAGGTTACGTTCAATATGAGATTTCTGGTTACAGCAAGCCAGGCTATCAATGTCAGCACAATCTGAATTACTGGCGCTTTGGTGACTACCTTGGCATTGGTTGCGGCTCACACGGTAAGCTGAGCTTTGCTGATGGCCGCATCGTTCGTACCACTAAGGTCAAACACCCACGTGGCTATCTGATGGCATACCAAAACATGGTCAAGCCATATCTGGATAGCGAGCAGCTCGTCGCAGATGAAGATCGTCCGTTCGAATTCTTTATGAACCGTTTCCGCTTAATGGAAGCGTGCCCAAAACAAGACTATATCGATACAACAGGTCTGCCTTTGAACTCGATACAAGAGACTATCGATTGGGCACTTGAGATGGGTTACCTGAGTGAAACACAAACACACTGGCAAATTACTGAGAAAGGTAAGCTGTTCTTAAATGACTTGCTTGAAGCCTTTATGGCGGAAGAAGAATAGGCAAGGAAAGTGATTCGAGATTCGAGATTCGAGATTCGAGATTCGAGATTCGAGATTCGAGATTCGAGATTCGAGATTCGAGAAAAATGATGGAAGGGTTGGCTTTAGGTCAACCCTTTTTATTGTAAGAACCCTTCTCGAAGCGAAGCGCTCTATAGGACGAAATCCGTGCTCGCATCTCGCATCTTTCTTCTAAAAAATCGAACGACCAATACGCTCTGCGAGTAGCTCAAGTGCTTTAGTACCAGCGAGTGAGTTACCAGATGGGTCAAGCTCTGGAGACCAAACTGCAATCGTCATCTCTCCCGGTACGATAGCGATAATACCACCGCCGACACCGGATTTACCCGGCATACCGACTCGATAAGCAAATTCACCCGCGCCATCGTACAAGCCACAGGTTGCTAGTAACGCATTTAACTGTTTGGCTTGCTGTGGCAATACAACAGGCTTTCCCGTTTGCACTGAGGTGCCTTTGTTCGCTAGGTAACTAAAAGTCTTCGCCAAATCCACACAACTCATCTTCAATGCACACGCATGGAAATAGTTTTGCAGTACCGGTATCACCTCGTTTTCGAAATTACCAAATGAACGCATCAAATACGCAATTGCAGCATTGCGGTCACCGTGCATCATTTCAGATGCAGCAACGACTTTGTCGTAGACGATATGAGTATCACCCGATAACTGACGAGCAAATTCCAACAAACGTTGACGTGGCGCAGATAGACGACTTTGCAGTAAGTCAGCTACCACAATAGCGCCCGCATTGATGAAAGGATTGCGCGGAATGCCCTGTTCCATCTCTAACTGAATCATAGAGTTAAACGCCTGACCAGACGGCTCTTTGCCAACACGAGCCCATATCTCTTCTTGTTTATACAAACACATTGCCAGCGTCAGGCTTAACGCTTTAGAGATCGACTGAATTGAAAACGATTCTTCAGCATCACCCGCTTTAATCACTTCACCTTGATTGGTGTAGACCGCAATACCCAATTTGTTGTTGGACACTTTAGACAATGCGGGAATGTAGTCGGCGACTTTGCCTTGGCCAATTAAAGGGCGAACTTCCGCCAGAATGTCTGTCAAAATTTGCGCTGTAGGTTTCATTTTCTACCTTCTTGTCACAAGGAGCCAAATAACTGAAGCTCAGAGGTAAAAAAAGCCAACGAAGACGTTGGCTTTTCCATAGAATTTATTCGACTCAAGTCGATTATGGTTTTATTGCCACAATGATGTTGCGGTTAATAGATTGATCAACCCGGTGAAGATAACCGATGTAAGGCTCATCTGAAAGTACCTTCCACCCTTGTGCTTCAAATAATGCCGCCACGTCTTTCCACTTCAAGGTAAATTCGTTGAAAGACAACACTACAGAACCCTGTTTCTTCAACACTACTTTCCATGCAGGCAGCGCCTCTTTTAAAAGCTCCAATGGGCTGCGATTGAGTTTACTGTCTTTGGCATTCTTGCTGCCGTGTTGCACGCCGTAAGGCAAGTCAGACACCATCACATCGACCGAGTTCTTCTTCACAACCTGATCGGCGATACGCGTATCTGCCGAGTACAACTTCATGGTTTGAAGATTACCTTTGTTGTAATCCTCTTTCTCAGCCGCAGCCTCAACCACGAAGCCGTCCGCCACTTTCTTACCGCCAGAAGTGCGCTTTTCTTTGCTCACTTTGTGCTTAAAGCGACCATTCTTCATAAACTTAACGATGAAGGTTTGGAGTTCTTGAACCCATTTCTGGTTGATCTCAACACCCACAACGTTCAAGCCGTGGATCAAACCTTCAAACAGTGTTGTACCTTTACCACACATAGGATCCATTAACGTCAACTGCGCGCTACCTGTATTAGCAGCACTGACACCTAGGTTCACCATCAAACGCGTAAACTGCTCGTTTGTTTTACCTGTATAACGCAGGATCTGACTCATGCTCTCAGGGAAAGTATTGAATGCAGGCGCCTGAATTGGACGCAACAAGCCATCCTCACGCACTTCAAATAGTGCGTAATAGATTGACGACGCAGCAATCTTGCCAAATTGTGCTTCACTCAGTTCAGTTTGACAAGAAAACACAAGTGCCGCAGGAAGACCCACATCTTTGTTGCCAATTTCAGTAACTTCAACACCTTCCGACGCCAAAATCGCTTTCAGCTCAGAACATGCAATCGTCATTGCGCTATCAAAGTAAATACGGTTATGGCCCGGATTCGCTAATATCGCGTAGTGGTACATCGACTGGCTCCTTAAGCAGTGCGCTTGAACTTGATATCCCACACACCGTGGCCAAGGCGGTGACCGCGAGCTTCAAATTTAGTCAGTGGACGCTCTTCTGGACGAGGGATAAAATCACCGTCTGCTGCGATGTTTTCGAAACCTGGTGCTTGGTTCATGATTTCAATCATATGCTCAGCGTAGTTTTCCCAGTCTGTCGCCATATGGAAAATGCCCTGATTAGGGATGAGCTTCTGACGAACCATTTCAGCAAAGTCGAGTTGCACGATACGACGCTTATGGTGACGTTTTTTGTGCCAAGGGTCTGGGAAGAACAATTGCAGTGTTGCTAGGCTGTCGTCTGGGATCATGTGCTCGAAGACTTCAACCGCATCGTGACACATTACGCGCAGGTTAGTAACACCAGCATCACGCGCATCAGCAAGACAAGCGCCAACACCAGGGCTATGAACTTCAATACCGATGAAGTTTTTCTCTGGTGCATTCTTTGCCATTTCAACCAGTGAAGCACCCATACCAAAGCCGATCTCAAGTACAACAGGGTTGTCGTTACCAAATACTTCGTTCCAATTTAGAAGCTCAGCTTTATAGTCGATCCCCATTGTTGGCCAGCATTCGTTCATCGCATTTTCTTGGCCTTTAGTCAGGCGGCCTTCGCGACGCACGAAACTGCGGATTTTACGGATCATTTTACCGTCTTCGTTGTATTCGTTAGTGGTTACTTCACTCATTGATTTTGCCTGCACATTGATTAATCAAAGCGGGGATTATCCAAAGAATTCACTTAGGTGCAAGTATTTGTTGAACAGTCGAGCGATAGCAGCCCAAAAGCAAGCAAACCAAACACAATATCCCCACAGTTTTTATCTTGTACTTACACCACAATCTGTGGTGCAATTTTGCCCCTAACCAATAATAGAATACAGAGCAAGTCGTGACACCTTTCGCCAGTGCCATCTTAGAATGGTATGACGCATATGGAAGAAAAGATCTTCCGTGGCAGCAAAACAAGACCGCTTACAGTGTCTGGTTGTCTGAAATCATGCTTCAGCAAACTCAGGTCACTACGGTTATCCCTTATTACCAACGCTTTTTAGAGCGCTTCCCAACGGTGGTCGAGCTTGCTAATGCTGAGCAAGATGAGGTGCTACACCTTTGGACAGGCTTAGGTTATTACGCACGAGCTCGTAACCTTCATAAAGCCGCAAAAGAGGTCGCCAACAAATACAGTGGTCAGTTTCCACTGGATCTGGCGCAAATGAACGCCCTGCCGGGGATTGGACGCTCAACTGCTGCTGCGGTACTGTCGTCTGTCTATAAGCAGCCACATGCGATATTAGACGGCAACGTAAAGCGCACACTTTCACGCTGCTTTGCCGTGGATGGATGGCCGGGACAAAAGAAAGTCGAAAATCAATTGTGGGAAATCGCAGAAACGCACACACCGCAAGCCGATGTCGACAAGTACAACCAAGCCATGATGGACATGGGTGCCATGATCTGTACCCGCAGCAAACCTAAATGTACTCTCTGTCCGGTCAGCGAAATTTGTGTAGCAAAGAAACAAGGTAATGTGCTTGATTATCCGGGAAAGAAACCAAAAAAAGACAAACCGGTCAAACAAACACGTTTCGTCATGCTCCACCACAAAAATGAAAATGATCACCAAGTTTGGCTAGAACAAAGACCACAGACGGGCATCTGGGGGGGGCTATTTTGTTTCCCACAAACCGAACACAACGACGTGGAAAGTGATATTGAGTTGCTATTGGAACAACGTGGCATTCAAGCAAGCCATATTAAACACCAAGAAACCTTAATCACTTTCCGTCACACTTTTAGTCATTACCATCTCGATATCACGCCGATTTTGGTTGACCTGTCAAAGCAACCCGACGTGGTGATGGAAGGTAACAAAGGTCTTTGGTATAACTTATCTAAACCTGAAGAAGTCGGTTTGGCCGCTCCAGTAAAACTGCTACTGGAAACCTTACCCCACGAACTTCGTTAATTAATTACAAGGAGTCATTATGAGCCGCACCGTTTTTTGTGCTCGACTAAAGAAAGAAGGCGAAGGTCTAGACTTTCAACTTTACCCAGGTGAACTAGGTAAACGTATTTTCGATAATATCTCGAAAGAAGCTTGGGCTCAGTGGCAACACAAACAAACGATGTTGATCAACGAAAAGAAGCTCAACATGATGGATCCTGAGCATCGCAAACAACTTGAAACGGAAATGGTGAATTTCTTGTTTGAAGGCAAGGATGTACACATCGAAGGCTACACGCCACCGAGCGAATAAAGTCAACGTGTTTTAGAACAATGGCATCACAATCAATCTTGTGGTGTCATTTTTATATTAGAGCCCACAAAGTCATCTCAATCGTTATGAAAAAAATTGCCTTTATTGCTACCGCATTCTTAGTGGCTGGTTGTAGCCGCGAATTCGTCGAGCAAATTTATGACGTCAATTACGAACCAACCAACCGTTTTGCTCATAATCTAGCAGAACTGCCGGGGCAGTTTGAAAAAGACACCGACGCTCTCGACGCACTTATTAGTAGCTTCTCTGGCAACATCCAAAAGCGTTGGGGACAACGTGAAATTAAGGTTGCAGGCAAAAGTAATTACGTAAAATACATCGATAACTACTTGAGTCGCACTGAGGTCGACTTCCAAAAAGGTATGATTACCATAGAGACGGTCTCACCGACGGAGCCGCAACAGCACCTAAAAAACGCCATTATCACCACACTTTTGACGCCTGATGATCCGGCAAGTGTCGATTTATTTTCTTCTAAAGAGATCACGTTGGAAGGCCAACCCTTTCTTTACAACCAAGTCGTTGACCAAGACAAAAAGCCAATTCAATGGTCCTGGCGAGCCAATCGTTTTGCTGATTACCTGATAGCCAACCAAGTAAAAACCAAAGATGTCGACTTCAAGAAAGCCTATTATGTCGAAATTCCCATGGTGAAAGACCACTTTTCACAGCGCAGTTACCAATACGCAGATATTGTGCGTCGTGCTTCGAAGAAATACGACATCCCTGAGGATTTGATCTACGCCATTATAAAAACCGAAAGCAGCTTTAACCCATACGCAGTAAGTTGGGCTAATGCCTATGGATTGATGCAGGTCGTGCCAAAAACGGCTGGCCGTGATGTGTTTAAATTGGTGAAGAACCGTTCTGGCCAACCAAGTCCTGAATATTTGTTTAACCCAGAAAACAACATTGATACTGGAACGGCTTACTTTTACATCCTTAAAAACCGTTATTTGAAAGATGTGCAACACCCAACCTCATTAGAATACAGCATGATTTCGGCTTATAACGGTGGGACTGGCGGTGTTTTGAACACTTTCTACCGAAAGGATCGCAAACGCGCAATGAGAGATTTAAACGCTTTGCAGCCAAACCAAGTTTATTGGGCACTAACCAAGAAACACCCAAAGACAGAGGCACGTCGTTACCTAGAAAAAGTTACAAATTTCAAAAAGGAATTTAACGCTGAACACACTTTGTAGTGACAGTTGAATAAAAAGCATTCGAACGACCACTTTTTTGAAATTATTTACAAAAAGTGGTTGACGAAAAGCGGGAAAATCCGTTTAATAGCGCTCCGTTGCCCGGATAGCTCAGTCGGTAGAGCAGAGGATTGAAAATCCTCGTGTCGGTGGTTCGATTCCGCCTCCGGGCACCACGATTTAACATTGTTGGTGCTTAGCACGAACAGTGAGTAAAAGAATACAGTGTGCCGACTTAGCTCAGTAGGTAGAGCAACTGACTTGTAATCAGTAGGTCACCAGTTCGACTCCGGTAGTCGGCACCATTCTTTTGCCTCGATAGCTCAGTCGGTAGAGCAGAGGATTGAAAATCCTCGTGTCGGTGGTTCGATTCCGCCTCGAGGCACCATATTTGGTGCACTTGCTTAAGGCAAGACACAAACAGAATAATTCCTCCTTAGCTCAGTTGGTAGAGCGACGGACTGTTAATCCGCAGGTCACTGGTTCGAGCCCAGTAGGAGGAGCCAAATTCTAGAGTTTCATGTAAATGAGATTCTAAAATGAAGAGTTTACTCTTCACAAAAAGAAACGGTACGCCGACTTAGCTCAGTAGGTAGAGCAACTGACTTGTAATCAGTAGGTCACCAGTTCGACTCCGGTAGTCGGCACCATTCTTTTGCCTCGATAGCTCAGTCGGTAGAGCAGAGGATTGAAAATCCTCGTGTCGGTGGTTCGATTCCGCCTCGAGGCACCATATTTGGTGCACTTGCTTAAGGCAAGACACAAACAGAATAGTTCCTCCTTAGCTCAGTTGGTAGAGCGACGGACTGTTAATCCGCAGGTCACTGGTTCGAGCCCAGTAGGAGGAGCCAAATTAGAAAGCCAAGTCTTCGGACTTGGCTTTTTTCTTATCTGCGATGTTCACAACTCCACTCCCCTAGCTTCAAATACCTAATCTGCTAATAGCAATCACAGCAAACCAATAAGCAGCATTGGCACAGAAAAACGCTTGAGAAGTCAGCAAAGTTTTCTCAATAAACCGTCAACCAAATTGAAGAAAGCGGTAACCAACCAAATCCGCTCACAACAGAACACCAGTCCCCTTCAACTTATTGGCACCTTTAGCTAATAAACTTAAAAGCTCACTAGCAGAACTCCCTGTATAGCTGCCTCTCAAAGCCAGTTGTTCAACAAAGGTAAGATTTAGATGTGCTTTTGTATCTGACCAATTAAGGCCATATGGCAATTAAAATAGAGCTAAAAAATCGTGTATTACAGCTCAAAATGCATAAAAACAGCCCACTCCGAG
>NZ_ABGR01000051.1 GCF_000171815.1 Vibrio sp. AND4 | reverse complement strand
TAAACGATGAGAAAGCACAAGCGGCGTTAGTCGAGGCAAAAGCATACCTAAAAGATGAGCAACGTAAGTTGAAAGAGTTTCAGCGTTTGGTTAAACGTAATGCCATTACTCAAACTGAAATAGATGCGCAAGAAGCCAGTGTAGAAATTGCCGAAGCCCGCCTTGATGCCTCAAAAGCCAACTTTTCGGATCTGAATATCCGTGCACCCTTTGCAGGTACCGTTGGTTTTATCGACTTTAGCCGTGGAAAGATGGTCAGTGCAGGTTCTGAGTTGCTGACGCTGGATGATTTGTCGGTAATGGAGTTGGATCTCCAAGTCCCCGAGCGTTACCTCTCCCGGTTGTCAGTGGGAATGAAGGTACACGCATCCACTAGCGCGTGGAGTGACTTAGACTTTATCGGTAAAGTGACCGGTATTGATACTCGTATTGATACGGAAACGCTGAATCTTAGAATTCGCATCGAATTCGACAACCCTGAAAATCACCTCAAGCCAGGTATGTTGATGCAGGCTGCTCTTGTCTTCCCAGCTATTGAGACACCAATCATCCCAGTTCAGGCTCTGGAGTATTCAGGCACAAAACGCTTTGTTTATGTGATTGATGAGAACAATAAGGCAAAGCGCCAAGAGGTGTTCCTTGGCGCTCGTGTCGGTAACGAAGTCGTAATTGAATCTGGCGTAGAAGTCGGTAACAAGATCGTTGTGCAAGGTATTGTTAACATGCGTGATGGCGTTGAGGTGAAAGAGATTATTGCACCAGTTAAAGAGAAAATTGCTGATGTAAGAGCTGAACAGGGTGTGAAAGGCGCGCAAGATGAAGCAACTAAGGAAGCGAACTAATGTTACTTTCTGACGTATCGGTAAAACGTCCTGTTGCGGCGCTGGTATTAAGTTTACTGCTGTGTGTCTTTGGTTTTGTGTCGTTTACTAAGCTTTCCGTGCGTGAAATGCCAGACATCGAAAGCCCAGTGGTGTCGATCAGTACGCGTTATGAGGGGGCTTCAGCAACCATTATTGAAAGCCAAATTACCTCGGTGTTGGAAGATCAACTCTCGGGCATCAGTGGCATCGATGAAATCAGTTCGACGACGCGCAATAGTATGTCGCGCATTACCATTACTTTTGAATTGGGTTATGACTTAAATACCGGTGTGAGTGACGTGCGCGATGCGGTCGCCCGAGCTCAGCGTTCGTTACCAGATGAAGCCGACGACCCAGTGGTCTTCAAGAATAATGGCTCAGGTGAAGCTTCTCTTTATATCAACCTTAGCTCTTCTGAGATGGACCGAACTCAGCTAACCGACTATGCCGAGCGTGTTCTGATGGATCGTTTCAGCTTGATCTCAGGGGTCAGCTCCATTGATTTGTCTGGTGGTTTGTACAAAGTGATGTACGTGAAGTTGAAGCCGGAATTAATGGCAGGTCGTTCGGTGACAGCCTCTGATATCACCGCGGCATTACGCAGCGAAAACTTGGAAAGCCCGGGTGGGGAAGTTCGCAACGATTCAACTGTAATGTCGGTAAGAACTGCACGTACTTACAACACACCAGAGGACTTCAGATATCTTGTGGTAAAACGCGCCAGTGATAATACGCCCATTTATTTAAAAGATGTGGCGGATGTGTTCATCGGTGCGGAGAACGAAAACTCGACCTTTAAGAGTGATGGTGTAGTCAACATCAGCTTGGGTGTGGTGCCGCAATCGGATGCAAACCCGTTAGATGTTGCACAATCGGTCCGTTCGGAAGTGGATAAGATTCAAAAGTTCTTGCCGGATGGGACACGCCTTGCGATTGATTATGATGCCACTGTTTTTATCGAACGTTCGATTGACGAGGTATACAGCACCCTCTTTATTACTGGTGGTCTGGTAATTCTAGTACTGTACATCTTTATTGGTCAGGCTCGAGCAACGCTTATCCCTGCGGTGACGGTACCCGTATCACTGATTTCATCTTTCATTGCGGCTTACTACTTTGGCTTCTCTATTAACCTGATTACTTTGATGGCGCTGATCTTGTCTATTGGTCTGGTTGTGGATGATGCAATTGTCGTCGTGGAGAACATCTTCCATCATATTGAGCGTGGTGAATCCCCTCTATTGGCGGCTTATAAAGGGACACGAGAAGTCGGTTTTGCCGTTATTGCCACCACCCTGGTTCTAGTCATGGTATTCCTACCGATTTCTTTTATGGATGGCATGGTGGGGCTGCTGTTTACTGAGTTCTCAGTCTTGTTGGCCATGTCGGTGATATTTTCGTCTTTGATTGCGTTGACACTAACCCCAGTTTTAGGCAGCCAAATCCTTAAAGCAAACGTGAAGCCAAATCGATTTAATCAAGCGGTTGATAAGGTGTTTGCTAAGTTAGAGGCTGGGTACCGTAAAGCACTGCGCGGCGCGTTGAAAGTTCGTTGGGCGGCTCCTCTGATTATCGTCGCGTGTATGGGCGGCAGTTACTTTTTGATGAAGCAAGTACCAGCGCAACTGACCCCACAAGAAGATAGAGGGGTGATTTTTGCCTTTGTCCGCGGTGCGGATGCAACGTCTTACAACCGCATGTCGGCGAACATGGAGATCGTCGAAGACCGCTTGATGCCGTTGTTGGGCCAAGGCTTTTTGAAGTCGTTCAGTATTCAAACTCCAGCGTTCGGTGGTCAAGCTGGTGACCAGACGGGCTTCGTTATCATGATTCTGGAAGACTGGAATGAACGTGATGTCACCGCACAAGAAGCATTGAATGAAGTGCGCAAGTCCCTAGCGGGGATACCTGATGTTCGAGTGTTCCCATTTATGCCGGGTTTTCGTGGTGGATCGAGTGAACCCGTGCAGTTTGTATTGGGTGGCTCGGACTACGATGAGCTTTTGGTTTGGGCTGAAATGCTTAAGAGTAAAGCGGAAGAGTCACCGATGATGGAAGGTGCTGAGATCGATTACTCCGAGAAAACGCCAGAACTTCTGGTATCGGTTGACAAGCGTCGTGCGGCTGAACTTGGCGTGAGCGTGCAAGATATCTCTGAAACGTTAGAAATCATGCTTGGGGGTAAGAGTGAAACCACTTATGTTGACCGCGGTGAAGAATATGATGTTTATCTTCGAGGTGATGAAAATAGCTTCAATAATGCTGCGGATTTAAGTCAAATCTACTTGCGAACCACGAGTGGTGATCTGGTGACACTAGATACAGTGACCAACATAGAAGAAGTGGCAGCATCGATTCGTTTGTCACACTACAACAAACAGAAATCGATCACCATTACTGCAAATTTGTCGGAAGGTTACACCCTTGGAGAGGCGCTTGAGTTCTTAGATCAACAAGCCATTGATAACCTACCTGGTGACATGTCGGTCAGTTATTCTGGTGAGTCGAAAGATTTCAAAGAGAACCAAGCCAGCGTGGCGGTTGTGTTTGCCTTGGCATTGTTGGTGGCATACCTAGTGCTGGCGGCACAGTTTGAGAGCTTTATTAACCCATTGGTGGTAATGCTGACGGTTCCTATGGGCGTATTTGGAGGCTTCCTTGGTTTGGTTGTTATGGGCCAGGGAATGAATATCTACAGTCAGATTGGCATGATCATGTTGATTGGGATGGTAACTAAGAACGGTATTTTGATCGTGGAATTTGCTAACCAGTTACGCGATCGTGGCATTGAATTCGAAAAAGCAATCACGGACGCGGCGGCACGTCGTCTTCGCCCAATCATGATGACAGCATTCACGACACTGGCTGGTGCGATACCTTTGATCATCTCGACAGGTGCGGGTTATGAGAGTCGAGTGGCCGTGGGTACGGTCATCTTCTTCGGTATGGGCTTTGCAACGTTAGTGACGCTATTTGTGATTCCTGCGATGTATCGATTGATCTCTGCGAATACGCGCTCGCCGGGTCATGTTGAGGCTGAGTTGAACAAAGCGCTCAGCCACGACACGAAAGGGCGTATTGCACACCCGTAACTGAATTGTAAAACCAACAGCCGAGGCATCAGTCTCGGCTTTTCTTTGTTTGCCATTCGGGGTTTTGATAACCTTTGCCCCGAAACGTGTTTTGAAAGAAATTTGTTACAATGATGCATGTTTTAGACGCATTTAACGATCCTATTTGTATGCGATGCATCGTGGGATAAACAAAAGGAAAGCAAAGTGGCCGAATTCAAATACAAAAATCTAACTCAAGAAGAGCAAGACAAACTCGATGCAGCGACATTTCGCCGCCTACTGGCGCATTTGGATGCAAACAAAGATGTGCAAAATATCGACCTTATGATCCTTGCCGGCTTTTGTCGTAACTGCTTCAGCAAATGGTATAAGGCGGAGGCTGAAGGCCAAGGCATAGATATCAACATCGATGATGCTCGTGAGCGTGTTTACGGCATGACTTACGATGAGTGGAAACAAAACCACCAACCAAAAGCGACACCAGAGCAGTTGGCAGCATTTGAAGCGCGGCAGAAGCAGTAACGGTTCTGCACGGCTAATAAAATAACAGCCCACGGATTGAGTGAGCTGTTATTTCAGAGGGAAGGTTAATCTTCGTCAATGGTAGGGCTGCAACATGATGGCCTAACAAAACCTTTTTCTTGGATGGTTTCAAGCTGCGCCAGGTACGGGGTAATGTCTCCGATGTTCTCTTTTAACCATTCTGGATTATAGTAAGTATCTAGGTAACGCTCCCCTGAATCACAAAGTAACGTCACGACAGATCCAGTCTTACCGCGTTGCTTCATTGCGCACGCAAGTTTAAGCGCGCCGTAGACGTTAGTACCTGTGGATGCGCCTACTTTTCGACCTATCAAGCCAGATAACCAATGTGCTGTTGCCACGCTCGCCGCATCGGGGATTTTAAGCATTTCGTCAATGACGCCAGCAATGAAGCTAGGTTCGACACGCGGACGGCCGATCCCCTCAATCTTGCTGCTTTTCTCACACTTAACACTTGCTTTTCCCGATTGGAAATAGTCGTAGAAGACGGAGTTTTCAGGGTCAACTACGCACAGTTTTGTGTTGTGTTGTTGGTAATGAATAAAACGACCAATCGTGGCTGAAGTACCACCTGTACCTGCGCTCATTACAATCCAGCTTGGGATTGGGTGTTCTTCTAATTCCATTTGGCTAAAGATAGAATTCGCGATGTTGTTGTTCCCACGCCAGTCAGTTGCGCGCTCTGCGTAGGTAAATTGGTCCATATAGTAACCATTTAGCTCTTTCGCTAGGCGTCGAGACTCGTCGTAAATTTGGTCTGAACGGTCAACAAGGTGTGCTTTACCACCGTAAAATTCGATTTGTTCAATTTTCTTGCGCGTCGTCGTTTTTGGCATCACTGCAATAAACGGCAAACCAAGTAAGCGCGCGAAGTACGCTTCAGAAATGGCACTACTGCCTGATGATGCTTCGATCACCGTGGTTTCTGGTCCAATCCAACCGTTACAAATCGCGTAAAGATACAGCGAGCGAGCCAAACGGTGCTTCAATGAACCAGTTGGATGCGTACTTTCATCTTTTAAATAGATATCAATACCTTCGAGAGAAGGTAGATCCAATTTAAATAGGTGAGTGTCGGCCGACCGTTGAAAGTCTGCTTCTATTTTTTGCACAGCATGGTTGATCCAAGTGTTGTCAGTGCACATAACTTGACTCCTTTACATCTTATAGGGTCGTTGCTTTTGTCAGTATGTTTTTATTCATACTGATAATCTACTTAAAATTGTAGAGAAAAACTTTGCTATTATTATTTTGTAACTTATCGATGGTAGAAATGCTTTCTCTAAAAATTGTACATATTAGGAATAAACTTGGATAGAATCGACAAATTGTTACTCTCTTTGCTCCAAAATGACGGTACCTTGTCATTAAATGAGTTAGCTGAACGAGTTAATCTAACGACAACACCTTGCTGGAAGCGCTTAAAAAAGCTAGAGGATGAGGGCTATATAGAGAAGCGCGTTGCACTGTTGAGTGCCGAGAAGCTGGATTTATCTTTTATTGCATTTGTGCAACTTAAGACCAGTGATCACTCGGAAGGTTGGTATGACCACTTTGCCACCACGATCAGTGATTTCCCTGAAGTGACGGAATTCTATCGTATGGCGGGGGAGTACGATTACATGTTGAAAGTGGTGGTAAAAGACATGAAGCGTTTCGATGAATTCTATAAGCGGTTGGTCAACAGCGTGAAAGGTTTATCCAATGTGACCTCTACCTTTGCAATGGAATCGATCAAATACACCACTGAGCTACCGCTTTATGGCGTGTGAACTAATTAAGACATAGCACCTAATTTGAGGCCACATTCGAGGTGTTACTTAGTAAAGCGCATTACGCCCTCTTGGACCGCAGTTGCAACGAGGTGACCCTGCTGGTTGTAGATTTCACCACGTACCAACCCCCGGGTGTTACTGGCTGTAGGGCTTTCAATTGCGTACAGTAACCACTCATCCATCTTAAACGGGCGATGGAACCAAATAGAGTGGTCAATAGTGGCGACTTGGAAGTTTGGTGTCATTAACGAGACTTCGTGAGGGTGAAGCGCGGTCGTCAAAAATCCCCAATCGGATGCGTAAGCCAGAAGATATTGGTGAATCAGTTGGTTCTCTGGCATCTCTCCGTGAGCTCGGATCCACAAATATTGCTTCGGTTCGGTTTTCTTTGGGTCGAGCGGGTTAACGATATGAACGGGGCGAGTTTCAATCGGCTTTTCGCCACAGAATGTTTTGCGTAGGCGGTCGGGTAAGAACTCGGCAATATGACTTGCAAGCTCGGTTTCCGAAGAGAAGTGCTCTGGTCCCGGAATATCTGGCATGGCGTTTTGATGATCAAAGCCGGGTTCATCACCATGATAAGAGGCCGTTAGGTAAAAAATCGGACGCCCGTTTTGAATCGCTTTGACTCGACGTGTGCTAAAGCTGCGGCCATCGCGTAGGTTCTCAACGTCATAGATGATGGGCTTTTCTGGATCGCCAGGGTAGAGAAAGTAGCTATGGAACGAGTGTACAGTACGTCTGTCTTCTACAGTGTAACGTGCTGCCGACAGTGCTTGCCCAATAACCTGACCACCATAGACTTGAGGTAAACCTAGATTCTCACTTTGTCCGCGGAACAAGCCTTCTTCTAGTTTTTCGAGTTGCAGTAGGCTAAGTAGCTCTTTTAATGGTTTACTCATGATGTTTCCTCACCCTTTTATTATTGCTTCAATTATGTAACAAAATTAGGGGTTTGGTAATTTCTAATTGAGTCAAACTATTGTTAAATACATCATCGAATAGCAGACAGTTTCATTATCTGTTCCTATACTTAGCGCAAATCGATACACCCATTGAGGAAACTATGAAAAAAACACTACTGCTTGTTACGTCTTTACTATTTGGTGCTGCACTTGTGGGGTGTCAAACTTCTCAAACTACAGATATGAAATCAGCTGAGGCGTCCATGAAAACAATTACAGGTACAGTGGCATACCGTGAGCGCATCGCACTGCCGCCAAACGCAGTTGTGAGCGTTGCTCTAGAAGATGTTTCTTTAGCTGATGCTCCTGCAAAA
>NZ_ABGR01000052.1 GCF_000171815.1 Vibrio sp. AND4 | reverse complement strand
GCGGTATATTGATTACACCACTTCCAGGAGCCACAGACCTAAAACCAGGGTCAGCGACTCGCCCATTCTTCGGCGTTCAGCCTGCGCTCGTGGATAACATGGGTAACCTCATCAAAGAAACCGCAGCTGAAGGTAACTTGGTGATCCTTGATTCATGGCCAGGCCAAATGCGTACTGTTTACGGCGACCATGAACGCTTTGAGCAAACGTATTTCTCTACGTTCAAAGGCATGTACTTCACCAGTGATGGTGCACGGCGTGACGAAGACGGTTATTACTGGATCACAGGCCGTGTTGATGATGTACTGAATGTCTCAGGTCACCGCATGGGTACCGCTGAGATTGAATCAGCGCTGGTTGCACACCATAAGATTGCTGAGGCAGCGATTGTCGGTATCCCACATGACATCAAGGGTCAAGCCATTTACGCATACGTTACACTTAACGATGGCGAGTTCCCATCAGCCGAGCTGCATAAAGAAGTTAAAAACTGGGTACGCAAAGAGATAGGCCCCATCGCGACACCAGACGTATTGCATTGGACAGACTCTCTACCGAAAACACGCTCAGGTAAGATCATGCGCCGCATTTTGCGTAAGATTGCAACGGGTGATACCAGCAACCTAGGCGATACTTCTACACTGGCTGATCCGAGCGTGGTAGACAAGTTGATTGCAGAGAAAGCAGAACTGGCATAACACCAAGACTCTGTTGTATGCCAATCACAATAAGTTGGTGTTCAAATAAGTACAGTAATAATGCCTGAGAGCATTATTACAAGCTAGGATGACGCGTTATTTACCACGATTGGTATGCAAAACTAGCCCAAAAAGCCGCCGCACCTATGGCGGCTTTTCTGTAGGCGGGCACCAACAAACCATAGAAAGTACGTGTCAATTATGTTGTTTTTGTTAACTTGGTTGCAGCAACGGTGGGCCCTATTGGGAGATTAGACCAGTAAATTGCTGCTAATTGCTGTGAATTAGCTATAATCTTGGTCGATTTTTTGAAATTTGTTCGGTTTTAACAAAAAAACCGTTCTGAATTATCGTATATTTGGGAATATAAAGGTTCCACTCACGATAAAGGAAGATGGCAACATAATGTCTGCAAAGTCTCGAATTCTAGTTCTAAACGGACCAAACCTTAACCTGTTGGGTTTGCGTGAACCGACACATTACGGTAATCAAACCCTAGCACAGATTGTTGATGCATTGACTGAACAAGCTCGCAACTCTGGGGTGGAACTTGAACATCTGCAATCGAATCGTGAGTACGAATTGCTTGAGGCTATCCACGCTGCATACGGAAAAGTGGACTTCATCATCATCAACCCAGCCGCTTTCACTCATACCAGTGTTGCGCTGCGTGATGCATTACTTGGCGTGGCCATCCCGTTTATCGAAGTACACCTATCGAACGTTCACGCTCGTGAGCCGTTCCGCCACCATTCTTACCTCTCTGATAAAGCAGAAGGGGTAATTTGTGGCTTAGGAGTACAAGGTTATGAATTCGCTCTGGCTGCAGCAATCAAAAAATTGCAGCTAAAGTAGACCAAACACTCTGCAGCCCTTTGGGTTGTCTTAATCACAAGATAAAAGAGAAAGAAAAGATGGATATTCGTAAAATTAAAAAACTAATCGAATTAGTTGAAGAGTCTGGCATTGCTGAGCTAGAAATCTCTGAAGGTGAAGAATCAGTACGCATCAGCCGTAGTGGTCCTGCGGCTCCAGCTCCTGTTCATTACGCAGCGGCGCCTATGGCAGCCCCTGCGCCAGTCGCTGCCGCTCCAGTTGCAGACGCACCAGCGATGGTAGCAGAAGCACCAGCAGCCGTTCCTGCTGGACACCACGTTCTTTCTCCAATGGTTGGTACTTTCTACCGTTCTCCAAGTCCAGATGCGAAGTCATTCGTTGAAGTTGGTCAGAGCGTAAACGCTGGCGACACGTTATGTATCGTTGAAGCAATGAAAATGATGAACCAAATCGAAGCGGACAAATCAGGTGTTGTAACTGCGATCCTAGCTGAAGACGGCCAGCCAATTGAATTTGACCAACCACTAGTTGTAATCGAATAAGCGGGGCTTGCCTTATGCTAGACAAAGTAGTCATCGCGAACCGAGGTGAAATTGCACTTCGTATCCTTCGCGCTTGTAAAGAATTAGGCATTAAGACTGTGGCAGTTCACTCAACAGCTGACCGCGATCTTAAGCACGTACTACTCGCAGACGAAACCGTATGTATCGGTCCTGCTCGTGGTATTGATAGCTACCTAAACATCCCTCGCATCATTTCGGCTGCAGAAGTCACAGGCGCGATTGCGATTCACCCAGGTTACGGCTTCCTATCTGAAAACGCAGACTTTGCTGAACAAGTCGAGCGCAGTGGTTTCATCTTCGTTGGTCCTAAAGCAGACACCATTCGCATGATGGGTGACAAAGTGTCCGCAATCAACGCGATGAAAAAAGCCGGCGTTCCTTGTGTACCAGGTTCAGATGGCCCACTAGATGACGATGAAGACAAAAACAAAGCTCACGCTAAGCGCATTGGCTACCCAGTCATCATCAAAGCTTCTGGTGGCGGCGGTGGTCGTGGTATGCGCGTTGTACGCTCAGAGGCGGAGCTCGTTGAAGCGATCGCTATGACGCGTGCAGAAGCAAAAGCAGCATTTGACAACGACATGGTTTATATGGAGAAATTCCTAGAAAACCCTCGTCACGTTGAAGTACAAATCATTGCTGACGGTCAAGGCGGAGCTATCCACCTTGGTGAACGTGACTGCTCGATGCAACGTCGTCACCAAAAAGTCGTTGAAGAAGCACCAGCACCAGGTATTACAGAAGAAATGCGTAAGTACATCGGTGAACGTTGTACTCGTGCATGTCTTGAAATCGGTTACCGCGGCGCAGGTACATTCGAATTCCTATACGAAAACGGTGAGTTCTACTTCATCGAAATGAACACTCGTATTCAGGTTGAGCACCCAGTAACAGAAATGGTAACTGGAATTGACCTAATTAAAGAACAGCTACGCGTAGCAGCAGGTCAACCACTGTCATTCACTCAGGATGACATCAAGATCCGCGGCCATGCGATTGAGTGTCGTATCAACGCAGAAGACCCAGAGCGTTTCCTGCCTTCACCAGGTAAGATTGAACGTTTCCACGCGCCAGGCGGTATGGGTGTTCGTTGGGAATCTCACATTTACACAGGCTACACAGTGCCACCTCATTACGATTCAATGATTGGTAAACTGATCACTTACGGTGAGAACCGTGATGTAGCGATTGCACGTATGAAGAACGCACTTAGCGAGATGATCATTGAAGGCATCAAGACTAACGTTACTCTACAAGAGTCAATCATGAATGATGAGAATTTCCAGCACGGTGGTTCGAATATTCACTATCTAGAGAAAAAGCTTGGACTATAATAAGCCTTAGTTAGCCTGATAATAAATGCCCACATTGTGTGGGCATTTTTGTTTTGTATAAAGTCTATACTCAAACAAATCGTAGAGTTCTGATAAACTCTGCGCCACTTCATTCACTTTAAGAGCAACAACAAATGCCTTGGATTCAAATCAAACTCAATGCGACCAATGAAAACGCTGAACAAATCGGCGACATGCTTATGGAAGAGACTGGTGCGCTGTCTGTAACATTCCTAGACGCGCAGGATACGCCTGTATTCGAACCTCTACCTGGCGAGACTCGTTTATGGGGCGATACTGATATTCTGGCACTGTACGATGCAGAAGCTGACACAAACTTCATCATCACTCAAATCACAGCAAGCAACATGCTAGCAGACGATTTTGCTTACAAAGTAGAACAGTTAGAAGACAAAGACTGGGAACGCGAATGGATGGAAAACTTCCACCCAATGAAGTTCGGCGAACGTCTATGGATTTGCCCAAGCTGGCGTGATATTCCAGAACCAGACGCAGTAAACGTAATGCTCGATCCTGGTCTTGCATTTGGTACAGGTACCCACCCTACCACTGCACTTTGTTTAGAGTGGCTGGAAAGTAAGGATCTTTCTGGTAAAACCGTCATCGACTTCGGCTGTGGATCAGGCATCCTAGCGATCGCAGCGATCAAACTAGGAGCTGAAAAAGTTATCGGGATCGATATCGATCCTCAAGCGCTGCAAGCATCTCGCGACAACGCTGAGCGTAATGGTGTTGCCGATCAACTTGAAGTCTACTTACCTCAAAACCAACCTGAAGGGCTGCTTGCTGACGTTGTCGTTGCGAACATTCTTGCAGGTCCATTACGTGAACTAGCCCCCATCATTAAAGGCCTAGTGAAACCAAATGGTGAGCTTGCTATGTCGGGGGTTTTAGACACCCAAGCAGAAGACGTAGCAAAGCACTACCGTGACGAGCTTCACATTGACCCAATCGCAGAGCGAAACGAGTGGTGTCGTATCTCGGGTCGTAAGCAAGACTAGACAAGGTTTTTAGGGCTAATTGACTGAATTTAATACAAATTACAAAACAATTTGTAAATGCTCAAATATTAGTCTTTTCACGCAGTAAAAAAATGCGTAAAATGCGCGCCCTTGCTGGTACAGAACTGTGATGACGTTTTGAAAATCGGAAACTATCAACTTAAGAACAATCTAATCGTAGCTCCTATGGCTGGTGTAACGGATAGACCGTTTCGCGAGTTGTGTCTTCGCTATGGTGCGGGAATGGCTGTCAGTGAAATGATGTCCTCCAACCCAAAACTGTGGGGAACGTCAAAATCGAAACAGCGCATGGTACATGAAGGCGAATCGGGCATTCGCTCTGTACAAATTGCCGGTGCCGATCCACAGCTTATGGCTGATGCGGCTCAATTTAGTGTTGAAAACGGTGCGCAAATCATCGATATCAACATGGGCTGCCCAGCAAAGAAAGTGAATAAGAAGCTGGCGGGCTCTGCACTGCTTCAGTACCCAGACATCATCAAAGAGATTTTGACTGCGGTAGTGGACGCGGTAGACGTTCCAGTAACGTTAAAGACCCGCACTGGCTGGAACACAGAAAACAAAAACTGTGTTCACGTCGCTAAGTTAGCCGAAGACTGCGGCATACAGGCTCTAGCACTGCATGGCAGAACAAAAGCGTGTATGTACAAAGGTGAGGCCGAATACGACAGCATTAAGGCGGTTAAACAAGCTATATCTATTCCGGTTATCGCAAACGGTGATATCGATAGCCCGGAAAAAGCGAAGTATGTACTGGAGTACACCGGTGCAGACGCTTTAATGATTGGACGCCCAGCCCAAGGTCGTCCTTGGATTTTCCAGGAAATCCATCACTATTTGGAAAACGGCACCACAATGGATGAGCTTCCCGGTGAGGAAGTGAAAGCCATTATGCTTGGTCATGTTAACGCTCTACATGGTTTCTATGGGGAGTTCTTGGGTCCACGTATCGCGCGTAAGCACGTAGGTTGGTATCTAAAAGCGCATGAGCAAGCGAGTGAGTTTCGCCGTACCTTCAACGCTATCGATGCAGCTGAGCTGCAGCTTGAGGCGTTAGAGGGTTATTTTGATAACGTTGCATCATAATTAAGAGAAGAGCTAGACCGAATATGTTCGAACAAAATCTGACTTCAGAAGCATTAACAGTAACTACAGTAACGTCACAAGACCAGATTACTCAAAAGCCTTTACGCGACTCTGTTAAAGCGTCTCTTAAAAACTACCTAGCTCAACTAAACGGCCAGGAAGTGACTGAACTATACGAATTAGTTCTAGCTGAAGTTGAACAGCCATTACTAGATACCATTATGCAGTACACTCGCGGTAACCAAACTCGCGCAGCAACCATGATGGGTATCAACCGCGGTACTCTTCGCAAGAAACTTAAAAAATACGGCATGAACTAATCCGTTCATAGATTGTTTTTTAAAAAGGGCTTAGCCAGCAATGGTTAAGCCTTTTTTATTACCTTCTAGAAACGTATTGCCTTTCTACTTTCCCTAACTGACCCTATCTCCACAGATAAAGCCTGAAGTCACACTCTTCGCCTCTCTCCACCCCACCACTGTGCGATATTTGATATTTAGCACATTAAAGAGATCAGTCGTAAAGTGAGTCACGTGTTCAAAGATCAGAGACAACCGAGGCAGTCTGGCATATGGCTTCAAAACGAACCAAAAAAACACAGCTACTCACCTCGAGACCTAACGCAGCACAAGGCCGAATTGCGTAAAATAGTAACAATTCGAAGCAAACCTACCTATTAGGCTCTATCGACCCTGAGAGAAACGCAGAAGAGCTCATAGCCATATCTTGGATGAAAAACAAACCACTCCGGTCATATTGGGCTAGAGAGTGTTGATGTCTGGTTTCAAGACGAAGCTAGGTTTGGCCAACAGAACACGACGACACGTCTTTGGACGACTCGTGGAACGAGGCCTCGCGTGGTAAAACAACAGCAATTTGAATACGCTTATTTGTTTGGTTCGGTGTGCCCTGAACGAGGAATTGGTGAAGCCATGGTGGTTCCCTGGGTTAACAAGGACATAATGACCAAGCACTTAGAGCAGATATCTAAGGCTACTAAAAAAGGACGTCATGCTGTCGTTATAATGGATGGTGCAGGCTGGCATACCAATGATATTGCGAGAGAGTTTAATAACGTCAGTACTATTAAGCTTCCTCCCTACTCGCCAGAGCTTAACCCTATAGAGCAAGTTTGGAGTTGGTTGCGACAACATTATCTAGCGAATCAAAGTTTCACTGATTATAACAACATTGTTTCCAAGGTTTGTCGCGCTTGGAATGGATTTCTTGAGTGCCAAGATCGTGTCACAAAAATAAGCAGAAGAGATTGGATAAACCTGATCAGTTAATTTTCCGGATTGGTATTACTGCTGGGGTATTTTACTTTAGTGCAAACGTAAAAAAGCCCACTCTTGCGAGTGGGCTTCTTCAAATTTAAAGCCTGGCGATGTTCTACTCTCACATGGGGAAGCCCCACACTACCATCGACGCTAATTCGTTTCACTTCTGAGTTCGGAATGGAAATCAGGTGGGTCCAAATCGCTATGGTCGCCAAGCAAATTCTTTTTGTCTTCAGGTCTAATTCAACCTAAAAACAATCATTCGGAAAGCTGTTTTTGTTCTCACACATTCAATCTGTTCTTGCTTTGAGTCCATCAAAACCTCTTGGGTGTTGTATGGTTAAGCCTCACGGGCAATTAGTACAGGTTAGCTCAACGCCTCACAACGCTTACACACCCTGCCTATCAACGTTCTAGTCTCGAACAACCCTTTAGGATACTTAAAGTATCAGGGAAGACTCATCTCAGGGCTCGCTTCCCGCTTAGATGCTTTCAGCGGTTATCGATTCCGAACTTAGCTACCGGGCAATGCCATTGGCATGACAACCCGAACACCAGAGGTTCGTCCACTCCGGTCCTCTCGTACTAGAGCAGCCCCCTTCAATCTTCCAACGCCCACGGCAGA
>NZ_ABGR01000053.1 GCF_000171815.1 Vibrio sp. AND4 | reverse complement strand
TGAGGTTCAAGCAGCTTCACTATCAGCTGCAGTATTATCCGGTTCGGCAAGTACAGAAGTAGCGGCTACCGCGACAAAGAACTTGTTGCTAAGTTTAACTGCTGGCGATTCAGCGAGTGGTGGTCAGAAAGATGCATTAATGACCTTGGGATTTGATCCAGCAGATTTAGCGCGAGACATGCAGGAAAATGCGCCTAAGACGGTAGAGCAGGTGTTACTGGCGATTAAAGATCAGGATGCAGATGTTCAAACCGCATTAATGAAGAATCTATTCGGCTCTGAGTCGATCGGTTCGATTGCACCACTTTTGCAAAACCTTGATAACTTTCGTAAAGCATTCAAGTTAGTAGAGAAAGACACAAACTTTGCAGGCTCTATGCAGAAAGAGTTTGATGTCCAGTCTGCTACTGCTATGCGGAAAATATCAGCCTTTACGGCTTCAATAACAGGACTGTTCACCGTGTTAGGGGAAAGCATGCTGCCTGTTGTAGGTGATGTGCTTGATACTGTAACTCCAGCCATCACATGGTTAACAGAAGCAGCACAATCGGCACCAGCTGCAACTGCAGCATTAATGGCGATTCCGGCTGCACTGGTAGCTGTAAAAGGCGCGGCATTAGCTTTTAAAGCAGGCAAGCTGTTACTTGGTCAGGGTAAGAATTATGCTGATTTAGGTAAAGCTAAGCTTGGCATTGGTTTGGATGGTACTGCGAAATCGGCTCAGAAAGCGACGTCCCGTCTTTCTCGATTGAATCAGACATTGGATAACATTGGTAACAATGGGGGCCGTGGTCGCAATCGTTATCAACGTGACGGTGCATCTACTTCCAGTCGTAAATCTCGCTCTAAAAGAGCAAGATTATCGCGTCGTGGTGGTAAGTTTGGAGGTCTGCTTGAGTTAACTGACTTTCTTCCTATAGGTACACCAGCACCAGGCGCATCGTCTAATAGTTCTGCAAAAGGAAAATGGGGTAAGCGTGCTGCTGTTCTTGGCGGTGGTACAGCTTTATCGCTTCTTACATCAAGTGCCAATGCGGCTGATTTGGCTATGATGGGTGCCGATGCGGCAACTGTAGCAGGTGATGTTGCTGGTTCTTTGCCATTGAAAGGCATGATGGCAGGTATTGCAGGCACAGCAGGGAAATTATTCAAACCACTAAATATCATGCTACAGGGCGCGGCATTAACTTCTGCTATCAATAACGGTAGCGCTGACGAAATTGGCGGTACTGCAGGCGATATGGTAGGTGGTTTGGGTGGTGCGGCATTAGGTGCGGCATTAGGTACCGCGATTTTACCCGGTATAGGTACGGTCGTAGGTGGTGCTCTTGGTGGTTTAGCCGGTGGTGAAGTTGGTGAGTGGTTAGGGGCGAAAGTTGCTGGTCTTTTTTCTAGTGATGAAGAGGAAACTTTGACCGCGAAAGCTGCAACGCTGGACAAAGAAAAAGCCGGGTTAACTCAGCCTACTAGGCAGTTGCAAGCTGATGGTTCTTCAAGCTTGGCAATGTTACCCGAACCGACTAGTGTACTTCCGTCACAAACATCAATTGCGAAGTCGCTTTCTCAGACTAGCCAAGACAATCGTCAAAATGTTTTCCACATAACAGTCCCACCATCATCGGGTAACGCTCAGCAAGATGAAGATATGTTGAATCGCTTGGTGGCTAAATTGAAAGAAACGCTATTGGCTGATGGGGTTATGGGTTCAGATTCGTTATCTGTGGCTATGGATGGTTCTCTTTCTGATAGGAGCGACGTATGAGGCAGCAGTTAATTTTGTCTGTCCCGTCTAAGAACGAAGAAGCGTTTATATTTGGTGTCGCAAGTGGCACCGAATATGAAACGCTTTCGACAACCAGCCAAGGCGGTTGGGTCAATTTGGACATTATGGACGGCAAAGCGATAAGCCAGAACACTCATGACCCCCTTGATGGTAAGACGGTAAAAGGGAAGTGGTTTGGCGCAGAGGGTAGATCTTCTATCCGTCGTTTGCGTGAAATTAAGCGTATGCGAGCACCAGTTCTTCTCACTGACGATTACGGGTACAACATGGGTTTATGGAAGATCATGTCACTTAACGATGATGAGAAAGATGTGATCGATGATGGTACGCCTATGATTGTTAGTTTTACCATTACTTTTGAGGAGTTTGCCAATTGAGCACAGTCGTATTAAGTGTGGTTGGTGATACGGTTGGTGACGTCCTGTATCGTTATTTTCAGGACGATGGTGATGATTTGGAGAGTCAGTTGTTCGCTCTTAACCCTCACCTCAACAAATTATCCGTTATTCTTCCAACTGGAACACGAATCAAATTGCCAACGGTCGAGGCTAAATCAGAACCTGAGCCAGAGAGAGTGGTTACGATATGGGATTAGCAACTCGGGTTATTGCCCGTACAACGGGTCAGGGCAGTGAAGTCATTAATCTATACATTCAAACGTGGCAGCTCACTGATGTTTCCGGTGAGGAAACCGATCAGATTATGCTAAAAGTAGCTGCGCCTGATATGGATTCGCTACCGCCTGAAGGTGTTACCATCGGTTTTGATATTGGAATTGCGGATGATGAGCCTGTTCAGTGGTTCAGCCGTGGCAAGTTCACTATTACGCGAATTACACCACAGTTGTTTCCGCATGTATTTACCATTGTCGCAACGGCAGCGCCTTTTCAGGTCAATGACCAAACTGAGTTTAAACACCGCCGTTCGCAAACTTACAGCGGTACGTTAGGCAGTATTTTTCGTGAAGTCGTCAGTCGTCATGGTTTGAGTCCTCGGGTTGATCAAGAGCTGGATAGAATAGCTGTTGAACATATTGACCAGACGGACGAGACAGATATGTCATTTTTGACACGATTAGCTAGAAAGTATGATGCTGTGGCCAAGCCTGTTGAGTCGTTCTATGTGCTTGGCCGACGAGGTAAAATCAAGAGCCTTTCCGGTAATACGGTAGAGCCTGTTGAAATTGAATTACCAACAAATAACCAGCCAACTTCGAAAAGTTTTATTAATGCCAGCTTAAGCATGCCAAGTCGTAAGAGCTTCAAGGGAATCAAAGCGGTTTGGTGGAACGATGGTACGGGTGAGGAAGTGGTTGAAATGGTGGGTATGAAGCCATTTAAAAAACTGACGCAAACGTATCAGAATGCGGACCAAGCAAAGCAAGCGGCTCAGAATGAGCTAAGGAAAGTCGAGCGAACTGGAACTCAGATTCGTCTCGACCTTCCAGCAAATCCACGTTTTAGTGCCGAAGGTATTGTAAAAACCTCAAGTCAATTTCCGCTCTATATGCAAGGTGAGTGGTCCTTGGACAGAGTAGTAATTATGGGAGGTAAGCAGGGTGCGAGAGCTCAGCTTACCGCAACGTTTACGCAAAGTTAAGAGTCTCGCTCGTCTCTACTATAACCATTTAATCTTTTCAATTCAGCGATAGCCTGTTGCAATGTAACGCAGCAGGTTACGCTCATTTCCTCGGTCAATACTACTCCCGGCTCCGCTGCAGCGACCATAATTTCTAAATCCCCGATTATTTTTTTTATTTCTAATTTTTTCATACAACCTCAATCCAACTAATTATTATTTACTTAAACATTCAGAATACATATACCCTTAAATGCGCAAGCTTTGTTTACTTATCGCGTTCTTATGACACGTTGGTAAATGTTGATGATAACAATAAAAAAGTGTTGCAATTGATACTGTATGTAAATTGTTGACAACCACATCAATAATAAGGATGTGCAGTAAATAATTTTTTGTAACAGCACCACTGAGGTGCTGTTTTTGTTATTCTACCCAAGATGGAGTGAAGTTCTTGTGCAGCCAAGGTGGTATGTAAAAGAGCTCACCAGAAGCTGTTGCTCTGTTTTCTCCTTGCCAAGACTGGGTGAAGAACCCACGGTTATTAGGTGATGTCAATGGGTATCATAGCCCCCTCACTGAAAGAAAAAGTAAGTTATAGCAACACCCAGAATAGTTACCACAAGCACTGAAATCGCTTCGCCTAGCATATCTTTAATCATTGTTATGCCCTCGCCAATTCTTGGCAGCAGGCTCTAGCAACGGCTTCACCCATGAAGTCACCTTGTCCTTCTAGCCATTCAATAACTAGATGAGCAGGCATAGTGAGTAGTTCTTGTAGAGAGGCACTACGAATTTTGTTATAGTCCTTTTTAGACATGATCGTCTCCTGGCGGTTTTGGTTGTGTCTTAAACCCCGGCTGCAACCGGGGTTTTACTTTTTTAGGGGTTAGATGATGCTTGAATCATTTGCCATTGCAGCTTTTTGAGCAGCATGCCCTTTACGATAAGCATCAGCAATGTCTATAGATGGGTTTACGAAAACCTTGTTTGGTAAGTCGTCACCACCTTCTAGTGCTGAGTTTGCACCATAATAGTAAGCTTCTAATTGAGCTTCGGTCATTTCTTCAGTTTCTTTGTTACATGGATAAAGCATAGGTTTCTCCGTGGTTAAAGTTTCTGTAATGCTTCTTTTGATAGCGTCTGTGAAATAAATTCCTCGATAGCTTTTAGTGAGTCATCAGAAACTTTCGGGAGATTAATTATCGCATTGCCGTTTTTCAATGCGACCGTGGCCCCCATCGCCAGCTCACGAGGTTTCACATGTTCAGGTTTAGTAATGCCAGATTTGGCTATGAACATTTCCACCAGCTCTTCTGCTGAATATTTTCCTTTATCGTCACACCAGTTAGTAAAGAAGTCCGCGAGTTCTTTCTTTCTTTCTTCATCTAGTTTTTTGTATGCCTTGAATAGTGTTTCACCTTGTCTAGCGCTCAAATCATTAGGACTAGGTAAGGCTTTTATAAATGGTTTTGGCAGCCTTGCTGTGTTCACTTCACGCATCAGCGCACGACGTCCTTTACCTACAAGGATGGCCACTTCTTCTTGGTTTTTTCCGCTATTTAATAAGCGTAAAGCCTTCTGACCTTGTTCATAGGCCGAGGTCGGTCTGTAATTGTTGCCGACTTCGCTCAGGTAATTCATTTGCTCGTCTGATAGGTCGCCAACCCAAATATAAAAATCACTCTTTGCAGTTATAGCTGTAAAACGGCGTCGGCTACCATCCGCTACTTGTATCACACCGCATTCTTCACGACCAAACGCAGGCACTTCTTGTCCGTACTCTTTAAACGTTGGCAGAATGTCTGAAATGGCGAATTCATCGAGTAGCTCTTGATCACGTTCGTTCTCTAGCCAAACCATGGTCGATAAGTCGACTGTTTTTGCAGGGATTTTTTTGAGTGTAAAGGTCACACCTAAACCCATTACTGGTTTTGTTAGGGTATTGCCGATCTGCTCATCTAACTTTTCAGATTTCTTAACTAGAGTGGTCTGGCCCTTTTTTTGTAATCGCTGAACAGATACGCTAGATGTTTCCGGTTCTAGTTCTATGTCACCTTTCATTATTCTGCCCCCCACATTGGCTTGACTATTGTATTAAGAATCTCACTAAATGTTGCATCGTAAATATCAGTTGCTCGCTTCCATGCAGCAGGTGTTCCTCGATCCTCTGCCTGCTCATAAATTGTCGCCATTTTCCGTTGTCCTTTGCCTACCTCATCAGTGAAGAAAACTCCACTATTCAAAGGCATCCCATGCCAAAACTTCTGCATATCTTTTAGATTAGCTTGGCTTGAACTGTGCTCAGCGCCTAGTTTTGTAGGTAATACGCGAACATGCGGCTCATGAGTTGTCGATAAACCGTTCGGGGCGTATATGTCTTTAATTAGGCCCATCAGCTGGCAAGTTGAGTTCATGTCATTGATTTCTGCAGAGGTAGCTATAAGAACGGCATCACTTGCGCAGATCATGTTTGTTGTTCCCATTCCTAAATCTGGGTGGCCATCAATAATGATGACGTCGTAGTGATTTCGGATGGTCTGTAGACCAGCTTGCAGCATTTGGTGAGCAGGATACTCTATGTCGGCGCTATCCATTTCACTTTCAATGCGCTGAAGTTGAAGGTTACTAGGAATAATATGTAGCTTTGGCCATGCTGTTTCTTTCACGCAATAAGTTAGATCGTCCTTATTGCCTAACATGAATGGCAAGATGGTATCGTCAACGGTTGTGTTCAATTCAGGATGATAGCCGAAGTACATAGAGCCATGAGCTTGAGGATCAATATCAACAAACAATACACGGTAGCCTGCGAGTGATAGCCACTGCGATAGGTGTACTGCTGTCGAGGTTTTCCAGCATCCTCCTTTGCCGCCCGGTACGCTAATGATAATGGAGCTAGTATCGATTAATTGGTAAGGCTGTTTTTGGAAGTAGTCGCGCATGAAGTCTATTTGCGCCAGTGTGTAACCTGCTCTAATAATGCGCGTTGCGTTGGAATCTTTTAGTTCTGGTTTTGGTAGCCGACCTTCGTCCTCTGCTTTAGCAATAGCTTGGCGAGAAACGCCGATCATTTCTGCCGCTTCATTAATACCAAATCGGCGTTTCAAAATTCGCGATTGAGGCGAGTCATTACCGAACTTCATTTCTGCTCTGGCTTGTGCCCATTTTGTGTATGAGTCGATACATGATTGCATCTGGGTACTCAGCATATTGTTCATCTCCATTTTTATGACGGTTTACGCTATTTATACAGGTTTACGAAAAAAAAGTAAACTACTTTAAAATAAGTAAACCAAATTTTTAGACACTGGACAAGTTAAGCAGATTGAATTTACCTGTATCAGGTGGCTTATACTTTATAAGTTGATAACCAGTAAAGCTTTACCAGAGCATTTCCGGTTGTTTATCCTTTAATAACAATACCTTAGTTAATTTAAATTGTGATAGGAAGTGACCACTATTAGAGCTGTAACGCTAGGCTTAATGGCAATAATGCACTAACTATCAAATATCAAAAAGGAGCAGCAATGAAAATAAAACATAAGGTTACAAAAAAATAAATGACAAAACAAAGCCCAACAGGGTGCATAAGGT
>NZ_ABGR01000054.1 GCF_000171815.1 Vibrio sp. AND4 | reverse complement strand
AGTAAAATACATTGTTTTGCTGCCATCAAGCCTTGCCATACCCAGCGCGCGCTCGGGCCACCGACTTGCAGTTCAGGTTTATCGCGGTATAAACCACGGAACCAATGATAACGATCGTAGCTTTGGCTAAGTGGATTATTTTCAAACGGTTTTGAATGGTATTTCTGCTGACCTGGTGCGTAGTTTGGCTGTAGGGAAACTGCCGCAAGGATTTGTGAAAGCGGGATCGCGATAGGGCTAAGATAACAAGGCAAGTTGATACCAAACATGGGTGAACTCAGTATCAAACCATCAAAGTTGTGTTCTGGATGGGTTTGCAGGTAGCGGGTGGCGATCGCTCCCCCCATTGAGTGGGCAATGATAAAACGCTGGTGGTATTCGCTTAAATTAAGGTGCTTTAACACCAATTCCATATCTTCAATGTAATCATTAAAGTCATAGACGTGACCCATGTCTGAGTCAGGTATTAGGCGATCTGATAAACCTTGTCCTCGATGGTCAAACGAGAAAACGTCATAACCTTGCCGATACAGATCATAGAACAACTCTTGGTACTTCCAGCAAGCTTCAATGCGGCCGTTGACAATCAGTACAGCTTTTGTGTGCTTGGGGTTGGTGAGTTTACACCAGTAGATTTTCTTTTTCTCGGTCCCTTTTATGAAGCCTTCTTGGCGTTCTTGCCACAGTGCCGCGATCGGGCCACCTATTGCTTGCTCAAATAAAGCCTCTTGAGTATAAGTCAAAGGTGAATGGTTAATAGCCATTGGTCGATTACCTGAAGATGCGTTGTTTACGCGCTGTATCATCGAAGAATTATTGAGGAAATGCAATGGATACCCACGTTTGGTTAGCCTATGTAGTAACAGCAATTGTTTTTAGTTTGGCTCCGGGATCAGGTACCGTCAACTCAATCAGTAACGGGTTGAGTTACGGTACGCGCAAGTCATTAGGTGCCATCGTTGGTTTGCAAATCGGTTTGGCTATTCATATTGCGCTAGTCGGTGCTGGTATTGGTGCTTTGGTGGCGCAATCGGCAATGGCATTTACTGCGATTAAGTGGGTTGGTGCTGCTTACCTTGTGTGGCTTGGTATTCAAAAGTGGCGTGATACGTCCGGCTTGGTTGCAACCGAAAGTCACCAAGGCATATCAGGTACTGCTCTGTTGTATAAAGCTATTTTTATCAACCTTACCAACCCGAAATCGATTGTGTTCTTGGTGGCATTGTTCCCGCAGTTTATTGATCCAATGAAAGACCAGTTGACTCAGTTGTTGGTCTTGGGTGTGACCACGGTGACGATTGATGCGTTTGTGATGTTGGGGTACACCACTTTGGCCGCAAAATTGGGACGATTTATTCGCTCAGAGAAGATTATGGGCAAAATTAATAAAGTATTCGGTTCACTGTTCATGGGATGTGGTGCATTATTAGCGGCTGCTAAGTGATAAATTATAAAAAGCACAGTAATTTCGAATGAAAAATGCGTATGTTGCCCGCCAGCCTATCTTTAACTGTAAAAGACAGACGCTGGGATATGAGTTGTTGTTCCGTGACGGTGAAAGTAATGCCTATCCTGCACACATCGATTCAAACAGGGCAACGTACCGATTGATTGTAGAGAACTTCCTCTCTGTCGGAACTAATCCGATGATTGAATCGTCACGCTGCTTTATTAATTTTCCTCAACAAAGCTTATTGCGCCGTTTACCAAGAAGTTTGCCGAAAAGCAAAATTGTGGTTGAGGTGCTAGAAACCTGCCAACCGACTGATGAATTGTTCGAAGCCATTCGCGAGCTTTATTGTGAAGGTTATTTGATCGCGCTCGACGATTTCACCCTGACTGATGATTGGCGTCGATTTCTACCTTATGTCCATATCGTAAAACTCGATATTATGGCGATGGGGTTGGAAAAAGCCTGTGATTTGGTGAAGCTGCATACCCAAAGTCGCTGTAAATACCGTTTCTTGGCTGAGCGAGTAGAGACCAAAGCTGAGTTTGAAGCGGCGAAAAAAGCGGGCTTTAAACTTTTCCAAGGTTTCTTCTTCAGCAAGCCTGAAGTGATGCAGACTAAATACGTGAGTCCAGAGCAAGTTCTGGCGATTAGACTGTTTCGAGAAGTAAGTGCACCTGATCCGGATTTTGGCCGGATTGAGAACATCATTACTCAAGATGCTACGCTGTCTTATAAGCTGCTGCGCTTTGTTAACACACAATCAACTACATTGGAAGTGGCCATCACTTCATTTCGTCAAGCCTTGATTTATTTGGGACAAGAGAAGCTTAAGATGTTTGTTTCGCTAGTGGCGGCGTCTTATATCTCAGGGAGCAAGCCGAGCGAACTATACAACTTGTCACTGCAACGCGCTCAATTCTGCGAAGCCATGTCGCGCTATCGGCCTTTTTCCCAGCTTAATGAGCAGGGTTTTATGATCGGCTTGTTATCGATACTTGATGCGATACTCGATTTGTCTGTCGAATCTTTAGTTGGGCAACTACCACTCAGCCCTTCCGTACAGCAAGCGCTCTTGCACCGCCAAGGTGAATACGGGACGTTGTTGGCAATCGAAGAATGCTACGAGCGTGCCGATTGGGAGGGTGTGGAGCAATTCTCTCAGCAACTCGGCCTTTCAATAGAAGATGTGACATCTGAACTAGGCGAAGCTGTTCGCTGGAGTCAGAACTTCGTTAGCGCATAATCAGAGCAAAAATTAAACTTTTATTACTGTTCAGCTTGACTACTTGACGCTTCCCTCATTTTGGATAAATATATACGCATATCCATATATAGGTATGTATTTATGCTTCCACATCAGTTCTTCAAACTTCTTTCCGATGAGACTCGCGTGCGCTGCTTAATGCTGGTGGCTCGCGAAGGGGAAATCTGTGTTGGCGATTTGGTTCATGCATTACAAGAGAGTCAGCCAAAGATTTCTCGCCATCTGGCTCAGCTAAGAGCAAATAGCATCTTGGTAGATAAGCGTCATGGGCAGTGGGTGTATTACGAGCTGTCCGAGCAATTACCGGGATGGATGAAAAAATTGATTGATGACTTGGTGGCTTCGAACTGCCTAAAGAAAGCGTACCAAGACGATATTTCACGTTTGCAAGACAAAGCTCGTGCAGCGTGCTGTTAACCAGCGAAAGCTTAAAGGTAGAAGATTATGACGATTAAAGTAGGGATTAACGGTTTCGGTCGAATTGGTCGTTTGGCATTACGCGCTGCGTTTGATTGGCCAGAGCTAGAGTTCGTCCACGTCAACGATGTCGCGGGTGATGCTGCGACTCTTGGCCACTTACTTGAGTTCGATTCCGTTCAAGGTCGTTGGAGCCATGCAGTGCAAGTCGATGGCACTGACATGATGATCAACGGTAAACGTATTAGCACTTCACAAGAGAGTGATATCGATGCGGTGAATTGGGGGCAATGTGATGTTGTGATTGAAGCAACAGGCGTTCATCGTACAACGTCATTCCTAAATAAATACCTTGAGCAAGGCGTAAAACGCGTTGTGGTTAGCGCGCCAGTGAAAGAAGACGGCGTAGCAAACATCGTCGTCGGTGTGAACGACCACATCTTCGACCCTGTGTTGCATCGTATCGTGACCGCAGCGTCATGCACAACCAACTGTATTGCACCCGTAGTGAAAGTGATCCACGAAAAACTGGGCATCGAACAATCGTCATTTACGACTATTCACGATTTAACCAACACACAAACCATTCTGGATGCGCCACACAAGGACCTACGTCGTGCGCGTGCATGTGGCATGAGCCTGATCCCAACCACAACGGGCAGTGCAAAAGCGATTGTGGAAATCTTCCCAGAATTGAAAGATAAGATTAATGGCCATGCAGTTCGTGTTCCTTTAGCAAATGCTTCTCTGACAGACATTATTTTCGATGTGAAACGTGATACCACAGCAGAAGAAGTGAACGCGTTACTAAAGGAAGCCTCTGAGAGCGAGTTACAAGGTATCCTTGGCTTCGAAGAGCGCCCATTGGTATCGATTGATTATAAGGGAGACCAACGTTCCACGATTGTCGATGCGCAATCAACCATGGTAGTGGGCTCTCGCATGGTGAAGATCTACGCTTGGTACGATAACGAAATGGGTTACGCAACGCGCACCGCAGAATTGGTTCGTAATGTTGGTATGGCATAAGGAGTTTTAAAATGTCTCATCCTACATGGCAATTAGATTTAGATACGGGTGCTTTGGTGCTGACGCCATGCCCTGGCACTAAAGGTGTGGAGCTACAAGCTTCATTAGAGCAGTTACAACAACAAGGCGTAGAAGCGATTGTTACTGCCCTTGATAATGCTGAACTAGCGTCCAAAGATGTGTCTGCATTGGGCGAATTAACCCAACAGTTAGGCATGAAATGGTTCCAAATTGAGATTGAAGATGACTGTGCTCCGGGCGAAGAGTTCGCTGCAAAATGGTCACAAGCGAGTCCTAAACTGCACGCGACTCTTGCTCAAGGTGGCAAAGTTGCAATGCACTGCATGGGTGGCTCTGGTCGCACAGGTTTGTTTGCTGCGCACCTACTGCTAGAGAAAGATTGGGCGCTAGAAGACATCGTACGTGAAGTGCAAGCGCTGCGCCCTGGTGCTTTCACAAAGCCAGTACAAGTTGAGTACATCGAACGTGTAGCTCAAAACGCTTGATCAGCTTATAGAGCTTTTGGAACATCATGATCTAAAAGCTCTCTTTATGCCGTAATAGCTTACCAACTTATGTGATTCTTGTTTATTGCTTTTAAATTTAAACTATTGTTTATTAATAAATAATATTTAGATTTCTCATCGGTTCTTGTTTCACAATTTAGCGCCAGTATTGAGATGGCTCAATGCTGGTGTTCAGGTCATAGAGCATTTGGAACATCATGGTCTAAATACTCTTAACGCTGTACATCTGAGGTCGTTATGATTTCAAAACTAAGCAAAAGTATTCGTCAGTATATGTTGGTGACGTTCAATTATTGGAACTTCACTTTGACGGATGGCGCACTACGTATGCTGGTGGTGCTTTACTTCCATGACTTAGGCTACTCAAGTTTCGCCATTGCTTCGTTGTTCCTTTTCTATGAATTTTTTGGCGTAGTGACCAACTTGGTTGGTGGCTGGTTAGGTGCTCGACTTGGTTTGAACAAAACCATGAATGTCGGCTTAGGGATGCAGATTTTTGCCTTGCTGATGTTGGCTGTCCCTAATGCTTGGTTGACCATTCCTTGGGTAATGGCGGCGCAGGCAATCTCGGGTATTGCCAAAGACTTAAATAAGATGAGTGCCAAGAGCGCGATCAAAACTTTGGTGCCAGATGAGCAGCAAGGTGCACTGTACAAGTGGGTTGCGATCTTAACGGGCTCGAAGAATGCGTTGAAAGGTGCGGGCTTCTTCGTTGGTGGTTTGCTGCTCTCAGCGTTTGGTTTTCAAACTTCAATGATCATCATGGCAGGTGTGCTGGCTGTTGTGTTTGTATGCAGCTTGATCTGGCTAGAAGCGGATATGGGTAAGGCGAAGAGCAAACCTAAGTTTCGTCAGATTTTTTCTAAGTCAGAATCGGTGAACATTCTTTCCGCTGCACGTATGTTCCTATTTGGCGCTCGTGACGTGTGGTTTGTAATAGCACTTCCTATTTACCTTGGCAGCGTATTTGGTTGGGATCATTTGATGGTGGGCGGCTTCCTTGCGGCTTGGGTGATCGCTTACGGATTTGTTCAAGGCTTTGCGCCCCGAATTACAGGTAAAGCACAAGGTCGAGTGCCAGATGGCAACGCGGCTCTTATTTGGGCGGGTACCCTTGCGGTGATTACTGGTGCGGTTGCTTATGGCGTGCAAACCAGTTGGCAACCAGAGCTTGTTATTGTCGTGGGTTTGATGATTTTTGGGGCAGTGTTTGCAGTGAATTCATCTCTGCACTCTTACCTGATCGTCAGTTACGCGAAAGGCGATGGCGTGTCACTGGATGTCGGTTTTTACTACATGGCGAATGCACTAGGCCGCTTGATTGGTACGGTCCTATCTGGTTGGGTATACCAAGAGGCGGGGTTAGCGGCGTGTTTGTGGGTCTCTTTTGTCTTCTTAACGCTGACGACAGTCATTTCGATTAAGCTACCGAGAGCTAACGTCGCCCCGGTATAGCCCAGTTTACGGCGCAGATAAAACTGGCTTCGTACGGAAAGCTATATTTATCTGCGCTTTTGTATCGTAAATCAGCAAGCCTGATTTATGGGCAAATGCGACCTTGTTGTGCTGGTTGAGTTATTTTCATCTCATCATTCAGTGAGCGATAAACGATAGTGTTCCAAACTTCACCGTTGTCCATTTCGAATTCAATCGCATAGTTGATGCCACTCACGACTTGAGTACGTACGCTCAAGATTTGTTTCAGCTTAGCTGAAGTATTCATCTGACCGAGAACAAAATCGAGTGCCTGTTGAGCTTTAGGCGTTACTTCAGCTTGTGACCAGCCGCCAGTCAGGTTTGCCGCGCTGCAGATCGGGTTCGCTTCTGGTTGTGTTGCTGCCACGGTCGTTTCCGGTTGTGACTGAGTTGCAGCCACGGTCGCTTCCGGTTGTGGTTGTGTTGCAGCCGCAGTCTCTTCCGGTTGTGATTGTGTTGGTGCCACGGTCTCTTCCTTTTGATTGCATCCAGCTAAAGCCACGACGCAAACTAGTGACGCCAATATTGTTTTCTTCATAAATATCTCTCTTAATGATCGCTTTCACACCCGAGAAAGCTTAGGGCTAGCTATCCCATTTGTACAATCGGATTTGTCATTAGCCATTGTGCAACTCAATGATATTAGTGCGTCATCGCTGAGTTAGAAATAAGCAAAAACAGGTTGTTAACTATTTTACTGGATGAAAATTACCCTATTCTAGGGGCGTGAGGTAACGCAAT
>NZ_ABGR01000055.1 GCF_000171815.1 Vibrio sp. AND4 | reverse complement strand
CTCGTTTATGTCCAGAACCATCACAGGATGAATTCTTACCCGATGTGATCACCGAGCGATTCTGTCGAACCTTAATTGCCAAACGGATGTGCTAATACGCACACAAAGGGCGATTGTCGAAAAGTGGGCTAACGTAACAGAAAAGCGTAACCAAATGGTGAGAGAGATTGGCAAGGAATATAAAATTAACGAACCGTTTAAAAGTGGACAAGGAATATCGCATATATGAATAAAGTGTTATCACTCACTTGCTTTACATTTCTGGCTGGCTGCGCTAATTATACCCAAGTTAACAATTACGAAAGTAAAGATAATCTTGAGGCCACTAACCCACTTGTATGCGTCAATTCTACCTCGGTAGGCCCCGAAAGTACGGCAGCTGGTATTGCTGCTGGTGCAAAAAATTGCGCTAATTCGTTTAAATACAATGAAGCAGCAGAACTTATCATGGTAGCAAATGCCTACGTGCACTTTGATGCACAAAGGGTAACTGACAAAACCGCACATGGTGCGCTGAATGCACTTTTCAAAAAAGAGTTTGGCTCTCTGTCAGAGGCTCAGATAAACGAGCTATTTTCTAGCATCAATGCACTCGATAACAATCAGTCAAGGAAAAGTGAAATTTGCACGTACCTCATTTCAGCACCTCCGCCATCTTATTTTCCCAAATATATGATTGCACAAGGTATGGGGGCATTTACAGGCTCTTCCAAAGAGCCATTAATCGAAGACTTCAATGCGAGTGAGGCATGGTCAAAGTCCATGGCATTCGTCAAGTGCAGCAGCTAACAAGTGCGTCCAAAATATCGTCGCTAAGCTTGAGCACAATGACTGTAATTAGCTAGCTATTACGGCAAAATTTTTCGGACAAAAATGGTATTTACAGCATTGAGGCTCTAGGTGGGGTAATTACTCTTAAATTGGGTGACAGTGTACTCTGGTATTTAAATGTATGTGACGTTGCATCCCTTAAATAAGCGACTCAAGGCACAACACAGTGATCAAAGAAATTACGTTACAAGATGTGCGTGTCAGTGTGTGGGGTTTAATCCGTTTAGGACGAGACAGAGTTTGTGCATAATGGATCTTGCATAATAACCGATTACCCAGATACCAAAATGGCGGCAAAATCTGCCGCCATCTCACCATTAACTCCCTAGATGAAATCTAAGTGCCTGCCTTTTAGGCTCCTATTTTTCATTTGTTATGGTAAGCAATAATTCAAGTTCTTCTGATGTCAGTAAGTTTTTGTTTTGTAAAATCTCACTTTCTTCTAGAGACTGGCGCGCCTGCCTTATTAAATGTTTTTTTTGAGTTGTGGTGAGATCTCTCAAGGACTCTATCAACTCTTTAAAATGAGTATTGTTCATAGCCTAGCATTCCGATTAATAAAAATTTAATGAGTGTTACTTATCAACATTGGACAAGTAATCCGTTATCTGTTGGTTTATTTTAACCAATTCGTCGTTGATTATAGTCAAATCTTTTTTGTTTGGTGAAATATTATCTCTCGTATTTTCCTCTATGTTTTTTAATGCCGATACTGCTGAGTCTTCCCCAAAGCTTGAAAGCACACTTTTTAAACTGTGCGAAAGTAAAAAGAGCTCAGGCCAGTTTTGCTCTTGGTTCAGTTGATTGATGCGTTCTAATCCATTTTCATAGTCTTCCATGTAGGTTGTGAAAACAGCAAAGATAATGTTGGCATCGTTGTCCACAAAAGTATTGAGTACGTCGAAATTGATCATTGCTTAACTCCACTAAGTGGCTTGAAGGTTGAATGGGGGAGGTAACTCAGACATATGCGATCCCGAGAGGTACGCTTTAAACCAATGGGACCAGTTGGGTGGTAAAGGGCGCTGGGATAGAAACTCAATGCTCTCTTTTAGTGGAAATCCCTTTGCTTCATCGCTGTTAGCTGGCAGTCTTTTTAGACGTATCTCAGCTGAGAACGGATATTTTTTGCTGAGCTCTTCAGCATCGTTCTTTTCATTTGCCTCACTTCTTAAGTTGGCGCCCGATTTAGCGGCAATCAAGGTTAAACAACATTGCTTAATGGCAAACTCTCCGAAGGAGTCCAACAGCGGAACGGCTTGTGTGAGAATGGTTAACGGCGCTTTACTCGGTTGAGCGTAATAATGACTAAGCGATTGCATGAGCTTTCTGTGCGCATGCTCTGGTTGGGAACCCAATATCAACAATTTACATTGCATCACTTGCTTAAAAGCCGCTAAATCGATTAATTGGCTTCGATTGAGCTGCTTCTCTGCAAGTAAACAAAACTCATTGAGTTTAGTGAGAGTGCTCTTTTTATCGCTTTTGCTGCAGAGCGTTTGAAAATGCTCAATGACGACATCCATGTAGGCACTCATCGCGAGGAGCCATTGAGGATCGGTCGAGGACAAGTTAGAAGCATATCGATAACCGATTTCGTAAAGTCGTTCATATTGTTCTAGCTTGGAGAGAACTCTAGACAGCGTGATGAGTCGAGCGCTGCTACTTGGGGTCAGCTCAAAAGCACGATTAGCGAGGGGTAATGCTTGAGTGTGCTGATCGAGGGCTTCATATAATCCGACCAGATTATCTGTTGCTCTCAAGCAAAGTGGATTCTGCGCAACGTAATTTTCAAGAATGTCGACTGCCTCGCGGACTTCGCCGTTTCGGTGGAGTAAAAATGTCTGAGCGCAGATTCGGCTGGCGTGTTCTTTGCCGCTGCAAAAAGGGAGAAAGTTTTCTAGTACGTCAAACTTTTTTGCGTCCACTAGGGCATCGATGATGAGAGATTCTACACAAACACTGGTCGCGTATTTGTTGTGTAGTTGAATGATGTCACCGAGGGAAAGTGTTTCGACCTCACTTAGGTATTGTTTTACCTCGGTCAGTTGATGTTGCTCTAGCAAGGCGGTCAGTATTTTTGCCCGAAGTGCTTTGGTTTGAATGGGCTTAGTGAGCAGGTGTCTAACGCGACCAGATAGGGCCGTTAGAACCGTCTCTTGTTTGGCATCACCCGATATCATAAGCACAGCAGTCGTGTCGGATATCAATTTTGCTCGGCTGATGAGATTGACCAATTCCAAGCCAGTGAGTTTTTCCGAAAGGTGGTAGTCGACAATAATGAGCGAATAGAAACGCGTTTTAACAGCACTCAATGTTTGCTGAGTATTATTCACACAGGTAATGTTTGATATTTTTGCCCCAAGTGAAACGAGTTGGTGCTTGACCAACGTTGCAGATGTAGAGCAATCATCAATGATCAAAATACTGATGTCTTCAACTTCGAATTTCCCGTTGGTCAAACTGCTGCCTTTTTATACGGATGAGTACACGATAAACGTAAACCTAGTCAACGGCTTGTGTAAAGGCAAGGGTTCATCCAAACAAAGAGGAGACAACATGCCCTTTATCAACTTTTGGGGGTGTTGACTCCGATAAGCCGCCCTAGGTATCAGGGTTGAAATTGCGTGCATAAACCACATGAAAAGCGAGCGAACTCACGATATCCTAGAGGAATTACAAGATAGCGCCACGTTGATGGCAGAAAGTGAATTCGAATGAAGTTTATCCATACCTCAGATTGGCACCTTGGCCGACAGTTTCATAACGTTTCTCTGCTTGATGATCAGCAAGCGGTTCTTGAACAGTTGATCCAATACATCAAAAACAACCCAGTCGATGCCGTGATTGTTGCTGGCGATGTTTATGACCGTTCTGTCCCACCAACCGTTGCCATTGAATTACTGAATAAAACCGTGAAGCGGATCTGTGGTGAGCTCAATACGCCGATGATCTTGATTTCTGGCAACCATGATGGTGCTGAGCGTCTTGGTTTTGGCTCTGAGCAAATGAAAAATGCGGGTCTTCACATTATTAGCAACTTTGAGGACATGCTTACCCCTGTTGTTATTGAAACTGAAAGCGCAGGACAAGTCGCTTTTTATGGCATGCCTTACAACGATCCTGAGCAAGTGCGTTT
The DNA here is from genome assembly GCF_000171815.1 of Vibrio sp. AND4. Taxonomy (GTDB): domain Bacteria; phylum Pseudomonadota; class Gammaproteobacteria; order Enterobacterales; family Vibrionaceae; genus Vibrio. Next base: position 2,211 of record NZ_ABGR01000055.1, on the reverse strand, counting down.
TGCCTACCAAGAGCCCATTTCGACCCATGACCAAGCGCATAAGCTATTGGCTGAGAAAATCACAGAGCAGTGCCAACCAGAACAACGCAAGGTACTTGTTAGCCACTGCTTCGTTGATGGTGCAATGGAGTCTGATTCTGAGCGTCCACTTTCTATTGGTGGCTCTGATCGCGTCAGTCACGAGCATTTCCTTGACTTCGATTATGTGGCGTTGGGTCACTTGCACCAGCCACAGAAAAAAGGCGAAGAGTACATTCGTTATTCGGGATCTCTAATGAAATACAGCTTTGGTGAGCAGAACCAAAAGAAAGGTTTCACCTTGGTGACAATCGACCAAAACGGCTTTGTCTCGGCAGAGCACGTTGACCTTACGGCACCACATGAGATGCGAATCATCGAGGGCGAGCTTGAACAGGTGATAGAGCAAGGCAAAACGGATCCCAAAAATGAAGACTACTTGTTGGTGCGCCTGATGGATAGGCACGCGATCTTAAATCCAATGGAAAAGCTACGTGCTGTTTATCCAAATGTGCTGCACCTAGAAAAGCCCGGCATGCTAATTGGTGTCGAGCAGGAAATGGCTAAAGCGAAATTGGCGAGAAGCGAGATAGATATGTTCCGAGACTTCTTTACACAAGCGCAAGACGGCCAATTATCGCAGCAACAAGATCAAGCAATCAGCGACATTATCCAGCAACTTTCCCCGCAAGCTCAGTAAGGGCCAAACATGAAACCGATTAAACTAACCATGCAGGCATTTGGTCCGTTTGCTCAAATAGAGACCGTTGAGTTTGACAAGCTAGGTACTAACCCTCTTTTTTTGATCAATGGCCCTACAGGATCGGGGAAAACTTCGATCCTTGATGCGATTTGTTTTGCTCTTTACGGTGAAACGACAGGGAATGAGCGGCAAGGCATTCAAATGCGTTGTGATACGGCCGCGCCCACCTTGCTAACCGAAGTAACCCTTGAATTCTCTTTGCATGGCAAAGTATATCGCGTTATTCGCTCGCCAGAGCAAGAAGCGCCAAAAGCGAGGGGTGAGGGCACAACAGTACGTAAACATACTGCCGCTTTGTATGAGATCACCGACGAAGAAAAGCTCATTACCAGCAAAACAACGCAAGTCAGGGTTGAAGTGACCAACATTATTGGTTTGAACGAGACTCAGTTTCGCCAGGTTATGGTGCTGCCTCAAGGTAAGTTCCGAGAGTTGCTGCTTGCGACATCGAAAGAACGTGAAGATATCTTTGGCCAGCTATTTCAAACGGATATCTACAAGAAGATAGAATACGCCCTAAAAGACAAAGCGAGCGCCATTAGCAAAGCGAAGGGCGAGTTTGACAACCAAATTCGAGGTGCGCTTCAGGTGGCTGGTGTCTCTTCAGAAACCGAGCTAACGGATCAGCGTGAAGCGTTATCGACGCAATTTGAAACGGCGCAAAAGCAAGAGCATGACTCTCTTGCGCAATTAAATACCATAAAAGTCGATCTGCAAAAAGCGCAAACGCTGAGTAATGAGTTCAAAAAGCATGAGCAAGCAGAACTCGCATTGAAGCAACATATGGCGCAGAGTGAGGTTGTTTCCTCTAGGCAAATACAACTCGACAATGCCAAAAAGGCAAGCAAGATTGAGCTGCCTTATGTCACGTTACAAAACGCGGTTAAACAAACGCATGAGCTTGAGCAAAAGGTGGCAACGCTCTCTAAAGATCTCGCTAAGGCAGATGAAGCAGTAAAAGCCAAAGAAGGTGCGCTTTACACTGCGAAAGAACAAGCGGCGCAACTGCCAAAACTGACAGAGCAACAGTTTCAACTTGAAAGCATGAAAGGGAAGTTGGTCGAGAAGTCAGAGCTAGAAAAAGCCATTAATAAAGGTATAACGCACAAGTCAGAGTTTGAAACCACGTTGAAGAAATACATCTCTCTAAAAGAGAAGTTAACGCTGGAAGCGCAACAAGGTCAGAAAACCCTAGATCAAGCTCGCGTTGATATTGCCAGTATTGGCAGCGTAGAGGCAGAAATAAAGCAGCAACAGCGTTTGATGCAAGACCTACAGAAGTTAACGGGATTGAACCAAGAGTTAGCAAAGTTGGACGCGTTAACCCAAAGTAAGCAAGCATCAGTTGAACAAGCAAAGGCAAAGTTCGTCGAACTTCAGCGCTTTGCAGATAGCCTTGAACTAAGCTGGCACGGTGCACAAGCCGCGGT
>NZ_ABGR01000056.1 GCF_000171815.1 Vibrio sp. AND4 | reverse complement strand
AAAGCCTTTCTTATCACTGCTGATGGTCGACGTTTCAGGCTTGATAGAGCGTGTCACTTCAAACTTAGAATCACCTGAAGTCAGTAGAGACCATGAATCACGAACCGCACCAAAAGACACTTCAACGCCATTGTCTGTCGCGATAATTTCACGTGAGTAAGTTGGATATGCATCTTCTACGCTGCGTATTGTGCTGTCGCTATTTTTGTATAGTTCACCATCGTCAGCGCGGTAATCCGACATCAACTCGCCGTCCCATTCACCTCGAATAACCAGATTATTCGGGTTTTTCACGGTAGTTTTAACAAGAGACGTACGGTTCGTCACAAAGCGCATTTCAAGTTCTGCAGTGATGCCGTTATCGCCTGTGTATTCTTGAATCAGCGCGCCAGGTTGAGAGTAAGCATCTATTAGTTTAAGCGGCATTACTGTGCCATCAACCACTAACGTTAGACGGTCGAAGCGCGCTGCCATGAATGATACGTATTCTTCCGTTAGTAACGCTGTCCCACCTAGGGCGATTTCACCACCTTGAGTATCTAACGTGTGACCATGCCATGAGCCGTTATCGAACAAAGGAATGTAGCGAAGATGACCTCCATGAAGATCGCGCAGTGCCACTGGCACACCAGCACGATCAATGGTGTTATGGAATTGAGCCGCTTTCAGTGGCACTTCCACACTCGAGTTATTATCACTGTTGTTGCATCCACTTAGTGTTAGAGCAACCCCGACAGCAATCGCACATAAAGAAGTCTTAAAGTGCATCTTATATCCCCCATTATATTGGCTTTCGGTCTTGCTCAGGCGAAACAAGGTCGAGACGTGTCCTGCCGGGTTTCGATGATGAAGCGTCAGCCCTATTTATTTCACTTTTGGATTTAAGAAGAGATCGGTTAATTTGTCTCTTCTTCGTTTGACCTATTTAAATAACAGGTCATTAATTTTGGATAGTGTCTATGATGCATTGATTACCAACTGCACCCGATTAATATAAACTCTCTGTATTACGATTAAATAGTTGCTATTTTTCGTTCGCCATCGAGATGGCTTTTAATAATTCACCATCAATATTCGGAATCGTGTCCGCAAGGAATATCTGATTACCCGGCGTGTAAGTCATCAATACGTTTCTCAGTCTTTTGCAGCCTTCTCCGCTCTTGTTTTGCACATCAAATTCTATCAGTTTGTTGTACACCTCATTCGCCAATTTCTCTTCTTGCTCTTCTGTGATAGCAATACGTCCCATGCAAATCGGTGGCCGCACATCATGACTAAACACCTCATCACGAAAACGCGTGGCGAACAAAGTATCAAGCTTGGAACCTTCTTCGAAAATAAAACGACCTTGATCTTTAAATCGGTATTTATCGTCACCTTTAAGCTCGATGTAATCCAGCATTTCCAATGCACGTAAATAAAGCGTAATCGAGGTAGGGGTCAATTGGTACCTGCTCACAATATCTTGCGGAGACCATTCCTTTCTACGTAACAAATATAAGAAATCAAACAGATAAGGATACCGGTAAAATATTTCACTGTTGGTGTCGGTAATAAATTGTTCATTTTCTTGTTGCAGTCTCTTACCACGCATAGATAATTCTACTAAGTCAGTATCTAAATAATTAGAATACAATAGTATTTTATCTAGCCCCAAAGAAGTATTGTGTAACTGTCTCTTAATTGTTGATAGCGGAATACCCATTCCTATGGAGAGGTCGGAATAGCAAATCCCTTTCTCTTTAATTTTCTCTCGTATCGCAGCGAGTAAATACGTTGCAGAATTATTCATCTAACAATGCCTGTTTTAATTTCTTTAGCACCCCTAATGATATATTCAAGAGAATCCTACTCTTGTGACGCACCTTCCATTTATTCCTAGAATTCTTTATCAGGTAAATCCATTTCAATGATAAGACTTTACCTAGCCTGAATTGAACGAGTTTTATCCCCAAGTGACTCCAAGGCCTAGGATTCAGGGCAAGCGTCTTTGCTAGTATGCTTGTTTACCGTTTTTTGACTTAAAGCCACCAGACCTTTGATTCGATGCCCTGTCTACAAGCCGAGTCATTCTCGCCAAACTAAACATCTGAGGCTACTTGGGTATACTCAATACATTCATCCTGACCATTTATTTTAATCTTTCCAGTCTGGCGATAAGTATAATTGTTTTGATATGTAAAATTAAGGCTGCAAGGATTTTAAGTAAAACTTTTCTCTTAGGAGTTTATTTTATTAGGTTAGAAGTATCAAAAAGTTGTACTCTGAGATTTATTATCGTGGAGGTTCACAAAAGAGTATCGACTCACTAGTAATTTATTGATTCAATGACCAGTAAAAACCTTGTTATAAGGAACGAGGAGATAGGTTAAATTAACCAAGATATTATTGAAGCGATATCATATTATCATCGGTATTTTTTAGCTTGATCACATAATTTATTGACCTACCAGCGAAGCGTATTTTGTATTCTTTCGCTATGTAGAGTGCTGCCTGCCATAGAGAAAATCCATTCAATATAAACTTCATTTTAGCGATGCCAGTTTAGGTTAATTTTCAACAAACTGACGTAAAAGGTCAAAAATTAAAAAGCGCCCTTACTTGGCTAAGTTAAGGACGCTTTTGTTTGTCTTTAAAAGTTTACCTTGAGCGGATAAATATCAGCATCGGCATCATGACAACGAACATCACTCCAACTAGCTGAAAAGTGTGTACAAATGCGACCATTTGAGATTGTTGTTCGAGCATGTTTTGGTATTGCTCTAGTGCAGCTGGGTCAGTGATCGATAACCCCTGTTTGCCAGCCCATTGATGCAGCACTGGGTTGTAAGGGTTAAATCCCTCACTCAATGCATGCCACTGCTGCTGACCATCGCGGTATTGGTAAGTCGTCGCTATGGATATACCAAACGAGCTGCCAATGGTGCGGAACAAGTTAAAAATACTCGCCCCTGCGACCGATTGTTCTTTAGGTAACGTCATGTACGCCAGCGATGATAGTGTCGAGAAGGTCAAACCTAGTCCCATCCCTTGAATCATACTTGGCATCACGATCCAGAAGGTATCGATCTCCATCGAGTACAAAGTCATGAGGTAGCTACCAATACCGATACAGGTTAGACCAAAAACAATCTTCAATCTTGGGTCAAATTGAGGGTTAATCACAATTACGAATATCAACATTGAAGCAGACGCTAGCCCCCTTGGTGCCATCAACATACCCGTGGTCGACACTGGGTAGTTCAACAAGCTTTCGAGCAGCATAGGCTGTTGAGTGGTCAAACCGAACATGGCCATCGACACCACCGCCATCATTAAGGATGAGACCATCAGGTTTTTGTCCCTGAGCAACCACAGCGGTGCAATCGGGCTCTTGGTCTTCCAACTTCGGTAGAGCCACATGATTAAGCCCATTACCGCAAGTAAAGCGGCGGTTTGGATAATGCGTGAGTTAAACCAATCTTCATCATTACCTTTATCGAGCACAAACTGCAACGCACCGACCCCGAGCGCCATATAGCCGATGATCCACCAGTCGAAGTTCGGTTTGGTTTTATTGCTGATGTGGATATAACGATAAATCAACGCAGTACACACCAAACCAAATGGTAAGTTGATGTAAAATATCCAACGCCAGTCAATGTTATCGGTAATGACACCACCGACCACAGGTCCCAAGATAGGACCAAGCAAGATACCGATAGAGAAGATCGCCATCGCCTTGCCTTTTTGCTCTGAAGGGTAAATTTGAACCAGTGTCGATTGCGCCAATGGGATGACTGAAGCACCAAACGCACCTTGGATAATACGGAACACCACCATCTCTTCGAGCGAGCCTGCTTGCCCACAGAAAGCACTGGCAATCACAAAGCCAATCACCGCCACCAGCATGACTTTGCGTTCACCAAAGCGCGATACCCAAAAGCTGGTCATCGGAATGAAGATTGCTTCTGCCATGCTGTAGCCAGTCAGTACCCAAGTGATTTGGTCTGCTGTTGCACCCAGCGCCCCCATCATGTGCGAAAGCGACACGTTGGCAACGGTCATGTCTATCAGCACCATGATGGCAGAAAGCATCACGGCGACGGTGGCGATCCCCCGCTTGTCGGCCGTAATCTCGTTACTCATTGTGCGTTACTTTGCAGATCAACAGTGACTTCAGAACTCGCGCCAACACGCAATTGTGGCGCACCCTCAGGAACTTCAAGCGTCAAGCGTACAGGGAAACGTTGTTTTATTTTTACCCAGTTACCTGTTGCATTTTCTGGCGGCATGAGTGAGAAAGACGTACCACTTGCTGGAGATAATTCTTCAACTTTCGCATCCCAAACCAAGTCTGGATACATGTCAATCACGACTTCGGCATGCATACCTGCTTTGATGTGAGTTAAGTCAGTCTCTTTAAAGTTTGCGCGCACCCAGTAACTGTCTTTCACAATCACGGGGAACAGAGTTTGGCCAATGCCGACAACAGAACCCGTATGTGTGTTGATTTCACCCGCGATACCATCGACAGGAGAAGTGATATCGGTATAGCTTAAATTCAGTTCAGCCTGTGCGAGTTGAGCTGCAGCTTGCTGAACCACAGCCGCTTCTGCGCCCTCTTCACCACGATTTGCGATCGCTTTTTCAACCGTTGCACGCGCTTGCTCTAGGCTGGCTTGCGCATTAGCAAGTTTATTTTTCGCGGTATCGAGGTCTTGGGCAGACGCTAATTTACGTTGCACCAGAGAGTTTGTTCGCTTGTATTCCACTTGAGCTTCAGTCAGGTTCGAACGTGCTGCATCCAAACCAGCCACCGCTTCGGTCACTTGTTTGTCGGCGACATCATGTTGTTGAACGGCCAATTGGTAAGCGGCTTTAGCCTGTTTTACTTCAAGTAGATAAGGGCGAGAATCAATCTTTAGCAGTAAATCGCCTTTATTGATGACTTGAAAATCTTTCGCTTCTACCGTTACCACCTGACCTTGAACCTGGGGAGCAACAGACAGAATTTTAGCTCTTATATAAGCATCTTCCGTACTCGGGTGACCGTCAGAGTATTGCCATGACCAGTACATCGCGCCAAAGGCAATTGCACAGACAAGCAAAAAAAGTATTTTGGTCAGGTTTGATTTCGAAGAGGATTGCTTCGCGATATCGTCACTCATTTATATTGTCCAAGTGTTCAATTATTGGATCAGTGTAGGATTTTTCAGCTCATGAACAACAAGATGATATGAAAGGTTAAGTTTCAATTTTGAGCATTGCCAAATCATTCAAATGATGTACAAAAGAGTAAAATCGCCTCCAAAGTATAGAAGAGGAAAGTTCAATTGGCTTGCTGTATCCGAGTAACCTCTAGATACCTGGTTCAGCAAAGAACAATGGGGCAGCTTTAATATAGAAGAGAGTGACCTTACCCACGTCGATTTAGACGGCTTAGACGTCCGTCGCACCTCTTTATACGGTGTTAAGATCTGCGACTGGCAACAAGAACAACTGCTAGCGCCATTTGGATTGATCGTGATTTAGGACGAGAGTCAGTTGTCAGAAAATAAAAGAAAAACGGAGGAAAGAAACCCTAACTTTCCCCCTGTGCGCAATAAAGGCTTTAAGTAAAGCGCAAAAGAAATTGAAGTCATGACACCTGAGTGTGGTGAACCCTTTCACTGTGGACTTGGCGGCCAAGCAGAATAAAAGATTTAGTGTCTCACCACTCTCTTTGCAAACACAGCGGAAGTGTATCCTTTGTCACAAAAAATTGGTGTAAGAGTATGTAAGACGCTGCAACCCTTATTATTTCAAATCCATAAAAGTTATTTGATTCAAAGGTGGCATGACATTGGGTATTGTTCACGCACTTTGGTCAGTGATTGTGTCGGCGATCTTAGTCTCGCAACTGGTTTGCCAACACATGGAGACAAGCCTTTGGGTTGGGATGGCGCTTATCGCAGCAGGTATGATGGTGATAAACTTCCTTCACGCACACTAAACCATAAGGCCGAAAATTGTCAGACGCTCAAAAACCATCCCTAGCCCTGTTTGATTTTGATAGCACCATAACAGATAAAGACATGTTCAGCGCCTTCCTCCACTATGCCGTTTCTGGCCCACGAAAATGGCTAGGGCAAGTTGTGATTCTGCCCTTTTAT
>NZ_ABGR01000057.1 GCF_000171815.1 Vibrio sp. AND4 | reverse complement strand
AAGGTACAAGAAAGTACCAAGGAGGAAATATGAGTAAGCCAATTGAAAAAGCGGTTAAGTCTGCGCCTGCAGAAGCGCAAACAACCGCAAACACCACCATTGCAATAGAAGACGATCACGATCATCACCATGCACCGAAAGGGCTGGCACGCTGGCTCTATTCAACTAGTCATAAAGACATAGGTACGCTTTATTTGTGGTTTAGCTTCGCCATGTTCCTTACTGGTGGAGCGATGGCAATGATCATTCGTGCTGAGTTGTTCCAGCCGGGTTTGCAGTTGGTCGATCCTCAGTTTTTTAACCAAATGACGACCGTGCATGGGCTGGTGATGGTCTTTGGCGCTGTTATGCCTGCTTTTACTGGTTTAGCCAATTGGATGATTCCCATGATGATTGGGGCGCCGGATATGGCGCTGCCAAGAATGAACAATTTGAGCTTTTGGATCTTACCTTTTGCTTTTCTTATTTTGATCGGCTCTTTGTTCTTACCTGGTGGTGGTCCTGATTTTGGTTGGACTTTCTACGCTCCGCTTTCGACAACCTACGGCCCTGACAGCACAGCGTTGTTCGTTTTCTCAGTCCATATAATGGGTATCAGCTCCATCATGGGGGCCATCAACGTTATCGTGACGATTGTAAACATGCGAGCACCTGGCATGACATGGTTTAAACTCCCAATGTTCGTTTGGGCATGGTTAATTACTGCATTCTTACTTATCGCAGTGATGCCAGTCTTAGCTGGCGCCGTGACCATGGTTCTCACCGATAAATACTTCGGTACCAGTTTTTTTGATGCCGCTGGTGGCGGTGACCCTGTGATGTTCCAACACATCTTTTGGTTCTTTGGCCATCCAGAGGTGTACATCATGATCCTACCTTCTTTTGGTATTGTTTCGGCGATCATCCCCGCGTTTAGTGGCAAGAAGCTGTTCGGATATCATTCGATGGTCTACGCGACCTGTAGTATCGCGCTACTTTCATTCCTAGTATGGGCACACCATATGTTTACCACTGGGATGCCAGTATTCGCAGAGCTCTTCTTCATGTACTGCACCATGTTGATAGCGGTTCCGACAGGGGTGAAAGTGTTTAACTGGGTGGCAACCATGTGGCGCGGAGCCATGACGTTTGAGACGCCCATGCTATTTGCTATTGCCTTTATTGTGCTGTTCACGATAGGGGGTTTTTCCGGCCTGATGCTGGCGATCGTACCAGCGGACTTCCAATATCATGATACGTACTTCGTCGTTGCCCACTTCCATTATGTGTTGGTGTCCGGTGCGGTGTTCTCGATTATGGCAGCGGCCTATTACTGGTTACCGAAGTGGACGGGCAATATGTATGACCACAAATTGAGTCTGTGGCACTTCTGGTGTTCGATCATCTCGGTCAATGTACTGTTCTTCCCTATGCATTTCTTGGGCTTAGCTGGTATGCCTCGACGTATTCCCGATTACGCGATCCAGTTTGCCGATATCAACCAAATCGTCTCGATCGGTGGTTTTGCCTTTGGTTTGTCTCAACTGATTTTTTTGTGGCTAGTGATCAAATGCATTCGTGGTGGCGAAAAGGCAACGGCAAAACCTTGGGAACGAGCAGAAGGTTTAGAGTGGACGGTGCCAAGTCCCGCGCCACATCATACGTTCACGACACCACCAAAAGTCGATTAAGCAAAGCGTGAGGTGAGTGAGATGCAAAGTCATCCATCCAATAAGAAACTAATAACGAAGTTGCTGTTAGCGACTGCGTTGATGTTTGGCTTTGGTTTTGCTCTTGTGCCGCTCTACGACATCATGTGCGATGCATTAGGTATCAACGGTAAAACCAGTGATGTAGCAGCGATTCAACCCACAGGCATGCAAGCGGATATAACCAGAACCATCCGCGTGGAGTTCATGGCCCACGTCAGTCCCGATATGCCATGGGAATTCAAACCAAAAGTCGTATCCATGGATGTTCATCCAGGAGAAGTGATTCAAACTGAATATCTCGCATTCAATCAAAGCGGTGAAGAGTTAGTTGGGCAAGCTGTACCATCCGTATCGCCGGGTACTGGTGCGGCTTACTTCAATAAAATCGAGTGTTTTTGCTTTAACCAACAACCCTTGGAAGGTAAGCAGAAAGCGAGTATGCCTTTGATTTTCTACATTGAGCCAGATGTGCCGGATTCAATTCATACTTTGACTTTGTCTTACACACTCTACAAATTTCCTCCTCAATCGGGCGCGTCGTCGGTAGTCAGCCTCTCAAGGAGTAAGCAACAGACGGGTGAGCGCCTGTAAGGAGAGACCATATGAGTAACAAGCCTGATACCTATTATGTCCCTGCGCAAAGTAGTTGGCCAATCGTTGGGGCCTTCGCGCTGTTCCTTGTCGCAATAGGGGCAGGAATGACGGTCCAAGGTACGCAAAGTGATGGTCCGGTTGGCACTTTGGGGGGCATTATTCTCGCGGTTGGTATGCTTTTTTTGCTGTACATGTTGGCCGGGTGGTTTAGCAACGTTATTACTGAATCGCTAACGGGAAAATACAGCGCGCAAATCACACGCTCCTTTCGACAGGGGATGAGCTGGTTTATCTTTTCGGAAGTGATGTTCTTTGGTGCTTTTTTTGGCGCGTTGTTTTACGCCAGAATGATCTCCGTTCCTTGGTTAGGTGGTGCAGATAACAACGTCATGACGCATGAGGTGTTATGGCCAAGTTTTGAGGCCATATGGCCGCTCACTACGACGCCAGGTGGGGAAACAACTCAAGCGATGCCTTGGACTGGCATTCCATTAACTAACACGATCTTGCTGTTATTGTCTTCGATTACGTTACATATGGCCCATGTCAGCTTAGAGCAAGATAAACGAACCGCACTCATTGTTTGGTTGGAAATTACCATCGTTTTGGCGGGTTTTTTCCTTTATTACCAAGCTGTTGAGTACGCACATGCTTATCAAGATATTGGATTAACGCTGCAATCAGGGGTTTACGGTAATACCTTCTTTATGCTGACTGGCTTTCATGGACTGCACGTTTGCCTTGGTACCCTCTTCCTGATCGTATTGTTATTCCGCATCGCCAAAGACCATTTCTCACCGAAAGACCATTTTGCATTCCAAGCGGGTAGTTGGTACTGGCACTTTGTGGATGTCGTTTGGTTGTGTTTGTTTGTTTTTGTATACGTGCTGTGAATCTAATACGGACGTGGGTTAGGGGCAATCCAACCAGCCCCTAAAGCGACCAGAAGGAGTAGTACGACCAATGCAGAGAACATAACGCGACGACCGAGATAATGACTCATGGGTTTTCCTTTTTTCTGTTTGTCTTCTGGGTCTTCGCGAACCATTTCGAACAGCGCTTTTGCGAGGTTAAAGATAATGAAAAGCAGCAAAAGGACTAGCGTTAATTTGAACAGAAATACGGTGGACATGGCACCTCCGGCTTCGTCATCGATATGGTCAAAAATGTTGTCATCGAAATGGGTATGGATGGCTATTTGTTTAACTGTGGCCGTGTTTTCTGTTTTGGTCAAATTGGGTTTTTGGCAATTGGAGCGTGGTAACCAAAAGCAGCAGTTGGAGCAAGTGATTTTGGCGAGAGCGAATGCGCCCTATACAGAGATATCGGCGGTGTTGGCCGTCAACGATTGGCAAGAAAAGAACGTCAGTGGTATGAAAGTAAAAGTAAGTGTCGTACCGGGTCCATTTCCCATCATTTTATTAGACAATCAAACATTTGAAGGCGGTGTCGGGTACTTGGCGTTTCAAATTGTATCCTTGTCTCATGACCCAGCGAAGCAAACCTTGCTCGAACTAGGCTTTGTAAAGGGAGCAAGTTCTAGGGCTTTATTGCCTGAGGTTAAAACCTTGCTCGTCCCCTACGACATCACAGGACGTTTGTATCGCAAATCAACCAATCCACTGAGTTCAGACCTGATGGCTGAAATGGGCGACACAATCAGAGTGCAAAACCTCAATATCAATCAACTCAGCCAGCTGCTTAACATCGAGTTAATTCCTATGGTTATTCAACCGGACAATTTAGAGCAATGGCCTTATCCATTTCCTTGGAACCCGTTACCTCTAACCAGTGAGAAGCATTTTGCTTACTCCTTTCAATGGTTTGCAATGGCTGGCGTGTTTTTGCTTATCACAATCTTTATTTTTATTCGTTGGATTCGACAATCACACTCACAAGGAGGTGAGGTATGACAAACGCAGTCACGAGAGGGCGAATTATATTGGTATCTCTGATTTGTCTGTTCGCACTCCCTGCAATTATTGCCAAAGTTGTATTGAGTCAAGGATGGTACGAAACGGGAGTGACCAATCGAGGTGAATTGGTTGAGCCGTACACCACGTTAGAACAGTTGGGCCAAGTCTCACCTCTTACTGAGAGAGGCTGGCAATTAGCGTATGTGCTGCCTGCGGAATGCATGGAGCAATGCCAACAACAGATTCATTTATTGCAGCAAAGCCATATCGCACTGGGGAAATACCAAGAGCGTGTTGTGCCTGTGATTTGGACTTCGAATGAGGTAAATGACCTTGACCAGAGTCTTAAGGTGATGCAAATGAATGGCTTACTTTCGGCAAAAGTAAAAGCAGGGCAGATGTTGATCGTCGACCCGCTTGGGCAGCTTGTGATGTCCTATACACCAAATGTCCAAGAGGATTTAGTGCAGTTAAATAAAGATGTATTGACGGATTTAAGAAAGCTATTGAAGTTGTCACGCGTGGGCTAAGGAGAGGGCAATATGACGTTAAAGCGCTTGGTTAGTTTTAGCCTAGTTTTCACCCTTTTGGTCATTATGCTGGGTGCGTACACCAGGTTGGCTGATGCAGGCTTGGGCTGCCCTGATTGGCCCGGTTGCTATGGTCAATTGCTCGTGCCTCAAACTGAAGCGGAAGTGACGAAAGCGAATGCCTTGTTTCCGGAACGAGCAGTGGAACAAGGGAAGGCGTGGTTAGAGATGATTCACCGTTACTTTGCCGGAACTTTGGGCTTAGTTATTTTGATGATGGCCGTCATGGCGGTGAGAGCAGAGCGAGTCGATGCGACGATACCGATTTTGCTTTGTGTTCTTGTCCTCGGACAAGCAGCACTTGGAATGTGGACGGTAACATTAAAGTTAATGCCAGTCATTGTGATGTTGCATCTTCTTGGTGGCTTTACGTTATTAGCACTTCAAGCCGTATTCTATTGCCAATTACAATCTCAAAATAACCTCTGTTTCTCACCCTCATCTAAGGTTGTGAGAGCCTTTTCCATTATCGCCTTCATTGTCGTGTTAACCCAAGTACTGCTTGGCGGCTGGACATCATCCAATTATGCCGCATTAATGTGTACTGCTTTACCAATATGTGAAGGTAATTGGGTCAGCTATTTATCATGGAAAGAGGCGTTCTCGTTTTGGCAGGCGGGGTTTGATAACTATGAATTTGGTGTATTAGATTACCCAGCTCGAGTGACGATTCATGTGAGCCACCGAATTGGCGCCATCGTTACCGCATGTATTGTATTGATTTATTGTATTTTACTATTAAAGCAAAATTCGCATCATTATCAGCGTTTCGGTGTCTGGATCGGATTTTCTCTAATTTGTCAGATCATGTTAGGCGTGAGTAATGTTGTTTTTCAACTGCCCATCTATGTAGCGGTAGCACATAACCTAGGTGCAGCCATCATGCTTTCACTTATTTGTATCAGTCAGTACTACCTATGGCAAGGTAAAGCTCGTTGGAGTCATCATGAGAAAGGAGTTCGCTGTGAGTAAAGAGTTAGCATTCCCTTTAGAAAGTCGTAAGAAAAATATTGGTTCGATTTATTTAAAGCTGACTAAGCCGAAAGTTGTTGCTCTTATGCTGATTACGGCTATTGTCGGAATGAGCTTAGCGCCAGTGGTTGAATTTCCATGGCTACAAGCTGCGATTGGTCTCATTGGCATTGGTTTGATGGCGGGCTCAGCAGCAGCGTTTAATCACCTTATTGACCGTCGCATTGATGCGCGTATGGCTCGAACACATAATCGCCCTTTGCCATCAGGTGATACCAATCCGTTATCTGTCATGCTTTTTGCTACGGCTTTGGGGCTGATTGGTTTTGTGTTGCTTTATGT
>NZ_ABGR01000058.1 GCF_000171815.1 Vibrio sp. AND4 | reverse complement strand
TCCACCTCGGCATGACAGTGTATCTCGGCTTTGCCAGCTTCAGTCCGCATGACGATAGATAGAAAAACGAAATACTGATCATGTTAACAGAATGAAAAATCATTTATTCTAAGTTTGAGCTTTAATACCAGTTCAATCCACCATTTAATAAACAAATATTGACCACATCAACTTATTTCCTACTTCGGGCTTGTGCTAATAGCCTAGTGTTCGTTAGGGTAACTCACCACCAAGGCAAACGTATTCCTTGGTTTTTTGTCATTAAGGATCATCCATGTCAGCAACGGCTCAACCTATATGCGCTTTAAAACGCCCATCTGGCGTCACTGCTGCGATCCTCCTGCTCTCTCTGAAACGGGTTCAGAGCTGACAGGTCATATGTAAACTTTCTGTCAGCTTGATAAGAAACTGACGGGAACACAACATACTCCTCCCATTCCTTTCAGTTTCTTCCAAGCGAAACGTAAAAGGAATAACAATGTTAAGCGCACGTAATATTGCCGCTTTGGGCTTCATGACTTTTGCCATGTACTTAGGCGCGGGCAACCTGATCTTCCCTCCATTTTTGGGTTACCAAGCAGGTGAAAACTTTCTGAGCGGGATGTCTGGCTTCCTCTTAACAGGTGTAGGCCTACCTGCATTGGCACTTGTAATGGTGGCTATTGTAAACGGTTCGGACAAACTAACCGCTGCCCTACCTAAATCTTTGGCAACCAGCTTTTGGGTGATGTTATTTATTGTAATAGGCCCAGCATTCGTGATTCCACGTGCTATTACCGTTGCTTACCAATTTAGCTTTGCACCAATGTTTGGCGATACCGCTTTAGTGCCTTTCACCATTGCTTTCTGTGTTATCAGCACCCTATTCGCTCTGTATCCCGGTAAATTGGTCGACAACCTAGGGAAGATCTTAACCCCTGCATTAATGGCTATCCTAGTTATTATGTCACTCACCGCTCTGGCTTACCCCGGCGGTGAGCTCACCACAGCCACTGGTCCATATGTATCTACCGCATTCGCAGAAGGCTTGACGCAAGGCTATATGACTATGGATGCGCTAGGCTCTATCGGCTTTGGTTGGATCATCTTCCGTGCAATTCGCAGCATGGGCGTCAACTGTCCGAAAGCAACGGCAAAATACACGCTAATTGCCGCTTTGATGTACGCTGCATCCATGGCTTTTGTATATATTTCATTAGCTTATATTGGATCAACGAGCTCATATTTGGGATCAGAGTTCAGCAATGGCGGCGACATCCTAACGGCGTTCACCTTCAACCACTTTGGAGCGTTTGGCTCACTTCTACTCGGCGCTGTCATGGTTTTAGCATGTTTGACTACAGCAATCGGCGTAACAACAGCAGGCAGTGAGTTCTATGACAACACTTTCAGCAAGTTGAACTACAAGGGCTGTGTTATTACGACAATGGTGTTAGCGGGCTTGATCGCCAACCTGGGCCTTGAGCAACTGCTTGCCATCACATTACCTGTGGTTGTGGTGCTGCACCCAGTGGCGATTGCACTAATGATCATGGCTCCAGTTCGCAATAAGCTGTCACAAATTATGGTGGTAATGACCGCATTGACTGCACTAGTGTTTGGTTGTGTGGACGCGCTTCACATCCTTGATTACATGCCAAAAGCAGCCAACCAGTGGTTGGATAATAGCATGCCGTTATACCACTACTTTGCCAGCTGGATTGTTCCAACGATCGTCATGGTGCTTATTGGCATAACATTTCGCTCGGCAAGAAAAAAGCAAACTGAATTGACCAGCCAAGCTTAAACAGGCACGGTGCCAGCGAAAACGGCTCTGTTGTATAGAGCCGTTTTTTGTTTCTAGCCTTGGCGATACTTGCTATTTAGTCGCATTTGCTACTTGGCTGTCTGACCGAGTCACTAAACACCAATTTCGCCGCCATCTTCACGACGAATGACCACCGTTGCAGCACGTGGACGCAGTGTCACTCCCGCTGGTGTTTCTTCCGCTGCGTTGTCGCTGTATGGCCAATTGCCGGGATGCTGAATGTTGACGAACAAGGACTTGTAATCTGGACTGATGGTAAAGCCTGTCACCTCACAGCCGTTAGGACCAACAAAGAAGCGCTTCAGCTCAGCTTGGTTCTCTGCACCAATCACCTTCTGCGTACCATTTTCATCCGTCAGCTTCGAAGGTACAACCGCAAGCATTTGGTCATTAGTGTAAGACGTCACTTCATCTGCGCCGTTGTCCGTTTGAATCCATAGAATACCACGTGGATCAAACGCCAACCCGTCAGGGCTCGCAAATTGGTTTAGTTCTGTCAAGCCAGAGCGGTTGGTATCCATATCGCCGTTCGCTGGAGCGCCAAAAACGAAGATGTCCCAAGCAAAGTCCGTTGCCGCTTCGCCTTCATCCCAGCGAATAACATGACCAAATTTGTTGTTCAGACGCGGATTAGCAGGGTTGGTCTCCTCAGTACGCTTGGTGTTGTTCGTTAGCGTTAAATAAACCGAACCTGTAAACGGATCAACCGTACACCACTCTGGACGATCCATGGGTGTTGCGCCAACGAGATCCGCTGCTCCTGCTGTATTAAGGATAATTTCGGCTAAAGAATTGAAACTATCTGCCAATTTCCCCCCCGATACCGTGGTGCTGTCTAACGTCAGGGGTAACCAAGTACCTGAGCCATCCTCGTTGAAACGCGCTACATAAAGTGTACCTTCATCCATGTACTTATCACCCGTCGCTAAGCGGTTTGCTGGATTAGCATCTGCGGGTTCCCATGCTGCCGCTGACTCAAATTTGTATAGGTACTCAAAACGAGAGTCGTGCCCAGAGTAAAAGACCACTGGCTTACCTTCTTCAAGCTTACCGAAAGTGCAACCTTCATGACGGAAACGGCCCAGTGCCGTGCGCTTCTTCGCGCGTGAGTTTTGCGTGTAAGGGTCAATTTCAACGATGTACCCATGACCATTTGCTTCGTTACGGTAATCATCCAATGCACTCACGCCCGTTGGCTCAACATTGAATCGCGTAAACTCGTCCAAACGTTCTTCAGCGTCACCCGCCAACGTTTCCCAAAGGTAGCGAGTGCGTTCGTCATCCACACCAATACGATCTTGCTCTTCAGTACGAACGCCCGAGTTGACGAAGTAACCTGGCCAGTTTTCTTCACACGTTAGGTAGGTGCCCCAAGGGGTAAAGCCATTACCGCAGTTGTTAAGAGTGCCGCGTGCTTGGCTACCGTCTGGTGAAAAACGTGTTACGGTTAATTCTGTATTTGCCATCGGACCTGACAAATCCATCACCGTCGCGCCTGTATAACGGCGGTTTAGTGGATCAGTATCCACCAGCTTCCACACATTATTTTCTAGCTGAACACGAACCACTGATACCCCATGCGCATTAATTTCTTTACGAACTTCGTCAACGATAGTACGCACACCGCCCACAACGGTCGGACCGCTTGGATGCAATGCTGAAGTATCGATGTATTCATGGTTAATACACAATAGTCCATCAGTGTCGCTATTGTTTAGCGGAAAAAAGTGCATGCCGTCATGATGCATGCCAAGCGCATTGAGCTGATCAGCGCTCGTATTACTGCCATCCTCTTTCCAAGCCTTACCTTGCGCATTTAGAGGCGTGCCCCATGGAACCAGAACTTGTGCAACGTAGCCCTGCGGAATCGAAACTGCATCCGTCAACGAGCCCGGAATAGAGTCAAAATTCAATACTGCGCGAGAAATCTCAGAACCGTTACCAGCTGAGGTGCTAGAGCCAGAGCCATTACACCCAGATAGGCCAAATGCACCAAACGCGGTCATCGCACTGATACCTAGGCCACTTTTTAAAATACTACGTCGAGATAGGCTCGCTTCCAGTACTTCTTCAAAAGGCTTGTTATTGCTTTGATTGAAACGCGTCGCGTCGAAGGTTTCCTTGCTCATGGTATTGCTTTCCCAGTGTTTAGTTGATTTATAAGTTTGTAAATAATTAAGCGAGAGGAAGTTTGGAAGAGAAAAATGACAGAAATAGTCTTTCTTTATGAACTTTGCGTTTAGAAAATGTTATAAAGCCCTTATCTATCCTCTGTACTCCAGATTTTTCTTGGGCTAAGCCTGTTTTAGGGGTACAAAGTTTATAGCCACGTTGCCTCAAAACATGCACCTAAAAACGTGGGATCGCATCAGAGCATTTAAATCATCCACGAGAGATAATCATGAAATTAGATAAAATCGATAACAAAAATCGTCGTCTGCGTAAAAAACTATTCCTAGCTGAATTTGCTATCCTAGGTTTTGAGATCAGCTGTGAAACAGATATCAACGACTTCGATCGTTACGATACATTCGTTGATGAGTTTATCGACTACATTGATGGTCTAAACCTGTGCTTTGGCGGTGGCGGTCTAGAGCTGTTCGAAGGCTTCCTATGTTCAACAGAGCGTTACGAGAGCGCAACTGAAGAACAGAAAGCGCAAGTTTTGGCTTGGCTACAAGCTCGCCCTGAAGTAAGCAGCGCTAAAGCTGGTGAACTGGTTGACGCTAACTACCTGTAATTACTGAGTCATTCTATAATACAGAGTTGAGAAAGTAATAGAGAGAGCTGGTCTTCGGACTGGCTTTTTTGCGTTTAAGTCCAATGCGTTTTTAAAGTGCCGGGAACTTAAAAAGCGGATAATTTGGAAGCTGAGGGCTTTCTCTCTTGTGAAGTACTGGGATTTGGGAAACTTAAGGTTTCAGGAAACTTCGATATTTTAGAGAGTTAGGTGTGCCAGATAATTTTAGAGCTGGCACGTTATGGAAGGCAGTTCCTCCATTGCCAGCTCAGTGTCACGAGTGTGGTTAACTATGCTTTTTTGTTAGCGTCAGTTTTTGTGTCTTTCCAGTATTGGATACGTACACGATGCAACTGTGCTCTTCTCATCTTTTTCATAGCGATCTCCCTTATCTTTAATAGGTAGCGCTCGTCATGAGCTTATTGTCTAAGGTTTACTCCCTCAATTTAATGGGGAATGGATAAATTTTCATCATTACCTCAAAACACGTTAGGCGAAGTCGGTGTTTGAACCGCTCAACTGTGCTTTATCTTATTGCAAGAAGTAACTTATCCACTGAATATGACAGATTAATGGCAATCAAGTTCCCTATTCCTTCTGTCATTGAATCTTAATAGTGATTTTACAACAACCAGCAACTAAAAAGTCGCTTCGGCCTCTTACCGCGACAATCCAATTTGTGATCTTTAGCAAGCTTTGTAACTGGGTAAAAAACACTTTAATTAGTATATTTGCTCACCACCTTGTGCGAGATCTCTTACATAAAATGTGAGCAAAATGACCATTTCTTACCAGAAAAATAAGAAGATAAGTACCTAAGAACATGAAAAGTAGAAACTTTAATTTATTTAGCAATATTCGACATGAAAGTTTTTTTACCTAGCCAATTGAGAGTACTCAGAAAAACAACAATACTTCTCGTGTCGACAGGATGTTGGCGGGAACAGGAAAAACCTAAAGGATTGGGTATCTTCAGGATGAAGATTTGGTAGCTTAGGATGAGTTATCAGCAAGGATGTCGTTAAACTCTAGGAAGAGTTCGCCCGTCAGGACGATAGGCAAGAATGGACACCGCTAGGAAGGCGATGAACAGGGAACTCGGTTAAAGGATTTAGCCACAATCAAGGATAGATGCAGGGAGCACTATTAGTAGCTGGATTGCTGCGAAAAAGAATAA
>NZ_ABGR01000059.1 GCF_000171815.1 Vibrio sp. AND4 | reverse complement strand
CGAATACAGAGAAAGAGGTCAGTAAGCCCATAGTTAGGGAGAACAGTACATTATTTGATTTTTTCATGTGATTATTCCTTTCAATTACTCTTAGTGGCCAAAGATTCGAAGTGACCAATTTTTTAACTGTCCATTTTCACGATTATTTGCCATTGTTACATTTCTAGCTCCATTTTCGCCCGTGTTATGCGTAAATGAACGTGACTTACCGCTTGTATCAGTAACGTGTAATGTCCAGTTACCATCACCACTCTCACCATAGAATTTATGAGTCAGCATTGGGTGATCTCTGAAACCTGAAGTACCCTGTCCGATCGCATGCCCAACCATCCCGTTGCGTGGGGACATCAGGATACTCCTAGTGCCTGCTGGAGACTCTAATTCAATCAATAAATCAGACATACGTTGATGATCAATATTCAATCTGACTTGAACAGACTCAACAGTTTTATTACCTTGCTTAATGATGGTGCTATTGGTTGCTGTCTCACCTGCGTCTTGAATAACTAATGGCTCAACAAGTTGGCTAGAAACCCAATTACCGACATCTAAAGGAGGAAGTTGCTCATATGTTTCCGCGGCTTTTAATGCTGCATTGACATTAACTAAGCCAAAGCCATAATACGGGCTAAACCATCGACCTACACTATTTTTCTGCCAACCTTCTAATCCAGTAATAGTTTTTGATCTTCCTTTATCTGTTGTATAAGTTAACGAGATATCACCATAATTTTCATCAACTTGAGTTGCTGTTGTTGCTAACAAGTGACGAATATCACGTTGGGTTAAATTAGGGTACGCAGACATCATTAGTGCAAAAGCACCTGACGTATTAGGAGCCGCTGAAGAGGTTCCATTCATTGTACTATTATAATCACAAGTAGGATCTAGCTTGGTGCTTCCATGCAACAGGTGATTTCGGTGAGGAACACCCCTAAATTGACTATTGTAACCCATATCACAACCAGTTAAGTCTGTTGTAACATGTGCAGGAGAGCGACTACCATACTCACCGCCTAGCGCCGTTAAAAATACATTACTACCAACAGTAGAATAAGATGAACGTTCACCATCTGCATTAAGCGCACTCACTACGATATTCCAATAGTTTGCATTGTCTCCTGCTTGGTTACTGTTTTGCCAAGGTAAACCAGAATTATTCCCTGTAGGAGCAATATAATCCCTACCTCCCAAACCGATAATATTATAGCCATTACCTGCTGATTTAATAAATGCAGCACCTAATCCATTGTTAGAATTCATAGACATATGACGATAAGTTCTTTCCATAAAGTTATCGCTATAGTCACCAGATGCTATCCCACCAATACCATAACTTTGGTTAAAAATGCGAACGTCATCAGAACGTCCAGGTTGGCCATGACTGATATACCAGTTTGTTAATGTTTGAGCGTCTCGACCTAGAAAATTGAAACCTCGTAATGCAGCTTCAGGAGCTACCCCTTGCCCCCCGATATTATTATCTCTTACTGCGGCAATAATTCCTGCTACCGATGTCCCATGAGCATCACCCGGTGAAGTTGGCGTAGGATCTCGATCTTGACCAACAAAATCATACGAGGCATTTGGAGTGATATTCGCCGCCAGATCAGGGTGGCCAATTTCCAAACCATCATCGACAACGGCTACGTTAACACCCTCACCATAAATACCTCGGCGGTGTGCCCACCATAAGTTAAGATCATTTCCTGCAACGCCACCTCTTAGGGCAAAACCATCTTGACCTGTATTCATTAAATGCCATTGTTGAGCTTTAAATGGATCATTACCTGTAAGGCATCGGTGAATACTATCTCTAGTCAAACGTATGTTCTCTGTCCCATCTAGAGGTCCACAAATTTCTCCTGATGTATTATTTAGTGCATCTGTTGATACACCTGCCTGCACTACAAAAGATGTAGATCCTAAAACTACACTTATGGAAAGTGCCAATGACTTTGATTGCAACATAATGTTTATCCTTATTACTACCTTCTTTAAAAGAACATAAAAATGTTTTGGCTTCAGCGAAAATAACCTTTGAATTAATATTATTATCAACACCAACTAAACATTTATCTTTATTGAATAAAAATAATTATTTTATTGTCAGGAGTCACAATAAATATATTACTATCAAGTAAATCTATAACTGTAATACTTATTGTTTAATCACCTGCAATATATTCAACAAACATAATGTCATTTATATTAATACTAAGTAGCAATATTCATACAATTAATTTCACACAACACTTTTGCAATATTCACACTAATGCTTTTTGAGCAAATAAACCTGCTAGATCGTGTATAGCTTTGTTGTAATATTTAACCTAAGTGGTCTTCTGATACGGTTAAGCGACTCGGTAATTATTGGACAACTCGAGCTGAGAAAAACGATTTAAAATGGAACAAACAATTAACATTTCCTACAGCTGATTGTTCAACTTTTTACGTTGTAATTAGCATGCTTCTTCAATTGATGAAGTTTGGCGTTGTTATTTTTTGTAAGGTATTTGTTAAAGATTTTACTTCAATAAAAGACTAAAGATGAAAACGGAAATCAATGAGAATAGGAAAAATGAAAGTTATTTGAGTGCGGCAACAAAGATGCAATGTTTCAAGTGAAACAATTTTTAGGTGGGAAATTAAGCCTGAGGAATTATAACGCTCAAGTTGGTGAGACTTTCGCAATGATTAAAGCGGTAAATAAGCCTCAGGGCTAGGTATGCCTGAGACTCGGTGTGTCGTTTAATAATTTAGCACGATGGGGTTGGCATATCTTCTTTCCGAATTAAGCAACAAAACCTCACACACGGAATGATCGTACGAGTGTTTAAATTTCACCACACGCACTATCGCTTGTCGAAGTTTTCCTTGAGTGCTTTTACTGCAAGTAATCCCCTTCTTGTTCCACGATGGCCTTAACGATCTTGGTTTGACATGCTATTTCATCAATGGTCACCAATACTCCTGTGATATGAAGCATGAGCATTGAACATATGAATGGTGCTCGAGAATGTATTCAGAAATATCAAACCAGCCTTTTACGCCCGAAACCACCGCACATAAGGAACTAAAAAGGAGCTCAAACTGGCAATAAGTAACTTTTGCAATTTAACGTTGGAAAGTAATCGCTTGAAAACGGTCTTCAAAGTGGTCGATGTATACGGTGTTCTCCCGAAAAAAGGAATATATGCTCACAGACAAAAGTGATCATCAAATCGATCCCTTCGTTAGCTCAAAAAAATGCGCGCTCTTACCCTGACTTCACATCAATATAAAGTTTAATTCCAGAACTCATCATTTGATATTTTTTCAGTAATAAAATCTATAAAACTTCGATGCAATGGAGTCATTTGTTTTCGACTAGCGTAGACAAGATAAATACCATTTTTTTTCAGCTCCCAATCTGATAATAACTGTACAAGCTGACCCGATTTAATTAAAGGCAAAGAGCTAACAAGAGGCTGTTGACTAATACCAACACCAGATAGGGTCGCTTTAAGCAATATATTTGAAACGTTTGCAGTTACCTGTCCTGAAATAGGTACAGTTTCAACATTATCTTCACGATAAAAATACCATTTATGTTTATCAGCATAACTAAAAGATAGACAATTATGTTCAGCTAAAGATTGCGGCGCTATCGGCGTGCCATTAGCTAATAAATACTGTGGACTCGCTACAACAACTGAACGACACATACCAATTTTTTTCGCCACAACATTAAGGTCTAAGTGGTTACTAGTACGTACGGCTAAATCTATTCCTTCTTCAATCAAGTGTGTATCTCGATCGGTAACAATAAGCTCAATTTTAACTTCAGGCCACTTTGCACAAAACTCATTCACAGCTTCTAGCAAAAAAGCATTTACCATATAATATGCGCAAGAAATACGTAAACGCCCAGACAACGAATTGTTTTTTTGGTCAATAATACTATTGATGTCACCAGCTATAGAATCTATTTGATAAGCATGAGTTAATGTTTTTTCGCCAGCTTCCGTTAAGCTTTGAGTTCGAGTCGTTCTATGTAATAATCGGGTACCAACCCACCGCTCTAATTCACTTAGATAGCGAGATACTTTAGTTTTTTCAATATCCAATAACTTTGCAGCTCCTGATAAACTCCCCTGTTCAACAATAATAATAAATACTTTTAGCGCACTTAATCTATCCATTGTGTGGAACTTCCATTTTATAAAATAGAATTTTTACTCTATTCTTGACTAAAATAACATTCAGAAAAAGCAATAATTGAATACGAATCACAATTATTATCATCTTATGGCCGTAAACAGCTTTGTTGCGTAATTCAATGGAACTAAATCAAGTGATCAGCTTCGTCCACTACCTCTCTTAGTTCTATACCTAAACCTCTTTATAAAACAATCAACCGGAAGTAATACAACCAATCAATCATTAACCGTGGCTCTTTGACCTTTTGGATTGATGAAGAGCAATTAGTGGGTCATGGTGAAACATGTGTTTTCTATGCCACTGAGTGCGCTTAAAGGGCTTATCGATTCGATATTTAGGTTATCACCATGTACCATTAAATTACCGCATCAGTCTTGCAAGTTGAGGCCTCATTTAAGACTAAAACGAGAGTAGCGATACAGGAACTAGCCATTGATATGACGGCTTTAAGGCTTATAGCGAAGGGTGAAAGCACTTTATTTAATAAGCCCTATTAAAGCCTCAAGGCATGCTTAGCACAGGATTTCTTAATGAGTGGAGGAAAGACGTTTAGTATCATGGACACTCAGTAGGATCTTGATTCAAATACCTTAACCTTTTTCTAAACGCCAGACATGAAAAAAGCCTCGCTATTTCTAGCGAGGCTTTTGAATAGTGGCGGAGAGATAGGGATTTGAACCCTAGAACCGCTATTAACGGTTGCCGGTTTTCAAGACCGGTGCTTTCGACCACTCAGCCATCTCTCCGCAAATTGTTACTAAGCCTAGTCTTACTTAAATAATGCTAAGTCTCAGTTTTGCTTTTAGTTTAATCTAAAAGCGTTATTAAAGCCTGGCGATGTTCTACTCTCACATGGGGAAGCCCCACACTACCATCGACGCTAATTCGTTTCACTTCTGAGTTCGGAATGGAAATCAGGTGGGTCCAAATCGCTATGGTCGCCAAGCAAATTCTTTTTGTCTTCAGGTCTAATTCAACCTAAAAACAATCATTTGGAAAGCTGTTTTCGTTCTCACACATTCAATCTGTTCTTGCTTTGAGTCCATCAAAACCTCTTGGGTGTTGTATGGTTAAGCCTCACGGGCAATTAGTACAGGTTAGCTCAACGCCTCACAACGCTTACACACCCTGCCTATCAACGTTCTAGTCTCGAACAACCCTTTAGGATACTTAAAGTATCAGGGAAGACTCATCTCAGGGCTCGCTTCCCGCTTAGATGCTTTCAGCGGTTATCGATTCCGAACTTAGCTACCGGGCAATGCCATTGGCATGACAACCCGAACACCAGAGGTTCGTCCACTCCGGTCCTCTCGTACTAGGAGCAGCCCCCTTCAATCTTCCAACGCCCACGGCAGATAGGGACCGAACTGTCTCACGACGTTCTAAACCCAGCTCGCGTACCACTTTAAATGGCGAACAGCCATACCCTTGGGACCGACTTCAGCCCCAGGATGTGATGAGCCGACATCGAGGTGCCAAACACCGCCGTCGATATGAACTCTTGGGCGGTATCAGCCTG
>NZ_ABGR01000060.1 GCF_000171815.1 Vibrio sp. AND4 | reverse complement strand
TGCCTAACGTGATTTGCCCGACGGCGATTGGTTGCTCCCCTTGCTTCGTAATTGCGGTCGCTTGTTGGGGCTGCAGGCTAATTAGAGCCTGCAGTGAACGGGTAGTGTTTGCTTTGGCTTTTGCTTCTATGTAGTGACCAAGTGAGATCAAACCGACGATCATCGCACTGGCCTCAAAGTACACATGGCGCGAAGCCAGCGGGAACCATTGGGGGAAAACGACCACAAGCATTGAATAGAACCAAGCGGCACCAGTACCGAGCGCGACTAAGGTGTCCATGGTGGCGCGTTGGTGAGTGGCCGCTAACCAGGCGTTGGTAAAAAAGTGCTTACCCGCGGTCGCAAGTAATAATAAACACACAAGACCTATCGCCCCCCAGACCAGTTGGTCGTTGGGATTACGAATCATCATGTTGCCACCAAATATCCCCCATAACATCAATGGCGCGCCGACGAGTAATCCTGCGATTGCATCAAGTTTGAAACTTTTTTGTTGGGCAAGTTGCTGGGCGGTTTGCTTTTTTTGTTGTGTTGCAGCGTCTTGGAGGATTTCCGCACGGTAACCGGCTTGATTTATGGCTTCGATAATTACTTGGTCAAGGGAAGCAGAGTCTTGAGTGGCAAAGACAAGCGCGCTTTGCTCTGCTAGGTTGACTTGCGCTTTTTCAATACCTTCTACGTTAGTGAGTGCTTTCTCTACTGAAGAGACGCAACTTGCGCAAGTCATGCCTTGGATAAGAATTTGTCGTTGAATGCTTGCTGGTGGAACTTGAATATGGTCAATATCACCTTGCGTTTCTACTGGTTTCGCTTCTAGGGCATTTGCTTGTTTTAATTCAGCACTGTCCAAGCCATTAACGCTAGCGGTAAAGCCGAGCGTTGCTACTAGGTCGATGACATGCTGTTCGGGCAGTAGGGTAGTGATTTCGAGTTGTGTTTTAGATGCTTGAAACCCGATCACGTTTTGATCTTTTTTCAATAACGAAGAGAGTTTCTTGACGCACCCACTGCAGCTCAACCCCGCAAGATGAAATTGATATTGATGGCCTGCGCGGTAACCCAGGGACTCTATGGAATCGACAAGAGAAGCGAGTGGGGACTCGGTTTTCACTTCAAGCATGGTTGGGGACAAATTGATGATCTCAACCCTGTGATTGGCATGTAAAGTTTTCTCAACTTTTTTTGCGCAGCCCATGCAGCTAAGTCCTGACATCGGAACAATGAACTGATACATAACTGGTCCTCAAGAATGCTAATGTTTACAGCATAAACCTTCCAGCAAGGGGAAGGTCAAGTTTTTCGACGCGAAACAAATTCGTCAAAATCGCTATCATTGGGCTGATGTTCAGTCGAGGTCGTTGAGAGTTATCTCAAAGTTTTTTCTCTTTAAATATAAAGTTCCGTAAAAAAAGCTAAATATTGAGTGATCTGAGCAGGCTTTTTTTGCGCTATTTATTGGTAATTTTATGTTTCAGGGTGGTTTTGACGTTTTGTTATTTTTATGTTTTTTGTTAAGTAGTTGTATTTTATGTTTTTATATTAATTTGGGATTTACCATTTTTGAAGTTGCTCAGATTGCCGTGGGGAAAGTTTTTTACTGCGAAAAAAGTTTGCCATATTTGGTCTGTCCACACACAGACTCAAGTTCCAGCAATGTCCTAGTTAGTGAATTTGAAGATGGAAAAAAACTAAAAAATATAGGGGTTAAAAATGTCATACCTAAAGAAAAGCCTACTTGCTACTGCAATCACAGGCATGATGTTCAGTGGTTCAGCTTTCGCTGATGGTGCAAACGGCGATGCAGCGAAAGAGTTCCTAACTAAAGATTCTTTCTCATACGAAGTTTACGGTATCATCGCGATGCAGGCCGCGTATCGCGATTACGATTCTGGTACTGCGAAGAAAGATGATGAGCTTGGTGGTATGCAGCTTAACAACGAATCGCGTATCGGCTTCCGCGGTAAAAAACAATTTGCGAAATTTGACCCTGCTTTCATTTGGCAAATTGAAGGTGGTTACGTAGATCCAAGCTTCGGTGGTGAAGGTGCAGGTCTTGGTGAGCGTGATACATTTGTTGGTTTTGAAAGCGCTTCTTGGGGCCAGGTTCGTCTTGGTCGCGTACTTACTCCACTTTACGAATTGGTTGACTGGCCAGCATCAAACCCAGGTCTAGGCGATGTTTACGACTGGGGTGGCGCGATCGGTGGTGCTAAGTACCAAGATCGCCAATCGAACACTATCCGTTGGGACTCTCCAATGTTTGCTGACAAATTCTCTCTAGATGTCGCAGCGGGTGCAGGTGATAAAGCGGGTTTGGGTGAAGGTGACGATTACTGGGGCGGTATTGCGGCGCATTATAAGTTGGGCCCACTGCAGTTGGATGCGGCTTACGAAGGTAACCGTAACATCGAATCTGAAGGTCAAACGTGGGAAAACAACACATACCTAGTCGGTGTTCAAGGTTGGTTTGAAAACGGCATTTCTTTGTTCGCTCAATACAAGTACATGGAAGCGGATGCAAGTAATGGTGTGGATGAGAAGCAAGATGCAATGTCTGCAGGCTTGATGTACACAACAGGTGACTGGCAATACAAACTGGGCTACGCAGCAAACTTTGACCTAGAACGTGACGGTAAGACAATCGATAACACAGCGGATGATGTACTATCAGCGCAGGTTATGTACTTCGTAGACCCGTCGGCAGTGCTGTACGTTCGTGCTCGTACGTTAGATTTCGGTGACGGTGCGTCTAAACTAGACACTCCAACAGATGCACGCCATAAGTCAGCTGATTACGATGAATACTCTGTCGGTGTTGAATACTACTTCTAATCGAGAAGCAGCAAAAAGGGCGGCAACGCCCTTTTTGTCTTGATACTTATTCATATAAGCCATTGGAATGACTGGCCTGTTAGTTTCAGTGGCTTATCTAAATTGGTATAAGACGAGAAAACCATGATGAAAAAAACAACGACATTATTAGGACTTTGCGCATTTCTCTCTGCGCCTGCATTTGCTGCTCAATTGACTCTGCAAGCGGAATTGGTCCCTCGCGTTATCAACGGTGAGTTCGTCTACCCGGAGTGGATCTCTGATAACAACAGCATCAAAATAGAAGACGGTGCAAATCAACTGGCTGTGAACGTGGGTCAAATTGTATTTGAAGATGGTAAGCGGCGTAAATTCGATTCGCAGCCGCTTATACTCGAGTTTAATGCATTGAAAGATGCCGAGTTGACACTGACGTACAATAAATTCCGCACCATTGAAGAAGCCAATGCCTTTGAAATGGCTCCGAAACTGGCACTAAAAGATGCAAATGGTAACGATATTGAGTTTTCTATGGTGCAACTGCGAAAAGGTGGCTTACAAGGCTTTCGAGATTATGAACGCGAAGTCGCCGATTACAACCAAGCGATGAACAAGCAAACCACAAAAGCGAGCATTGCAGCTTCTCCAGCGGTAACGAAAACACTGAAAGAGTCGTTCAACGATCTAAGCCGTGAAGAGCAGCAAGAATTCATGCAATGGGCGATGCGTAACCTGAAGTAATTCGACTTTCTTCCTCTATATATGGTTTCTATTTCAAGAGCGGTTATGTATGGTCATAACCGCTTTTTAGTCATGACCTTTCTCTCGTATAAACAACGGGGCAGTGCCATTTAGGCGGCTAATCTGTTTGTCTTTCTGGCGTTAAACCATACGGAATGATTGTAGTATTGACTTACGATGGTAAAATGTCGCCACTTTTATCCTTAACATTACAACGAGATCCTTCTCGTTACTCATTATCCCTAAGGAACTCTGATGACGGTTAAAACTCGTTTTGCTCCTAGCCCAACTGGCTACCTACACGTTGGTGGTGCTCGTACTGCACTTTACTCTTGGCTATACGCTAAAAACCAAGGTGGTGAATTTGTTCTGCGTATCGAAGATACTGACCTTGAACGTAACTCTCAGGAAGCGGTTGATGCAATCTTAGAGGGTATGCAATGGCTTGGTCTTGAGTGGAACGAAGGCCCTTACTTTCAAACTCAACGTTTTGATCGTTACAACGAGATGGTTGATAAGCTTCTAGAAGAAAACAAAGCATACAAATGTTACGCATCTAAAGAACTGCTAGACGAAGTTCGTGCAGAGCAAGAAGCAAACAAAGAAATGCCTCGTTACGATGCTAACCATCCAAAAATAAAAGCAGCGAATGAAGCGGCAAAAGATGGCGAACCATGTGTTATACGTTTCCGCAACCCAACAGAAGGCAGCGTCGTATTTGATGATCAAATCCGTGGTCGTATCGAAATCAATAACGCACAAATGGATGATCTGATCATCCGTCGTACTGATGGCTCTCCAACGTACAATTTCTGTGTTGTTGTCGATGACTGGGATATGGGTATTACTCACGTAGTGCGCGGTGAAGACCATATCAACAACACGCCTCGTCAAATTAATATCTACCAAGCACTAGGTGCGCCAGTACCAACATTTGCACATTGTGCAATGATCCTAGGTGATGACGGCGCTAAACTGTCTAAGCGTCATGGTGCAGTATCGGTAATGCAATATCGTGATATGGGTTACTTACCAGCAGCTCTTAACAACTACCTAGTGCGTCTTGGTTGGTCTCACGGTGACCAAGAGATCTTCACTCAGGAAGAGATGATCAATTTATTCAGCCTAAACGCCGTTTCTAAATCTGCGTCAGCGTTCAACACTGACAAACTGCAATGGTTGAACAACCACTACATCAAGAACTCAGATCCAGCGTACGTTGCAGAGCACCTACAATGGCACCTAGATCAGCAAAAACTAGACGTAACAAACGGCCCAGCCATCACTGAAGTGATCAAGTTGGTAGGTGAGCGTTGCAACACGCTTGTTGAGCTAGCTGAGCAAATTCGTTACTTCTACGAGGACTTTGCTGAGTTCGAAGCGGGCGCAGCGAAGAAACACCTGCGTGGTGTGGCGAAAGCGCCTCTAGAGCTTGCGTTAGCGAAAGCAGAAGCACTGACTGAGTGGACAACAGCGAACATCAAAGATGGTGTTATTGCAGCAGTATGTGAAGAGCTAGAAATCGGCATGGGTAAAATCGGTATGCCATTACGTGTAGCCGTTACAGGTGGCGGTCAGTCTCCTTCTGTCGATGCAGTCATGGAACTGATTGGTAAAGAGCGTTGTGTTACGCGTATCAAAATGGCTCTTGAGTTCATTACTGAACGTGAAGCTAATGCATAATTTTGAATAAATAGTTGAAAAGCCGTGGTCAACGCCGCGGCTTTTTTGTGTTTCAAACTTGGATAAAGTGCCAACTCGGATAAGATGTGCTTACTCCAGATATGATTTTTTTATCAAACTACTCAAAAGTGATAAGTTTTTTCATTCAAATATAACCCCTGCAAATGAGAAGGTGCTCGTTTCATACGTAATATCTCTCTGAATTAAAAGCTTATTCCATAAA
>NZ_ABGR01000061.1 GCF_000171815.1 Vibrio sp. AND4 | reverse complement strand
TTTCCTTGGCCTACTAACCATCTATCTATTTATTATTGGCCGCGGTCTGTATCTTGCTAGCCAAGCGCAAACCGCATTTGGTCGAATGATGGCAGGCAGTATTGTACTCAGCTTCTTCGTGTACATTTTTGTAAATATCGGTATGGTAAGTGGTATTCTGCCTGTCGTGGGCGTGCCTTTACCTTTGATCAGTTATGGCGGTACCTCAATGGTGACGCTGATGGCTGGCTTTGGCATTTTGATGTCAATCCATACGCACCGAAAAGCATTCTCTAAGGCGACCTAGACCATGCAAAAACGCGCTTTATATTCCTTGGTTTGTTCTGCCGTTATTTTGGCAGGCTGCTCTTCTACCGACCAAAAAAAACCGGAAGGCCGTTATGAGCTTGAATCCGATGTGGCTCCTGATAACCCCCTGTCGGTTGAGCACATAGAAGAGGCGAACCCCAAATACGAACCTTATAGCTTAGGTGGTAACAGCGATTACAACCTGCGCGGCTCGGACTACAAGATTGTGCGTGACGCAAACGGCTTTACAGAGAAAGGTCGTGCCTCTTGGTACGGCAAAAAATTTCAAGGTCATTTAACCTCAAACGGTGAAATCTACGACATGTACTCAATGACAGCGGCGCATAAAACCCTGCCACTGCCGAGTTACGTGAGAGTGACCAATACCGACAATGGTAAATCGACCGTAGTCCGTGTTAATGATCGCGGTCCTTTTCATGACGGCCGTATCATTGATTTGAGCTACGCGGCAGCGCACAAGTTGGATGTAGTAAAAACCGGAACCGCAAATGTTGAGATTGAGGTCATCACGGTAGAGAAACCGACCGATGAAAAATCACTCGCTGCACACCCAAAATATGTGATTCAGGTTGCTTCATCCAAATATGAAGATCGTGCGCGAACTTTAGGCCAACAGCTTGGAAAAAAATTGAACACCGAAACTTTCTTGGAATCCACAAAAGATACCTATCGCTTGTTGCTAGGTCCATATACTGACCATTCTCTGACGCAAGCCACACTGGATAAAGTAAAGTTGCTCGGCTATTCAACCGCATTTATTAAAAAACACAAAACTGACAAATGACCTCGGTGTCATGATTTTCTGTGCAGGGCCTAACTATATAAGTGGGGATTCTGTTAAGATGTCGGCAGTTAACCAAAAATTTGAATTACCATGAATAAAAATAAGTTTGTGAAATCTATTCTCGTTTCAACGGTTGCACTATCTGCAACCATCGCTCAATCTGCTTTTGCGTCACCCGTTGTTGTCCCTGATGCGCCTCAAATCGCTGCCAAAGGCTACGTGTTGATGGATTACAACTCAGGTAAAGTTCTGGCTGAGAAAGAGATGAACACAAAATTGTCTCCTGCTAGCCTGACAAAGATGATGACCAGCTATGTCATTGGCCAAGAGCTAGCTCGCGGTAATATTTCAGAAGACGATGATGTGACCATCAGTAAGAATGCTTGGGCGAAAAACTTCCCAGATTCTTCAAAAATGTTCATTGAAGTCGGCACAACGGTTAAGGTTCATGACCTAAACCGCGGCATCATCATTCAATCAGGTAACGATGCTTGTGTGGCAATGGCAGAACACATTGCCGGTTCTGAAGACGCCTTTGTTGACCTCATGAATGCTTGGGCTGATACGATTGGTATGAAGAACACGCACTTCGCAAATGTTCACGGTCTCGATAACCCGAATTTATACTCAACACCTTACGATATGGCACAACTTGGCAAGGCACTGATCCGTGATGTTCCAGATGAGTACCGTATCTACTCTGATAAGAAATTCACCTACAATGGCATCACTCAGTACAACCGTAACGGCTTACTGTGGGATAAGAGTATGAACGTTGACGGTATCAAAACGGGCCATACCAGCAATGCAGGTTACAGCCTAGTGAGCTCTGCAACAGAAGGTCAGATGCGCCTGGTTGCGGTGGTCATGGGGACAAAAGATGCCAACGCACGTAAATCAGAAAGCAAAAAGCTTCTGAGCTATGGCTTCCGCTTCTTCGAAACCGTCGCTCCGCACAAAGCAGGTGAAACCTTCGTAGAAGAAAAAGTATGGATGGGTAACAAAGACACAGTAGCACTGGGTCTTGACCAAGATACATACGTGACACTAGCTCGCGGCGAAGCCAAGAACCTAAAAGCAAGCTTCGTGCTTGAAAAAGAGCTAGAAGCCCCAATTCAGAAAGGGGATGTTGTTGGTAAGCTATACTATCAAATAGATGGTGAAGATATTGCTGAGTACCCACTAATGGCACTGGAAACAGTGGACCAAGGCAGCCTATTTAGCCGTATGTGGGACTACATCGTATTGTTGTTCAAGAGCTTCTTTTAAAAGCCACTCCTGACCAATAAACAAGTTTACAAAGCCGCCAACTAGGGCGGCTTTGTTATACTCAGTCACCCTGAAATACTTGACTCAGCGATTGACGCCACTTGGGTATGATCTTGAGTTCACCCTAATTTGACTGTACTATCTCGCACCGCAACGAATATCAACTGGAGTTATCGATATGCTAACCATCAACTCTGATGCAAAATTGAAAGACCTGCTTGAGTTTCCTTGTTCTTTTACTTACAAGGTAATGGGGCATGCAAAGCCTGAACTTCCGGAACTTGTTCTAGAAGTTATTCAGCGCCATGCTCCTGGTGACTACAGCCCAACCGTAAAACCAAGCGCTAAGGGCAACTACCACTCGGTTTCGATTAACATCACTGCGACCTCTATTGAGCAAGTGGAAACCCTATACAAAGAACTGGGCGAAATCGACATCGTACGCATGGTTCTATAATTTTTTGATATATTAAATTTTTTTTGAAAGCAGCTCTGGCTGCTTTCTTTTTATTTATCATGTAGATAATGAACAACACTAAGCCTTTCCGTTAAAAATCTGTTACTCAGCGGTAGAGCATCAAGTTCATCCAGTTTATAATCCAAACACTTTATTTATCAGCAACAGGAATTCCCATGCAACACCAAATTGTTGTGAAACGACTTGGCCGCCAAGATTATGAGCCTATATTGAAGGCGATGCATGAGTTCACTGACCTGCGCACAGACGACACGCCTGATGAAGTTTGGCTGGTTGAACACAACCCAGTATTTACGCAGGGGCAAGCGGGGAAAGCCGAGCACCTGATTAACACTGGTGATATTCCTGTTGTTCAAAGCGATCGTGGTGGTCAGGTCACTTATCATGGCCCTGGCCAATTGGTTGTGTATTTTTTGATCGACCTGCGCCGCAAAAAATTAGGAGTGCGAGATCTCGTTACACACATCGAGAAACCTCGTTATTAATACTCTTAACGCATACAATATCGACTCTGCTGCACGACCTGACGCTCCTGGCGTTTATGTCGACGGTAAAAAAATATGTTCTCTCGGACTTCGCATTCGAAAAGGATGCTCATTCCATGGCCTGGCGTTAAACGTAAATATGGACCTAAGCCCATTTTTACGTATAAACCCATGTGGCTACCAAGGAATGGAGATGGTTCAGGTCAGTCAAGTTGGCGGCCCTGAAAAAATCGAAGCCGTAGAAAAAAAACTAATACAAGAACTCGTTACTTTGCTTGATTACGAGCAAGTAGATTTCAGCACAGAAGCACCTTCTCAAGGTAACAAAGCATGAGCAAACCAATCCAGATGGAAAAAGGCGTCAAATACCGTGATGCCGACAAGATGGCATTGATTCCCGTAAAGAATATGCCTTCAGAGCAGAAAGAAGTGTTACGTAAGCCTGATTGGATGAGAATCAAGCTACCAGCCGACAGTCAGCGTATTCAAGACATAAAGTCAGCAATGCGCAAGAACAACCTTCACTCTGTGTGTGAGGAAGCATCTTGCCCAAACCTAGCTGAGTGTTTTAACCACGGTACGGCTACTTTCATGATCCTTGGCGCGATTTGTACTCGCCGTTGTCCTTTCTGTGATGTTGCCCATGGTCGTCCGCTTGCTGTTGAAGCTGAAGAGCCGAAAAAACTCGCAAAAACCATTGCCGACATGAAGTTGAAGTACGTAGTCATCACCTCTGTCGACCGTGATGACCTGCGTGATGGCGGCGCAGAGCACTTTGCTAACTGCAACCGTGAAATCCGTGAACTGAACCCGCACATCAAGATTGAAACACTCGTCCCTGACTTCCGCGGTCGTATGGATGTGGCACTTGAGCTTATGAAAGACAACCCACCAGATGTCTTCAACCACAACTTAGAAACAGCGCCTCGCCTGTATCGTAAAGCTCGCCCCGGCGCAAACTACAAGTGGTCACTGCAATTGCTGCAAAAATTTAAACAGCAACATCCAAATGTACCGACCAAGTCAGGTCTAATGATGGGCCTAGGTGAAACCAAAGAAGAGATCGTCGAAGTACTGAAAGACCTTCGTGCACATGGCGTGACTATGCTGACTCTAGGTCAATACCTAGCACCAAGCCGTCACCACTTGCCTGTAGAACGTTACGTTCCACCTTCAGAATTTGACGAGCTAAAAGAGATCGCTCTAGAGCTTGGTTTTACTCACGCGGCATGTGGTCCATTCGTTCGATCTTCCTACCATGCCGATATGCAGGCTCAAGGTATCGAGATCAAATAAGCACTCGCTTGTTTTGCAAAGAAAGGTTGGCTCAGTGCCAACCTTTTTTGTATCAGCGAATACACAAAAGACTGTCGTTCAGATAATAAAGCCAATTATCACAGCCCCAGCGCGCCATTTAGAAGGGCCAAGGCGATATCAAGAACCGAACTGTAACGCAAGATTACCTACTGTAGAAAAACAAAAAGGCCCTCAAATGAGGACCTTTAACTAATAAAGTAATCATAATGCATCGAAGCACCTGATACTTTGCAACCAAAGCGAATTTACACAGAGAACTACGCGTACACTGGTAGACGCTTACAGATTTCTAGAACTTTCTGTTTTGTCGCTTCGATAACTTCTTCGTTGCCGATGTTATCTAAAACGTCGCACATCCAGTTTGCTAGCTCTTTCGCGTCATCTTCAGTGAAGCCACGACGGGTGATTGCTGGCGTACCGACACGAATACCAGACGTTACGAACGGGCTGCGTGGGTCATTTGGAACAGAGTTC
>NZ_ABGR01000062.1 GCF_000171815.1 Vibrio sp. AND4 | reverse complement strand
TAACGCGGTAGCTGCGCTCAAGATCCGTTGATGCGAACAAGTGGTTCATCAACAGATCACAATCTACGCGATTTGACTTTGGAACCACAACGATACGCGTTGGGTTTTCGTGATCCGATTCATCGCGAAGGTCATCGACCATTGGTAGCTTCTTAGCACGCATCTGGTTGGCGATTTGCTCAAGCAGTTTCGCACCTGACACTTGGTGTGGCAGAGAAGTGATAACGATATCTGAGCCTTCTTTGTGCCATACCGCGCGCATCTTGATGCTGCCGCGTCCACTGCGGTAAATCTTCTCGATATCCGCTTGCGGCGAAATGATTTCTGCTTCTGTCGGGTAGTCTGGGCCTTTAACGAACTGCATCACATCTGGCAGTTCTGCTTTCGGGTTGTCGATCAAATGGATGGTTGCATCCGCCACTTCACGAACGTTGTGAGGCGGGATATCTGTCGCCATACCAACCGCGATACCTGTGACACCATTTAGCAGTATGTGAGGCAGACGTGCAGGTAACATCTGTGGCTCTTTCATCGTGCCATCGAAGTTAGGTTGCCAATCAACGGTACCTTGACCTAATTCGCCAAGCAGAACTTCCGCAAACTTAGACAGTTTTGCTTCGGTGTAACGCATCGCAGCGAATGATTTAGGATCGTCTGGCGCCCCCCAGTTACCTTGACCGTCAACCAAGGGGTAACGGTAAGAGAATGGCTGCGCCATGAGTACCATCGCTTCGTAACACGCAGAGTCCCCGTGCGGATGGTATTTACCCAGTACATCACCAACGGTACGTGCTGATTTTTTGTATTTCGCTGATGCCGAAAGACCAAGTTCCGACATTGCGTAAATGATGCGTCGTTGAACCGGTTTCAAACCATCGCCAATGTATGGTAACGCACGGTCCATGATAACGTACATCGAATAGTTCAGATACGCGTCTTCGGTGAACTTGCGCATTGGCAACTGTTCAACGCCATCGTAAGTAATTTCTGTAGACATCTATTAAACCTCTGCCATATCGCCGTTGCTTTGTAACCAAGAGCGACGATCATCTGCTCGCTTCTTACCGAGTAGCATGTCCATCATTTCCATGGTCGCCGCAGAATCATCAATGGTCAACTGAACCAGACGACGCGTGTTTGGATCCATCGTAGTCTCGCGCAGCTGAAGTGGGTTCATCTCACCCAGACCTTTGAATCGTTGTACGTTGATCTTGGCTTTCTTTTTCGACAAGCGCTCTAGTATCCCCTCTTTTTCGCCGTCATCTAGGGCATAGAACACTTCTTTACCACAGTCGATACGATACAGAGGTGGCATGGCTACGTAGATATGGCCAGCTTCAACCAACGCGCGGAAGTGGCGAGTGAACAGTGCACACAATAGCGTTGCGATGTGTAGACCATCCGAGTCCGCATCGGCAAGGATACAGATCTTACCGTAACGAAGGCTGTCTAGGTTGTCACTGTCTGGGTCAATACCTAAAGCGACAGAGATGTCATGCACCTCCTGAGAGGCAAGCACTTGATCTGCTGACACTTCCCAAGTATTTAGGATCTTACCGCGTAGTGGCATTACCGCTTGGAACTCACGATCACGTGCTTGTTTAGCAGAACCGCCCGCCGAGTCCCCTTCCACAAAGAAGATTTCGGTGCGGTTAAGATCTTGTACAGAACAGTCGGTTAACTTACCTGGCAGTGCTGGGCCTGACGCGACTTTCTTACGGACAACCTTTTTGCTTGCTCGCATACGGCGGTGGGCATTCGCGATACACACTTCCGCTAACTGCTCGGCCAGTTGTGGCTTTTCGTTCAACCACAGGCTAAACGAGTCTTTTACGACACCAGAGACAAATGCAGCCGTTTGACGAGAAGACAAACGCTCTTTGGTCTGGCCAGCAAACTGCGGGTCTTGAATCTTAATTGACAGTACGTAAGAACAGCGGTCAAAAATATCATCACCAGTAAGCTTCACGCCGCGAGGTAACAAATTACGGAATTCACAGAACTCTCGCATTGCATCAAGCAAACCTTGGCGCAGACCGTTAACGTGCGTACCGCCTTGTGCTGTTGGGATAAGGTTCACGTAACTTTCCGTGATCATCTCGCCGCCTTCTGGCTGCCAGATTACCGCCCAGTTTGCTGCTTCAGTTTCTGCTGAGAACTCACCTGTAAATGGAACTTCAGGTAAAACAGGATAACCTTTCACACCTTCCGCTAAATAGTCTTTAAGACCATCTTCGTAGTACCATTTGTGGTCTTTGTTGTTTACTTTGTCGGTAAATGTAATTTCTAGACCTGGGCAAAGAACGGCTTTCGCACGTAGGTTATTCACCAAACGTGTTACCGAGAAGTTGGCAGAATCAAAGTACTTCGTATCTGGCCAGAAATGTACGCTGGTACCACGGTTACGACGGCCACATGTGCCCGTAACCGTTAGGTCTGAAACTTTATCACCGTGTTCAAAAGCAATCTCATACACTTGGCCGTCACGACGAACCGTCACTTCAACACGCTTGGACAACGCGTTGACCACTGAGATACCCACACCGTGCAGACCACCGGAGAATTGGTAGTTCTTATTAGAGAATTTACCACCAGCATGAAGCTTACATAGGATCAGTTCAACACCAGATACCTTTTCTTCTGGGTGGATATCAACAGGCATGCCTCGACCATCATCGATCACTTCTAGTGATTGGTCGGCATGTAGGATGACTTGTACTTTTGAGGCATGTCCGGCTAGCGCTTCATCGACACTGTTATCGATAACTTCTTGGCCCAGGTGGTTTGGGCGCGCTGTGTCCGTATACATCCCTGGTCGGCGACGCACTGGTTCTAAACCATTCAGTACTTCAATGGCACCAGCATTATATTGTTCAGTCATAATACGGAATTATTCTCAAAGTTTGCTTGTAACCCGAGCCCCGCGGTTGCGCAGGCCATACTCGAGAAACGAAAAAGCTACTTCGTCAACGTGCCCATCATAGACAAGGCAATGCATAACAAAGTAGTCAGGGCTTCATACCCTTAAGATCTTTTTGGCAAAACATAGTCGGAAAGCCGACCAACTATGTCAAGAAACGGTTGAATACGGCAATAAAAACTATGAGCCTATTCCAATCGTCTCGTTAGTATTACAGTTTTAGGAATTCAATGACTTTAGCAGGGTAACGTTCAAAGCCTATAAAACTGTGATCCCCCCCCTCTTCTACCGTTTGTTTCGCTTGCGCGAACTTTTCTACAGCTTGGCGATAGTCTAAAACCTCATCTTTTTTTTGCTGCAGTAACCAGAAAGAGTCAGGAAACTCGATGCTTTGTACATCAAGTGCTTTTAGCTCGTCAATATGGCAAGCTTCGAGCGTATAAGTTTCGTGCGTATATGGGTTGATTTGCTCACCCAGATAATCCACCAGCAGTTCATAAGGCTTTACTGCCGGGTTTACGACGACAGCACGAAAACCAAATCTCGCATTCAACCAAGTTGACATATAACCACCTAGCGAGCTGCCGACAAGGCCAATGTTGTAGTCACCTTCATGTTGCTCAACGATATCAAGTAAGCACTGAGCCGCTCGCTCGGGAAAACAAGGAAGTTGAGGTATAACAACCTTGATATCCGGTCGCTGCTGTTCACAGTACGCTTTCATTAGGTTCGCTTTCATTGAGAGCGGCGAACTATTAAAACCATGGATATAAAGCAGCAAAGAAGGTTTATTCATGATCGCCTCACACTAAAAAGTAAGCCCGAACATAGGGTTCGGGCATGATAATGATTAATATCCGTTTGAGTTAAAATCTGGCTGGAATAGGCCATCGGGCAGTCGATTGACCTCCGTGGTAATGTCACCATTACTGTGCAACTCAAGTTCTCGCCACCCAGGCGACTCAGTATCAAGTGCAAAATCATCTGAGTCTGGCTTAAATTGCACACAAGTCGACGGCGTTGCCATCACGCGAATACCATTATAGAGCAGATTGATATCTTGGTGCACATGACCACACAAAATGCCTTTTACGTTCTCAAAACGATCAACGACTTGCCAGAAAGCATCGGCATCTTTCAGCGCATGCTGGTCTAACCAAGCACTTCCTACCAACAATGGGTGGTGGTGTAATAACACTAAGGTATGTCTTTGCGGGTTTTCTGCCAGTTTTTCTTCTAGCAGTGCTAACTGTTGGTCACTCAAACGTCCGTGGGGCACACCCACTACTTGTGAATCCAACAAGACTAACTGCCAGTGCTCACCAAGCATGACATGCTCAGCAGCTTGAATTTGAGGAGATGGCAGCACACTGCTCATATTAGGTTTGTAGTCGTGGTTGCCAGGCAACCAGAAACAATCTTTTTGTAGCGGCGCGATTCCCTCAGCAAAACACTGATAAGACGCTTCGCTATGATCTTGTGAAATATCACCCGTGGCTAAAATGTATTCATACTGCACTTGGCGACGAAGAATCTCTTGTACCACCGCCGTAAAGCTGTCGGCGGTTCTTACGCTCAGCAAACTACCCTCACCTGTCGCAAACAGGTGAGTATCTGTGATTTGTAATAGCTTTATGCTGCCACTAGATGATTGCAAAATGAAAACCTGATTCGTCCACTATATCGTTTTTGTTATTTTCCCTGAATGACGTGCCAATCAATTGAAGTCAAGTGGCGTTCGACTAATGCCACTTCGCAAACAGAACGTCAGCCATTCACCAAGGAACGTATTAAGTTGATGCTTTTCATCTCGTTGCATCAATTGGTCGTTGGGATAATCATACTTAGCTTTAATGCGAGAAAACTCTCCGCTTGAGCATACTTCGGCCACTCTCGCATCGTGATAGAGCCTGACAGACATCGTTGGTAAAGGAAACACTGGTGTTTCATCACTCTGACATATCTCAACAACTGTGGTGTATTTTGTGATTTCATGCACGGTCAGTTGATAAACCATGCTTGCCGCTTGATAGCAGCGAACATCTCCAACTTCAGCAGAGACCGGCAGCAAGGCGTTCAACTTAGCATAATTAGTCTCATACGTTC
>NZ_ABGR01000063.1 GCF_000171815.1 Vibrio sp. AND4 | reverse complement strand
TACCGCGTGGCGCAACCCAAGAGAGGAAAAGCTTATCTTTGAAGGTTAACTGACTGCGAACTGTTGACACAAAAATCGAAAGCGGGCGCGACACTAACTGCATGAAAACAAACAGCAGCGCGGCACCACTACCAAGCGCCGCGAAATCATCCAGACTGATTCGCGCAGCCAAGAAAATAAACAATCCGGTGATCAACAATATGGTTAAGTGTTCTTTGAAGTGCAGAATCTGCTGGATGTTGATGCCCTTCGCATTGGCTAGCCACATCCCCATGACGGTAACGGTGAGTAAGCCTGCTTCCGACTCTATTTGGTTAGAAATGGAGAACACACCAAGTACCACCATTAAGACGCCAAAAGGCTGAAGATACTCCGGCAGCCAAGCTCTGCGGATCACACTTGCCATCACGGCACCAGAAGTAGCACCAATAATCAAACCCACCGCAATAATGGTCGCGAACACTTCTGCGCTATTCACCGCACTGTGGGAGACAATAAACTCATAAACCATTACGGCAAACAGTGCACCCAATGGATCAATAAGTATCCCTTCCCAACGCAGAATATTGGCGAGTTTTGAAGTTGGACGCACCGTTCTCAGCAATGGCACGATCACCGTTGGCCCCGTTACCACGGTTAAGCTGGCAAACAAAATCGAGAGTTCCCACGAGAAATCAAGGAAATAGTGTGTCGCGACACTGGTTGTCACCCAAGAAATAATCGCACCGAAAGACACGATGCTCCAAACGGAGCCACTGACACCACGAATCTCTTTGAAATTCAGGGTTAAACTGCCCTCAAATAAAATCACCGCCACCGCGAGAGAAACTAAAGGAAAAAGTAAATCTCCGAGAATGTCATCTGGATTTAGCCATTGTAAAATCGGGCCAACAATAATCCCCGCTAGCAACAAGAACAGAATGGCTGGTAAGCGCATTCGCCATGCTAACCACTGACAACCTAACCCGATTACTCCAACCGCCGATAGCACCAGCGCTTCGTTGCCTACTTGCATTTATTATCACCTAATTTGTTATTGTTCTGGTGAGCTGTCATCCAAAACCGATTAACGCTATAAAAAGACTAGTTTAGTGTGAATCCTCCGCCAGTTTTCATTCAAATATGCGACTTTCTCATAAATTTCTTTTTCAATGTTGTATAACCCGTTTGTTTACCACACTGTGGACTAGACTTGGCGAAGTGGTTCAGTGGCAAAATAGTCAAAAATTAGCAATGCTCGAATAGAAGAAGGAGTGAAGCAGTTGTTTATCTCATTGGCGGTTACCTTGGCAATCTGCGCCATATTCATCACATTAAAGGCCGTGAGGCGTATATCGAGGCTCGAAGAAGAAGTGTCTCTGCTTCATCAAGAATTGGCACAACTCCACGCGCATTGGTTTAAAAGAGACGCTGACGCATCCCAGAAAAGAGCCCCCGAACTACATACATCAAGACCAGATCCAGCACCACCAGAGAGCGCTTCACAATCCTATGCAACAGCGCTCGAACCTGAGAAAGAAATGGCAACGCTAGCAGCAAAGAAAGCGCCACTGTCAATGGTTGAAGCAAACACCCCCTCAAACGATGACATGCATATTGCTCGTCTGGCGCAAGGTGATAACGCCACGTTCACAAAACACGCCAATAAACTGTTGACCAACGTCCAAGAAAATTGGCTAGTTTGGGTTGGCGCACTCGCGATGTTGATTGGTGGCGGTTATCTCGTACAAGTGATTGGCAGTCACATCGAGTTTTCACCTATCATGCGTGTGACCATCGCATTGACAATCTCACTTGCGACCACATTGGCAGGAGAATATTTCCACCGCCGCGAACAAAAAAATCCACAACGCGCTGAACGCGCAAAAGGCTTTACTTACGTCCCTGCTGCCATCACAGGAACGGGCTTAACCGGCATCTACTGCACGGTGATCTTTGCGTTTGTCTTCTATCAACTCTTATCGCCAAGCGCATCACTGTTGGTTTT
This sequence comes from Vibrio sp. AND4, assembly GCF_000171815.1. Lineage (GTDB taxonomy): Bacteria > Pseudomonadota > Gammaproteobacteria > Enterobacterales > Vibrionaceae > Vibrio. The sequence continues at coordinate 2,172 of NZ_ABGR01000063.1, read as the reverse complement.
GGCTGGCGGAGCATTCAGTAGCTTAGCCCTATCCCTACGCCAAGGTCCTTTAATGACCGTGCTTGGTTTGATCGGTGGTTACTCTGCTCCCCTGTGGATTAGCGGCACAGAGCCCAACTATTACTTGCTCGCCAGTTATATCACTTCAATTACGTTAGCTGCTCTTCTATTAATGCAAAAGAGCCGACACGCTTGGATCACACCATCGACAACCACAGCGCATATTTTGTGGATGTTATTGATGATTGAGAGCATGCCGATAGAACAAATCTTCTCATGGCTTACGATCTTCCTCTCACTCAGTTTGTACTTGCTGTTTGCAGTACCAAGAATGGGGTGGGGGCTCATGCCACGTTATCGTCATTGCCAAGGAAAATGGACACATCCTCCGACAGGCATCGCGCTGGCGATCGGCTTATTAGTGCTATCAGCATTAGCTCGCATGCCTAGCTTCGATCAAATTGAGATGCTTTACCTCTATGCGTTCTTTGTTGCCATGATTTGGCTGCCTGCCGTTCGTAATGCTTGGTCGTTAAGAATCTACTTACCGTCTATTTTGGTGCCTTCCATCGCGATCATGCTGCTTTCTTTTGCTCTTGAATCCACCTATGTAGCCGAAGAGAAAACTCTGGTACTGGTCGTGCTCGGTATCAGTATTGCGTTGATCGCAATGAGAACCTTATATCAATTACTTTCCGGTGATCGCGCAACACTTACAAGCACTCTCTTCCTTGTACTCGCCCCAACGATGACCTTAATTACCCTACTCTATATATCTGAATTTATGCCTGTTCACGCTTTAGGTTGGACGATCTTCACGATGGCGGTTGCGATTTACTACGCCATGGTCGGGCTGAGATTCAGAGCACTTGCGGTGGAGTGCTCGGCCATTATGCATGCCATCATCGCCGGAACCGCTCTTGTCTGGCTGAATGGCACTTGGCTCACCACGGCCATTTCGATTCAAGTAGCGGTCATGGCACTGCAAACTCAATTCAATCTGTTCCGTCCGGCAAATTGGGCAGTCAAAGTCGCGATGGGCATCTTGGTGGTTCGCCTGACCTTATTACCCTTTATTCCTGAGTGGCAACCTGCTAATGCTGGATACTGGGCTTGGGTGTTAATCAGTTACCTGCCTTCTTTGGCGATACTTATCTACGCTCGCACTGTGTTGCATCGCACAAATACAGAACTCGCCAATTGGTTTGAAGGCGCCTTCTTACACATTTTCTCGATGGCAATGTTCACTCAAACCAACTATTGGCTGACAGGACAATACGGCTACCTTGGTTACGTCGATTTCACATCTGCGATTGTTTTTGCAAGCCAAGTATTAGTTCTGGGTTTGGTTTACAGCTATCGCAGCCAGTTTGCGCAGCAGTTAACGCGCGTTTATCAAACCTACAGCTATCTACTTTGGGCCGCTTTTGTTGTGCTAATGATGTTGCTCAATAGCCTTGAGTCACCCTTGATGGTCAATAATGTTTCCGCTGATGCCATGCCTGTATTCAACATGCTATCGCTCGGTTGGCTGCTGCCAGCGGGTATATTGCTAGTCACCACTTACCAACGCTGGAATACACTGCGAATACCACGCCAGATCGTCGCAAGCTTTGGCCTTATCTTGGCCGCAATTTGGCTAGGCATGTCAATTCGACAATTCTGGCAGCCCATCTCTATGACACTCGCCCAGCCAACTGGCATGGCAGAGCTGTTTACTTACTCGATTGCTGGTTTGATGGTCGGCGGCTTACTGACATGGGCTGGCGCAACACGCAAAGCAATGACGATTCAACGCATTGGTTTGGCCGTGTTGGCGTGCGTCGCACTTAAGGTGTTCTTGTGGGATGTTCGCTCACTGGATGGCTTCTGGCGTGCGATCAGCTTCTTGGGCCTAGGTGCATCACTGATTGGATTAGGATGGTTATTCCAAAAACTCCACCGCTCGGTCGCATAGCCGGTCGAGCAAGCGGAATAAAGTTCAAGATAAGAAAGGTGATTCCCAACTCTTTTCTGGGTTACGCAACCACTGATGAATAGAGAAGGGAATCTTGGAGTGTTCTTAACGCGCTATTTCAACTGAGGTCTATTTCAACTAAAGAATTATTTCAACAGCGCCACAACCGTATGACGACGAACATTCGCTTGCGCATTCAGCGCTTGGAATGTCGA
>NZ_ABGR01000064.1 GCF_000171815.1 Vibrio sp. AND4 | reverse complement strand
AACGTGCCCGTTGGGAATTTGGTGAATTACAGCAAAGATTTGCATTAAAAATTGGTCCATACTGTATCCGTCTACTGATAATTGCCAAGGAATGGTAATACATAAGACTTGTACTTCGCTACTGGTTCTTGCTCCGTAACATCATTTGCCGCTCCTCTCTTTCCGCTACTTGTTTTTGTGAGCTGCAATTGTTCGTTCAGAACAAGTTAGAAAGACTTATCTCCAGTATAAATAGACCGTCCAACAACGTTTAGTACTCAATTTGATATGCCGCCGAGTTACAAAGTTAGTTGGGGAAGCAAGGAGGCGCTATGGTTTTTTCGCTACTTCAATTTCTTACTGCTATTTTTCTTGCTGTGGTATGCGCTCTCGCCATCAGTCTGAGCGAAGGCGATATTCCCGTTCTCGCTCTAATGATCCCCGCATTGTGGGTATTACCCCAAGACCGATTTGCTGGTTTGGTTCTGCTCGGTGCTATGACAGTTTATGGTGTGACCTTGTCGGCACAGCCGATAGCACAGTCGGTCAGCGTTTTGATCCTTTTTCCTCTCTTTATGGTGGTTTTCTCTCGCCGCAGTTCGTTGGGGGTTTTACTCACAGCGGGCTTAATTGTGTTGACGTTACAAGTCGGTATTATGGTTACTCAGCAAGTGGGTAAGCTTGATGGCTCACCGTGGCTTACTATGGTACAAACCTTGTCGATAGCAGCCATATGGTGGGCAGCAAGACGTTGGCAACCTTTAGAGAAGCATCGCTGGTGGTCATTACTGTTACTTTTACCGCTGTGGTTGGCCGAGCTGCCATATGCTGTGGTTACTGCTTTAAGCTTGACGGGGATTTTGGCGTCTATGGAGTCGCTAACGAAGATTAAAAACTCACTGCGCTGGGGGAAGCTATTGTGTTGGACATTACCGACGGTCGGATTTGCTGCGCTGATTGTCAGTCCAACTATCGATGTGCCGAACCCGGTTTTTGTGGTGTGGATATGCTTACTGGGTACCGCTTGGATGACCGACTACGTTTTACGCAGCAGTGACGAGCAAACTGAACTATAAATGCTTGCTATCGCGCGGAGCTAATCGTAATTGGCTCAGTGTAAGGAGTTTCAGGGGGCTCTAACGATTGAGCCTAATGTGCTGGATTGTCCGAGTTTTGTCCAAACAGGGTTGAAAAGGAGAAAATCGTCGCTTTAGCCCTTGCAATCCGGCAGGCGATGCTGAATAATCCCTGCATCATTTGAGGCAAGCTCTCAAAACAGAATAATGGGACCTTGGTCCTCTCGCAACAATAGCTCGTGAACTCGGTCAGGTCCGGAAGGAAGCAGCCGCAGCGTGTGACTTGTGTGCCGGGATGTGGCTGGGGTCCCACCCTTTATGAAGCCTGCAATATATGTTCGCATAAATTGCAGGCTTTCTTCATATTTGTACCGTAAGTCTTCGTAGTCTATTTTTTTGTTGTAGTTTACACAAAAGTGATTTCGCGATGTTCGACCAAACCAAGAAGTCATCTCACGTACACAACATCTGTAATGTCATGAGCTTGAAGAGTGATGCAGTTGTTCGCACTCTGTCCATTATAGAGTTTGATTTCTGTTTTTCACCTCGAATATAACGCAGACATCAAAAGCTTTACGTCCCAACCTTTTGGCTTCCACTATCAATTCAATAATCGCAAGTGCCGATATACTCCTGACTTTTTAGCAATAGGTCAAAATGAGCAATCAACACTCTTCGAGATCAAACACTCTAGCCAGATTCTTAAACCTGATTTTAGGGAGCGCTTTGAAGAGAAGCAGAAAGTAGCGTTGAACGAATTCAACAGACGGTTAGTCCTCGTTAATGAGAAGCAAATTAGGATGGGACCAACGCTAGATAACTTTTAGTTGTTACACCGCTATTTCGGATTGCGAACCGTGACCGAGTTTAAAAAACTAGTGTTGGCGTTTATTCAACGTAAACAAATAGTGAAGTTACAAGAAGTGTCTTTGTATTTCGGTTTATCTGAGCAGGACACACTTATCTCTACTCTACCTTGGATCTCTTCGGGGCAAGTTAAAACAGACCTAAACGGCATTAACTTTGGTCTCGAAACTTACGTTTGGTGTTAACTATGACATCGGACTCTAATAACATATTTGGGTCCTTTGATGAGTTTGAAGCTTCAGAAGGAGAGAGGGGCATAATAAATAAATTTTCCCTCCGATACGGTTCCTATTTCACGAGTCAATACAGACGCTCGTCACCAACATTTAACATCAGCACAACACTACAAAGTGCGTGAAGGATGTCAATTCAAACATAATTCATTGATTAATAAATTGCTTCAAGCACCGTAAGTTGAACTGTTGTATGGCTTTGTTGCGTAAAAAATGATCGACTATTCCTGTCTTTCTTCAAGCAGTGATAAGCCCACTAAAGCTTAATCGCTTGGTAGATAGCTGATATGACCTAAGAGTTTTATTCTAAATTTAGGTGTCAACTCTTCGTGAATTTACTATTACACAGCAAGGCCCAGTTGCATATGCCTACCAAATGACAGCATTATAATGATTAATGTTGAGTTTGCGTATTTAATATGTTTCATTCTTGTTGCATTGTGTGATGTTTGATATGCTCCAATTGCGTAAAAAATTGGTTTTTATGCATAAATAGGAGAAATGTAATGTCAGTAAAGCAAGATAAAGCGCAAAAGCAGGAAAATAAGAAGACAAAAGTAGTAATCAAGCCAAAGAATGAACGCCCTATTCTTATGGCCGCACACCTATAATTCGCTTTAAGTGTCTGACAGCCAGCAATGCTGGCTGTTTTTAATATGGAGATGAACATGAATTCATATGTTGTAGTGCATGGAGAGCTATTTTATAGCGAAGAAGGTATTGTATATCGTGACAAAAGTCTGTCTTATTCAGTCGAAAACATTACTGGTAATTTAGATAAGTGGAACGATTTTTTAAAAGCCTGTAATGGCCAGAAAAATATAAATGAAATTCTTCAGGAACATCCAGATATCCTTTGTGATGAAGGGGTTAACTTTGTAAATGAGCTAATTGGAAGTCAGCTATCCTATTATGAGCAGTCGGGTATCGAATACATTTCTGGCGATGAAGCAATTTTATTGATTGAAGACTTGCAAGCCAAGCTATTGTATTCGACTTTATACAAAAACAAGTTCTGGCAGGGTATGCAAAAGCCTAATGATGTGCCAGAGAGCGTATATTATGGAATGGCTATTGAAAATTATCATTTCTTATTCCGTGAAAGTTGGTTTGACTCCCCGGTTTTAAGTTATCTTCCTTCGACTAAAGCACGGTTGATCATGAATGAATTCTACGGTGAAGAATATGGTCATGATGAGTTAATACTTAAAGCACTAAACCATATAGGTATATCGAAATTAGATATATCTGAAGCTTTACCACTACCAGAAACGCTAGCATTATGCAATGCGTTGGCATATTGGGCTGCAAATGAACCACTATTTTTCTTTACAACTATGGGGATTTTAGAAGGAAAAGATATAAAGGTGGATAGTTACATTTTAGCCATGGAAAAGAGTGGTTATATCTCAACTGAATTTATAAAGCCTATTAAGGATCATGCAAGTATTAATATTGAAGCTGAGCATGGGATCTTAACTCGCGAGTTGTTCCACGAAATACCAGTTATCAGAATTGATCAATTAAAAACAATGATTGCTAACACTCGTCTTTTTGTTGAAATGTATGACAATTTCCATACAGCTGTTTGGGAAAACTATTCAAACAAAAGTAAAAAATTACTGAGACGTTTGTCAGATATATAAGGATTAGATAATGCAGGCTACTACACGTTTTAGGCTTCCAAAGTTACGCAACGGAACAATTTGTACTCAACACAACGAATCTTATCATATTGATTATCGAAATCAGGGCGTTGTTATCACGTGGGATGGAGGTGATGGGGTA
>NZ_ABGR01000065.1 GCF_000171815.1 Vibrio sp. AND4 | reverse complement strand
GAGAGACCATATCTGCGATTAATGATAGGATTAGTAGTGAGGTCAACCAACTTAGGCCATTTAAAAATGAGCAGAAATGCATCTTAAACATAGAGCTAGACAAGTGGGGCAAAATTACTAGTGTCAAGCCTCTTGAGAAGAATGATTTTTGTTTTGGCTTAGTAGGCCACATTTGGAAGATTGACCAGTTCCGTATTCCGCTAACTAAAGAAGTCTATAAATCGTTAAAAAGCTTTAATATACGTTTTTCTGATTAAAAAATAGGGCTCCAAGAGGGGCCTTATCATTAAAGTCTCGTAATCAAACTAATAAATCATTTACTAGATTTCATTTCTAGTAATTATATAAGAACCTATGCTAGAAAAATAATTTTCCTTGAATCGGTATTTCATCTTTTTTGTATTTTTTAAATTGCCTATGAATGGCTATCTTTTCTTTATACTCTTCATCTTCTCCTAATAAAAATGCGCTATGTCGGTTATGAATTTTAAAATTATTCTTTGCTTTTTCATGATTATTGGTTGCATAACAATATTGGCAACCATGAAGACAAGTTTCATACATGCCTATATCTCGGCTGACGACACAACCACATTCCTTTCTTTGACCCATATCTTTTGTAGAAGAAATATCAAAACCAAGTATCCGACTAATTAAGTTGTCATCAATACATTTACCATGATTAATATTATATATACTTAGGTTTATATCTTCTGCACAACTCTCAATAATTAATGAATTATCTTTTGCAATTTTAGAGAATTCAACCAATAGTTTTGATAATTGAATAGGGTGGTTAATAATGTCATCATAGGTAAGTCCGTCAACTTTATTTAAGTTGACTTTTGCTTTACGATAGTCCAAATCAGCAAAACTAATAACAACACGCTCACAGTAACCATTTAATTCTGATGCTATTTTCTTAAAAAGGCGAACATGCTCTTTAATTGGTGTACGATTTGTGAGAATAATTGGGTCATATCGCCAAATTACTCTTTCCTTGCCAATACGTTTGGATAAAGCTTTAAATGTTTCGATTGATTTTAGAGGGTGTTGATTATTAGCCTCAAGTGGAGCCATATAACCCGTAATTGTAAACTGAAAATAATAACTGTAGCCTTTTTTATCTAAGTAATCTAAATGCTTCATCAAAGGTTTAGGGTTTCTAGTCCAAAATACAAGACAAAGAACATTTTCTGGTGATAGATCAATTAATGATACTTGATTGTATTTAAAAGGGTTCCTTGTCAATACAACTTCTTCTCTAATTCGCTCCATAAACCATGGAGCGTAAAATGCAGGTATATCAGTTTTTCTACTTACACTAATAATCTGTTTATTTCTAAACAATTTGCGATACCTCTCCGATGTGATGATAACCTTTATTATTTATATTCTTCACAGCAATAAAGTTACAACTTCCAGTGTTACATCTATTATTTCTACACATATCTCTTACTTTATAATCTCTATAATTTATAAACTCAGTCACATTGGGGGCACTATCCTCAACTAATCTGATTTGCAATCCAGCATTTTTAATTATATCCATCATAGCATCGATCCGTTCAGAACCTAAATTGAGTTGTGAGTTAGAAGATTTAGATGAGTGCACATGTCCACATAAAACATAAAAGTTATTCTTGTTAAGCATAACTAATCGGTCAGCAAAACTTTTTAAAGAATTCTTGGGAATGTCCGTTATGGATCTTGGGAAAATCACAATGTCTGCGGAAGATACAATGCTATCATCAATATTATCGATTCCATAGTCATGATAACTGACACCAGATTCATTCGTACATATACGATCATCCCAGTGAACATTATCTACTCCGTTGTAAACAACATCTACATTGTTAAAAACTTTCTTTGCTGCATTTAGATCTATTCCAGCTCCACACCCTATAGATAATATATTTAAAACACTTTTCTGATTAAGAGTAGATGACAATTGTTTTAATTTTTCATAGAGATTTATGTAATCCAATTCATATGCTTGTACATACTTCAAAAGGTAAGCCTTTTGAAAAAGAGTATCCGAATACTGGTTAGATGTGAACCCGCATGGTTGTGCCATATTACTAATGTTACATGTTTGATTTGTATGAGGTGATCTTTTCACCAAGGAAGAAAATTCGGTTTCTAATTTTGTCAGATACGCATCCATTGAATAACCCTTTTTTATTCTATATTTCACATTGCACCAACTGGGCATTTAGCCCTTCTTTTAGCTGTCCATTGTGCAATCTCATGCATTTCGTCTCAAACAAGATACTTTATGGTTTCAACAAGATAATTTAGTTGCATATAGGGCAGCTTATCTATCTGATTTGAGGCTTGGTCAGCGGAAGCCTTGAGGCATGGTGGAATTTACCCCCGTAATACAGATACGGGGGTTTGGCCTCCCGCCGCGCGTCGCGCAATCGTCCTAGTTCGTCCTCACTTGCTCCGCGCTCTCGTCGGCTGTTGAAACAATAGACATAGGAAAGCCTTGCTCGGCACTCGCAAAGCTTTGTTGTTGAACGTTCTGGTGCGTTCCAGTTGGTTTACGTGCCTTTGGTGTGGTGATGCTCTGCGAGGCTTATTCTGGCAGGAAGAGGGGTGTTTATTTCCAATTTGGGCTTGGGCAGTTAGTGACACTCGCCAGTCTAGGCAAGTGCCACGGATAACCTATGGTGGGTGGCTCGGTGCCTCGTCGTCGCTTCGCAACTCCTTATATCTCGGTGACTCCCTTCGGTCGGGGCGATGCCCACCAAGATCGCGTTAGCCCTCATCGTCTCCAAATAGACCACCCATAGGTTTGAGTTCGATATCTTGTTCTTGCACCTGCGCGTATTGCTCATAAGGGGAGCAGGTCACGTAGAAATTAGAGTCCCCGCTAGACAGCTGCACTAGGCAATCGTCTAGATAGTTCATTTGAATTCCAAGCTTCTTTAGAAACGAGTCATCGAGATAGCTAACACCTCTCGGCGTTACGACCTCAAAATGGACACTCACTCGGATTGAATTAGGTCTATGCCAGCGTTCCACCGCAGACACATAGATGGTTTCGGAGTTGGCCAGAGGAAACCATTCGGGGACCGCGCCTATGTCATGATAAGCCCTAGACTCGCAATCAGTGCCCGAACAATCAACACCACCAGAACCCACGCCAGAATGAGACGCAGAGCCTTGGTTATAGCGCGCTTGACCGTGTGAAGACGATACCGAATTTTGCTGCGTAGTTTGATTAGGCTGCGTTCCTGCCTCAGTTGACGCCTCAGAACCAGAAACCATATTAATAAGTGCATAGATGATGTACCCCAATGAAAGCACGACCAGTGCCATAGCTGCTAAGAATTTAGGATTAAGGAAGACGTTTTTCCCAAGACCCGCCTTGGTGATTTGGCCCGTAACGGTGGAGGCGTAGAGCAAGTGAACATCAAGCGGCACCTTAAGGTTATAAACTACATCGTCTTTGCTGGGTTTGGTGACGGTTCGCGTTGGGTCATGTTCTAAGATTCGAGGCTTACGATTGGAGAAAAAGACCCCGTCTTTACCTTTGTGCTGTTTGGCCAACTCGGCAACACCTTTTAACTCTTTGGGAACTTGGGCGAAGTCGGGCGTTAATAAGACGATGTCCCAGTTGTAATGCCGGTGCTCCATAAATGCATTGTTGAAGTTCTCAGGGTAGATAATCCGCCCTTGCTCATCAAAGCGTGTGCGTTGGCAATCGTCTATTTCACCGTTATCAAGCGATGAAGTGTCCACGGTCAGCCAACGAGAATGAAACAGCTCAGAGAAGCCCTCCGGTAGATGGGATTCAAAGTCACTGAAAGGGCGCTTATGGATGTTGGCCATCTTAAACCCTGCATTGACAGAGAAGATTTGCTG
>NZ_ABGR01000066.1 GCF_000171815.1 Vibrio sp. AND4 | reverse complement strand
GCTCTGCGTTAGTGCAGGGCTTTTTGTTAGGAGCCGTTATGCACCAAGCAAAACCAATATCTAAGGCGAAGCGCGAAATCTACATCGTAGAGCTTCCATTCCCTTGGCATAAAGGTCATTGGACAACCAAAGGCCAAGAGCTAGAACTTCTTCCACAAGAGGCAAAAGCCCTACTCACTAACGGTCGTATTTCAAAGAAAGCGACTGCAATTAAAACCACGGTAAAGAGCAAATAATTTATGTTAATTCCTCAATTTGTTCACAATGGTATTTCTATTGTGAAGAAAGCCTTGCCAGCTCCAACGGGGCCGTTGGGTCAACATATCGTTTGTTGGGTAGGTACAGCACCGGACAAGCATACAGATGTGCCTTTCAATGTGCCATTTCGCGTAGCTAATACCACTGATGCAGCAAAGCTGGATACAACTGGTGAAGAAGGGGGTTGGCTATGGTACGCCGTAACTGAAACTTTGAAGAAAGTTTCGGTACCTCAGTATGTAATCGTGGTACCGGAAGGTGTGGATGCTACTGAAACACTTAACAACGTAATCGGCGGTATTGATGTGGGTACTGGTCAGCGCACAGGTATTGCGGCTATTTCGCTGTGTACTGAATCCCCGACGATCATCGCGGCACCGGGTTACACTCATCAAAAACCAGCATCTGATGCACTTGTAGCGGAAGCTTTGAAATTGATGGCGTTCCCTCACTTAGATGGCTTATCAACCAGCACTAAAGCGGTCATTGATTATTCATTGACGTTGGCCACTAAAGATACAGGTTACGATATTGCAGCCTTGATTGACCCACAGCCAAGCATTTATTCAAAGGCGGCTGGTGCGAATGTATACGTGCCACCATCGGTGCTTTCGGTTGGCTGTCATGCAGGCGTGGCATTGCATGAATCACCTGGTAACAAAGGCACATACGCTCAAGGTGTACAGCGTGACATTACTTACGACATTCTTGATGCCACGACCGAGGGTGATCTGTTGAACCGTCACGGAATTTGCTACTTCGGCAAAACGGACTTGGGCGGTATTTCACTGCTCGGTAACCGCACGCTTTCAGGTCGCTTTATTAATCAAGTGTGTTTGGAGCAAGCCATTTGTCGCAAGCTGAAAAAGTCTGCGCAAAAGGTGATGGCAGAAAATCTCGACACATCGTTCATGGAACAAGAAATTTCAAAACTGAACGCATGGGGTGCTCAGCTAAAAGCGAATGAAGAAGTGATCGGTATGGAAGTATCGCTTCATCCTGAGCTTAATACGGCTGAAACCTACCGCAACGGTACTTGGTACATCGCAATTCGTTATGCTGGCTTCCCACCAAATGAGCACATGGTTTACCACTCATTGAGGACATCGGCATTATCGACAACTTTATCTCGGAGATCTTGTAATGGCAGGTCAACGCACATTAGTAATGGCGAAGTTGTGCTCGAAGGTCACAAAGTTCTTCGGTGAGTTAGAAGAACATACGCCCCCCAGTGGTAGAGCGTAAAACAGAAGACGCGAAAGGTGGGCGCTATGCGTCCACTAAAAAGCGTACGGGTGTTACGGTCGGTAACGGAACATTAAAGCTTAAGGGTGCAACGGCACCAGCACTACAGGCTTATGGTGTTGAAGAAGATGAGCGCGTTCAGATTGACGTGAAAGCCTCTTATCAGGATGAAGATGGCAATGTATTTGCTGAGCATTGTTCTTACACGGCTGATATCAACAAAGTCGATGATGGCTCACGAGTATCGCAAGCAATCTCTGAAACTACGATTGAATTCGCGCCTCGTATCTATAAGCACACTGAAGATGGCAAGATCCGTTATGACATTAACTTAGATACCCAATATATCGATTTGGGTAAAGGTGACATCATGGCGAAGCATCGCAGCAATCTCGGTCGCGGCTAATTGTGTCCGTGGACCCATTCCAAATTTCTAGCTAGTTGGCTCCCGAAGGGGAGCCTTTTTTTGGAGAAAATTTATGACTCTGCAAATTGAAAACAAAAAGAAAACAGAACTAAAGCTTGCACCAATTACGCACAATCTTCTTCATCCAATCACCGTTGATGATACTGAAATTACCTCGCTAACTTTTGAACCTTTGACGTTCAGTATTTATAGCAGTGTCGATGTTGAACAAGACGATCAGGATGTTGTGGTTGAAGAGTTCACGTTGGCGTTAACAGGCATTTCAGAAAAGACGTTTGATAAGCTATCTACACCAGATTTTAACTCTATAGAAAAAATCATTTTCAGCTTGGTTACGAAGAACTCACCGGATTGGTTGCTAGGAATTGAAATCGGCAGTGAGAAAATTCAACTGGCTCTGCCAATCGTCGCTGATGATGGTCGTACGATTACTGAAATCGAATTAAAAGTGCCATCTGTGAGAACGCGTAAGATTTACAAGTCTCAGCCTACGGATAAGAAAAAGCAGGCGTTTATCACTCATGCTTGTTCAGGATTAAGCGAAACCGAAGTAGACAAGTTGTTTATGCCGGATTGGAATCAATTGCAGGTCAATATTGATAATTTTTTAAACCAGCAGGCAGGCTTCTTTCAGACAAAGATATAGAAGCGCTCTGTGATTATCTGCCGCTCGTTTATCCATATAACGATGAGCAAATAGGCGCACTACCAGCAGACGTGGCAGTGCGGCGTTTTTATTTGGCAATTGAAAGGTTGAAGCAACAATGAGCAATCGTTCAAAGTATCAAGTTGCAATTGCAGCGATTGATCAATACTCAGTGCCTATCAAGGCGGCCAGAACATCGTTTGGCTCACTGACTGAGGATGTTAAAGCTCATTCGGCTGAGATAAAAAAGCTCAATGCCAGTGCTGCCAGCCTTAAATCTTACGCGAGTGTTAAGCGTGATTTAACTGAAACGTCAGCTCAAATGGGCTCGGCTAAAGTTAAAGCGGAGCGGTTAGCTGTAGCGACAAAGGAGCTTAGTCTTCAAACGAAAGGCTACGAGTCAGCGGTTACCAGTTCTCAAATTAAGCTTCAAAACCTTGAAGCTCAAATGAGAGCAACGGAACAACCGAGTAAAGCTTTGCGAACAGCAATTAAAGAAGCTCGTAAAGAAGTTAAACTCAACACAGCTAATCTCAACGAACATCAGCAGCAGCTAAGTAAAACTCAGGCTGCTTATAATAAATCACGCAGTGAAGTTTCAAAGCTCACCAAGCATTACGATGTTCAGAGAACGAAGCTTCATAGCCTGAAATCCAAGTTAAATGAGTCTGGTATTCAGGCGCATAAGTTTTGTGAAACACAACGTCAGCTCAAGCGTGATATTACTGCTGCGAACGCTGCACTGGATAAGCAGAAAGCCAAGTTGAAATCGGTTCAGGCTGCATCTGCAAAGATAGAGTCGAATAAGATGGCTCGCTCTGAATTAGGGGGCGATGCGTTAGATTTGGCAATGAAGGGTGCTGTTCTGGCAGTGCCGATTAAGTTTGCTGTCGATTTTGAATCAGCGTTTGCTGATGTGAAAAAAGCGGTGAATGATGCAAGCGATGAAGAGCTGGAGGTGATGAAGAAAAGGATTGTTATTGAGGCGCCTAAACTGGGTGTTACTCAAGAAGGTCTTTCTGCAATCATTGCCGAGGGTGCTCGAAACGGCATCGCAAAGGATGAGTTGTTTAACTTTGCAGAGTCAGCAGCAAAGATGTCTGTT
>NZ_ABGR01000067.1 GCF_000171815.1 Vibrio sp. AND4 | reverse complement strand
ATAGAAAGATGTTCCCGGTCGCTACAAGAGATTCTGCTTTGCTGGTCCCCAAGAATTTTTGGATTGCGCCACCGATAAATTGAATCACTTTTTGCATGATACCCAAATAATAAAGAGCAGAGATAAGAGCGCTGAAGAAGATGATGATAGGCAGAACACGAACCGCGAAAATGAAACCTGTAGAAGCAAGGTCACCGAAGAGGAATTTGATGCCCTCATCAGCAAAGCTTAGTAACCCAGCAACTCCCTGACTTAAACTTGCTAGCGCTGCTTGTCCCCAGGGAAAATAAAGAACTAAAGCCGCAAACCCCATCTGAAGCAGCAATGCACGAGAAACGGTTTTCCAATTAATTGAAGAACGGTTCTCTGACAGCAGGAACGCACAAACTAACAGTGCAGCAATACCAAATAGACTAAATAGAACACTCATGAATCGGACCTACTGAACGTTTAAAAAGAAAGGAGCACCAAAAACATTGGCAGAAGAGAGAGACAACGCATTGAGTGACAATACACTCACAGATCCAAATTGAAGGAAAACCGAATAGTTCGACATCTTATTTTTACCTTATACAAGCAATTGAACGTAGCTGGTCCGGTCCTTGGGGTCATTCACTGCAGGAGAGCTCTTAACTCGTCCAACTCCATGTGACGGCTTGTATGGGTAAGAGTCCTGAACAACGAACCCTAATTCCCGCTTAAACGGGGCGCAAGTATAGTCAGTAAAAAGAGAGATTCATCACATTTCTATACGCAAACGTTCAAACGCTCAAAATATAAGCAAGCGTGCTATTTTTCAGATTATACCTGTAGGGTAAATAGGGGTATCACGAGCGTAAAAATGGTGAAATCATGAAAAACGAACAATAAATACTCAGTTAAACCCCAAAGACCAAAAATGAGCCATTTTATTCTCGCCAAGCGATGGATTTTAGATATACAATTTACGTCGCTTCATTCGAGGCCTCTGTGCATTCAGAGCATCGTTATGCCGAGATGGTGAAATTGGTAGACACGCTAGCATGAGGTGCTAGTGCCTTAGGTGTGAGGGTTCGAGTCCCTCTCTCGGCACCATTCCTTTCTTTCAAAGAATTTAGAGTGTAATGCAAAGTTCTAAACCGGCAAAACAATCCGCTGACGCTAACCAAATTCTTAGCGAAATAGCGGTGCACGCCCTATTACACCTGCACTTCAAAATCGACGCATCACCGCGAGTTCTTTCCCTTAAAGAACGTAACGATCTACTGCAAAAATGGCTCAAGCCCAAGCTCAAGAGTAATCGCTACAAAGCGATTAAAAAGCCATTAAAGGCGATGACTCAACAGGCAAAAGGGGAAAAGGGGAATCTTGAAGCTCTGCTCGAACGCTGTGTAGGTGCTGGAAAACCCAGTAACCCGCAACCTGATCTAGATAGTTATCTGCTGCTGATTAACGAAGTCGAGAAAAAACTGGGAACTACGGTACTGCTCTCTCGACCTGAAGATGTCGATTTATCTCATGAACAGCATGGTTGCCTGTTGTGTGTCCTATCTGCCAACCTAAATCAGCACTTCGACGATAATAATGCCCTGATCGCTCCCATTTCGATGCTGTTCCGTGGCCCTATGAGTCAACGTTCTTTGTTTCTTGGTAGCATTTATGCCAGCAGCACGTTCAACTATGAAGTCTTGTACCAAGATGACCAGTTCGTACGAATCACACTCGGGTTGGCGTAATTGTAATTAGCTGCCAAGGCACAAATAAGTTAACTGGGAAAAATTAGTTAACTGGTCGTAAAGATAAGGCCAGACATTCTCATATCTGGCCATTAATGAACCGACTTCGAATCAGATTAAGTAGATGACGCTCTACATCGGTCTCGCCCTTTTCATTCTTCGCTTGATGTTATTTTCTTTGACCATGTAGTCAAACAACGGAGCGAACAAGTTGGCAAACAGAATAGCGAGCATAATACCCTCAGGATAGGCGGGGTTAAGGACTCGAATAAATACTGTCATCACACCAATCAAAATACCGTAGGCCCACTTACCGCTGTTGGTGAAAGCGGCCGATACCGGATCGGTTGCCATGAAAAAGGTGCCGAACGCCACACCACCAATAACAAAGTGCCAGTAGAATGGCATAGAAAACATGGTGTTAGTGTTAGAGCCGACTGCATTTAGCAACAGCGATGTCGCCGCTAACCCTACTAAAACGCCCGCAACAATTCGCCACGAGGCTATCTTCATGAAGATCAGCACCAGGCCTGTAAGCGCGATGAGCATGGTTGACACTTCCCCCATCGACCCCGGCAGGTTTCCAACAAAGGCATCCATCCACGAGATAGGCTGCCCAGTCATGTTATTTATCAAAGCACTTTGGCCACCTTCATACCATTGGCTCAAAGGTGTTGCGCCAGAATAACCATCTGCTGCAACCCACACTGCGCCTCCGGACATGTTAGCTGGGTACGCAAAATACAAGAAAGCACGCCCTGCTAAAGCGGGGTTCAAGAAATTTCTTCCCGTACCGCCAAAAACTTCTTTGGCAACGACTATGCCGAAAGTGATGCCTAACGCCGCTTGCCACAAAGGAACCGTTGGCGGGAGAATCAAAGCAAACAAAATAGAGCTGACGAAGAACCCTTCATTAACCTCATGCTTGCGGACAATCGCAAACAACACTTCCCAGAAACCTCCGACCACAAACACCGTCGCATAGATGGGTAGAAAATAGGTCGCGCCAACGAGCATTTTGCCCGCCCAGTCGGCTTGACTGGCCGCTTCTACCGACCCCCACACCCAACTAAGCCCCCAAGAAGCATCAATCGCTTGTTGGGCCGCTACTTGATCGAGCCCGTAGAGTAAAGCATCACTGGATTGCTGACCTATATTGTACATGCCCCAAAACATAGCGGGGAAGACGGCCAGCCATACCATAATCATGATGCGCTTTAAGTCGATGCTGTCTCGAACGTGGGTAACGCCTTTGTTCACTTTGCCTGGCGTATAAAAAAGGGTTTCGACAGCTTCGAAGAGTGGATAAAAATTGTGGTACCGACCTCCAGGTTCAAACTTTGGTGAGGCCTTTTCAAAATAATGCTTCAAACTCATAACATCTCCTCCTCTAACTAATATTACGAGTGCCGCTTAAAAGCGATCGTTTTTGACCCTTTCCCCCTCATGATGCTTAATCATCAAAGGGTAGATAGGCCGTCTTGTTATGTAAACTTTGGAAGTCACACCTATACTCAGCCAGAAACATAATAATGGAGTGAGTTTATGAATTTAACGATAATGTGGATGGCCATTGCGGCAATCACTGCGCTTCCACTTGCTAACGACGCACTGGCTGGCGACGAACAGATGTCATCGAATTTAAGCAAAGAGTTGCGAGCAGTATGCCGCGCACAAGGAAGCGCTCCCAGAGGTTGGAGAGATGCAAAAGTCACGCCTGATGCTAAACGATCTCTTACTGTAATCCTGCACCAAATGAATGCCACCGGTAAATTAAAACAGATTAACAATGTTAGAACGAAAAGGGTTGGCGGTATACATTACGCAATGGAATTTGAACTCGAAGATGGACAGGTCTGGAATGCCATTGTATTGCACAGTTCCCGAGGGGATTACATGATTGAAAGGCATGCTAAGAAAGGCGAACTCTGCCCTAAACAA
>NZ_ABGR01000068.1 GCF_000171815.1 Vibrio sp. AND4 | reverse complement strand
ATAAAAGAGCCAAAGCTAGTACGCTTTGTATTGCGGAAGTTTTTCCACCAACTATTAAAGCTGCGTTTATCGTATGTAGATCCAGCTTCAGACCAGTCTTCAAATATGTCCCTTGCCGCATCACCGTATTCAGAATATAGCGCCCGGCCAATTTTGGACCAGTCTATATAAGGTAAGTCTGGAGAGATGTAACCGAGCGCTTCCTCGGCTTCATGCAATTCTAGTAGTATATGATTAGCCATCTTCGTTCCGTCTGATGACAGATACCACAATGTAAAAAAGTTATTATTAGTTAACTTTTTCTATTGCGTATGCATGAATAGGCCGCTAGAATTATAACCAACAATTTGAGTGTTATGGTTAGTCTCCAGCTGCCTATCACATAAGAAAAGTCGGTCGCCACAACCGGCTTTTTTTGTATCTGTATTTATTAAAATCTGTTTTAAATCAATAACATAGCTTAGTGTTTTTCTTTTTATTACCAGAAGCAACATCACCCACCATGCTTTGAACGTTATCTATAGCCACAATAGTAAACGATCTTTTCATAAATGGGAAATTCAAACTTGAGCTTCTTTGTATCAAAAATGACAAGAAAGTATATGTATCAGACCTTCTTATCGACAATACTTCTAAATACCACACCTTTTATCATAGTGGTTTCTGTCACGTTCATCACTTGATATTGAGAATTAAGTGGAACCAACATCTTTTTACCACAATCTTCAAGTAATTGCTTGAACGTTGCCTCTTGAGTCACTTCATCTACAGCAACAACATAGTCGCCTATCTCGGGTTCTATGTCTGGATTGACTAGAATTAAACTTCCATTCGGGAAAGTCTCTTTCATTTCACAGTTTTCCATTGAGTTTCCCGACACAACCAAGCCGAAAGTGTTCTTAGGCATTTTTCCAGTAACAAATTGTTTTTCTTGGTTGTAGCTCTCAATACATGGGCTCTCTGCCCAGCCACCAGCATTTACCCAACTTACAATGGGGATTTCTCTTCCAATAGCAGACGACACATGTCTTTTTCTTGGTGATTCCGTACTTACTTGTGGTTTTTCGTTACTGACAGTTCTTCCGAGCTTTCTTTCGAGATCGGATAAAGACCAGCCAAATAATTTGCAAAAACCATCAACGATTGGCCAGCTGGGGATCGCGCCACGTTCGATTCTTGAGAGAGTAGATGAAGAACAATCGATTCCCCACTCTTTAAATGTGGCTGCAACCTCATCAAGACTAAATCTCTTCGTTCTTTCAGTCTTTATTAACTCATGCAATTCCATCGCGCTGCCTTTTTTTTCATATATGAAAAATTGTCCTCTATCTCATATTTGACAGAACCATAGACGGCACAAAGTTGTAATACTTTACTTTGTGTCAAATATGAAATAAAGTCGTCATATGAAAACTCCTTTATATATGTGCCGAAAAAAAGAGGGTATTTCCTTAACACAGTTGGCTAAAGAGTGTTGTTCTAGTGACTCAACGTTGAGCCGGTTAGAAAGAGGGATATCTAAAAACTCATCAGGAGAGGTTTGTTTAAAAGTGGTTGATAGATACAAAAAAGATGGCTTATCCCTAGAGCATTTGATTTATCCAGAACGCTTCCCTGATTTCGCTATAACTAAAGAATAGTCAGTAGGTGGTAGTAATGAAACGTCGAAAAAACGACAACAGATTGTCAGCGATAGTGATTCGCCATATCAATTGCTATTTAGAAGAAATAGGTATTGCCGCCGAGAAGTACATAAGAACTCGCGTTTTACCTGAGCTAATCAAAGCTGGAGAGCTTTTTGAACCAGATAGAGAGATAGATAAATGGTACAAAAGTCAGTCTCGGCGTCTTGTTCGCTATATAGATGGTGAAAACCAACTCACAGTTAACTGGATACTACCTCTTATTTCTAGTCTCCCTCATGAGTACCAGCAGCCATTGAAGAATGAGCTTTGCGGAATGTTAGGTTCTTTCTTTGTTGCTTTAACAGCGATGGGACCACGGACTCAAAACAACGAAACTCGATCTCACCTTCCTCAAATGGCAAAAGAATGGGGTGACATCCTCATTAAATCAAATCCCGCTATGGATGGTGTTTTCACGTCTGATGATGATCCTACGGAAGTTCTTAACTACTCAAATGAGATAGCCGAGTGCATAGGCATTTTAATGGCTGAACTTGGTGCAATTTACCGGGCGACAGGGATTGAACCTTCTTCAGTAAAAGCGTACCGAAACAACTCTTTGTTTAATTAAAGGGGATGACCATGCGTAATAAGTATAACGAGGAAGGACTACGAGAAGAGCTTCGCTCTGCACTTTTAGTTATTCCCAGAACCAGAGGTCAGTTGGATGGTTTTGAACAAAATGGAAGTAGTGATGCACGGTTCCAACGTAGTAATTACCGAATTGAAGTTGGTGAGAAGGGCGAAGAATTGGCAAAAGTTAAGCCGCAAGTTGTTACCACGTTGGCATGTAAACAGTTTAAGCATTCCCCTATGCCACTGCCAGCGCAAGCGTTTAAGCATGCGAAATTGGTGCACGACATGAATAGTGCTCCGGAGCATATAGGTGATTGGCTCCGCTTCTGTTACAGCGAAGGAGCGCAAAGTCCTACAAAAGCTTTGTTAAGTGTCTTGTTAGCTCTCTTCTATGCAGAGGAACCTAAAACTCTTAGCGATGATTCTAAGGACTTGATAAAGCACCTTGCTCTACTCGCTTGTATGCAGAAGCGTGATCAGTTGAACGCCAGAAAAATGCAATTAACTCAGGTTGAGATAGCGAAGCTGGCTGAGAAGAAGCAGAAAGCGTGGGAGAAATCATGGGCTAAACGTTGGAATCGCCTGATCGATATTTTAGACAGATTTGATAAGGAAGGCTTGGACCATGTGCATGAACGAGGACGCAGCAGAAAAACTGCCAGAAGACATGCCGACGTGTCTATGCAATCTGTACTTCGGTCTGAAGCCAGAGAATTCGTGGCTGCCTGAATGGGGTTATAACAGAGCCACTAAGAAATTCATTTTGTTTTGCCCTAACTGTAAACAACAAGTTGGGCCTTTTGATAACAAGCCTGCTGCTATTGCTAGTTGGGCTTTGTTAAACCGTCATGGTGACGAGCATGTGTATAGACATTGGGCTAAATACTATGCCGAACATTACCCAGTGCCAGAGTACTTAACACAGTACTTACGTCAGGAGATAGCATGAATAAATTTTACCAAACGGAAGATAAAGCAGTATTGACAGCCTTATCTCAGCATAAGGCTGAAGCCAAAGATCTGAAGGCAGACTTTGATGCTTTTGCTAATGAGTTTAATGCTAAAGCTGTTTTTACACATTCTGTCCATGGAGTTCGATTTCATGGTTTGGCTCTTAACAATTCTTATACCCGAGAAGACGCTGCACTTTGGACGAAGCCAAAAGATGGCGTTAGCACCATTCGTTCTCGGATAAAAGGCAAGGAGAATGCTGCCAAGCTGAGAGAGCTTAAAAGCCGCTATCAAAACTTATTACCTGAGGTTAGTGAAGTTAGCTTAGATAAGTTCTTTGATGCCATTGGTACCCA
>NZ_ABGR01000069.1 GCF_000171815.1 Vibrio sp. AND4 | reverse complement strand
AGAAGGTGAACTAGAAGAATCAGGTATTCCTGCTTCGCTGGTGGCTAAATTCTTAGACGAGCGTGGTATCGTGGTAGAGAAAACAGGTCCATACAACTTGTTGTTCCTATTCTCAATCGGTATCGACAAATCAAAAGCCATGCAATTGCTACGTGGTCTAACGGAATTTAAACGTGGCTATGACTTGAACCTAACCATCAAGAGCTTCCTGCCTTCGTTATATAACGAAGACCCAAGCTTTTATGAAGGCATGCGTGTTCAAGAATTAGCACAAGCAATTCATGACCTAACTAAGAAATACAATCTACCAGAGCTAATGTACAAAGCGTTTGATGTGCTTCCAGAAATGAAAGTGACGCCACATGCAGCATGGCAAGAAGAGCTTCGTGGCAACATCGAAGAAGTTAAACTGGAAGAAATGGTTGGCCGTGTTAGTGCAAACATGATCCTTCCTTACCCTCCGGGTGTGCCACTAGTACTTCCTGGCGAAATGGTGACTCAAGAGTCTCGCCCTGTGCTGGACTTCTTAGAGATGCTTTGTGATATCGGTGCGCATTACCCGGGCTTTGAGACTGATATCCACGGTTTATACCAACAAAAAGACGGTAGCTACACCGTAAAAGTTTTGAAAAACTAAGTTCCTCATTAAAGATAACGCCATTGTGAATTAAGCATGCTCCACTCTTGCCAATTCAATGTGTTATCGAAAACAACGGTACGTTAGATATTCCCTAACCAAACTGTTGTAAAGAGTAGGGCAAGGATGCTCTGTTCTCATGAGTGCAATATCTGTTCTTATGTATGTAATAAAAGAGACACATCTCCACGAGTTGAGTTGAATCAACCCACGTAAAAGCAAAAACCAAAGAGCAGCACAAAAGTGCCGCTCTTTTTGCTCTCTATATAAAAGGATTAATACAGGAAAGAAAATAAAAGCTAAAATCAGGTGAACGCCATCACGATACGCCCATTGATTTCACCTCTCTCCATATCAGCAAAAATGTCATTGATATCTTCAAGCCGTTTGACTTCAATGATTGCTTTTACTTTTCCTTCAGCTGCAAATTGTAAGCACTCCTGTAAGTCTTTGCGTGTGCCGACAATAGAACCAATCACTTTGATACCATTTAGCACAGTATCAAAGATGGGGATTGGCATCTCTTCTGGAGGAAGACCAACAAGTACGCATGCACCACCACGACGCACGGAGTGATAAGCCTCTTGGAATGCTGGCTTAGAAACGGCAGTACAGACAACACCGTGTACACCGCCATTGGTAATGTCTTTGATGCGCTCCGATGGCTTCTCTTTCATAAAGTCGATGGTGTGTTGTGCTCCTAGGCTTTTGGCTAGTGCAAGCTTTTCGTCGCCAGTGTCAACAGCAATAACATTCATGCCCATTGCTGCTGCATATTGAATCGCTAAATGACCTAAACCTCCTGCGCCGACAATTGCGACCCATTGACCTGGTTTGACATCAGTGACTTTGAGTGCCTTATAAGTCGTCACACCTGCACAGAATAAAGGAGCCGCATCTACGTAACTTATACCATCCGGAATCTTCACCACGTATTCCCCGTGAGCAAGACAGAACTCAGCATAGCCACCGTCGACAGAATAACCAGCGTTATGTTGATCTAAACAAAGTGTTTCTTGACCTTCCAAGCAGTAGTCACAATGACCGCACGCACTATAGAGCCACGGAATACCGACACGATCACCCGCTTTGAGGTGATGTATCTCACTACCAACTTCAACGATTTCGCCTACACCTTCATGACCAGGAACGAGAGGCATCTTAGGTTTTACTGGCCAGTCACCATGACAAGCGTGTAGATCGGTATGGCAAACACCGCATGCGTGGACTTTCACGAGCACATCGCGAGGTTTAATGTTGGGTAGAGGGATATCTTTAATAATGAGTGGACCTTTAAATTCGCTAACGACAGCAGCTTTCATAATAACACCTCCTTTCTGATAACGATTATCATTATCGTTCTATGTGTGTGAGAGTGCAGTGATCTGGATCAAAACTCCATTTTTGTTAAAACAGACATTAGTCTGGATGTTCTATCGGTTTAAGACGTACTATCGGTAAAGTAGGTTCCTTTAATTTTAATAGAAGAAGAGGTCGTGATGGAAAACTGCCAGAAAATCACAATAAAATCTGACTTCAACTACTCTAATATCTGAATAATTACGCCATAGACTGTGAGTTTTGCCTTATACCTAGACGAAGTGTTGGTTATTTGTTCAGTTGGCGTTTTTTTTCAAAAAAAGGGTTGCGCTCATTTCTGGATTCCCTATACTGCGCATCCACCGACACGGAGTGAGACGAAAGTCACACTGCGAGTCGGGAAAGAGAGAAAAAGAACTTGAAAAAAGGCTTGACTATCTCACGGTGCAGAGTAAGATACGCACCCCTAACAACGAGCAATTAAGTTGCTAAGAATGTTAGAAACGCTCTTTAAAAATAAGAACCTATCAATCTGTGTGGGCACTCGTTGATGATAATCCAATTAGAAGCTTAGGCTTCAAATTCGATTTCAATGAACTGAGTGACCAAACGAGTCGAAAGACTTGGCACAGTCAATTCATTATCGTTCTGTTGGAACGATAATAGCTTTAGAATTACTTCTTACTTTCGAGTAAGGATGAGTTTTGAAGTCAGTATTCATTGAGTCACAAAAACTTTAAATTGAAGAGTTTGATCATGGCTCAGATTGAACGCTGGCGGCAGGCCTAACACATGCAAGTCGAGCGGAAACGAGTTATCTGAACCTTCGGGGAACGATAACGGCGTCGAGCGGCGGACGGGTGAGTAATGCCTAGGAAATTGCCCTGATGTGGGGGATAACCATTGGAAACGATGGCTAATACCGCATAATGCCTTCGGGCCAAAGAGGGGGACCTTCGGGCCTCTCGCGTCAGGATATGCCTAGGTGGGATTAGCTAGTTGGTGAGGTAAAGGCTCACCAAGGCGACGATCCCTAGCTGGTCTGAGAGGATGATCAGCCACACTGGAACTGAGACACGGTCCAGACTCCTACGGGAGGCAGCAGTGGGGAATATTGCACAATGGGCGCAAGCCTGATGCAGCCATGCCGCGTGTGTGAAGAAGGCCTTCGGGTTGTAAAGCACTTTCAGTCGTGAGGAAGGCGGTATAGTTAATAGCTGTATTGTTTGACGTTAGCGACAGAAGAAGCACCGGCTAACTCCGTGCCAGCAGCCGCGGTAATACGGAGGGTGCGAGCGTTAATCGGAATTACTGGGCGTAAAGCGCATGCAGGTGGTTTGTTAAGTCAGATGTGAAAGCCCGGGGCTCAACCTCGGAA
>NZ_ABGR01000070.1 GCF_000171815.1 Vibrio sp. AND4 | reverse complement strand
AGACAATTCATAAAAATCTAGAGATACTATACTAGTCACCTCTGTGAAAATCCATAAAATCAACAAAAGTAAAGTTAGAGTTAAAACATATACAAACGGAACTTTGAAGAATATATTATGCCTTATAGAAATAAAATCTTTATAGTTCTTAACATTCCAACTATCAGATATGCTATTGATCATTTTCTTACCTAAGGGGCCATATATTACCAAATGAAACATTTCAGCTATTCTTTTCCCGTAATAGAATGTTGATGCGGTACCACTCTGAGCTACTGACATTACTGAAATTATAAAATAGTTTAAAAATACATTATGAATATTTGCTGCAGTCCTAGATTTGATGCTTTTCTTAACAGAAGAGTATAAAAAATCAGAGTTTAATGTTAACGAAAAACCAATATACCTTAAGCAAAGATACAATGATAGGATAGAAGAGAAAACATAGCCTATAGTCAGAAAAACAAAAACATTATCTATATTTGATTCCATCAACCCCGCAGTTATAGCCAGTAAAGATAAGAAAGAAAAAACTTGAGGAATGAAAGAAACGATATAACCCATTCCAATCTTATCGATTGAATTCAGGGAATATACATTTATCTGAAGTATTAGATACAAGCTAGTAACATTAATGAAATAAGAAAATATTTTGATTCCAGAGCTATCCCCCTCCCCGTTAAAAATAAATTCATATATATCAACATATACCGATAAAAATATAAAAGTCAGAGAAATAGAAATTGTAACGACGAAAATTAACATGGTAGAATATGCGGATGTTCTCTCTTTTGATGTTCTCAACATCCTAAATTCATAGACATAATTACTTACTAGAGACTCAACAATAAGAAATAAAATATTTACCCCATTTGTTAATAAGAAATACAAATCCGCACTTTCAGAATTCCCATAGATTGAATATATTAATAAAAAATTCAATAATCCTATAACCAAAGAACCAGCTGCCAAAATGTTAAGCCTAAGCTTATTTATTATTGTTCTTATTCGATAAGGTACCATAATAATCAATATTTTCCGCTATGAAGTTTGTAAAGCTAAATCTTTCACTTAAATGTTTTTTTGCAGCTGATGTAATGTTTTGTCTTGTATGCTTATCTAGTGATGATAACAGTATTAGCTTATCAACTATCTGTTGAGTGTCCTTCGGGTTTACAAGGAAGCCATGTACTCCGTCTTCAAGCAACTCCTTCCCACTTGTAAGTGAACTATATATAACCGGAATTCCAAGTTCCATAGCTTCCATGGGAGCTAATGCAAAAGCTTCTGCGTGAGACGGGAATATCGCACAGTCATGAACACAATACAATTCTAAAAGCTCGTGTTTTGAAACTGCCCCTTTATAAGATATTGACTCCGCGCCAAACTCAGATTCCGAAACGATTTTCATAATTCTTGGCCAATTACCCTCTGGATCTTTTCCTACGAATGTCAACCTCGCTGAAGGATTCAAAGTTGAGAATTTTACCCATGCCTTGGCCAAATCTAGAACTCCCTTTTTCTCCAAGAGACTTCCCGCGAAAATGAATTGACTACAATAGTCACTACACTGGAAACGACTCCCCCCCCCTTCCTTCACTGCATTATATATAATCTTAATTTGACAGTTAAGATTGAAAATACTCTTAGTTTTCTCAGCTGTATATTGACTAACTGAAACTATATTGTCCGAGTATTTTAAAGATAACCTCTCCAATACTTTCCATATATGGTACTTTAAATTTTTATACCCAGCTTCGTCGCTGAAGTATGTAGATGAACCATGAAGACGAGCTACTTTAGAGTATTTACCATTAGGAATACTTATTCCCCAACCTAAAAAATCTGGAATTTCGACTATATCAAAATTATATTTATTAAAAACTTCTCTAAATATAGTGCGACTTTTTATTCTGTCAATAACTGAAGGAAAATACTTAGATTTCTTTAAGAAAACAAGTCTAACTCCATTAACTTTCTTTATACTAATTCTTTTAGTTTGATCGTAGAAACCGATCACGGTAACTTCATTATTATTTTCAACCAAACCTTCAGCAAGTTCTTTAGTAAAAGTTCCAATTCCTCCATTCAATAAAGGAGGATATTCATTACAAAAAAAACAAATATTCATGCACTAATCTCTTAAAATTATTTCTCTTAAGTTTTCAGAAATTGTATATTTTTTAAGGGTACTGGAAGGGTAATTTTCGTATGGTGAATTAATGAAATTCCTAATTGAATCTTCTTCAATTTCATCTAAAGATTCCACATACAGAATATTATTACTGACAAACACTTCAGAACCTAGTATTTCTTTATTATTAGTAATTAATTTTTTCTTAAAAAACATTGCTTCTAATGTTCTTAACGTAATTCCGCTTTGACCTTCTTGTACCAATTCAACTATACACCTACATTCAGATACATTATTTAAATTATCTTGATATGTTAACATCTTATATTTAGGTACACCCTTGATCCATTTATCTATTTTTTGAAAAAAACCAATTGGTGGAGATTTTACTAAAAACTTTGTAGTGAATCCAAAGTCATTGAGTTTTTTTTCCAAACTATTTAGATAAACCCCTCTTCCTTTATCTAGCCCCAAAAAGAAGAAATCAACTTTGTACTTATCACTGCAGTACTCTTGTATTTTTTCGGCACAAGGAATGAATTGCTTCATTACTTCAAACCCGTAATCTTCGCAATCTTTCGGATCAAATGAGTAAACACTATAGCCTGAAAAGATACTTAGTAACTTATCATCACCTAGAACGCTGTTTCTCATGAGAACCTTAACATCTTTTTTTTCAAAAGCATGTATGCCGTACATATCAATTGGGTCGTCTGTCACTATAACTTTATAGTTCGATATTGGCAGCCTCTTCTTTCTATACTTATAATAATTAGTAACAATTTTTTTTGTTAGATTAAACCTCATTAACTTACTGCACAAAAAATATAATATAAAGTTCATGCGAAAATCATATACATTCCATTGGCCGGAAATTTCCTCAACTTCTAACCTTTGATAATCCGTATTAAAACCAATCAATATTAGACTTCTACTTTCTAAAATAGCCATTTAATATTCCTGAAATAGTAGATTGAAACTGCTTTAAGCTTACCTTACCGGAAAGTAGCTTAATTAGTTTACTCAGTAAATATACTGAAAGTAAAATATAATGGAATAGTGATTTATTTTTGTTAATAAAGA
>NZ_ABGR01000071.1 GCF_000171815.1 Vibrio sp. AND4 | reverse complement strand
AATGGGTTCCTATTTACTTTCATACCGGTATGAGTACCTTAATTAAGTGTAATATTGCGAACCTGATATTTTACCAAAGATATGATTTCTCTGGCTACAAAACCACACCGTTTAAGGGATAAGAAGCAGTGAATTGCATTGGAATGAGACCTTTGCCACTCTCAATATAGCGAAAATAGGCATTTTTTAGTGAGTTGGGAAGCTCAGTGCCTTCAATCGTTTTAAATCCATGTTGTGCGTAGTAACCTTCTAACTGGCTAAATGCGAAGCAATAATCACCTTCACTGAAAATTTTTCTTGTACAGTACTCCAACAGCGCGTTTCCTACACCTGTCCCTCTATGCTCCGGTACAACCAGCATACCGGTGAGCAGGCGTGACTTTTCTACCGTCTTCATTCTTAACAAAGCGACGATACAATTATCGATACTGGCTGTGATGATCAGCTCGTCTCGTTTGGCACGTCCAGCCGGGTAATGGGCTTTATACAACCTCTTAATAAGAGGAAGTTTGATTGGATTTAACACTTCTATGATTATTGAGTTAGGTATTGTCACTGCGGCTAAAAGATAACTAATGTAGAATGTTTACAGTTTACGAGAATCTCACCTGGCGTTGCAAACCCACTATGGAAATTAAGAAACACGCGAGCCTTAAGGCTTTCCACACATTTGGTATAGAACAAACTTGTGCGTATCTAGCGGTGGTTGACTCCATTGAAGACGTCAAGCAACTCTTCCAAGATAAAGCTTACCAAGACTTACCTAAACTGTTTTTAGGTAAGGGAAGCAATATGCTATTTACTCAACACTACGAAGGCATAGTAATCATTAACCGCTTAATGGGAAAAGTCGTCACTGAAACTGAACAGCACTATTCTCTGCATGTGGAAGGTGGGGAAGATTGGCCAAGTTTAGTTAAATGGAGTGTTGAGCAAGGTATGGGCGGAATGGAAAATCTCGCTCTTATTCCGGGGTGCGCTGGCTCTGCACCTATCCAAAATATCGGAGCTTACGGTTTAGAGTTACAGAATATTTGCGAATACGTGGATATTCTTGACCTTAGCAGCTTTGAAACAAAACGAATGAGCGCGTATGAGTGCCAGTTTGGTTACCGTGATTCTATCTTCAAGCACAGCTTACATGAGAAATGCTTTATTACTGCGATTGGCCTCAAATTACCCAAGCAGTGGCAGGCAATCAATCAATATGGTCCTTTGCAGAGTATTCCTGAAGATGAGTTAAGTCCTCTCGCTATTTTTGAGCGCGTTTGCCAAGTGCGTATGGAAAAGCTGCCTGATCCAGCAAAAGTCGGCAATGCGGGTAGTTTCTTTAAAAATCCAGTGATCAGTCAAGATCATTACGATCACCTTGTGCAGCATTACGAGAATATGGTGGCTTTCCCAGCGCAAGGCGGAATGAAAGTTGCGGCAGGGTGGTTAATCGATCAATGCGGATTAAAGGGGGTATCGGTCAACGGTGCTCAAGTGAACCCTTTGCAAGCTTTGGTATTGACCAATGTTGATAATTGCAGTGCTGATGATGTGGTTGAACTAGCGTCTCTGGTCAAAAAGACGGTTTGGGATAAATACCAAATTGAACTTGAACACGAAGTTCGTTTTATGAATAACAAGGGTGAAACCAACTTAGCTGAAATTGAGGCGAAACGATGAGAAAGGAGCACGCTGTAAAGTTGCACATCCTCAAGGCTCTCAGTGATGGTGCCTTCCATTCAGGAGAGGGGTTAGGACGAGAACTTGGAATTTCTCGAGCTGCGATTGCTAGGCACATAAAAGGTCTCAACGACTGGGGCGTCGATATATTTCGCATTCAAGGACGTGGTTATCAGTTAGCGCAACCTTTGCAGCTTCTCAATGAAGAAACACTTCAAGCTCAGCTGGATACACCACTTGAGCTTATTTCAGTGATCGACTCTACGAACCAATATCTACTCGATCGAGTCAAGGATTCGGTTAAAGGGCGAGTCTGCATAGCAGAATATCAGGCTATGGGAAGAGGGCGGCGTGGGCGTCAATGGATATCGCCGTTTGGTACAAACTTATATTTATCTATGTATTGGCGTTTGGATGCTGGTATGGCGGCAGCGATGGGGTTAAGTTTGGTTGTTGGTATTGCGGCAGTTGAAGCCATAGAGAGCATGGGTATTGATGGCGTTAAGCTGAAATGGCCTAATGATATTTATTACCAAGATAAAAAGCTGGCAGGTATTTTAGTAGAGATGTCCGGACAAGCGGGCGCTGCGGCGCATTTGGTGATCGGTATGGGGCTTAATATTGGCATGCCTGATCAACAACCGGACATTGATCAACCTTGGACTAGTTTAAATCGAGTCAGTGATGGTTTAGATGTCGACCGAAATAAACTTGCACTTGAGTTGATCAGACATTGGAAGGTCGCGCTAGAAGAATACGAAATGACGGGACTGGGCGGTTTTGTTGAACGCTGGAATCGTCTCGACAATTTTATTGGCCGACCAGTGAAGTTATTGATGGGGCCGAGAGAAGTATATGGTGTTGTGAAAGGTATTGACCAGCAAGGTGGTGTTGTCCTGGAAACCCAAAATGGGTTGGAGACCTACATCGGCGGTGAGATCTCCTTAAGGAAAGGGGAACAGCATGAGTAAAGAGAGATTACTTTCTCAGTGATACCCTATCAACCAAGTGACTTGGGCCTTTGTGTAAAATAAGATGGGCTCTTTCCCGAGTAGGAAGAATATTATGCTCTAAATTGAGTCCATTAATATCATGCCAGATTTGCTTTGCTTTCGTCTTCGCTTCCTCGATAGACAACTGAGTGTAATGATTGAAGTAAGAGCCAGGCTGGGTAAATGCCCCTCGACGAAACTTCAAGAAACGCTCTACATACCATTGTTCAATGGTTTCGGTTTCTGCATCCACATAAATAGAGAAATCAAGAAAGTCCGATACAAACACGCGATGAGGATCGTGTGGGTAGTCCATACCGCTTTGCAGAACATTTAATCCCTCAATAATAAGTACATCTGGTCGATCTACTTTCCTTTTTTCTTCAGTGATGTCATAGGTAATGTGCGAATAAA
>NZ_ABGR01000072.1 GCF_000171815.1 Vibrio sp. AND4 | reverse complement strand
TGCGGACAACTACTTGAGTTGGCGAGACGGTTTCTCTCTTCATCATCAGGTCGATTTCGAGAAAGGATATTAACCATCTTATGTCTTTAGAAATATTGCTAGAGCAAGTACGAGCCTGCCAGATCTGCGCAGATGATTTACCTTTGGGTGCAAACCCAGTCGTACAAGCCGCAAAAGACGCACGCGTCCTAATTATCGGACAAGCCCCGGGGACGCGCGTTCATAAAACCTCGATACCTTGGAATGACCCAAGCGGCGATCGGTTACGTCAATGGCTCGATATCGACAAAGACGTTTTCTACAACCCAAACAAAATTGCCATAATCCCGATGGGCTTCTGCTATCCCGGCAAAGGAAACTCAGGCGATTTGCCGCCTCGTAAAGAATGCGCGCCCGCTTGGCACAAAAAGATTCTAGATCTACTGCCCAATATAGAGCTGACGCTACTGATTGGTCAGTACTCACAACAGTACTATCTCACCAACAAACCAAAGACACTCACACAAACTGTTCAGCAATGGCAGGACTGGGAGCCTGACTTTATTCCGCTTCCTCACCCTTCTCCACGCAATACGCTGTGGTTAAAGAAGAATCCTTGGTTTGAATCTGATGTCGTGCCATACCTTAAAAAGCGTGTTCATTCGATGCTTTAGGCTACCCATGTTCTAATTGCTCTCTTATCTGTACAAGAAAATGAGAACACAAACCCACAACCATAACTTACTGTTTATATTAATCTTTAATATCTAACGTACAGCTAGAATAGTAATTAGATCATGGTAGACCAAATGCGACCAGAGCTGTACAGCCTTGAGTTTCAGATAAAAAAATACCGGCACGGATTGCCGGTATTTGATTTCAAAAAGTCGAATTTACTTGTGGTAAGGCTTAGATAACTCGTGTACCGCTTCCACAAATACGCCCGCGTTTTCTGGTGGTACATCCAAGTGGATTCCGTGGCCGAGGTTGAACACGTGACCAGTGCCTGTATCGCCAAAGCCTTCTAAAATACCCGCGACTTCTTCACGGATACGCTCTGGTGAAGCATAAAGCATTGATGGGTCCATATTACCTTGTAGAGCCACTTTATCGCCGATACGCGCTTTTGCGTCTGCGATGTTGATCGTCCAGTCTAGGCCGACCGCATCACAGCCTGTTGCGGCGATTTGCTCAAGCCACATGCCACCGTTCTTAGTGAACAATGTCACTGGTACGCGACGACCGTCATTTTCACGGATCAGGCCATCTACAATCTTGTGCATGTATTGCAGTGAAAACAGATTGTAATCACGAGGTGTCAGTACCCCACCCCATGTATCAAATACCATCACAGATTGTGCACCCGCTTTAATTTGCGCGTTGAGATACTCGATAACACTGTCCGCTAGCTTGTCCAGAAGCAAGTGCAGAGTTTGTGGTTCTGCGTACATCATCTTCTTGATCTTAGTGAACGCTTTCGAGCTGCCGCCTTCAACCATGTAGGTCGCGAGTGTCCATGGGCTGCCAGAGAAACCTATCAGTGGAACGTCACCATTCAAATCTTTGCGGATTTGACGTACTGCGTTCATGACGTATTGCAGTTCACCTTCAGGATCTGGCAAACCGATCTTTTCTACGTCAGCTTTGCACGTGATTGGTTTATCGAAAACCGGACCTTCACCTGCAGCAAAACGAAGCTCTAAGCCCATTGCATCAGGGATAGTGAGGATATCAGAGAACAAGATCGCGGCATCAAGAGGAAAACGACGTAGTGGTTGAAGCGTTACTTCTGACGCTAATTCTGCGTTCTTACACAGAGACATGAAGTCACCCGCTTGCGCACGAGTGGCCTTGTATTCCGGTAAGTAACGACCTGCCTGACGCATCATCCATACCGGCGTGTAATCGACAGGCTCTTTGAGAAGAGCGCGCAGATAACGATCATTTTTTAATTCAGTCATTCCGTAATTCCAATTGTTAGGCTTTCTTTGAAAGTAGGTATTCTATCACTGATTTAAGACTAATAGCTGTGTGCTTTGCAATCTGGATCAAGTTATTAACTCTCAAATCGGTGCTTAATTTGCACCCAATCAGTACCAGTGTTAAAAGTGTGTCGCTAGCGAAAATTACAATTATAAAATGAGTACTAGGTACTCAGCATCTCATAATGACATCTTACTTACCCCTCCATCTCGGAGGGTTTTTTTATCTAATTTTCAATTAATTAGAATTAATATCTATTCGCGTTTTCTCAATAAGCGCTCGTGCAATTGTTCCTTTTGGTGCGACAAGCGGCAGCTCATTAACATCAAACCATTGTGCATCAGACAGTTCAGTGTAGTCAGGATTCAATTCACCAGAGTCAAAATCGGCCAGAAAGGCAACCATCATACTGGATGGAAACGCCCACGGTTGGCTACCAAAATAACGAATATTTTTCACACGTATACCCGTTTCTTCGTATATTTCACGAGCCACACACTGCTCTAAAGTTTCCCCTACCTCCAAGAATCCCGCAATCACAGTGTACATACCATTTCGATGGCGAGGGTGCTGTGCCAACAGAATCTGTTTGTCTTTGCGTACTGCGACAATGATGCAAGGGAAGATACGCGGATAATGCAAAGTACGGCACTCAGCACATTGCATCGCTAGCTGATTGTTATTGAGGAAGTTGCGCCCCCCGCATTGAGGGCAAAAACGTAAGCTTTGAGTCATGTGACCATATTGAATCGCCTTGCTGATCAGCAAGAAAAGCGCTTCTGGAAAATGCAAACAATCACGCAGAGAAACCAGCTGTAAATCGTCGTCTAAATCCGACAGGTTGAGCCACATGACCGGAGCCCCTTGGTACTCACCAATCTGCCTTGCACTGCCTTCAGGTAATGACAATTGCTCTGCGCTCCCAAAAGGAATAGCACCATCCACCAGCCAAACATCACTTCCCAAAACAATACACCAATGGGCATTTTTCGTACGGTTAACTTCACCTTTTCTTAACATTACAGCGTCCCTTTACTTGAAGTTCATTCATTTTACTGGCAATCTAATTTCATACCAGAGTTTGTCGTTTGCCAATTTTGCAACTATAAA
>NZ_ABGR01000073.1 GCF_000171815.1 Vibrio sp. AND4 | reverse complement strand
TACGTTACTATTTTGCTGTATTAAAAAGTAACTATTTGATTATTTGACAATCAATTTATTGCCGTGTAACCTTTTATTAATTTCTTGTCGATGGAGAGTTAGCCATGAGTGCGAACACAGTTGATCCTAAATCATTCAATGACTCAGATAATATTGATCGTCGTAGACGTAAATTTAACTTCGCAGAGTTCATCAAAAAGTTTCTAGAAGAGGTAAGAGCTATTGATTTGAGTGACCTTCCTCAAGGTCAAAAAACAGCAAAGCATAAGCGTGCTGCCCAAAAGGTTATAACCGCTTTATACGGTAAGAGAGTGCAAAACAAAGAGCATTCAATCTCTCTAAACATGGCATCTTCATACCTAAAAGATGTTAGGAATGCTGTAAGTGCCAACGGTGTAAAACACCACGCTTTCGATGATTCGATTGAGCGAATGAGGAACAAGTACCCATTGTGTGCTTACATGTTGCATAGTTGGGAAGACCTCTCACTTGATGAAACTCGTAAAACGTGGAAGGTTCTTATTGAAAAACTCAAACTGGTTACAGCCCTAGAGAAAAACTTAAAAGGTATAACTCCAGAAACAAGTCGTTATGCCAGCGTCATCAATGAGCGCATTAAAACACTCCCTGAATGGTCTAACGAACTGGAAACATTAAAGCCATTAAAAGCCTCGGAGCGAGCTGAGAAAATCAAGCACCTGCACGAAGTAATCAATCAGATACCGGGTTTTTACAGCCAACTAGCTGATCTGAAAATTGACCATGAAGTGATGCGTCACTTACGTAAGGATGCATTTGCAAGGGATACTGGCTCTGCAGAGAAGAAGCGATCTTTAACTGAGAAAAAAGAGGCTGCGATTGAAATTGACTATACGAAAACTATGCAGGCTCTTGATTTAATATTAAGCCCTTCATCTGTAGACAGATGGGAAGCCGTTGCAGCTGGTGTTGCGCTGGCCACTGGACGTAGGGCCATCGAAGTGCTGTTCCAAGGTGAGTTTAAAAAGGTTGATAACCACAGATTGAAATTTGTAGGCCAAGCGAAAAAACGTGGTGGTATGACAGATGATGAAATGACCATTTACACCTTAACCGATGCGAACAAAGTGCTTGAAGCAATACACAGGTTGCGCATGTTCCCTAATATTCTTGCATTGAACTCTCTGGAACCGACTAGACAGTACTCGGTTAACCAGTTGGTAGCAAATAGAACGGCAAGACCTCTTAATGAGTTTGTTCGTGACCTATTTGAAAACGTGCCAATAACTACTGACGGAAAGCCCATCCATCGTGAGTGGCTGTTCAAAGATACGCGAGCAATTTACGCAAAGATTAGCTTTGAACTCTTCTTTAAAGATGACCCTCGTTGGAAAAGCAAAGACGAAAACATGTTCTATAAGGAGCTACTTGGTCACCATGACACCGATGCTCAAACACACTATATGCAGTTCAAAGTGTTAAACGCTGGTAAGAATTGGGAGCCGTTAGTTGTGGACTCTGATAAGCGCCGCATTGAAGCCGTTAAAGCTATGTCAGAGAACGACTGGATAAAAGGCACTTCCGCTCGAATAAAGTTGCACGAAGCTGTCATTGCCATGCTTGAAAACGATCCTTACCAGGTGATTAAAGCTATAGATATTCGTCGAGACCACGAAGGAAAAACTCGTAACTACAAGATGGTCAAAGACTACTTAGCGTTAATGGAAGATGCTTTAAAACTTGATTGGTCTATCGATGCAATTATGGATAGCAAATCCGTTCGAACAAAGAAAGCGGCAGAAGAAGCCAAAGCGGAAACAACACCTGCAAACAATACGACCGAAGAGGTGGTAGAAACCAAACCTAAAGATGAAACAGTGATCAAACCTAAGATGAAGGGCCATAAAGAAGATGATGGTACTTGGCTGGTGGACGTAACCATTGAAGATAAGAGTTGGCAAATTAGCGTAGGTAAAGAACCTAAAAACGTCATGGATGCATTCAAATTAGCTTGGAATGAGTTCGTGTACCGCAAAGCCTTACCAGAAAAGCCACCAGCACCATTAGTTACCAAAGACGGTGGTATGTGGTACTCACGAATCATGATAAAAGGGCAAGCTATATGTGAGGTTTGGACTCCTAGCAAGAAAGCCAGTAAGGACTCTACTCTTGTTCTGTATCGAGACTTGAAAATTTCATAACGTAGAAAAGAAAACTGATTTTTCCATGGCTAAAAAAAGCGCGCTCGATATATGACGAATAGGTGCGCTTTTTTGATCATAAACTGCTTTTAAATTCCGATTAAAAATCAAGAGAAATATTTTTTAGGGAGATTAAATACCGACCAATCTAAAACTTATAATTTTTTATCATCCGCTATACACACCTTTTGTAGGTTAGTATTTACTGACTCGTTCTTTGCTTCTTCTTTAGTTATCAACAACTCATCCCAAACCTGTACCTTGCAAATCTAAGGCCGGAGCACTATCTTATATTCCACTACGCTAGATGCAGTAAGGGTTTGTATCAAGGTAGTCAAAGAAGTATGCATTATCTTTAGGTGTACTTCATATAAACAAAAACCCCACTAAGAGCGGGGTTTAAGTCAGGGCTAAGCTAAGGTAGCGGCAACTACCTGAACGTGACGACCTATCGTATCTTGTTGATACCTACAGACAAGACTATAGAACAGTAGTCACCCGCTTGGCAAATTCAATATTGAAAATTAAAGTTGGTGATTATGCTTTTTAGTAGCTCTAAATCCTTGTTTAAAAAAGTGATAAAGTCTTTTTTTTTTAGCATTTAGATTAAATCCAAATTTATATATAAAAGGACTAATCTACATAATTGATTGTTTAGTCAGAATCGTTCTGGACGGCTGTTGGTGTCCCGGCTTCTCAATATGCAGATTTAAACATCGGAACTTTATTACGGAAACCTCATTCCTGTGACCTAGGTAACATTGTGGTGGTGCTGTATTATTGGGCTCGCTAATTGGTGTATTTACGTCTCCCGAGATGAAACGGGAAAATTGAACA
>NZ_ABGR01000074.1 GCF_000171815.1 Vibrio sp. AND4 | reverse complement strand
TGCGACAAGCGCGATGACCCAGTTAGGTAGCTTAGCGATCTCTGGGTTTGCCAATACCATGATGTCACGGTCAACTTTCAGTTCGTTAGTTGCTGGGTTGGATGTGTACTCAATCAAGCCGTCGCCGTTTTTATCATCAAAACCGAGGAGGCCAGTTTTCTCCCAGTTCTTGAACCAGTCAGGACGCTCATCGTAAGCAAGGTGTTGCCCCGGCGCTGGGTTGACGGTATCCATCAGGTTTAGACGCGCCATTGCAGATACTGCAGGTGCTGTTGTGTATAGGATAGCGATGAAAACGAGCGCCCAGCCTGCTGATGAACGGGCATCACGAACCTTAGGTACGGTAAAGAAGCGGATGATGACGTGTGGCAGACCCGCAGTACCTATCATTAGTGACATGGTGTAGACGAACATGTTGAGCGTGTCGCCACGAACTTGGGTGGTGTATTCACTAAAGCCGAGCTCGGTGACCACTTGGTCGAGTCTATCAAGCAGATAAACATCTGAGCCTTGAATGGTGCTGCCTAGTCCAATTTGTGGCAGTGGATGACCTGTCAGTTGCAGAGAGATAAAGATTGCTGGGATAGTGTAAGCCAAAATGAGTACGCAATATTGAGCAATCTGCGTGTAGGTAATGCCTTTCATGCCGCCCATTACGGCGTACATGAATACGATGCACATGCCGATCAGTAGACCTGTTGAGTAATCCACTTCTAGGAAACGGCCGAATGCTACACCCACGCCTTTCATCTGGCCGATAACGTAAGTCACCGATGCGATGATAAGGCACACAACCGCTACAATGCGCGCTGTGTTTGAGTAGAAGCGTTCACCCACGAACTCCGGTACAGTAAACTTACCGAATTTACGGAGGTACGGAGCAAGCAGAAGAGCCAGTAGTACGTAGCCACCTGTCCAGCCCATCAGAAACACCGAACCGCCGTAACCCATAAAGGCAATCAGGCCAGCCATTGAGATGAACGATGCTGCTGACATCCAGTCCGCTGCGGTCGCCATGCCGTTAGCGATAGGATTTACACCACCACCCGCGACGTAGAATTCTTTGGTTGAGCCAGCACGTGCCCAAATGGCAATGCCTATGTAAAGGACAAATGTTGCTCCAACCACCAGATAAGTAATCGTTTTTAAATCCATCTAAGTCACCTTTTACTCATCTACGCCGAATTCACGGTCGATCTGGCGCATCTTCCATGCGTAATAAAAAATAATCCCGAGGAAGGCATAAAAAGCGCCTTGTTGAGCAAACCAAATCCCGAGTTTGTATCCACTAATTGAAATTGATTGAGTTCGTCGACAAATAAGATGCCGCAGCCGAAAGACACCATGAACCAGACGACCATCAGGGTAATCATGAGCTTGACGTTCTTGTCCCAGTAAGCCTTAGCTCTTGCTTGATTTTCAAATGCCATTACCGTCTCCTTACTATTGGTATTTGTGTTAATAAAATGTTTCCTTATGAACCTTAGCAAGGCGTGGGCAAGAACTCTTTTCAACTTTAGTCGGGACGCTAAAAAGAAAAAACGCCCATTTTTAGGGCGCTTTGGAGGAAGTGGGGATAAAAGTGGCTTGTTAATTTGATGTTAAGTTAGCCAAAGGTCTAATAGTTTTATCAATTAGCATAAAAGTCTTTTATGCCAAGCAGCAGATTATTCAATGCTACAGCGACAAGGATAAGGCCCATCACACGGCTGATAATCGCGGCACCCACATTACCAATCACTTTTTGAATTGTGTTGGCACCCAGCAACAAGAAGAGGGTAACCAGAAGTACTGCAATCATAACGCCAGCCGTCATCGCTTGGTCGACAAAAGAGTAGCGGTTGTTGTCGGTTAACATCACGATAGCCATCATGGCACCTGGCGAGGCAATCGAAGGAATAGCAAGCGGATAGACAGCTAAATCCGCGAGATCTGAGTGGCTGACTTCTTCCCCCAGTTTTTGTTCTTGTTCTGGTTTGCTCTCACCAAAAATCATCGACAACGCAAACAGCAACAGCACAAGGCCACCAGCGGCTTGGAAGGCGGGTAATGGGATTTGCATCGCTTCGAGCAATAACTGACCAGCAATAAGAAAGAACAACAATACCCCCATTGAAATGGCAATGGCTTTTAATGCGACAAGGCGGCGCTGTTTTGCTGTGAGGTGTTGAGTTTGTGATAGGTAAACGGGAACCGAACCAACTGGGTCGATGACGGCCCAGAGAACAACAAATTGAGTGACAAGAATACTGAGCAAAGTATTACCTCCCAGAGTTAGTGGTTTAACACAGGGATAATAAGGCTGCGCGCTACATACAGCCAGTTTATTTTAAGGTCTATTTTTATATCGGGGTGAATTAACTATACCAAGGTATCATCCTACGGTTCATATTCTATTTGCTGCATTAGGATAACGGCGTGAGTGCGATTCTTGACATCCAGTTTGCGGAAGATCGCGGTCATGTGCGCTTTAATGGTGGCCTCGGAGACATTGAGCTCGTAAGCGATTTGTTTGTTGAGCAAACCATCGGAAAGCATGCCTAACACTTTGTATTGCTGGGGGGTGAGTGCGGCAACCTTTTCTGCTAGGTCATTACATGCTTGGTCGTTG
The DNA here is from genome assembly GCF_000171815.1 of Vibrio sp. AND4. Classification (GTDB taxonomy): domain Bacteria; phylum Pseudomonadota; class Gammaproteobacteria; order Enterobacterales; family Vibrionaceae; genus Vibrio. Next base: position 396 of record NZ_ABGR01000074.1, on the reverse strand, counting down.
GTGAGCAAGCCTTCTGGGAAGTATGGATCGCCATTGAGGACTTGGTTGAGCGCATTGATAAGCTCGCGCATGTCGCTCGATTTAGGAATAAAACCAAATGCTCCGTGACTTTTTACTTGCGTGACTACACTTGCTTCCTCGCTGGCTGACACGACAACAACAGGAATATCAGGATATTCAGCACGAAGGTGAATCAATCCCGACATGCCATTCGCGCCCGGCATTTTAAGATCCAACAACACCAAATCTGGCTCTTCATCCTTTTCCAGTAACGCGAGTAGCGTATCCAGCGTATCTGCTTCAAGTAAGTTGGCGCCACTCACTGCCATGTGCACTGATTGAAACAGGGCATTGCGGAACAGAGGATGATCATCGGCAATGACAATGGTGTAGGTC
>NZ_ABGR01000075.1 GCF_000171815.1 Vibrio sp. AND4 | reverse complement strand
GATTAAAATTCTGACAAGAATACGTGTATTTCGGAATTTTCCAAGTTTTTTACAGTGAATACTTACAAAAATAGAGACGTTGATTAAGTTAGAGTCGATCAACGAGTTGCGCAAAGTGCTTAGCTACTATACTTTCAAGAGTTTGAATGAAGGAGTAAATCGATGCAGATCAGCTCAGACGTACACAATTACATGGAAACCTTGGTTGGGCAAGTGCTCGCTTCAGAGCAATACGTGGAGCAATTCGACAACGAACAACTGGCTGATATTGCTTGCTTAACCCTTATTCAGTTGAAACCCGTTTATATTCGCCACGACATCGATTTTCTGTCCGCACTCCCAGAACAAAAGTTGGCACAATTTAAACAAAGCGTCGATGTAGCAGTAGAAAACGCGGTAAGAATTATTCAAGAAGGCAGGCGCCAAAATCGTGATCAGGGTGTGCCTGTCATTTTTTCGCATACCCGTTATGATGAAGACAGAGAACTGGATTGGTTCGAGAAACCGATCCTTAACATCAACATAAAGTAAATGATGCTTGCGATTGTATGCCACAACGAAACATACAAAATATGAGCGTCCCCTAGGAGGAACCGTGGGATTCTTTTCACGCTTTTTTGGTGGCAGTGACAAAGCCGCTACAGCAAAAACTGTCGAACCAGTTAAGTACAAAGGCTACCTTATTTATCAAGAAAGCCTTTCGGAAGGTGGCCAGTATCGCATTGCTGGACGTATCGAGAAAGATTCTGATGGAGAACTAAAATCACACCGCTTTATCCGTTCTGATTTATTGGGTTCAGAGCAGGATGCTAACGACCTAATGTTGAAAAAGTCGCAGATGTTTATCGATCAAATGGGTGAAAAGATCTTCGATTAAGAAGCCGTTGTAACGTGATATAAATCATCTTTAAGAGAGTCATTAGTGCCTATGCTGATGGCTCTTTTTTTCTTTCTTATTCTAGCAGACAGTAGATCTAAGTAGCCTCAAGATGCTGAGTTCATAGAGAATAGTGGGTGATTTACTAATAAGTGTTATATAGATTTAGCGTTTTTATAACAAAGTACTTGAAGTCATGATAGACGTTCGATAAAAACAATGGGATAACAGGGCTGTTAGTCAAGATATGGCTTTGCAAATGGGTGCCCCAAACACCATTATTCGTTTGTGTTTTCTTGTGTTGTAAACAGAAAGAACTAAAGAAGAATTAGAGCAGAGCAACGCTCTCTTTTGGGACTAATTATTGGTATGTATACAAGGAGTATGCGTTTTGCAAATCGGTGTACCTAGAGAAATACTCGCAGGTGAATCGCGAGTAGCTGCATCACCAAAATCGGTAGAGCAGTTAATTAAGTTGGGGTTTGATGTCGTAATCGAATCACAAGCGGGGGTGCTAGCCAGTTTCGATGATGCCGCTTACCAAGCCGCAGGAGCGAAAATAGTATCTAGTAAAGAGGTATGGTTGTCAGGCTTAATCCTTAAAGTGAATGCACCACTTGTCGATAAAGAAAAAGGCATCGATGAAATCGCATCACTGCAAGATGGGGCGACCTTAGTGAGTTTTATCTGGCCTGCACAAAATGCAGAGTTAATGGAAAAACTCTCTAGTAAGAGCATCAACGTTCTCGCGATGGACTCGGTTCCTCGTATCTCACGTGCTCAAGCGTTAGATGCTCTCTCTTCTATGGCGAACATTGCCGGTTATCGCGCAGTGGTAGAAGCCGCTCATGAATTCGGTCGATTCTTTACTGGTCAAATCACAGCTGCCGGTAAAGTGCCACCCGCTAAAGTGCTGGTGGCTGGTGCTGGCGTAGCTGGTCTTGCGGCTATTGGTGCAGCGGGCAGCCTTGGTGCTATCGTTCGCTCCTTTGACGTCCGCCCTGAAGTAAAAGAGCAAGTTGAATCGATGGGGGCTGAGTTCTTAACGGTAGATTTCAAAGAAGATTCTGGCTTGGGTGACGGCTACGCGAAAGAAATGTCAGATGAATTCAATAAGAAAGCGGCTGAGCTGTACGCAGAGCAAGCAAAAGATGTTGATATCATCATCACAACTGCACTGATTCCAGGCAAACCTGCGCCAACACTTATTACCAAAGAAATGGTCGATAGTATGAAAGCGGGCAGTGTAATTGTGGACCTAGCAGCCGCAAATGGTGGGAACTGCGAATATACAGTAAAAGATCAAGTTTTCGCCACAGCAAACGGTGTGAAAATTGTTGGTTACACCGACATGGTAAGCCGCTTGCCAACACAATCTTCTCAGCTTTACGCCACTAACCTAGTTAATCTTCTTAAACTGCTTTGTAAAGAGAAAGATGGCAACATTAATATCAACTTTGAAGACGTTGTGATCCGCGGCGTGACCGTTGTCAAAGAAGGTGAAATTACATGGCCCGCACCACCGATTCAGGTGTCTGCGCAGTCGCAAGCCAAGGTGCAAGAACCAATAAAACCGGACCCAAAAGTTGAAACACCAACATCACCAGTGAAAAAGTTTGGTGCTTTAGCGATTGGTTTGGGTGCATTTGCATGGGTTGCATCTGTGGCGCCAGCGGCCTTCCTATCCCACTTCACCGTATTCGTACTGGCGTGTGTCGTAGGTTACTACGTCGTTTGGAATGTTACACATGCACTGCATACTCCGCTTATGTCGGTAACCAACGCGATTTCAGGCATCATCGTGGTTGGGGCATTGCTACAAATTGGTCAGGGTAATGGTGTCGTTACCTTCCTGTCTTTCATTGCCGTGCTCATCGCAAGCATAAATATATTCGGTGGCTTTACAGTGACCAAACGTATGCTTGAAATGTTCCGCAAAGATAAATAATAGGAGTGACCATGTCTTCAGGATTAGTACAAGCGGCATATATTATTGCTGCGCTGTTTTTCATCTTAAGTCTCGCGGGACTTTCTAAACAAGAATCAGCAAGAA
>NZ_ABGR01000076.1 GCF_000171815.1 Vibrio sp. AND4 | reverse complement strand
CGACCGATTAGACCAATCATTCTTCTAATCTCCCTTAACCTAGGCTAATTTGAACGTCAACGCCCGCAGCAAGGTCTAGACGCATTAGAGCATCAACAGTTTTGTCTGTTGGCTCAACGATGTCGATTAGACGCTTGTGAGTACGGATTTCGTACTGGTCACGAGCTTTCTTGTTAACGTGTGGAGAGATAAGAACTGTGAAACGCTCTTTACGAGTTGGCAGTGGGATTGGACCACGAACCTGTGCGCCAGTGCGCTTAGCTGTTTCAACGATTTCCGCTGTAGAAGCGTCGATTAGTTTGTAATCGAATGCTTTTAGGCGGATACGGATACGTTGGTTCTGCATGAGACAGAGCTCCAATATTAAAAATTACACAAACAATATCGCCACTCAAACTCGTCAAGACGAGAGAATGCCGATTGATTTATGTGAAACCGTAGCGTCCAAGATTAGGACACATTGTCAGTTAATTTTCGATTATCTATCCCTACATACCAGAGTCACCTCTGGGGATAGTTTTTCCGAAGAAAAGATAGCTAATTGTATTAACCGCGAACATAAGCTGAGTCTACATTACCTCACAAACCGTTAGGTTTACTCGCTCCTCATTGCTCATTGGTTCACAACTGGCTTAACCAGTGCGCTGAATTATACAGATCACACTTTAGGATGCAAGCGCCGAGTGAAAAATAATCGAACAAAATTCACTCTCTCATTATGCCTGTATTTTCCAAAGACTGCTGATTTACCCTAAGCTACCGACTTATTAGTTCAGTCGGTCACTGTTAAGTTAAGCTTGAGGCCAATAAACAAAAAGGACGCCGAAGCGTCCTTTTTTAAACAGGTATAATAGCGCTTGCTGGCTATTACTTCTTGCTTGATAGAGCACCGAAACGCTTGTTGAAGCGATCAACACGGCCGCCTGTATCAACGATACGTTGCTTACCAGTGTAGAATGGGTGACATTTGTCACATACATCTAGGTGGATAGACTCTTTGTCTAGAGTTGACTTAAACTCGAAAGAGTTGCCGCAAGAACAAGTCGCAGATACTGCTTTGTAATCTGGGTGGATACCAGCTTTCATGGGATAACCTCAATTGTAGGCCGTGTCGCTATACGAATCTATGCCGCACACCACACGTAATGAATAATAAAAGTGCGATACCGCATCGGCTAAGTGCCGAAGTCATATCTAAGGCGCAGTATATTAATGAATCACTAGGCAGGGATCAATACATTTGGCAATTTTTTCGCCACTTTTTACTCCTGTCACTTGAGTACTGACAGGAAACTCACGACTCAAGATGCAGATCGCTCGAATTTCTTAGCATGTTTTAATAGACTATACCTCTCTCCCTCTTTTATATAGTACACATTCTATGCGTCCATCCATCGCCCGAGTGGCTCTTCCGGTCCCGCTTGACAAACAATTTGACTATGTCATACCCGGACACCTTTTCCCCGTTATCGGTGGACGCGTTTCTGTCCCATTTGGTCGACAAACCTTGATCGGCATCGTTACTGCTATCGTTAATCATTCTGATTTTCCAAAAGAACAACTCAAGCCAATCAAAGCTGCACTAGATGCTCAGCCACTATGGCCAGAGAAGCTGTATTCGCTGCTCACGTGGTGCAGTTACTTTTATCAATACCCTCTCGGCGAAACCTTAAACAATGCAATGCCGACAGCGCTACGTAAAGGAAAACCCGCGGATTTTGCAACACTGCAAGAGTGGCGGATCACAGAATCTGGTAAAGACAAGTTAATGCAAGGCTTGGGAAGAGCGGTCAAACAACAGCGTGCCCTGCAAATGTTAGTCGAAGGACCAATCCCTCATCAGACGTTCATCGACCAAGAGATCACCTCAGCACTACTGAAAACATTAGAAGAAAAAGGCTTGGTGGAGCGCATCGAGAAAAAGCCAACCATCAGTAAATGGGCGCAACAAGTTGAGTGTGAAGTAGAAAAGCCAAAACTCAATCATGAACAAGCGCTCGCCATTGCTAGCGTCAACAGTCAAACTGGCTTTGCCTGCTATTTACTGGAAGGAGTAACGGGTTCTGGCAAGACAGAAGTTTACCTCAATCTAATCAAACCGATACTTGAACAAGGTAAGCAAGCGCTGGTTCTTGTGCCGGAAATTGGCCTAACCCCACAGACCATCAACCGCTTTAAGCGCCGCTTTAATGTCCCCGTCGATGTTATTCACTCTGGGTTAAATGATACTGAGCGACTCAATGCTTGGCTTTCAGCTCGAGACAAAGCCGCTGGGATCATAATCGGTACCCGCTCTGCCCTACTGACGCCTTTTAGCAATCTTGGCATTATTATCGTCGATGAGGAGCACGACTCATCATATAAGCAACAAGATAGTCTACGCTACCACGCTCGCGATGTTGCCGTCATGCGCGCGCACAAAGAACAAGTACCAATTGTTCTTGGCTCAGCCACACCCGCTCTTGAGACTCTACATAATGCGTTAACGGGTAAGTACCATCACCTGACCCTAACTCAACGAGCGGGCTCTGCCGTTCCAACCACCAATAAAGTCCTTGATGTTAAAGGTCTCTATTTAGACAGTGGCTTATCGGCACCATTGATTGCCGAAATGCGCAAGCACCTTAAAGCAGGTAACCAAGTGATGCTGTTCTTAAATCGCCGCGGTTTCTCACCGGCGTTAATGTGTCATGAATGTGGTTGGATTGCTGAGTGCAAACGCTGCGATGCTTACTACACCTTCCACCAGTACAGTAATGAAGTTCGCTGCCATCATTGCGGTTCACAGCAACCTGTGATTAATCAGTGCCAGGGTTGCGGGTCGACCCAATTAGTCACGGTTGGTGTCGGTACCGAGCAGCTTGAGCTGCAACTGGCCGACCTGTTTCCTGA
>NZ_ABGR01000077.1 GCF_000171815.1 Vibrio sp. AND4 | reverse complement strand
AACCAAGAGACACTGTCGTTTTGATAACTAAGATCAAGAGCCAAGTCAGGTGCAATGATCTCCAGCCCCATGGTGATACCACGTAACTGCAAAGCAATATAAGGAAGAATCCCCACCACCGCGATCAAACTGACAGCCACCGCCAAGCCTTGCGATTTACCATACCGAGCAGCAATGAAGTCGGCGATAGAGGTAATATGCTCACGCTTGGCGATCAAGATAAGTCGAGCGAGGACACGCCAGCCAATGGTAAATACGATGATCGGCGCAATATAGATGGGCAGAAAAGACCAAGGATTGTTGCTCGCCTGCCCGACCGTGCCGTAGAAAGTCCAAGACGTACAGTAAACCGCAATCGACAAACTGTAGATCCATGGCCGCCAATGTGCCAGCCATCTCTTTTGTTTGTCACCGTACCAAGCGATTAAAAACAAGATTCCCAAATACACCAAAGAAACGAGAATCACTAGCCATCCTTGCATCCGATATCCTTTCTTGCCTTCCTTGCTATTTTTAAAGCAAGATAAAAAAAACCTCTCCATGAGGGAGAGGTTTATTTAACACTGCTTTCACAACAGAGACAAAGATTAGTTTTTAACCTTCGTCACAGATGCTCAATTCTGTGCTTCAGGAGCATTCGCTGAGAGGTCAACGACGTTGCTCCCATCTCGTTGAGGATCAACTTTGATGAACAGTGCAACAAAGCCCATTGCTGCCATCAACCAGAAGATATTCGCCCCCCAGAGCTCATAACCCCAGCCACTGATAACCGTCATCAGTGCGATGAAAGCCCCCAGCGGAAGCGCGTTGTACAACGCCTGCAATGCCACCATCTTGTTCTCTGCTGAGTTCTGAATGTATTGAATTGCAGCAATGTGCGCCATTGCAAACGTCACGCCGTGAAGCAGTTGCACCACCACCAGAGCTAAAATAGAAGTCGTTGCAGCTGTCATTCCCCAACGCAGCATCACACCACCAGCCGCAACCACAAATAGACCTCGCAGAGACCAACCGACAAACAGACGCTTACTAAGAGCGAACACCGCAACTTCTGCAGCGACGCCCAAGCTCCATAAGTAACCTATCATGTCCTCTGAATGACCTGCTGCCTTCCAATGGATGGCACTAAAACCGTAATACGCCGCGTGACTGCCCTGAATTAACGCCACCAGCACAAGAAACTTCACGACAGACTTATCCGTCAGCAACGCTCTGATCTTTGGACGCTCTGCATGTTGATCGCCTCGTGTCACTGGCATTGGAGAGGGGTTACGCATGGCAAACAATAGCGAGAAAAATACCCCGACCATCGCCGTATACAAAATCATGTCAGAACCAAACTTAGCCACCAAGAAGCCAACCACGGTCGAGCCTGCAATAAAGGCAACCGAGCCCCATAAACGGGTGCGACCGTAATCGAGCATCTTCAAACGAGCATAGTAGTTTGCCATGGCATCAGATAAAGGCACCACAGGACCACAACACAAGTTGAACAAGACAGTGGCAAGTGCCATTAACCAGAAGTTGCCACCAGTAAAAAAGTGGAAGCCAACAAAAATAAGAGCGGCGAGGCTCAACCAACGCAAGGCGGGCATAATGTGTTCGACTTTGTGCAAACGTGGAGTGAGTATCATGTTTGCCACACATCGCGTCGCCAAACCTAGACCAACCAACAGACCAATGTCTGTCGCAGAAACGCCCTGCTCTTTAAACCACAACGACCAAAATGGCAGATACACACCATACGCAAAAAAGAACCCGAGAAAGTACTGGGAAATCCAGCCATACGGAGAGGGTTTCAACATCACTGATATCCTAAAAAACGAAACAACTAACGGTCAAAGACACGTAAACGTTTGGGAAGTGGCATTATGGATCGAAATGCACAATGAAAAAAGGGAACAGTCAATCGCACACTCTTCCCCTTGTGACACCAGGTATCAAAACAACACGGCCGCCAATAAGCTCAATGCTCGGCTTTCGATCCACGTCCCACAATCACTTTTAATTTAGCGATATCACGGCGCATTCATCACTCTAATCCTAAAGTCTAATTGTGGAAATACCCACTGTGACTGACAGTAAACTGTACTGACACGTTCTTATATAACACTTACCAAAGAACGCCCCGACAAAAGACAAAGGTCGAAAATTAAAGGCGCAAGGAGAAAGCCCATGAGCGAAGCCCACGTTTATCCGGTAAAAGAAAATATTAAAAACCATACCCATGCGGATAATGACACTTACCTGGCCATGTATCAGCAGTCAGTCGCTGATCCTGAGGGCTTCTGGAGTGAGCACGGTAAAGTTATCGATTGGATTAAGCCATTCACTCAAGTAAAAAATACGTCATTCGATACTGGTCACGTCAATATTCGTTGGTTCGAGGACGGCACGCTAAACGTATCTGCAAACTGTATTGACCGTCACCTTGCCGAGCGTGGTGATGAAGTCGCGATCATCTGGGAAGGGGACGATCCTGCCGACGATAAAACCCTCACATTCAATGAGCTACACAAAGAAGTATGTAAGTTCTCTAACGCACTAAAAGAGCAGGGTGTGCACAAAGGCGACGTAGTTTGTCTTTACATGCCAATGGTGCCGGAAGCGGCTATCGCAATGCTGGCATGTACACGTATCGGGGCGGTTCATACTGTTGTGTTTGGAGGCTTCTCACCCGAAGCTCTATCCGGTCGTATCATCGACTCAGATGCGAAAATCGTTATCACTGCAGACGAGGGCGTTCGCGGTGGGCGCGCAGTACCACTGAAGAAAAACGTCGATGAAGCACTCACCAACCCAGAAGTAAAGACCATCGATAAGGTTGTTGTGCTCAAACGCACGGGTGGCAATATTGATTGGCATGAACATCGTGACGTTTGGTGG
>NZ_ABGR01000078.1 GCF_000171815.1 Vibrio sp. AND4 | reverse complement strand
ATTACGAAATTGGAAAAGTACGAAGAAGTTTTGGTCTCGATTCGTCAGATCATCCGAGCCATTGATTTACACTCAAAGAAATTAAGCAAAGAGTCTGGATTGACGGCGCCTCAGCTGATTCTGATGCGTGCCATTAGTGAATTAGACAACGTTACGATTAAACAATTGTCTAGCCACACCAATATGAGCCAGGCAACCGCAACCACTATTCTTGACCGCTTGGAACGCAACCAACTTGTTGAGCGCCACCGGAGCATAGAGGACAAGCGTAAAGTGCACGCTTTACTCACAGAAAAGGGCAAAGAAGCGTTAAAACAGGCACCTACCCCCCTACAAGAACACTTCATCAATCGTTTTCAAAAGCTGGAAGAGTGGGAACAAAGCCTACTACTCTCTTCTGTTCAACGTATCTCTACTATGATGAACGCCGAAGACATCAGTGTTGCCCCTATGCTCGAACTTGGAAGCATCACAAAGCCCGAATAATATTTCAAACGCATACCTCGTTTGCTCGTCATTAGATGACAGAACGTACGCGCGGACGTCAAGGCTTAGAAACTTAGAAACTTTGACGAGCAATTGGTATGCCAGCTAGTGGGCAAGCAAGCTTTGGTCTGTATTGCCCTTGTGCAATTCATTTTAATTTCGTTTTTCATGCAAACAAATTATGCGAGTGAGTTTGGCTGATATGCCACAACGCCAATAAACTTCGGGAACAAGTTAAACGAAATTTCAGGCAAAAAAATACCCCGATTAAAATCGAGGTATTCAATGCAGAGGCAGTATACAACAGTAATTAGACTGCCTTATAGATAACTTTGTTACCTGCTAACTGCTCTTTTTGAACTAGGTTTTCTTCGAGAAGCTTCTTCAATGCGCCAGTAGCCCATGATGCCGCTTTAGCTTCTTCTTGACCAGCAGCTAGACCAATACCTTTAGGGTTAATACCCTCAGCATTCGCGACAACAATATCTAGCACTTGTTGCTGCTTAGGAGTCAGTGCAACCACAACAGTTTGTGCTTTAGCTACTTTCTTCTCAGCAACTGCTTTTTCAGTAACAGGTTTTGCCGCTTTAGGTGCTGCTGTTACGTTTGCTACTGTCGCTTTAACGCGTTTTTGCAGTTTCATCTGCACTTTACGCTTATGAGCAAGTCTCATTGAATATTTCTCCAGTTCACTGCATCTCAGCAGGGATGAAAATTTGAAGCGCGTTTTATACCAAAATTCATGAGCGATTTGTAGGTTTTAACGGCGAAACCCAAGGAAAAATACGCTTACTGCGCAGAACGTCTACTATTTAATCAGATAAATTGTGAACATATTTATTAAATACTGGGTATAAAAACAGAGGTTTGAATTTTTTATATGCATATCGACAAGCATTAATAGGTCTAAATTTTACACCTTGTGTTCACTGAGGCGAAAAGCATGGAAACGCTGCATCTGACTAACTCATATTTTAAATCTAATTCCCCCATCAACAAGCTGATTATGTTGTTGGTGGTCTTAATCACTTTAGCTCTTGTACTGATATCCCCTAGTTGGAAACAAGCGATGTTATCTGTGGTCCTAATGACAATTATCGTTGGTTTCGCCATCGTGATGATCAAAAAAAGTCAGGTGACCTTTACCCTTACCGAATCCCACTTTCAACAACATCTTTTTAAAGGTGGTTGGGTGTTGCGCTGGACAAATATTGATCGCATTGGTATCTGTACCCATGAGCAAGAAGGATGGCACCAACCTTTACCTTGGATAGGCATTCGATTAAAGCACTATTCCCCTTACCTCAACGCTATTTGCCCGCGTATCGCCACAGAAATATTGCTTGGGCAAAGAGCCTTGCTGTATTTAGGAGCAAAGCAAAGTAACAGCGAAACAAGCTTCGAAGATATCGTGCTCGACCCCGCACCTTACTTTGATCAGAACGGCATTCATTACGAAGGTTTGCTTGCAATGTTAGCCAACAGAATGAAGTATCAAAGAGACTTTTATGGTTATGACGTGTTTATTTCAGCTAATGACTTAGATAGAGAGGCGGAAGAGTTTGTGGGGTTAGCTCGGCGTTACCTTGCAGCCGCCGAGCCAGATACCTAATACGCTGGTAGCATCACGGATTGCCTAGTAAAGCGGCATTTCATCAGCAACGAAAGGGTTGGTCTTGCGCTCGTGGCCAAACGTCGATTGTGGACCGTGGCCAGGCACGAACGTTACGTCGTTACCTAACGGCCACAACTTCTCTTTTATTGAGCATATTAGCGTGTTGAAATCACCCTGAGGGAAGTCTGTACGACCGACGCTACCGTTAAACAAAACATCACCAACAAACGCTAATCGGGCATCTTCACTGTACAGTACCACGTGACCCGGAGTATGCCCTGGCGTGTGAATCACATTGAGTACTTGGTTGCCAAAAGTGACAGTGTCACCTTCATTTAACCATTGATGTGGCTCAAACGCCTCTGTTAATGGGAAGCCGAACATTTGACTCTGACCTTCTAAGCCCTGTAACCAAAAGTTATCAGCTTTGTGAGGACCAACAATCTCAGTGCCGCCAAGCAGCGCAGACAGCGGCTCTGTGCCACCAACATGATCCAAGTGACCATGTGTTAACACTAGGTTCACGACCTCAACACCGAGCTCTTTGATCAGCATTGACAGTTGCTTCTCATCACCGCCGGGATCAACCACAATGCCTTTCATGGTTTCATCACACCAGACAATTGAGCAGTTTTGAGAAAAAGATGTTACCGGAACAACTTGGTATTTCAGAGCCATAGATAACCTATACCGAATAAATGTGCATGAAAAATCCCGCAACTATGACACTAAGCCATAGTGACTTCAAGCTTTGCAAATCTAGCAATAACGACAGTCTA
>NZ_ABGR01000079.1 GCF_000171815.1 Vibrio sp. AND4 | reverse complement strand
CCTCACACTGCGATAAAACACCAGTCCAATCGTTAGCCCTTATGAATGACTTTATTAACCATACCTAAATACCTTCCATAATCGCCTGTTTAACGGAGCCTGCCCAAGCCAGTGCGCTGTTCTTAATGTTTTCTAACCCATATTCAAGCATGACCTGTACGACCTTTGTGGCGTCGAGCTGGTATTCATTCACAGCAATGTTGGCCACTTCATAAACTACGTCACGATGATTACGACTGAGTACATTGGTGGTTTTTTCTGGAAACTCAAAGGAAAGCCTCTTCTCCTCTCCCTCAATGTACGCTAAAGGCCCGTTATTACTGTTATCTTTTGCTTGAATAGATGATCCACCCTGCGCAATTTTGTTATTAATAAACAGTGGCGAAGGTGGATCATATTTTGGTGCTACCAGATCCTTAATTTCTTGTGTGAATGGCGCAAACGCTGCTGCTAAATCGTCACGCAAATCCACCAGGCCAGTTAAGCGGCATTGCTCATCGAGTTTGTCAAAGCGAACCTTGTAGCCTTGTTTAAATTTGCTTGTGCTTAATTCATTGATAAAAGATGCAACTTGCCGTTGGATCGTTTCGATATCAAGTGTTTCTGCGTCTTGTAGACTTTCTTCGATACCTTGAGAACGTAGCGAAACAAGTGCTTTCACTGCTTCCCATTCCGGTAGATGTACAAAGTAGGAGTTGACAATTTTACCTGAGCCAATGCGTTTCTTGCGTGATTCAATAGGCACACCAAAAGAGCGCAAGTGGCTGTTAAACCATTGCACTGGATTCGCCAAGATATTTGCAGAAACAGATATGCCTGAATACTTGAAAAGCCGATCTTTAGTGGATTGCTTACGAAGCCACTCATAAAGTGCAGGTTTTAGTGCATCAGCGGTCCATTGTTTGCCGTTGTAGTTCAATTGCTCATCGATACCAGCTATCTGGAGAAGCTTGATCAAGTGCGCCCGTTTGATAGAAAGGTGACGCCAGCTAACTCGGCTTTCAGCGTGTTGAACGTCTTTCATGTCGAACGCTTGAGCAGAGTGAGCGTCTACGTTAACCCATGAAAGCTTTTTAATTGAGTCAACAAAGCGATGTTTGTTTTGCTTATAAGTCAGGGCCGTTAGGACTGCATCACGCTTGTTCTCTGGTATTTGGAGTGCACTATCCACATCATTAATTTTTGCGTTAGCACCATCGTGGCCAAAGTTTTCGTAAACCTCTTGTGCAAAAGGAAGCAGACACTCGAGCTGCTCTTCATTAGCAGCATCGAGGTGCAAGTCAAAGTTAACTTTTGATTTCACAATCTCAGTCACGGTGTAATCTTCACCATTTCGCATAGCTGTTTGGAAAGCTTCACCAATATGAACAGGTGCGTCTTGTATGTCACGAAGGTCGATACGGTTGTTTCGGTCCTTTGCTTCTTTCCTAACAGTTGAACCAAACTCAGCTGCCAGTTTTTGCTTAGCTACTTGAATGATTTCATAACCACCTTTCTTTGCCAGTTCTAAAAAGCGAGAGCGATAGCGGTTAGATGATTCGTTCTGTTTGGCTTTAACTTTACAGAAAAGCCATTCATATAAAGCGTTGCGAGTTGTAAAGTCGCCTGTCGTAGGATCGATTGATAATACTTTCATTGTCTCTGCAGAGACTTCTTCAACCAGTTTGTTTTGGATGTAAATAGGGTCTGTTGGCTCGCTTCTCTCTGCGTTGTCGAGATAGACATGAAATTCTTGAACGTCACGTGCTCGGTTAAGACCTTGGTGACCTTCTTCTGCTGTGCCAACGCGAGAGGATAAAAAGCCGATGGTTTTTTCAAACTGGTGAGTGTCAGATTTGATATCGAATCCGGTACCGAGAGTTGGTGAAGCGATCAGAATGTCAAGTTTAGGAACGATGGCATTGATATTTTCCAGTGCCGTTTTTACTTCATCTGTCCCGGTCACATCCGCATGAACAACCAATACCGAGCCGTCATAGTGTTTACGCTCTCTTTCCTGCTCAATAGCAGTACCAATCGCTTTCACTTGCTCTTTTGAGTTGGCGTAAATGTATCGTTTACCTTTCGCCATAACTTGCTGCATGACTTCTTCAAGCAGATGATCTTTCGACTCATAAACAAACATTTTTTTGCCTTGAGCTACTTGATAACTATTTTTAAAGTACACGCCAGAATGCATGCCGATGTGATGGCAGAAGTCGAAAGCCAGCTCGCCCATGTGAGCGTCGGCTAAGATCTGCGTTTCGCTGTTCGTAAGAACGAACTGCAAGTAGTTCAGGCAGTGCTCACCATATTGGATTGTTTTCGCATAGTACTGCGTAAGGTTTTGTTCAAATTCATCAACGAAAACAACATCCCAATTAGAACCAGCTAGGCGCCATAGTGAATCCACAGAACAAACAAGAACATGCGCGTTACGCAGAGCCATGTTTGCATCAGTGCCTGGTACCGGATCTTTGATGATGAGGTCTTGGTAAAACTCAACGGAAACATTATCACCTTGTAGGCCAGCTTTGAGAGATTTAGCCAGTGCAACACGGTGCGAGATAACTAGAGTTTTAAAATGAGGGTTTTTCTGGATGAAGTTCTTAGCGACAGTCGACTTACCTGTTCCCATATCTGAGTCAATCAGGTTTAGACCTTTTCGGATTTCCGCTTGTAGATAGCGAGAATTTGAGTAGATAGTTTCAAAACCGTTGATAGCTTTCAACTGTTCAGCAACGGCATCCATTCCAAAATTTAAGAAAGTGTCACTCCAATCGTAGCCGTCAGTATGTGGGAGTGTCCAGTAACCGCCTGCGCGGTAATCATCTCAATACCTGCTTTATCATTATCAGGCGCAGCTATAAATTGGACGTCTGGATGTTCAGACTTAAG
>NZ_ABGR01000080.1 GCF_000171815.1 Vibrio sp. AND4 | reverse complement strand
GAAGCCGCTGGGCTGAAAGTAAAGTTCTACCATTACTTCTCTCCAGAAACCAAACAAGTTGATACGGAGAGAATGCTAGAAGACCTATCTAAAGCAGGCCCTTCTGACGTTGTCCTTCTGCATGGTTGCTGCCACAACCCAACAGGGGCAGATATTGATTTTTCTGCTTGGCAAGTCATTACAGAGATGTCGCAAAAGAATGGTTTTACCCCATTTGTGGACATTGCTTACCAAGGTTTTGGTGATGGTCTAGAGGAAGACGCAAAAGGTCTCCGCTTTATGGCTGACAACGTTGAAGAAATGTTGATCACAACGTCATGTTCTAAGAACTTTGGCCTGTACCGGGAACGCACTGGTGCTGCTATTGTGATTGGTAAGAATACGCAAGATGTGGCGAACGCAAAAGGTAAGCTTTTGACGTTAGCGCGTTCAACATACACTATGCCGCCAGATCATGGTGCAGCGTTGGTAAAAACCATCCTACAAGACACTTATCTTACTTCAGTCTGGAAACAAGAATTGAACGAAATGCAGCAACGCTTGGTGAATCTTCGTCAAATTTTGTGTAACGAATTGAGAAACAACCATAATACCGAACAATTTGACTTCATTGAGGGTCACAAAGGTATGTTTACTGTGCTAGGATTTAGTGAAAAGCAAATAGCACAATTGCGTGAGGATTATGGTATTTATGGTGTCGGTGATGGTCGTATCAACATTGCTGGTTTGTCCGAAACTCATATTCCTTTCGTTGCTGACGCTATCCAAAGAGTATCTCAACGTTAATTGGGAGAGTTAATGAAGAACTGGAAACTGATTCTGCCGCTAATGATGAGCGGTGGTCTTATTGCTTGTACGTCGACACCGACGACTACCGAGCCTGTTGACACTGAAATGTCAGTTGTGGAGAAACCGGTAGTCAAGCCCGAATCAGAACCTGAAGTAAAGCCTGAATTAGAAGCTGAGAAAAAGCCTGAATTAGAGCCTAAACCTGAGGTGAAGCCGGAACCAAAACCAGAGCTAAAGCCAGAGAAAAAGCCGGTCCCGAAACCAGCAAAGCCAGTGAAGGCAACAAAAACATCTGATGGCATGCTGATTCTGGGAGCGGAAGAATGGGTCTACATTCCTGCTATCAAGCAGACATTAAAAAGCCGTATAGACACTGGTGCTACGACGTCATCGGTAAGTGCAATTGATGTTGTGCCGTTTGAGCGGGATGGAAAGGACTGGGTCCAATTCAAAATCGATATCAACGGCAAGGCGAGCAAAGAGTTTAAATTACCGGTAGAACGTTGGCAAAAGTCGTCAATCTTCCTCAGAAGATGTCGATAAACGTCCGGTTGTGGTTGCGTATATTCAAGTTGGTGACTGAAAGAACAAACCGAGTTTACCCTAACAGAACGCGGCCATATGAAGTTCCCAATTTTGTTGGGTCGCAGCTTTTTCCGTGATGTTGCGGTTGTCGATGTTTCAAAGAAATACGTTCAGAGCAAACCAAGCGTCAAGTAGTGCAATACTCGAAGCGACATGCAGATAACAAAAAGCCTCTCGACTTCACAGAGAGGCTTTTTGATTCAGTAACTTACACATATAAATCGTAGTAATAACGGCGGTTTCCAGCTTGTTATAATGCTCGATACTTGGTTTAAAACTTAATCTTTCTCAAGCGTTTTTCCTGCGCTAATTCTGAGTACTTACGTGATTGATATTAGTAAGCAAAACGCGCTGACAATACAAGTTGCGCCCCATAAGTGCCATTGTCTTTTAAGTCTGCACCAAGCGACAACTGTTGCGTTGAGTGGAAGCGGGCGCCAAGGTTATAGATGGTTGTCGTATCATCGTTATCGATCAACTGACCAATACGACCATGCAACTCAATATTTTGCATAAACCAAACACGAGTACCGATATTGACTTCAGTTTTCCATTCGTCACCAACAACGTCTCCGCTCTCTCTTTTAATGTTGTGAATTAACATTTGGCCGTAGATGTCTGCAAATTGACCGACAGGGCCGTTAAAGCCAACACCACCAGCGAGGTCCCAGTCTCCGCTAAATTCACTGTCTGCACGACCAACGAAGTGCGTGTTTTCGGTGAATTGGGATGTGATCTCACCACCAAAAGTACCAGGGTTGGTACCCATGCGGAATTCCATCATGTTGTAATTGAAGTTGTTAGCATATGTAGAAAGCGGCAAAAAAGCGCACAAACCAAAGGCTGTTACCTTTAGAGCTTTACCTAGCATGGGGTTCTCCGGAAAAGAAAGTAATACGAACGAAAGAGTAGTCAGCAAAATACAGACCAATATTTACAAAATATCACTTTAAGCGTTTCCCGTCACCCAGTGCATTACAAACAAAGTGTGTTTGATCAGCGTTTTATGCTCAATTACGCAGGGAAACTGAAGGATTAGATACACAAATAGACTTCAATCTTAACTGGATGTCGCCTCAATGTTCGCTATACAGGCGCTCTTCACCCATCTGATCACTTGGCAATACGGCAACTTTATTTTGATAACATCTTCGTTTCCTTGAGTCCGACACTGAGATAACGTTATGATCGTTCGTCTTCTTTTTACTATTAAAACCATTACTAAATGGTTCAGGCACAACATTAGGTGCCGGAAAGTGTTCTTGTGGCAGGCTTATGCCGCTTTGTCGTTCACCAAAGGATAAACCTTGCCCCATATATACAGGTCACAGGAGATGTCTCGAATAGTGCAATAACCATAGATGGCGATGCCATTGGATGTGGTAAACTCTAGTATTAAGGGGTGGTGTAGCAAAGTTTACGATCAGTAATTGAGGGCAAATCAAATGACGATGGTCAACGACTCAAAGATCAAAGCACT
>NZ_ABGR01000081.1 GCF_000171815.1 Vibrio sp. AND4 | reverse complement strand
CATAATTTGTATACTTATTTATTAGCTTGCCGAAATATAAGACAGCAAGCCTGTATTTGGACCCGAACAGGTTCTAAGAAACTTCACTAAAATACAACAATTAATAGGTCTGCGATGACAAATTACTACGCTGAAATTACCGGTTGGGGAAAATGCCTTCCACCAGCAACGCTCTCTAACGACGACCTTAGCACTTTCCTCGAAACTTCAGATGAATGGATTCGCACCAGAACCGGAATAGAAAGCCGTCGTATTAGCCACGTAAACACGTCGGACATGGCAACGGTTGCTGCACGACATGCGATGGCTCGCGCGGGTGTAGAAGCGAGTGATATCGACCTAATCATTGTTGCGACATGCTCTCCTGACTCACTGATTCCAAATATTGCGTCTAAAGTACAACAGAACCTTGGTATTCGTTCTGCCGCCGCATTCGATTTAAACGCAGCATGTACTGGTTTTGTGTATGGTCTAGAAACAGGAACACGTTTAATTCAATCCGGTAACTACCGTAACGCGATCATCATCGGTGCAGAACGTCTGTCTTTCTACATTGACTGGGCAATGCGCGACACCGCAGTTCTGTTTGGTGATGGTGCTGGTGCTGTCATTCTAACGCGCACAGAGCAAGAAACTGGTTTGCTGCAATCGCAAATTGGCTGTGACGCGAAAGGCCGTGACATTCTCTCTGTTCCTGAGTTTGGTACCTGCATGGATCGTTTTGCGAAAGACAATGGTTACTGGGACTTTAACTTTGTCGGGCAAGAGATTTTCAAACGCGCAGTAAAAGGCATGGGCTTGGCTGCGAAAACGGTATTGAAAGCGTCTGAGTTAACCACAGACCAAATCAATATTGTTATTCCACACCAGGCGAACATCCGAATTATTCAAACGCTGTGCGATCTTTCTGGTATTCCGCAAGAAAAAGCGTTCGTTAACATCCAAAACTACGGCAACACGTCGGCTGCTACCGTGCCAATTGCGCTTTGTGAAGCACTAGAGCAAGGTCGAGTCAAGCCGGGTGATAACATGCTACTTGCTGCGTTTGGTGCTGGTTTGACATGGGGCGCTGCGGTACTGAAATGGGGTGACCGTGTAACGCCTGTTGCTGAAAGTGACGCTGTTCTACCTGACAGTGAGAAGACGGCGTTGGAACTTTTAGAACGAGCAATCAAGTTATGCAATCAACGCCCTCGCGGTGAAGAGGCATAAGCACTAGATTTAGTGTATTAAAACGATCGTCGAGATAAAAACGTCGTCTCGATAAAAATTGACGGCCAAAGGGAGCATAACGCTCCCTTTTCTGTATCGCTTTACCGCTTACTTATTTGTACTACTTTCGCGCTAACCTACTTTCTCGCTAACTTATGATGCGCACGGGAGAAGTGGTCAGCGCAAAAGGCGCCGACAATGGAAAGTTCACCAGCCAAACATAGAGCGGCTGCGACTTCTGCCAGTGCTCTGGCTTTACCATTGCCATGTAAACCAAGGATATCCAAACATGCTTTCTGAGTTGGCAAACCAGTACCGCCGCCAACGGTACCAACCATGATGTTTGGCAGCGTCACAGAAGTGTACAGATTGCCGTGGGCATCGATATCCATTCGAGTAATGCCCACCGCAGATTCTGCAACGCATGCGGCATCTTGTCCGCAAGCGATATACAAGGCAGTTAGAGCATTGGCGTAGTGTGCATTGATGCCAATGGTGCCACTGAGCAAACCGCCAACAGTATTCATTTTGCCAAATTTGACCATGGCTTCTGGTGTTGTGTGGAGATATTTCCTAATTAAAGCCGCAGAAATGGTTACTTCAGCCGACACCTTTTTACCGCGCACAGATCTTAAAGTGTGGGCATTGGCTTTCTTGTCACCGGACAAGTTACCGTCAAGATACGCATCAACTGGTGTGACTGGGCTGTGTTCAAGGATGTAATGGAACACTTTGTGTGTGGCAATGGTGACCATATTCTGCCCAGAGGCATCGCCTGTGACGTATTCAAATACCAAGTAAACATGATTACCTTCGATGTTCACGTTGATGTCTTTTAACTTACCATGTGTGGTGGTTGATTCTGCTTGATGACGGAAGACATCGTACTGAGTTACTACCCAGCTGACAAACTGCGCCGCTTGTGCAAGAGACTGGAAACCAAACACAGGGGTGCGGCTGACACCTTCGCTGATCAAGAGGGTACTTGCCCCACCAGCTTCCGTAATTAAGTTTGCACCACGGTTGTAAGACGCGACCAGCGCCGCTTCTGTTGTTGCAAGTGGCACTAAATAGTCATCGTTCGCATGCAGTCCGTTGACTCGCAGAGGCCCAGCAACACCAACAGGAACGTTGACCGTGCCGATAAAGTGCTCAATGTTGTTGGCGTAAAGGTCATAATGGGATTGCGTGAAAGAATCAAGAAGGAGATCTTTGTGCGTCATCGATTCCAGTACTTTCCAACGGCGCTCAACGTGTTTTTTCGTCAGACCAGCACTGAGACAAAGCTTCTTTTCTGGTTTGTGATATTTCGGTTCCAATGCCGATTTTACTTTTTCGCAGGTTCCGTTGTCTGAAAGTACAGAGCTATTCCTTGCGCTGTCTAAATTTAATTTCGGCATACAAACGTTTCTTCATTCATTTGGTTGGGAATTGTAGTGATCCAAAACGTGATTACAATCCCGTGTATACGTTTTGCTACAAAAGGTTGCTTCGCTTCAAGGTGGATGATCGTACGGATTGACTCTACAATTACGTGCTGCCTGCTCATTAGAAACGAAAAGT
>NZ_ABGR01000082.1 GCF_000171815.1 Vibrio sp. AND4 | reverse complement strand
TTTCTTCTGAAGAGTCATGTGAAGGTAAAGAAGTAAAAACTGCGCAGTTTATTCAAGATAACTACGATCAAGTTATTGAAGAAACGTCGCAAGGTTCTGGTCTGCACCTGACTGCAATGTTGAACATGCTTGATGTGGAAGAAAGCCAGCAACCACAGGTTATTCATGCCGTTCGTACTGAAATGGCTGATCAAATTGTAGCTAAGCAATCGAACCCAGAAGCGTACTACAACGTCGTTATGGCTAGCCTGTAATTAACGTAAAAAGTTAGCGTCTAATAAAAAGGTTACTTAGGTAGCCTTTTTTGTTTGAATCTATCTAATGTTTCCGTCACCAACCAAGACGTTGAGCATGTATTTGAGGCGATGAGATTGCAGACTCGTGGTGTGAAGTCGTCTTTGCATTGCAGATTGGTGACTTGTAACAGTGCTTCATTCTGGAAGTTGGGTGAATACTTTTGAGTTAACCCTATTTACCGAGGTTATGTCTCTTGTAAAAAATGTCGACATGAATCACATTGTTGTGCTTTGCAATTGATACCAATGTTAAAGAAGTGAGAAATCGATTACAGTTTTATAAATATTTTTTTAACGTGGTCGTATCGTGAAAACGCTTTCTAAGCGATTGTATAAGCTAATTAAAATAACAAAGTTTAAGCACAAAAAAGATAAGGTTTATCCCTTTCCTAACAGCCCGATGCGTAAAAATCAGAAGGTTGTCACCACTCTTTCACCTTTATCTTTATTCCTTAAAAAAAGTAATGTTTCTTGTTCGTGCTTTTCATCCTCCTCTGTCGTTGCTTTGGCTTGGGGAAACCGTGTTTCACCTGAGTTTAGAAGTAAAGTGAGCGATATTTCTCAAGAGCTCAATATTGATCCAGATTACTTGATGGCATGCATGGCGTTTGAAACGGCAGAGACATTTAGCCCGAGTATCAAAAATGGTTCTGGCAGTGGTGCGATAGGGTTGATTCAGTTTATGCCCTCAACGGCTCAAATACTGGGGACTTGCACCGCAGCGCTGGCCCAGATGAGTGCGCTCAGACAGCTTGATTATGTGCAAGCCTACCTCTTACCTTTTCGCGGCCAAATGGCGTCTCTTGAGGATGTATACATGGCGATTCTCTTCCCAGAGGCAATCGGCAAGCCGCATTCGTACGTGCTGTTTAGGCAAGGGTCTATTGCGTATCGACAAAACGCGGGCTTTGATCGCCATAACACGGGCAAGATCACGTTAGGTGATGTGTCCTACAGGGTAAGGCGCAAGCTAGAGAAGGGCAGGCACCACAAGTGTTGCGGTTAAGGCTTATTGGGCGGAGGATCAGAAGGTTGCTCCGCCGTCCACTCTTAAATCATGCATGGTGATATGACCTGATTTATCACCGAGTAAAAATTCAATCGCATTGGTGATGTCTTTTGTCTCGGCAATCTTGTTCAATGGAATACCCAAACGATGAGATGCTAAGTTGCCTTGAATCGTCTCTCGCTCGCCATACGTTTCATTCCACATTTGCTCTTGCATGGGGGTTCGGGTTGAACCAGGGCTGACGATATTGCAGCGAATACCATGCTCAGCGAGCTCCAATCCTAAACATTGTATCCACATGTGCAGGCCTGCTTTGGCTGCGCAGTATGCGGACATGTTCACACGTGGTGTGTCTGCTGCGTTCGATCCGACAGCCACAATGGCACCCCGTTTGCCGTGTTTAACTAACAGTTTGGCCAGGTGTTGGGTGAGCAGCATAGTGCCCTTTAAATTGATGTCCAAGGTTTTGCTTAGCGATGCTAATGATAAATCCAACACCGCTCCAAGCTGCAAAATACCAGCACAAGTAATGACGTAATCAGGGATGAGTTTGTCATGTTCTAGGCTGTGACAGGCGGTTTGAATCGCACTTGAATCCGATAAATCAAAAGGGACAAGTAAGGTTTGCGATCGCAGTTGATCAGTGAGCGATAGTTGGAGGCTGTCGAGTGCCGAGTGAGTAACATCACAAGCAATGACTCTTGCTCCCTGCGCCAATAGGCTTTTGGTACATGCTAAGCCAATTCCTTGTCCCGCACCGGTCACTAAACACAGCTTACCGCTGAAGTCTGAACAGTTTTTAATCATCCTTTTCCCTAATTGCAACTAATGGCATACCAATCTTGGCGGATGATAATGATTTTTATTTTTGTTGTCGCGTTATTAACACCAAGATTGAGAAATTGGTGATTTGATTCACATAATCTATGCTTGGTTTTGTTTTTATAAATATTTTATCTCTTTTTTATTGGGCGATTTTTCGTCTTTATTTTTCTAAGTTATGGTAATTATTAACTTTTTTGTATATTGCTGCTTTGTCTGTAATTTACAGGATTGTTTATAATGCGAGTGATAATTGTTATCATAAAGTGTTTGAACTATTGATTTTGTATGTGTAGTCTCACTCGAAAAATGAGAATGAAACTCATTTGGAACGCTATGTTTAATAAAGCTTGAGAGATGATTATGCTTCGTAACTCAATGGGAAGTAGCACTATGCTCACCGAGTTTCTTAACGCTCACACGGATGATGCTTCGTTCTTTTTTAGCTCACCGACGGTGACTTTACTTACCCAAGGCATTGCCGCGGAATTTTCCCAACAGGTAAAATTTTGCGAGTTAGATAC
>NZ_ABGR01000083.1 GCF_000171815.1 Vibrio sp. AND4 | reverse complement strand
GCCGAACTGCATGAAGAACAGGGAGAAGACTTTGCGTCTCCAACTTTCTGGTGGAACTACAGGTACGCCAAAACTGATCCCGCGCACTCATGCTGATTATCTTTATAGTGTTCGTGCTAGTAATCAAGTTTGTCAATTTTCTGACCGTACTTCGTTACCTTTGTGTACTGCCTGCGGCGCATAATTTTCCGCTTAGCTCGCCAGGTGCATTGGGCTGTTTAATGGCCGGTGGCACCGTGGTGTTAACACCAGATGCTAGCCCTCAGACGGCGTTTTCTTTGATTGAGAAACACCAGATCACCGTGGCGGCTTTGGTTCCGCCACTCGCGTTATTGTGGCTGGATGAAGCAGCGCGAACGGAACATGACATTACTTCCCTTGAAGTGTTGCAAGTGGGTGGCGCCCGTTTTAGTGAAGAAGCCGCAAAGCGAGTACGACCAGAGCTGGGCTGTACCTTGCAGCAGGTGTTCGGCATGGCAGAGGGGCTTGTAAACTACACTCGTTTGGATGATCCTGAGTCTGAAATCATTTCAACCCAAGGCCGACCGATGTCGCCAGCGGACGAGCTATTGGTTCTTGATGATATGGGCAATCCCGTTGAGCAAGGAACGGAGGGGATGTTATTCGTTCGGGGTCCTTACACCATTCAAGGTTACTACCGTGCGCTGGCGCATAATCAGCGTTCTTTCACTCAGCAAGGGTATTACCGCACGGGCGATATTGTTGTTGTGACCGAGGCGGGTAATTTGCAAGTGGTGGGCCGCGATAAAGATCAGATCAACCGTGGTGGAGAGAAGATCGCGGCAGAAGAGGTCGAGAACCACTTGCTTGCCCATGATTTGGTGCATGATGCCGCGGTGATTGCGATTCCAGATGATTATTTGGGTGAGCGCAGTTGCGCAGCTTTGGTCTGCCCAGCACAGAATCCGAAAGTCATTGAGATAAAACGATTCCTCAGAGACCGTGGTTTAGCCGATTTTAAAATCCCAGATCGCGTTATTTTTGTTGATGTATTGCCGAAAACACCCGTTGGGAAAATAAATAAAAATAAGCTAGTAGGGTCTTTTGACCTTTCGAGCTGATGTTTGCGGTGCTGAGATTTTAAATAGCTTGGTGAGCGGTATTAGGCCCTAACAAACCTAACATTGGTCAGCCAAAACTCGTCAGGAAAAGTAGCACATCGAGAACACGTATTGCTGATCAAAGCAGTAAAATCCGTGAAACGAAAGATTCGGTAATTTTGCTTTTAACGTGTCTTGGTTGCGACCTATGAGTTCGAATCTAAATTTGCCTGAGTGTTGGTTTTTGGGGGCCAACGAGATTTGTGCATCGAGAAAGTCGAAGTACACCTGCACAAAGGGAAAGCAGCATTTAAAAACGCTTTCCTTGATGCTGAATATGAGGGTGTCGGGAATGTCGCTGTTGCTGGCGAGTAATGCTTGTTCATCGCGAGTGTAGACGGAGGAGAAAAGGCGGTCACCAAGCACGGTATTGCTTTCAATATCGATACCTAGGCTGGCTATTTCGGTTTTTGGGGCGCACGCGGCCAAGCAAATACCATCGGTATGGCTGATGCTACCACTGATGTCACTCGGAAAAAGCGGTTCTCTCGAGTGACCGCTCAGGATAGGGATTTCTGCCAGATCAACTTTGTGTCGGTGCAAATTTTGAATCGCAGACCGAGCAGCGTGGCGTCCGGCTCTGAATTCGCGCTGGCGCTTGGCTACCGCTTTTTGAATGTATTTTTCTTCCTCTGGTAGGCTAACTTGACAGTACATCTCTGGTGTTGCTTGTACGATATCAATCTTGGAACTTGCGCCCTCTAAGTTAAGGCGAAAAAGGGAAGGGGTGAGAGAATCACCTGGCGCTGCGTTTTTCAATGGTGTCACTTTTTACTTAATATAAGTTGCAGTTAAAAATAGAGCCGAGTTCAAAGCCAGACCTTTAGTGGTAATAACCTTACTGGCAATAACACAGCTGGCGATATTACGAGTAGCTTAAGCACAAATAGTATCATCATAAATAGAAATCACGCTCTATTATGCAATTGATTTGCCTTCTTTGGTCAAGTGACGAATAAGTTTTTGAGTCAAGTGAAGAATAAATAGCCACCCATTCTCAGTAGACTCTAGTTGCCATGACTATTTCTTTGAGCGACAACACGCACTTCGAGTTCTTGGATGGCTTCTGATACACTACTCGACCATTTCTTCGTTGAGACGTTTCTATGCCATTTTCTAAGCTTGGTTTAAGTGCCCCTATTACAGATGCTGTGAAGGCGCTGGGTTATGAAAAACCGACTTCTATTCAACAAAAAGCGATTCCTATTGTTCTGCGTGGCAGTAACCTGATAGCTGCTGCACAAACGGGTACGGGTAAAACCGCGAGCTTTGTATTGCCAATCTTAGAAAAATTGAGCCAAGGAGAAACGCAACGTAAGAAGCGTACACGGGCGGTGATTCTAACGCCAACACGTGAGCTTGCACTCCAAGTCCATCAAAGCATCGAGGCATACAGCAAAAACTTGCCTTTGCGTTCAATGGCGATGTTTGGTGGTGTTGATTATGCGCCGCAAAAACAAGCCTTAATTGAAGGCGTCGATATTGTGGTATGCACG
>NZ_ABGR01000084.1 GCF_000171815.1 Vibrio sp. AND4 | reverse complement strand
TAGTTTGCCACTGCCAAGCACGATACTGGTCAGGATCGGGTACATGGGTAACACACATGGCGTAAACGCTAAGCCCACGCCAAGAGCCAAGAACAGCAGTGGTGTCCACCAGTTATCCGCAAGGTTGGCTGCAAGGTTATCTTGTTGTGTTACTGGTGGTGTCACTGACGTCGAAGCTTGCATCGCTGGTGGCGTTACAGCAGGAGTTTGTTGTACTTGTTGTACTTGTTGTGCGACGGTTGCTGAGTCCGACTTGGTTGAAGTAAACGCACTGATAGGAATTACACGAGTTTCTGGTGGGTAACAAAAACCCGCCTTCGCGCAACCTTGGTATTGCACAACGACGCGGGCACCCTCTTGCCAATCATGCATTGGTACATTGACAAACAGTGGCTCAGTGTAGACGTGTATATCACCAAAGAATTCATCTTTATGTGGCATACCATCTTCCATTTGCAGCTCGCCTAACGACAGATTTTCGCCCGCTACCGATAAGCGTTCTTGATACAGGTAGTAACCATCACGCACTTGCCAATCTAGCATCAGTTTGCCGTCTTGTTGGTAGTAGTTGAATGGGAAAGCCTGATCGACAGAGACAAAAGAATCGGTGCTGCTGTCAAAAGCGCCATTTGGGTTGTCGCCAAACTGGTCGCTACCAAAAAGGGCCATGGACGGCGCAGAAAAAGTAATCACTCCTAAGAGTAAGATGGAGAGTAATGCACGCATAAAAGGTTCAATTCATCTTAGATAATTGCCAATAGTGTAACTCAATCAGACCCGCAGGCTAGCCAATAAGTTTCGTGAAAGTGGAGGTTTTTTATGCAAAAACATGAGTTCCATACAATAAAAAGGGAGCCGAAGCTCCCCGAGTAAGACTCTGTTTCTACTAAATCAGCAGGCCGCCGAATGCAAAGCCAAGTGCGACGGCTGAAGTGATGGTTGCCACTCCTGGTACAAAGAATGGGTGGTTGAAGACGTACTTACCAATACGAGTCGAGCCAGTGTCGTCCATTTCAACGGCGGCAAGAAGGGTTGGGTAAGTTGGCAGGACGAAGAGCGCACTTACTGCTGCAAATGAAGCCACGGCTGTCAGTGGTGCTACGCCGATTGCGAGCGCTGCTGGCATGAGCGCCACGGTCGTTGCCCCTTGAGAGTAGAGCAGCATTGAGGCAAAGAATAGAACCAGTGCTAGCATCCATGGATAGTCTGCGAGCAGCGCACCTGCGACTTCTTTAATGCCATCAACGTGCGCATTAACGAACGTAGAGCCTAACCATGCGACACCGAGCACACACACACACGCTGTCATACCAGAGCGGAATGTTGCTGCTGCTGGAATTTTGCTTGCGTCGATTTTACAGCTCATTACGATTGCAGCCGCCGCGGCTAGCATGACGGCCATGATCGCCTCGTTACGACCAAGTGCAGGGTGCTCAATAAGACCGATTGAACCAGAGATTGCCGCAGCGTAGCAGACGACGAAAGCGATAGCGCCCAAGAAAATGAAGGTGGCTTTTTTCGCTGTCGGCAATATTTCGCGTTTTGATTCTGTGTTTAGCTTGATCAGACCTTTTGCTAGACGGTCTTGGTACTCTGGATCATCTTTAAGCTCACAGCCCATGAAGTTAGCGACAAAAGCACCCACCATACAAGCGATAAAAGTGGTTGGAATACAGATTGCCAATAATGTTAGGTAGTCAACACCGAATGGGTGAAGCATTGCCGCAAACGCGACAACCGCCGCTGAGATTGGCGACGCTGTGATAGCAATTTGTGAGGCTACAACTGCGATAGAAAGAGGACGAGAAGGGCGCACACCTTGGCCTTTTGCTACTTCTGCAATGACTGGTAGAGTAGAAAATGCGGTGTGACCCGTACCCGCAAGTAGTGTCATCAAGAATGTCACTATCGGTGCATAAAAAGTGATGCGCTCTGGGTGCTTACGTAAAAAGTTTTCCGCAACCTGGACCATCCAATCTAAACCACCAGCGACTTGCATTGCAGCGATAGCGGTAATGACTGACATGATGATCAGAATAACGTCGACAGGGATGAAAGACTGGCTGGTTGGGACGCCCAAGATTAAAGACAATGCAATTACCCCAGCACCGCCAGCAAAGCCAATACCGATTCCACCGATTCTTGCCCCTAGATAGATGAAGAGCAGGACTACGAAGAGTTCGACCATTACCATATTGATACCTCTTTAAGTTTTTTGATTCTGATTTTTTGAACACTCAGCTGTAGGTGTAAATGTTCAGAAAATAAGAATTCGAGTCGTCAATGTGTTAATTACTTAATAAAAGTGAGGTTATTCGTGTTGGAGCCTAAAAAAGGCCCCGTTTGGGGCCCTTTGCACCAGCGATTACTCGTAGCGCTTCGCTTTGTAAGTTGGATGCATGAAGTTTTCAACCGATAAGATGTCATCCAGTTCTTCTTCGGTTAACAAACCACGCTCTAGAACCACATCACGCACGCTCTTACCTGTTTCAGCACAGATCTTACCAACAATATCGCCCTCATGGTGACCAATGTATGGGTTTAGGTA
>NZ_ABGR01000085.1 GCF_000171815.1 Vibrio sp. AND4 | reverse complement strand
CCCGCTTTGGAGTCTGCGACTCTGCTCAAACGCTATAAACGCTTCCTTGCTGATATCAAACTGGATAGTGGTGAAATTCGAACCATCCACTGTGCCAACACTGGTGCAATGACAGGTTGTGCAACACCAGGTAATAAAGTTTGGTATTCCACTTCTGACAATCCCAAGCGTAAATACCCAAACAGTTGGGAGCTTAGTGAGACAGCGCAAGGACATAAAATCTGTATTAACACCGCACGCGCTAACCAATTAGCGGTTGAAGCCATTGAAAATAATGTCATTTCAGAGCTCTTAGGATATGACCTACTTCAAACTGAGGTGAAATACGGCAATGAAAATAGCCGAATTGATATCCTGCTCAGCGCAAGTGACAAAGCAAAGTGCTATATAGAGGTGAAAAGCGTTACTCTGCTAGATGAGGGAAGTCCATCGGGACAAGGTTATTTCCCAGATACTGTGACGACTCGAGGGCAAAAACACCTGCGTGAACTCACAGAAATGGCACAAACTGGGAGCAGAGCCATACTTTTATTCACTGTTTTGCATTCAGGTATTGAAAAAGTATCCGCGGCACACCATATAGACGCGAAATATTCAACGTTACTAAAACAAGCGCAAGACGCTGGGGTAGAAGTTCTTTGCTATAAAGCAGAACTAAGCATTACTGAAGCTAAGTTACTCTCTGCTATTGAGTTTATCAATTAAGAGAAAAATGACGCAGTCTTCACATTGACGATAAGTTTGCAATTCAGTAATTGCCTGCACCGCCTCTTTTTGCTATAGATACCCGCCTTAAATTGACTGCGATGCAGTTGACTAGGTGTAAGTAGGAGATGCTGTATGCCAGAATCAAAGAAGAAAACGATAGGCATCCTAGCCATTGCCGGTGTGGAGCCATATCAGGAAAAGCCTGGTGAAGAGTACATGTCACCAGTACAGGTTGAACACTTTACAAAGATCTTAACAGCCTGGCGTAATCAGCTCAGGGAAGAAGTCGATCGCACTGTACACCACATGCAGGACGAAGCTGCAAACTTCCCAGATCCAGTTGACCGTGCTTCTCAAGAAGAAGAGTTCAGCTTAGAATTACGCAATCGTGACCGTGAGCGTCGCCTAATCAAGAAGATTGAAAAAACGCTAGATAAAATCAAAGACGACGATTTCGGTTTTTGTGATTCCTGTGGCGTAGAAATCGGCGTTCGTCGCCTAGAAGCCCGCCCAACAGCAGATCTTTGTATTGACTGCAAAACACTCGCAGAAATCAAAGAGAAACAAATGCAAGGTTAATCAATCATGCATGAGGATTATTGAAGGGAGCCCAGGCTCCCTTTTTGTTTTGATTAGCTTTTGAATACTTAGCTTGTCGTTTTACCTAGATATTTTCGAGATATACGCATGGCACACTATGTGGGTCGATTTGCCCCATCTCCCTCAGGTCCATTACATTTTGGTTCTTTAGTCGCCGCTCTAGGCAGCTACTTTCAAGCAAAAGCGAATCAGGGCACTTGGCTCGTTCGTATTGAAGATCTTGATCCACCAAGAGAAATGCCTGGCGCCTCTAGAGCGATTCTAGACGCACTTAAAGCGTATCATTTGCATTGGGATGGCGAGGTAGTTTACCAAAGCAACCGACATCAACTCTACCAAGCACAAATTGATGCTTGGCTAAAAAGTGGGAAGGCGTATTATTGCGACTGTTCACGTAAGCAAATTAAAGAACACGGTGGTTATTATCTCGGCACTTGTCGCGACAAAGGCTTGAAAAAGGGCGCGATTCGCCTAAGAATGACCAAGCCTACTGCTGATTTCATCGATCAAAAACACGGTTTGATAACCATTGCCGAGGCGTTAGTCAATGAAGATTTCATTATTAAACGCCGAGATGGATTATTTGCCTATAATCTTGCGGTAGTATTAGACGACATTGACCAAGGTGTGACTGAAGTCGTGCGTGGAGCAGACTTGATAGAGCCCACAGGCCGCCAAATTAGTTTATACCAAATCCTTGGGCAACCTGAAGTCCGCTATTTGCATTTACCGCTTGCGATGGACAACAACGGCAATAAATTATCGAAACAAAATCATGCAACATCGATTGATATCGATAATCCGAAGCCTGCTCTGCTGCAGGCAATGATGTTTTTAGGATTCGATATCCCCGAAGGTATCAAAGCCGCTAACATAGACCAAATACTTCGTTGGGGCTGCGAAAATTGGCGTTTAGAACAACTTCCAACAGAGATAGAGATCACGCCGTGATTCTCAAACGGGACTGCGTAAGCTATTATTAGCCGCAAAATTGGCCCTAGAGGCTTAAAAACCAAACGAAGCAAAATTGGATTAAACCCAGTGATTGCCAGATGCATATGAATACAAACGACTCTACAACAAGCGAATCTGCTATGATCCCAGAACTCGCTCTCAATGTAATTACTCGTGAAGAGCACAACATTTCGCGTAAGCAGATCAGTGACAATGCTCTGAAGGTGCTATACCGACTAAACGGTGCTGGTTTCGATGCTTTTCT
>NZ_ABGR01000086.1 GCF_000171815.1 Vibrio sp. AND4 | reverse complement strand
CCCAGATAATTCAAAGCAATTATGGAGAACAACACGATCCAAAAGAGTACCTTGTAGTAAACTCCTCGGTGATTTAGGAGGGAGAGTCTGCCCTCGGCTTTTTCAAGACAAAGATCGATACAAGGGAGCGTATGAACAAGTACTTATTGGCTGGCTTAGTTTTGCTGGCGTCATCAAATGTATCCGCTGATCAGCTAAGCTGGAATCAACTATTGCCCGTCAATGTCCCTCAGATCGAAGACCCGTTTTTAAAACTCACCGACAAACAACTTTATGAATTGGGCTCTCTTTCAATATACCGTGATTCTCAGAGCCTCAGCGAACAGCAAAAAAAGAGCATGAAAGAGTTGGAAGACAGCTTAAAAGCCGACGGACTAGATATTGAATGGTTGTTCTCAAAACGCAAAGAGATCACAGAGTATCGACATAAACTTGGTTCCATGCCCAACAAAACGCTGACTGAAGATAACTATGAAATACCCGGTTTTATCACGCCAGTAGAATTTGATGGTGACGTTGTCACGAAGTTTTTCCTTGTTCCGAGCATGGGGGCTTGTATCCATACGCCACCACCACCTGCAAACCAGATTGTTTTGGTCGATTATCCTAAAGGTCTAAAACTGACTTCACTCTACGATCCGGTGTGGGTGAAAGGGGATCTGCATGTCAAAAAGACCAAGGCAGACGTTTCATATTCCGATGGCGCTTCGAACGTTGAAACGGTGTATCAAATGGATGAGGTTTCAATTCGGCCTTATCATCGGTAAAGGTTATAGATTCTATAAAACCTAAGATATAGAAAGGGGCATACACAGTGCTCTTTTTATTGTGTCAAATGTTTATCCCCAAGTAACCACAAGAGGCAGAATCCAGAGCGCGATTCGAGTTCGATGAAATAATGAAACGAGCAGCAAAGTGAAATGTGCTCCAATTCGTTCACCATCACCTCACAGGTACGGGGTTTAAAGACGGGGTTGTCGCAATCACTTCGGAATGAGTACCGTTAGAACACCATCAATAATCACAGCTTAGTATGTGATTCTCTTCGCATGAACGGCCTAAACTAGCAAAATTTCAATTGTCTTCATTAGTTACCACTAATGCATTTGTTATACATTAGTATAACCTTAACAATGTTGGTTAATAACAGTATACCAAACTTAACGTATTGATAAAGGGTATAATAATGGGCGAATGCATGCTAGAAAGCGCGAATAAAGCGAGTGAACTTCTAAAAATTATGGCTCATCCAGAGCGCTTAATCGTGATGTGTAAGCTGATTGAAAGCGAAAAAGGTGTCGGTGAGTTGTTTGAAAACTCTTCATTGAGTCAATCTGCTTTTTCACAACACCTTACCGTATTGAGAAAACACAATATCATCAAAGCACGAAAGGTCTCTCAACAGGTGTTCTATTCTATTGCTGATGAAAGAGTGGGTCCGCTCATTGAAGCATTGAAGTATGTTTTCAGTAAGTCGTCATTTAAACATTAGCTTGTCGGTTTTCTTGAGTTAACGCGGTCATGGAACCAAAGTTTAGTTTGCTTCGTGGGTGAGGCACACGCTGTGTGTATCTTAAGCCTGCGATCGCCAACGTTTCGCTGGCAACGCGGCAGTTTCGCTCTTCATTTCGCTTTACTCAAAGTGGTTTCACTCACTGCTGTGATTTTCGATCAATCGCGGCAATGCTGTCTGGCTTATTTGTTGCTTAGACAGTGGATCAGCGTTAGAAAGAGAGCACTGAAGAGACGGGGCAATGGTCACTCAGTTTATAGTCCAGTACATCTTGTGTTTTAAAAACGGTTTGGACACTCGGCGACGCCATCAACTGACCACTGACAATGATGTGGTCTATCATCGAGCGGAATTGGTGGGTTTTATTCGGATTTCGATTCGAACGCACTTTACACTGTGCTTGGGTGTCTTTGGTCATCAGCTTGGCATCAGTATCGTCCGAAAGCACTCTCCATAACCAATCGCCTCGGTAACCCAAATTGTGGTTAAAGTCGCCAAGCACGACATAGTGTTGTTTATTATCCTCGCGCGCTTTCATCCACTTGGCTAGTGCCTGTCCTTGTTGCTTTACTATCTTACAATCGCGGTTATTGCGATACGTACCACTGCAGCCGGCTTTTAGATGCACAGAGAGTAGGTGAATCTCGTTGTCTTGATTTGGATTCAAAACAAGGTAGCTGGCGAAGCGGAGCTTGCTGTTACCACGTGTGATAGAAAAGTCTGGTTTGTCTAATACGTTTACGCCATTGCGTACCGCGAAACCTGTGTATTGGTTGGTATCGTTGAACTGAAGGTGGCGATAAGAAGAATTAGAACGGTCGGACAGGTAAATAGTGAAGTCATTACCCACGGCTTTTTGAATAGCAGTGATACTTTCGACTTCTTGAAAAGCAAGAATGTCGGCCTGTGTTTTGGCCATATAGTAGGACAGCTTTTCGAAGTCTTGTGATGTTCTTAAAACTTTGCTGCCATCTATCGATAACCATTCCATGTTCCA
>NZ_ABGR01000087.1 GCF_000171815.1 Vibrio sp. AND4 | reverse complement strand
TTCGTGCCAAGTGGGCGAAAAAATGGCTTTCTTTCATTGCTGTCTCCAATTTTGATTCTGATACAAAAAAGAGCTCACTAGGAGCTCCTCTAAGCATATGAGAGTTCAGCACTAATTACTACTGGCTGTATGTCGTCAAGAATCGTTCGAAGCGACTGATCGCTATTTCGAGATCTTCCACATGCGGCAGCGTCACGATGCGGAAGTGGTCTGGTTTTGGCCAGTTAAAGCCAGAACCTTGCACCAACAGGACTTTCTCTTGCTTCAAGAAGTCCAACACCATTTGTTGATCGTTCTTGATGTTGTACATCTTGGTATCTATTTTGGGGAATAAATACATCGCGCCTTTTGGTTTTACACATGACACACCTGGGATCTGATTGATCAGCTCATAAGCGCGGTTTCGTTGTTCAAGCAAACGACCACCCGGTAGGATTAATTCGTTGATACTTTGGTAGCCACCCAAGGCGGTTTGAATGGCGTGTTGCATAGGTACGTTGGCACACAAACGCATGGAAGACAGCAGTTCAAGGCCATTTATGTAACCTTGCGCTAGGTGTTTAGGGCCGGTTAGGAACATCCAACCACCACGGAAGCCACAAACTCGGTACGCTTTCGACAGGCCGTTGAAGGTCATCACCAGTACATCTTCTGTTAGTGTGGCGACTGAAGTGTGTGTCGCCCCGTCGTAAAGCACTTTGTCGTAGATTTCATCGGCGAAGATGATCAGGTTGTGCTGACGAGCAATCTCAATCACTTCCAATAAGAAATCACGACTGTATACCGCACCTGTCGGGTTATTAGGGTTGATCAGAACAATACCGCGCGTTTTCGGTGTGATCTTCTTTTTAATGTCTTCTAGGTCAGGGTACCAGTCTGCGCCTTCGTCACACAGGTAATGAACAGGTTTACCGCCAGATAATGCAACAGATGCCGTCCACAATGGGTAATCCGGTGCTGGGATCAGCATTTCATCGCCATTATTCAGCAGTGCTTGCATTGCCATCACGATAAGCTCAGAGACGCCATTGCCTACGTAGACATCTTCAACATCTAAAGAAAGGATGCCTTTACGTTGGTAGTACTGTACAACGGCTTTGCGCGCAGAGTAGATGCCTTTGGAGTCACAGTAGCCTTGAGAGGTGGGTAGGTTGCGGATTACATCGACTAGAATCTCATCAGGGGCGTCAAAACCAAATGGGGCGGGGTTACCAATGTTGAGCTTTAGGATTTTATGCCCTTCTTCTTCCATGCGTTTAGCATGTTTGAGTACAGGACCCCTAATGTCGTAGCAGACATTGTCGAGTTTTGACGACATCCCGATATTTTGCATTGTGTAATTCCTAAAAAATCGTTAATTTCTTTATTAAAATACAATAATTTGTTTTTTATTAGAATATAAATCCGTAAATTATCCGTTTGGTGGCTAAATTTTGTGCATGCTTACGCTAAACGGATGAGAAAAAAATCCTGTGCGATCTTGATTTGATATGGGTCTAAACTTAGAGTAGCCAAAACTTCCCTTTATCCTCACAAATTTCGAGGTTGATTTGTCACAGTTCTATCAAGCCGTAAAGAAAATCATCGAGCGAGTTCATCAAACGGGAGACACTCAAACACGTTTCGTCGAGCCACTCAGCGAGAAACCCAATTTCGCATTTATTGACTGGCTTGAAGCACAACCTCTTTTTCCCAAGTTTTACTGGCAGTCTCGTGATACTCGTGAGAAAGTTGTTGCCCTAGGTCAGCTCCATTCTTTTGTTGAACCGGGCCCAGCCTATACGATTCTTGGTGAAGGCCAACGCGTATGGGGCGGTCGCTCTTTCGATAATCAGCATGAGAAGAGTCGTCGTAGCATGCCATCTTTCTTTTTTTTACCGCAGATCGAGCTGGTTCGGTTCGATCAGCAGTGGTCGCTCGCGGTGAATATCTCAGAAGATAAAACTCGCACATTAGCAGGCTTGGAAAAATTAGTTTGTGATGTCCCCAGTCTTGCGCCTATTTCATCGCCTATCCGCTCAATTGAACACTTACCAACACAGCCGCAATGGAATGCTCTTGTTAAAAAAGTGCTGACAGGTATCGACAACGATGAGTTCAAAAAAGTGGTTCTGGCTCGCAAATCGACAGTTAAATTGGATTCAACATTTTCTGCTGCGCAGCTTCTTAAAGCGAGCTATTTGAAAAATCATCACAGCTTTCACTTTTTGCTGAGTTTAGACAGCGAACAAAGTTTTATCGGCTCGACACCAGAGCGTCTTTATTCCCGCGTTGGTCATGCGTTACATACTGAAGCTTTAGCGGGCACGATTGGACGTGGTAACAACGCGACGCAGGATCTAGAGCTTGCAAACTGGTTGTCTCAAGACGCTAAGAACCTCAATGAAAACCAATATGTGGTGGACGATATCATCGACCGTTTATCACCACACTCAGAGCGTGTGGAGGTAGAAAAAGAGCCTCGTCTGGTGCGTCTAAGAAAA
>NZ_ABGR01000088.1 GCF_000171815.1 Vibrio sp. AND4 | reverse complement strand
CAACCGCACGTGGAGCAATATTCAAAATGATTTGACCATCTTGAATAAACTCAACGGGTACACGCACATTCGGCATAGTCGCATCGACTACCAAATGCGGCGTTAAGTCATTATCTACTAACCAATCGTAGAATGCGCGAAGCATGTACGGTCGGCGAGCAGTCATCTTTGCAATATCCATAACGTATTATCTGAGCAGCTTAACGCATTAGGCGCATTTCACGCTCAGCTTCAGTTAGGGACGCAAGGAATGAATCACGTTCAAATACGCGGTTCATGTAAACTTTGATCTCTTTTGAACCTGGACCTACAAGCTCGATACCTAATTGAGGCAGACGCCACAATAGTGGTGCTAGATAACAATCAATGAGGCTGAACTCTTCACTCATGAAGTACTCATACTCAGCAAAAATTGGCGCAAGAGTCAGAAGATCGTTACGCAGTTTAATACGTGCTTTTTCTGATTCTTCAGCGTTACCCTTAAACACTTTTTCAGCGAGTGAGTACCAGTTTCGTTCTATACGGTACATCATCAGACGGCTGCTACCACGAGCAACTGGGTATACAGGCATTAGAGGCGGATGAGGAAAACGCTCGTCCAGGTACTCCATGATGATTTTTGAATCGTAAAGAGCGAGCTCACGGTCGACGAGAGTTGGCACTGATTTGTATGGGTTTAGTTCAACAAGCTCAGCAGGAAGATTCACTTCATCAACAAGCTCTACTTCAACACTGACGCCTTTTTCAGCGAGCACGATACGAACCTGATGGCTATACAAATCTGATGCACTTGAGAAAAGAGTCATCACAGAACGTTTATTGGCAGCTACAGCCATGGAGCCCTCCAGTACACTTACAAATAAAAATAATGGAGGCTTGGCCTCCATTATCAAACAATTAAAATTGGGAATTAGCACCGCATGGTAGCACAATTAATGCACATCACGCCAATACTCTTTCTTGAGCATCACGACAACGATCGTCAGTAGAACCAGGAAGCCCATCACCCACCAACCAAGCGCATGACGCTCAAGTTGAACTGGGTCGCCTGAATAGACGAGGAAATTCACGAGATCACCAACGGCTTTATCGTATTCGCCAGAACTCAACTCACCGGTACCGTTAGTTTCTGTGCCAACCACAACTTGCACTTCTTCACCGTCAACCACTTTGGTTGCGTAGACTGGTGTAGGAATCCCTTGAAGCTCCTCAAGTACATGCGGCATACCAACACTTGGGAACACAATGTTATTCACACCGAATGGGCGGGATGGATCAACATAGAAAGAACGGAGGTAAGTGTACAACCAATCCGCACCACGAACTCGAGCAACAAGCGTTAGATCAGGTGGCGGAGCACCAAACCAATTACTCGCTTGTTTGGCTGGCATTGCATTCACCATAAGGTCACCGATTTTCGCTTCAGGGTCAAAAATCAAGTTTTCCTTCATTAGGTCCACAGGGATATCCAAGTCTGTCGCGACTCGCTCGTAACGCTGATATTGCGTTGAGTGGCAAGCAAAACAGTAGTTCATAAACAACTTAGCACCGTGTTGTAACGAGGCTTTGTCCGAGAGGTCTACGTTTGCCTTGTCAAGCGGTACGCTAACCCCCGC
This sequence comes from Vibrio sp. AND4, assembly GCF_000171815.1. Classification (GTDB taxonomy): domain Bacteria; phylum Pseudomonadota; class Gammaproteobacteria; order Enterobacterales; family Vibrionaceae; genus Vibrio. The sequence continues at coordinate 867 of NZ_ABGR01000088.1, read as the reverse complement.
TGCCATTGCTAGAGATGGCAACATAGCAAATAGAATTACAATCCACTTCTTCATTTGAATGTCACCCTCTCTGGTAATGGTTTGGTCGCTTCATTTTTGCTGTAGAAGAACAGCAATACAAAGAACATGAAGTAACACAAGCTAAAGATCTGAGATAGGATCGTGTACAGCGGTGTTGCCGGAAGTGCCCCCAAAATACCCAGAGCAATAAAGGCAATAGTAAACTGAACAATATTCAACAGGTGAAGTTTACTACGGTAACGGTATGAACGTACTTTACAACGGTCCAACCAAGGTAGAATAAACAGTACGACAATTGACGCCCCCATCAGGATTACACCTAACAGTTTGTCTGGAACCGCACGCAAGATTGCGTAGAATGGCGTGAAGTACCATACAGGAGCAATGTGCTCAGGTGTCTTCAGCGGGTTTGCAGCTTCAAAGTTAGGCGGCTCAAGGAAGTACCCCCCCATCTCTGGGTTAAAGAACAGCACATAACAGAAGAGGAACAAGAAGCCTGCAACACCAACTAAGTCCTTAACCGTACCGTACGGGTGGAAAGGGATCGAATCGATGATGTCGTATTTCTTCGTATAGTCGCCGTGGAACTTAAACTGCGTCTTGTAGTTGTCGCCCATTGAGCCTTTTGGTAGCTTGGTTTCGATACCATCTGGGTTGTTAGAGCCAACTTCATGCAGTGCCAATACATGCAGCACAACAAGCAGAAGCAACACGATAGGCAGCGCAATCACGTGTAACGCGAAGAAACGGTTCAAGGTTGCACCAGAGATGATGTAATCACCACGGATCCAAAGCGTTAAGTCATCACCAATAACCGGAATTGCACCGAACAGAGAAATGATTACT
>NZ_ABGR01000089.1 GCF_000171815.1 Vibrio sp. AND4 | reverse complement strand
GGGTTGACGGCGTAGGTTGGATTGCTCAAAACAATGATGCGCTAAAACAAGAATTCATCTATTACATTTCTGATTCTCTATCGAATGGTACTCGTGGTTTCCACAAAATCCCTCACGATAAATTGGTGTTTGGTATTCCATCAAACATCGACGCTGCAGCAACAGGTTTTGTTCAGGATCCTCAAGATCTTTACGATGCTTTCGAGCAGCTAAAAGCGCAAGGTCAGGCACTTCGCGGCGTAATGACATGGTCAGTAAACTGGGACATGGGCACAAACAAAGACGGTCAGGCGTATGGTGAAAAATTCGTCAAAGATTATGGTCCGTTTGTTCATGGTCAGACACCACCACCGTCAAGCGAAGGTGAGCCAGTATTCAATGGCATCAATGACGTGCGTGTGCAACATGGCAGTTCATTCGACCCTCACGCAGGTGTGACCGCTTCAGACAAAGAAGATGGAGACTTAACTAATAGCATCAATGTAGAAGGTTCTGTTGATGTAAACACTGTCGGTACCTATGTTTTGGTTTACAGTGTAAAAGACAGCGACAACAATGAAACTAAGCAAACAAGAACCGTTGTAGTATACAGCCTTGTTCCAGAATTCGAAGGTGTCGCGAACACGACTATCCAACTTGGTGAAGCATTTGATCCAATGGCTGGAGTGAAAGCTATTGACGCAGAAGACGGTGACTTGACTGGCCAAGTAAAGGTAGAAGGTAGCGTAGATGTTAATACACTTGGCGTTTACAACCTAGTTTACCGTGTAACCGATAGCGCGAACCAGACTGCAACAGCTCAACGAGCAGTGACAGTATCTGATGGCAGTGGCTACCCTGCGTATGAAGCCGGAAAAGCCTATGAAGCTGGTGAGATTGTTACGGGCTCAGACGGTAACTTGTATCAATGTAAACCGTGGCCTTACACAGGGTGGTGTGCAAACCCTTCTTATGCGCCAGGTGAAACCGTTTATTGGTCGGACGCATGGGATAAGTTGTAATTAGCCCATTAGTTGTTGCAAGCCTCCTTCGCTGGAGGCTTTTTTATGCGCGTGACTTCACATCTCATTGAATCAACGCTAGAACTTTAAAGCGTAATCATTAGTATCCCGCCTCCGCATTTTCCAGACTTACCTATAGTTGGAATGCGTCGCTCTTTGTCAATTTGGTACGGTCACCTAGGAGGATTTAATGAAAAGGATCAATGTAGTAGGCAGCAGCGGAAGCGGCAAATCGACGTTTTCAAAGCAGCTTGCAATGAAATTAGGTGTCACGTACATAGAAATGGACAGGTTGTTCTGGCTTCCCGATTGGAAAGAACTCGATGATGAGACGTTCTTCTATAAAGTCGTGGACGTGACTAAACAAGACGCTTGGGTACTCGACGGGAACTACAGCAGAACACAACCATACAAATGGCAAAGGGTCGATACCATCATCTGGCTCGATTATTCACGTTCTATCACCACTTATCGCTCCGCAACTCGTGCTATTGAAAGGGGATGGACTCAAGAAGAGTTTTGGGAAGGAACTGGAAATAGAGAAAGTTTTAGAAAAGCGTTTTTGAGTAAGGATTCGATTATTTGGTGGTCGGTTAAGAATTACCGAAAGAATCGGAAGCGTTATTTAAAACTGAAGGAGGACCTAAAAGGTTCGCCTATCGAGTTCATCCACATCACTTCGCCGAAAATGGCAGAAGATTTTTTGCTTTCTCAGGATTTTATAAATAAGTAGCTAACTTATTTAATGACTTTTTGGTCACAGATCGCAGCTGTGCGAATTCTGACATTCCGACTCCTTAAGATGATGAATACTGAAGAAGTTCCCGTCGTATTCATTGTGGAGGTATTATGATCGGTTACGAGGAAATGGCGATATCAGGCTACCTAGGTTGGTTACTCGCTGTTTTGTTGGTTTATCCCTTGCCTATGTTGGTATTCATATCGGTGTATTCGATATAAAAGTCCGTACCAAAGTCAGTCGTTATTTCAATCGTATAGTATTAGCTTTGATTGCCTTTCTACTGATTATGCATATGCAAACCGAAGTGGTTTACGGCAAGTACTTTCTTGGCCTTTGGGAAGCACAACAGTAACTCTGATCGCATTAATTCCCATCGCCTTGTGCTAAGTTGTCGAAATTGAACTAAAAATCGACAACTTAGCATGAAGCCATACGACCTATATTTTCTTCATACTTCACCCGTACACATTCCATCTTTCTCCGAACTGATAAAAGAGCTCGCACCTGATTTAAACGTCGCAAACTTTGCCGATGCTGAGTTGCTAAAGCGTTTGGTTGCTGGAGAGGACGAATCTAAGGTGACGAAATCAGTACAAGACAAAGTCCGTGAGCTTTCTGAACAAGCAAAGTTGGTGGTTTGTACCTGTTCTTCAATTGGTCGCTTTGCGGAGTCGCT
>NZ_ABGR01000090.1 GCF_000171815.1 Vibrio sp. AND4 | reverse complement strand
GCAATTGACCGCCCTCTGCTGCGAAAGAAACCGTATTGTCGTTACCGAGAACTTTAAAGCAAACTTGGTTGACCACTTCAGGAATAACTGGGTTTACTTTGGCAGGCATGATTGAAGAGCCTGCTTGCATTTCTGGTAGGTTTAGCTCGTTCAGACCTGCGCGTGGCCCAGAAGAAAGAAGACGAAGGTCATTACAGATCTTGGACAGTTTCACTGCTAGGCGTTTTAGCGCGCCGTGCGTCATTACGTATGCGCCGCAGTCAGACGTCGCTTCGATTAGGTCTTCTGCTGCCACTACCTCAACGCCAGTGACTTCCGCTAGGTGTTTCACCGCCAGCGCTTGGTAACCTGTAGGCGCGTTGAGACCAGTACCGATCGCGGTTGCACCTAGGTTAATTTCTAGTAGCAGCTTAGAGGTGTAATCGAGTGCACGAATTTCTTCGTTTAGCGTGACTGCCCATGCGTGGAATTCTTGACCCACCGTCATAGGAACGGCGTCTTGAAGCTGAGTACGTCCCATCTTCAGCACGCCTTTAAATTCTTGTGCTTTAAGCTCGAACGCCCCTTTTAGGTATTCGATCGCTTCCATTAGTTGATGAACACTGTTGTAAACCGCGATGCGAAAGCCCGTTGGGTACGCACAGTTTGTTGATTGGCTCTTGTTTACATGATCGTTTGGGTTAATGAACTCATATTGGCCTTTTTCTTTGCCCATGAGTTCGAGTGCAACGTTCGCGATAACCTCGTTAGTGTTCATGTTTACTGACGTGCCTGCACCGCCTTGGAATACGTCTGAAGGGAACTGATCCATGCACTTGCCTGTTTCAAGGATCAAATCACACGCTTCAAGGATGTAGTTAGCAACGTCTTTTGGGATAGCACCTAGCTCTTTGTTTGCAAGTGCAGCGGCTTTCTTGGTCATAACCATGCCGCGTACGAATTCAGGTACGTCAGAGATGGTCGTGCTTGAAATGTTAAAGTTTTCAATAGCACGAAGTGTGTGAATGCCGTAGTAAGCATCAGCAGGGACATGACGCTGACCTAATAGATCTTCTTCAATACGAGTGGCTTGCTGTGCTGCCTTTGGAGCATCAGATTGTTTAGAAAGTGTAGCCATAACAGGATCCTTAGATAATAATTCTGATATTTAAGTTATTTATTAGCCATTTCTGCAGTCTAGAATCCATTCATCAGAGTTTTTGGCTGGAAAAACCGTCCTGACTTAATGTGGAACATCATACTGCACCTAGCGCATAAAAATAGTAACTTGATCACCTTTTTTGCTTTTGATACGTCAATAATTTGCAAAGTATGAATAGGGTATTAATAACCCTTTATAGGTAGGCATTTTTCCATGATGAACACGGACTCTAAGCGTGCGAAATTTGTACTTTTCAACGGCTAATTTTTTATTTGTAGCTCTTTGCTGGAAGGGTGATATTCAATCAGAGTCTCTTCTCAAGTATGAACACGCTTTTTTACAACGATTCGTTTGAGCTTAGTAGGCTTTTGCCATTACACTGAGTTGGACAAAGGAGGGCATGTGTTTCCTATCTTATTATTGGCGTTTATTTTTGTTCCTATCATAGAAATCGGCCTGTTTATTCAGGTGGGGGGCTTTTTGGGCCTTTGGCCGACGATTGCTTTGGTATTGATTACGGCATTTGTCGGTGCATCTTTGGTGCGTAGCCAAGGCATACAAACACTGATGTCAGTGCAAGGTCGCCTAGAGCAAGGTGAGCTTCCGGCTCAACAGATTTTTGAAGGCGTGATGCTGGCGGTTGCTGGTGTGTTGTTATTAACGCCAGGTTTCATGACAGACACATTAGGTATGTTGGTGTTGTTGCCAGCACCACGGGCAGCGATTGCGAAATACTTAATGGGTAAGGTAGTGTTGAAGACCATGAATGGAGGCGGCTTCCAAGGTGGCTTCTCAAATCAAGGTTCACCTGAGCAAGACCCGTTCCGTCGTCATTCTCAATCGGATGACGGTAACACCTTTGAAGGTGAGTATGAGCGTAAAGACGATGATGATCGTAATAAGCTCAACTGATTCAGTCAGTAAGAAAAGCAAAAGGGCGCATGCAGCGCCCTTTTTGGTCTCTGTCGTTTTGGTGTGTTTACATTGCGCCTTCAAAACCCATTTGGCGCCAAGCTTCAAACGCAATAATCGCAACGGCGTTAGACAGGTTTAGGCTACGTGCA
>NZ_ABGR01000091.1 GCF_000171815.1 Vibrio sp. AND4 | reverse complement strand
ATAAGCCTCAGTAAGCACATCGTTTTCATGTCATAAGGCTTGGTTAACACAATACGTTTATAAAACCTGTTGTGTAACCCTTTACATTCACAATGCTGATATTTACCTCATGATGACCTAACAGGCAAGCGTACAGTTTACAACCAAATTCACAGTTTGAACGCGTAATTTCATTATTTTCAGGCCTCCAAAACACGGAGGAAAATAATGAAAAATATCATCTTACTATCTCTAATCGCGCTCCTATCCTTCCCCACAATCGCTGAAACTTGTCGCCAACACCTTGATAAAGGCATACCTGCAACAATCAATGATCAGCTCCTTTGCCGTAATGGCTATGCCGTTGGGTACAATTACCGCACCAAAAACGCAGACTGGGTTGCTTACCACATCACCGCAGCGAACGTAAACATCACCAACAAACGCAGTAACGCCTTTAAAGAAGATATGGAGGTTCCGGATTATGCACGCGCCACCCTTGAGGATTACAAAGACTCTGGGTACGACAGAGGGCACCTTGCACCATCAGCAACGATGGATTTCACCCTAGAATCAATGGTACAAAGCTTTTTGATGAGCAATATGTCTCCACAACTTCCGGGGTTTAATCGAGTCGGTTGGCGTATTCTGGAAGAACATATTCGTGACCTCGCCAATAAATACAACGAGCTTTATGTGGTGACAGGGCCGATTTACCATGGCAACGAAGGAACGATAGGCAATGGCGTAGTGATCCCAAGCGCGTTTTACAAAGTCGTTCTTGATCCGCGCTTTGACGAAGCTATCGCCTTCATTGTTCCACATCGCAACGTCTCAAGTGCCGAACTGGCCAGCTTTATTACCACGATTGACGAAGTAGAATATCAGACTGGGTTAGATTTTTTTGCTCAAACGCCTGATGAAATCGAAGACAAAATGGAATCAATGAAATGGGAAAATATGTGGCCAATCCATTAACAAATAAATAAAACAATCGCGATGCTTAAGCGATATTAAAAAAGCGCCATATTAACGGCGCTTTTTTATTCATCTCTATCTCACACAACGCTGAGGTTAATAAGGTGAAATATTCGACAAACACTGAATATGGATCGTGATCTCTTCACGGTCATGATACAAGTGCTTCGCTTGCAGCTTGAATTTCACCTTGTTTTCAATCAGGAACATTTTTAGGTTTTCAAGATCTTGCAGCACTTCATCGTAACGACCCTTCATTGGTAACTTAAGGTTGAAGATCGCTTCTTTGGCCCAGCCCTTTAGCAACCACTGCCCCATCAGGTGTGCCACGCGTGCTGGTTTTTCAACCATGTCACACACAATCCAAGTTACGTTCTTACGGTCTGGTTCGAATTTAAAGCCATCCACCATGTGGTGTTTAATTTGCCCCGTTTCCATTAGGCTATCCGCCATCATGCCGTTATCGACACAGTGAACAAACATCGAACGTTTGACCAGTTGATAAGTCCAACCGCCCGGGCAGGCACCAAGGTCAACACCCCACATACCAGGAGCCAAACGTTCATCCCATTCATCGCGAGGAATAAAGACGTGGAATGCTTCTTCCAATTTCAGTGTCGAACGGCTTGGCGCATCTGCTGGGAACTTAAGGCGAGGAATTCCCATGAAAAACTGCGAGTTGTTACCAGGGTATGAGTGCCCCACATAACAATGGCCCGGCGCCACAAAACAAATGTGCAGTACTGGCTTCTTCGCGTTGTCTTTACTCCACATCAGACCTTTGCCACGCATCGCTTGGCGCATTGGTACCGTGAACTTACGGCAGAACTTTAATAACTCTTTCGCTTCGTTGGTATCTGGCGTTTCAATTCGCAAATCGCCACAACGTGGGAATGCTTCGATTTCAGACAGCTCAGCCAAAATAGGGCTGATACGATCTTCGCTTGGTAGCGCTGCAAATTCAGCTGACACGGCAAACATCTGACGTGCAAAAATCAGTGCGCTAAAGTCTATGCCCTTTGCTAGCTTGTCTGCGTCTCCATCTTGGTAACACTCGAAGACAACATAACCGGAGTTTTTCTTCACACGGGGGAAGCCGTACACTTCCAGCTGTGTTGCTTTGTCCTGAATTTCACCAGCACACTCTTTCTCAAAGCCAGAACGGCAATAGAGCATTAGTTGTTTCACTTGGAGACCTCTTTGATATTGAACGCAGCAAAAAAGAACAGACACCAGCCGAGCATGA
>NZ_ABGR01000092.1 GCF_000171815.1 Vibrio sp. AND4 | reverse complement strand
TTCTGCTTCAGTACGGTAAACCATGTCTGGCATATCGTCTCGAACCATAGGCTTGTTGGTTGGGATAACCACTGTCTCTAGGCCGTAGATCGATTGGAACTCGAATGCTTCTGTGTCCGCCGTACCTGTCATACCTGACAGTTTTTCGTATAAACGGAAGTAGTTCTGGAAGGTGATCGATGCCAGCGTTTGGTTTTCGTTTTGAATCTTAACGCCTTCTTTCGCTTCGACCGCTTGGTGAAGACCTTCAGACCAACGACGGCCCGGCATAGTACGACCCGTGTGCTCATCAACAATAACCACTTCACCATCTTCGTTGACAATGTAGTCGACGTTACGTTCGAATAACACGTGGGCACGAAGTGCTGCATTAACGTGGTGTAATAGACTAATGTTAGTTGGAGAGTATAGCGTATCCCCCTCTTCCATCAGGCCATTTTTCACCATCAACTCTTCAACGAACTCTTGTCCCGTTTCCGTTAGGTGAACCTGTTTAGATTTCTCGTCTAATGTGTAGTGACCGTCGCCGCGGTACTCTTCAGAATCTTCTTTGTCTTGCTTTTGAAGCAGTGGAATAAGCAAGTTGATACGAGTGTATAGATCAGAGCTGTCTTCTGCAGGGCCAGAAATGATCAACGGTGTACGTGCTTCATCGATAAGGATTGAATCCACTTCATCGACAACAGCAAAGAAACGCTCACGTTGAACACGATCTTCATTACGGAATGCCATGTTATCGCGCAGGTAATCAAAACCAAACTCGTTGTTTGTGCCGTAAAGGATGTCAGCTTGGTAAGCTTCTTTCTTCGCTTGAGGCGGCATGTTTGGCACGTTTACGCCAACCGTCATACCCAAGAATTCAAATAGCGGGCGGTTTGTCTCTGCATCACGCGTTGCTAGGTAGTCATTCACCGTGACTACGTGTACACCTTTACCAGGAAGTGCGTTTAGGTAAGCAGGAAGGGTTGCAGTCAGAGTTTTACCCTCACCAGTACGCATTTCCGCGATTTGGCCAGCGTTCAGTACCATACCACCGATAAGCTGAACGTCGAAGTGACGCATGCCGTAAACACGTTTTGATGCTTCGCGGACCGTAGCAAAAGCCTCAGGAAGTAGCTTATCGAGCGTTTCACCTTGTTCTAGGCGCTCACGGAATTCAACAGTCTTCGCTTTTAGCTCGTCATCAGAAAGTGCTTCTAACGTTGGTTCGTAGTTATTAATCTCTTTTACAATTTTTCTAAGGCGGCGCAGTGTTCGGTCGTTGCGACTGCCAATTACTTTTGTCAGTAGCTTAGTTATCATTTTTCGTGGATCTCTCTTTTATCAGACCGTTCCCGATCTACTCGTAATGCCTTCAGTCTCTATCAGTTTGTAACTAAGAATACTGAGATAAATCATCTACCTCAGATATTGAGCTCAAACATCCATATTTCAAGGTTAAATTTTGAATCAATGCCTCTTAGTGTAAGGATTTTTCATCGATACAACCATAAAGAGCCGTATTTGTTTGAAGCACTCGTAAGTTTTTAGGCAAACTGACGGCGAATTAGCCAGTATCGCACAAGCCTTGTGATGTAAAGTCAGAGTTTTCAAAACAATCCGCTTTCACTTGCTAAACCCAAATCGTCTGGTGAAGTTGAAGATAAAGGTCATAATGTAAACTATACCTAAGCAGAAAGCTGCTCTAGAATATCGATACCTCAACAAAATTAGATTTTACCTATGCGAGATCATCGCCCTACCTCAACAGACGACCTTATTGCTGAATCTCAGTTTAAGCAGATTCAAGAGCATACGGGGGAAATCTTGCAGCTGAATCAGGTATTGCAGGAGATCTTACCAAAGGGAACGGCAGATCATTGCCGAGTGGCAAACGTTCGCAACGGTCATCTATTAATTGATGTATCGAGTGCTGCGATCAAAATGAAGATCGATTACGATCGCCTAATGATCCTTAATAAATTGAGAACCCAAGGCTACGCCAAGTTAATGAGTGTTGAGGTAAGGATCAATCCTTCCCTTTATCGGAATCGATTCGAGCAAGAGAGCAAGCCGAAGCGGCCACCATTAACTGAATCAGCGGCAAACTCACTATTAATGATTGCCAGTATGGCACCACCGAAGATCCAAGAACGTTTGAAACGACTTGCCGATATGGCAGAGAAGAAAAGCGAGAAATAGACAAAGAAACTC
>NZ_ABGR01000093.1 GCF_000171815.1 Vibrio sp. AND4 | reverse complement strand
GCCTACTTGGTCACCCGTCAGCATCTGGTACTCGCCGTCTGGGCGTTTTACTGCCACTGCAAAGCGGTCTGCATCTGGATCGTTTGCACAGGCAATATCGGCATTCACGGATTTACCGAGTGCCATCACCATGTCCATTGCTCCAGCTTCTTCAGGGTTGGGGAAGTTGACGGTAGGGAATGTGCCGTCTGGTTCACGCTGCTCTGGGACACTTGCAACTTGGCTAAAGCCAGCATCTGCAAGCAGAGTTTCTGCCATCTTGGCACCCACACCGTGCATTGCCGTGTAGACAATGGAAATGTCCGTGTTGCTGTCGGGGCTTAGGAGAGTATTGTCGTTCATTGCCTTGCGATAAGATTGGTAGTACTCGTCCTCAAGCCAAACTAACAAACCTTTTTGGTTTGCCTCGTCCAGTGACATCTGAGGAAGCGGTTTTGTTGTGGCTTGCTCTATCTTCGCCGCAATGCCAGAGTCATGCGGTGGTATGATTTGCGCGCCATTCTCCCAGTACACTTTAAAGCCGTTGTACTCGGGTGGGTTGTGACTTGCGGTGACGACTACTGCCGCTGCGGCATTTAGTTGACGAACACCAAAAGCAACAATGGGTGTTGCTGCTACGTCATGGGTTAGGTAAACCTTGATGCCCAATGCGGTGAGTACTGATGCGGTATCGTGAGCGAACTGTTTGGAGTCTGGACGACCATCGTAACCAATAACAACGCCACGAGACGAGGCTGCTTTGACTTGTTCAATCAGGTAATGACCGAGGCCCGTTGCCGTTTCTTGAATCACTAAACGATTCATGCGGTTTGGACCAGCACCGACCTTACCACGCAAGCCTGCGGTACCAAATTCCAAGCGTGAGCTAAAACGATCATTCAGCTCTTGTTCGTTATTTGCATCGACGAGATGCTGCAGCTCTTCACGAGTTTTAGGGTCAGGGTCTCGAGCTAGCCACTGATTAATTGGTGTTGTCATATTCATCTTTCCTTAGCCGGTGGAGTGTGCTTTTACAGACAAATTTATCTAAAAAGCGTCCCAACGTTCATTTTTTAATAATGTAAATGGTAATCAATTACATTACAAAGAGAGCAATCGATAAAACAAATTTATTTTTCTACCTGTGTCTAATTAATTCACAGTTAATTCCTTGAAGAACCGTTGAACTATAACTAGCCTTTTAACATAAATACAACAAAGTGTGCTGAAATCGTAGTTTCTATGAATTTTTGTAAATTTGTTCGATATTTGCGTCCTGAATCAAGAAATTTCCCGCATGCGCAATGGCTGAATTGAGGAGAGAACTGTTGAAAAGATTGGCAACTACTCTGGCCTTATTAATGAATGTGATGTTTATCACATTTTCCCCATCCAGTTGGTCAGAACAAAATGACTATAACATGACGCGGGGAGTGACCGGTATCAGTGAACAAGTGTATGAGTTACATATGCTGATCTTTTACATTTGTTGTGCCATCGCCTTGGTTGTGTTCGGTGTGATGTTCTATTCCATATTCCGACACCGCAAGTCAAAAGGGGCTGTGGCGGCTAATTTCCACGAAAGCACTAAGGTGGAGGTTATCTGGACAGTTATTCCTGTTGTTATCTTGATTGCCATGGCGATTCCTGCGACCAAAACACTGGTCGCGATGGAAGATACTAGCCAATCCGACCTCACCATTAAGATCACCGGATCTCAGTGGAAGTGGCATTACAGCTACTTCGGAGAAGATGTCGAATTCTTCAGTCTACTCGCAACCAGCCAGAAAGAGATTGATGGCATCGAAGCGAAAGGGGCACATTACTTACTCGAAGTGGACAACCCGCTTGTCTTGCCCATTAATCGCAAAGTGCGTTTCCTGATGACCTCAGATGATGTTATCCATTCATGGTGGGTCCCTGACTTTGCGGTGAAGAAAGACACTATCCCGGGCTTTATCAATGAAGCATGGACCAAGATAGATCAACCGGGTGTTTATCGCGGGCAATGTGCAGAGCTTTGTGGGCGAGCACATGGATTTATGCCAGTTGTTGTTCACGCGATGACGGAAGATGACTTCGACCAGTGGATGAAAGATAAGAAACATGAGATCGCACTACAAAAAGCCACCGCGCAAGAAGCATTAACCCAGGCCCTCTCGATAGAAGATTT
>NZ_ABGR01000094.1 GCF_000171815.1 Vibrio sp. AND4 | reverse complement strand
TTTAATGCTAAGCTTAAAAGTCGGCGCCTATGCTGTCGTTTGGCTGATTCCACTGGGGGTTGCTCTGGCTTGGTTGCTTTCTCGGAAAACGTTTGTCGGTAAATCCATTCTCGATAGTCTGATCCACTTACCACTGGTTTTACCTCCCGTGGTGATTGGATATTTGTTGCTGATCTCGTTAGGCCGACAGGGGCTGCTTGGCAGTTGGCTTTATGAATACTTTGGTTTGGTGTTCAGTTTCAACTGGAAGGGAGCCGTCGTTGCTTGTATTGTTGTTGCGCTACCTCTAATGGTACGCTCAGTTCGCCTGAGTCTAGACAATGTTGACCCAAAGCTCGAACACGCTGCATCCACCTTGGGCGCATCGCCTCTAAAAGTCTTCCTTACAATTACGCTGCCTTTAACTATACCCGGTATTATTACGGGTACCATGCTCTCATTTGCTCGTAGCTTGGGAGAGTTTGGTGCAACGATCAGCTTCGTTTCCAATATTCCTGGCGAGACTCAAACCATTCCTTTAGCAATGTACAACTTCATTGAAACGCCGGGAGCGGAGATGGAAGCCGCGCGTTTGTGCATTATTTCGATTGCCCTGGCTCTGGCGACGTTAATGACCTCTGAGTGGTTAAGTCGCAAAGCTGCAGCGCGTCTGGGAGCGAAATAATGAGTATACAAATTCAATTTAAACAATCTCTTGGTGAAACTGACTTTGATATTGATTTGTCGTTACCGGGTCACGGGATAAGTGCAATATTTGGCCGTTCAGGTGCGGGCAAAACGACACTAATTAACGTTATCAGTGGATTGGTCACGCCCAAACAAGGCAAAGTGTCGGTTGGCGAACACGTTCTTTTCGATAGTGATGTCGGCATTAATTTATCGACTCATAAGCGCAAGATCGGCTATGTATTCCAAGATTCGCGTTTGTTTCCACATTATTCCGTGAAAGGAAATTTATTATATGGTGTCGTGGAAAAAGATGAAGGCTACTTCGATAAAGTCACCGAGCTACTCGCCATTAAGCCGCTGCTAAAACGTTTTCCAATCTCTTTATCCGGCGGGGAGAAACAGCGTGTGGCGATTGCTCGAGCACTGTTATCAAAACCTAATTTGTTATTAATGGATGAGCCTCTAGCGTCATTGGATATGCCACGGAAGCGAGAAGTGATGCCATTTTTAGAGGAGCTATCTGAGCAGGTCAGTATTCCGATTGTTTACGTGACACACAGCTTGCAAGAGATTCTTCGGTTAGCTCAGCATCTGTCCATTCTCGACAAAGGTACAGTCATGACATCGGGTAAGTTAGAAGACGTATGGGCTTCTCATGCTATGCGCCCTTGGCAGTCATTTTCAGACCACAGCAGTTTATTCGAAGGTAAGATAGCGATGCATCATGAAAAATATGCATTGACGTGTGTAAAGCTCGCTCCGAACACTTGTCTGTGGGTGCAAAAAGTCGATGGCGAGCCAGATACACCAATCCGGCTTCAAGTACGTGCAAATGACGTCTCCATCGCATTGGAGAAGCCTTTCTCTACATCGATTCGTAACGTGTTGCCAGCGACCGTTGGATCCATAGAGGAGCTGACCGCAGGTGAGGACAAGCAAAGTATCACGGTTTCGCTGCAATTAGATGAAGAGTGCCACTTGTGGGCGACGATAACGCAATGGGCACTGGATGATTTGAACTTGAAAGTCGGGGACTCCGTTTACGTGCAAGTAAAAGGCGTGAGTGTCACACAACGAGATATTGCATTAGCACACCATTAATTTATCCAAACCTTAGATACAAAAAAGGCCGCGTTTGCGGCCTTTTTTGTGGAAAATCGTGCCGAATTACTTCACGAATACTTCCTTGAACTCACGCTTAAGAAGAGGGTCACGACGTGCTTTCTTAAGTTGCTTAACCATGTCTTTTACACAGTTGTGTAATACATTGTCTAGCAGCTGAGAACGGTAATCTTCTTTATCTTCGTCTGTCATGTTCTCTGGCAGTTTGAGTGTTGGGAACTCTTCCATTACGTTTAGACCAGCAAAAGCTTGACCTACAGATACTAGAGCGTGGAATTGCTCAAAGTTGTCCAAAATGTTTTGTGCACTTGCT
>NZ_ABGR01000095.1 GCF_000171815.1 Vibrio sp. AND4 | reverse complement strand
AGTTTGTGTGCGGTATCGGCGGGATTCACCCACGAGGTGGTATGTTTAATGCCGATCATATCTGCCGTCAGTTTGCGAAGAAATACGGAGGGACATCGGAAACCTTATATGCGCCTGCCTATGCTGAAAATCGTGAGCAGAAGGTCGCCTTTATGCAAAATGCGACGGTAAAACAAACCCTAGACTTAGCGCGCAAAGCAGACGTTGCCCTGGTCGGTATTGGCGACATGAGCGAGAACAGTTATATGGTTGATCTGGGCTGGTTCACGCCAGAAGAAGTCGTTCAATCTCGATTGATGCAAGGGGTTGTTGGCGACTTTGCGGGCTACGATTTTTTTGATATCCATGGCGCTGTAGCAAACACTGTGATGAGCGACCGAGTCATAGGCTTAGGCATAGAAGAGTTTCGTCCCATCGCAGAAGTGATCGCCATCGCCGCAGAAAACAGTAAACCATTGGCGCTATTGGGCGCTTTAAGAACCGGAGCCATTGATGTGATTGCAACCAGCGTGAGTAATGCCCTGACGGTACTCAACTTGGATGAACAGATGCATGATGACAACTCATCAAAGGCATAGCACAAAGTAACGTAAGTCGTCGTTATTGTTCGACGGCTTACGTTGCGATTTTCTTCGGCAAAGTAAAATCAGAGCGTTTGCTGCTCTTACTCTCATATACCCAAGTCATTCTCGCTAAACCTCGCATCTCGAGGTTACTTGGGTATATTACTCGATAGGCAAAGAGTGGTCTGCGCCCCATTCGGTCCAAGAACCATCGTAGACGGATAGATTTTCCAGACCGATTTGATACGCCGCAAGCAATAAAATACAGGCAGTGACACCGGAACCACAACTAAAAATGGTTGCTCTACCGCTGTTTATTTCTAGTGCACTGTCTGTTTCTAGTGCACTAAATATATGTTTTATCTCTGAATTTGGTTTTATTTGACCATTGTTTAAGAGCGCTTGAAACGGCAAGCAAACCGAATTGGGGATGTGTCCGCTGCGTAGTCCCTCTCGCGGTTCTGGTACTTCACCAAGGAAGCGAGCTTTGGCCCTTGCATCAATGATACTTGCACTTCGGTTGTTTGAATGCGTCAGGACAGCTTGGGCACTCAAAAATGCTTCTTGGTTCAGCTTACCTGAAAAGTTACCTTTTTCACTTGGTCGTGTTAGCGAATTCACAACAGGAAGTTCAGCTTCAATCCAAGCGGGAAGTCCGCCGTTCAGAACTCGAACATTATCATGTCCCATCGCTTTGAACATCCACCATGCTCTTGGTGCAGCCAAGGTCCCAGAGTTGTCGTAAACCACGATTAAATCTTCGTTGTTCAGGCCCAACTGTCGCGCGCTTTGGTTAAACCCTTCTTCTGTAGGCATCATGTGTGGTAGGGGGGAGTTCGGCAAACAAAAGTCGTTGTGGTAATCAAAGCGTAAGGTATTTGGCAGCCATTTATCTTTAATCTTCTTGTTCTCAGAAGGGATTTGAAACGCAATGCTCGCATCGAGGAGTTTGACGTTGGGTTGGTCGAGTAAGTTGTTGAGCTCATCAGTACTGATCAGTGCTTGCATCGTTTATGTTTCCCTAACTTAGAGTGATGTTTTAGGTGGACGCGAAGAGTCGGCTCATTCGCAATTTAAAAATATGAGAGATTGTTCGAAGAGTGAATTAGTAACCTGGCTGAAAGTCGCTCGTGCACCTTCAGGGCAACTCACAGAGGCTGGAACAGCGACGCGTTTGGTGCCTATTTCTCCCGACTTGATTGTTAGATACCGTCTTTGCCCATCAAGTGATAGTGTTAACGTATTTGAAATCACTTCTGCGCTGATAGTTTGTGTTTTGCCTGAAGAGGTTAACCACAGAGTCAAACATAACGCAATTAAGGCAGAAACAAAGACCAATATGAAAGTTTTCGGGTTATCCAACGTATTTTCCAGCTTGACCAATCGTCCTACCTTTTTACAACAAAAAAATCGCATGTTCAAAAGAACGATGCGATTTTAACTTTGTTGCCAGGCGTTTTCTTACGCTAAATCGAGCTCTTGCTTCAATTCGGTTA
>NZ_ABGR01000096.1 GCF_000171815.1 Vibrio sp. AND4 | reverse complement strand
TACAGAATTATGTTTGGCAGCAAATTCAGCCAGTAGAATATGCTGTAAAAATCTAAAAGAGACACTGTCACGCCAGCTGTTACGAAATAGAACACCATTTTGCTGACATCTGATTAACAGTAAGTACTTGCAGACTAGAAAAACATCAAATTAATATCACGTAGGATATCTCGCAACCAAACACCTTAGTTTTATAAAAATGACTAGGTAGACGTCTCATTTATCCAGGAGGTCTTCGATAGATAAGTTTACTTAAGTGTTACAATGTAACGTTGCCTTCGCATAAACAGTAATACAATCAAGCACAATGAAAGAGTGACCGTGTTAAGTTGAAGACAACGCGACGCTGACTCTTGCCTTTAATCCATTTGGGCATTCAACGGGTAACTTCTAGATCCGCTGTACTGAATATCTTTGTAATTTCCCCTCATTGTTCCGTTAGTCACTGAGAGATAGTTGATGGTAACGGCCGGATTACCTCTATAGCCGTTTATGTTAATTTCTATCTTCCCATCTCTTTTCGTGGCAACGCCAACGCCCGATTTGAACACGTTCCCATTTTGTTCATAGGTCATGTTCACGCGGATATCCGAACTAGGATAAGCTTGATCTAAGAATTGAAGCTTCCAGTTTTCTGATATGTTCCATCTCGTGTTTGTCAGCATGTTGAGTGAACTTGGGTTTGCGAAGTTTCTAGCGATTTTCATGGTGCCATATTGGTCGAGGAAAACGATTTCGTCTCTACCATCTCCGTCAGTATATCGCCCATGGCAAACTGTGTGATCTGTTGTCCACTCAAGATCGTTTCGACAGAGAAGTCACTTTCCGCAACGGCATTAAAAGACAAAAGTAGTAGAGGTAGGTATATGGTTTTTGGTTTATTTTTTAACACAACGAATTTGCTCTTTTCATGGAATGTAAGCAAATTTATATTGTTTTATAAATCAATGTGCAACAATTCATTTACATTGGTTGTTGTATTCAACTGATGATCCCATAAATAGCCACGCGTAAAGATCGTTCTAACTCTAAATAAGATTGTCATTTGTAAGTGACTGGCGAATGATATGTAAATCTCACACGTTTCGAACCATGATCAGACAGTTTGTTCGGCTAATTGTTTCTCAGCTAAATGTTCTGCGTAGGGAACGTCTAGAATCAATGCGCCATATTCATCTAAAATATTAAGCATGCTTATAAGGTTATCTCCATTAATAAACTTGCTTAAAATCTTCAGTGCTGCACGGTCGATCATCCAATTGAATGACACATTATTCAAGAATTTTTGCCAATCACTAATTAACATCCAATCCCTTACAATACCAAAGATATTAGAAATTTCCCCGACTTCTTTGTAAGCCTCTACATAACCATTTGGTATTATATCGATAAGGTCTTCCACTGTTTGTACGCCGAAGGCGTTTAACTCATGAATTAGGCAACTTGTGTTCTTTTGATTATTTTCCAGAGCAATATCGTTATCGTCAGCCCAACAATCAAAATATTCTTTTAAACTAATTGAATCTATCGTTGCAGAGAAGTCACCTAATTTAGATTGTTCATCAATGGCTTGTTTATAAGAATCAATTTGTGAAGATAATTCATCGAACCCCTTGTCTGCGACTTCTAACATACCAGCGTAAAGATACAGTTTGCGCTCGATTTCCGGTGGGAGAGAGCCAGAAAACTTGTAGTTACTGTCATGGGCTAATTCTGCCCAAGCATGTTGAAGCACAGTTCTTACTTGAACCTCGAACTTTAAGTTTGTCAGCTTAGAATACTCTGGCAGCATGGCTCTATCATTACCCAGAGTACATACAAAATGTACCGACCGATATCCTATTTGATCTTTTAAAAGAACCTTGCTTTTATCGAGTGAATTTTCTACATCAACGCCAAAGGAATTCGAAATTAACTCCGAGACTCGGTTAACATCCGATTCGAAGTAGAGAATAAC
>NZ_ABGR01000097.1 GCF_000171815.1 Vibrio sp. AND4 | reverse complement strand
CGAGCGCAATCATTTAAACCCGAGCTTGAACCTGATATCCTGTGGTTTTATTACTTCTTACAAGAGCAACATTCATGTCTGAAATTAATTTTGAAACTGCAGAACAAAAAGCGAGCTACGGTATTGGTCTGCAAATGGGTCAACAGCTAGCGGGTTCTGGCCTAGAAGGTCTTAACGTTGACGCTATCGCGGCTGGTATTGCGACAGCACTAACTGGTGACATGCCAGCTATCGAAGTTGACGAAATCAACAACGCACTGCAAGAGCTACACACTCGCGCTGAAGCGGTTCGTCAAGAAGCAGCTAAAGCGGCAGCGGCTGACGGTGAAGTATTCTTAAAAGACAACGCTCTACGTCCAGAAGTCACCGTTCTTGAGTCTGGTCTTCAGTACGAGATCATCACTGAAGGTACGGGTGAAATCCCAACTTCTGACAAGCAAGTTCGCGTTCACTACCACGGCGAACTTACTGACGGCACAGTATTCGACAGCTCAGTATCTCGCGGTCAACCAGCTGAGTTCCCAGTAACTGGCGTAATCAAAGGTTGGGTTGAAGCGCTTCAACTCATGCCTGTTGGCTCTAAGTGGAAACTATACATCCCACAAGATCTAGCATACGGTGAGCGTGGCGCAGGTGCTGCGATCCCTCCATTTGCTGCTCTAGTATTTGAAGTAGAACTACTAGACATCCTGTAATTGAGGCTCTCCTCAATACAAATTCTAAGCGGCGCTCACGAGCGCCGCTTTTTTTGTCTAAAATAAACAGGCTTAAGCAAAGCACCCTTAATGTCTCTGTTATCTTAAGTAATGAATAAACAACAATAATCGCAAGCCACATGGAGGTACCATGCGTAAAACACTCTTAACCTTGACTCTACTCTCAATGAGTATTGGTACGGCTCATGCCTTTCTGGATACTGTGACCGATAAAGATAAACAAGAAGGGCTAATGGATATGGTCAGCCAAAGCATGGGAGCTGAGTCTTCTCCACTGTCTGATTTGCTGACGAGCAAATTACCGGTTTCAACTGAACAGGCGGCTGGCGGTACTGGTGCCTTGTTGGCGTTGGCACAAAGCCAGTTGTCAGACCAAAACAGCAGTGAACTCAAATCTCTGATCCCCGGCATGTCGAGCTTAGACGGCGCTTCGAGTATGTTAGGTAATATTGAAAGTCTCAGTGCGGTACAAGGGACATTTGATAAGTTGGGGTTAGACCCAGCAATGATCAGCCAGTTTGCCCCCGTCATACTTGATTACTTAGGCAAACAAGGTGCAAGTGAAGGTTTACTCAGTTCGCTAAGTGGCTTGTGGGGGCCAAGTAACTAAAACCCAGTTGGACGCTAGATAAATGCGGTTCTGAAAGCATCTGATAGCAAAAGATTAGAGCAGAGGGGCGATCTCAAAAGCTTACTCAGTGACTCTTTTGTAAATTACAGACCGCAAATAACAGATACAAAAAAGCCGAGCTAATGCTCGGCTTTTTTGTTCTTACGAACTGATTACTCAGCAGCTTCTTCAGCAGCTGGGCGATCTACAAGCTCAATGTAAGCCATTGGAGCTTTATCACCAGCACGGAAGCCAGCTTTTAGGATACGAGTGTAACCGCCCTGACGAGCAGCAAAACGTGGACCTAGTTCGTTAAACAGTTTTGCAACTACTTCGTTATCACGAGTACGTGCAAATGCTAGACGACGGTTAGCAACACTGTCAGTCTTAGCTAGTGTAATCAAAGGCTCAACTACGCGACGTAGCTCTTTTGCTTTTGGCAAAGTAGTCTTGATAACTTCATGACGTACTAGAGAGCTAGCC
>NZ_ABGR01000098.1 GCF_000171815.1 Vibrio sp. AND4 | reverse complement strand
GGTCATTGCCGAGATGTAATCTGCAATGACCCGCATTTTCGCGCCCTCGGTCGCCGCATCTTGCCACAATGATTGGGTATGTTTTGGAAGTAGGCGTTCAGGCGCGGCACTTAGCGCTTCAAACAAATCCATAATGATCTGTTGCCCTTTGTACTCGACAATCTGAACTTGATGCACTTGGATCACATACTGACTCACAAAACGCTTAAGCACTTCAAGCGCTTTTGCCATCTGCGGTTCCAGACACGCATTCCAAGCCAATAATGGGTTGTCGAAAGGTTCATCGACCACCTTGATTGAAATGCTAGTCAGCAGCGCATTGACCATACCACCAATCGCATCTTTGCGTTCATGATGTTTGCCACTAAACAGCATCTGTCCAATGGACTCAATGTGCTTCTCAAACCAAGTATCGCCGCAATTCGCTAATTGATCGGCTGCTCCCTCTTGCCAAAGTTCACGAGTGACCATGCCTAGCACAATCGCATCTTCTAAATCATGTACGCCATAAGCGATGTCATCTGCGAGTTCCATGATCGAACAGTCGAGTGACTTAAAACGGGTTTTACAATGTTCAAACTCTGATTCTGGGCGACAACGCATTTGGCTTAACAAGGCCCTATCATTGTCGGTCAAGGGGGCAATGACCCAATCGAATAAGTTTTTATCGCAGTCGTAAATGCCTTTTGCTGGGCTCCAGTTTTTGGCTTTTAATTTGCGCTGGTGTTCTGCAGGCTCCGGCAGGCAAACTGCGCGAGTTTGGCTAAGAAGAGCTGGGTATTTGATCAGGCCGAGTAAAGCGCGGCGTGATAGGTTCATGCCGAAGTGCTCGGTATAAGGTTCTAGTTTAGTGACGATACGAAACGTTTGGGCATTACCTTCAAACCCGCCGTGATCTCGCATCATGTAGTTCAGCGCGACTTCACCACCATGTCCATAGGGCGGGTGGCCAATGTCGTGGGCCAAACAGAGAGAATCAATCAAGCTGTCAGAAGGGAGCAGCTCTCGGAACTCCGGTTGTTTCTTCTTTAGCTGAGCTACAATCCCCGTGCCCAATTGCGCCGCTTCGAGAGAGTGGGTCAAACGGGTACGGTGAAAGTCTTCCAAGCTGTTTCCATGGACCTGAGTTTTCGCCTGCAAGCGGCGGAACGCGGCTGAGTGCAGAATACGAGCTCGGTCTCTTTGGTAGGGACTACGATGATCGTCACGGCGGATTTTATGTTCATCATCATGGCGCTCTTGCCATAAGGTATCTAATTCAAACGACACTTTTCTCTCCATCAACTAGCTGATTTCATCCAGCGATAATTCAAAGCTTGAGGCAAAGGTATGAAGGAAGTATTCCATTTCCGGTGTTTTGCGTTCTTGCAGAGTGATATCGAGGCGCTTTTTCGCGAGGGCAAATTCGTGGTTGCCCGTACTTAGCTCTTCGAGGCATTTAAGGTATGCACAGATGGAGTCAGCTTGCTTGACGATCAATGCATCGTCTTCGTGCGCAGAGTGCGACAACAGGTAGGGCGCAAAATCATCTTGGAATTCTTCAGGCAACATGGAGAGCAGTTTTTGCTCAGCTGCAGCTTCTATCTTCTTATATTCTTTTGATATTTCAGGGTTGTAGTATTTTACGGGCGTCGGTAAATCCCCCGTCAGCACTTCACTGGAATCGTGGTACATAGCGAGAATAGCAATGCGCTCGGGGTTCAAATTACCACCAAACTTCTTGTTTTTAATCAACGCGAGGGCATGAGCGACAAACGCGACTTGCAAGCTG
>NZ_ABGR01000099.1 GCF_000171815.1 Vibrio sp. AND4 | reverse complement strand
CAACGTGAGGAGTGTATTCAGCTTTGTGTTTGCCACGTAGGCGAGATGCAATTTCACTTGCTAGACGGCCAAGAGTTTTGCCCTCTGCGTCTACAACGTACCAGTCGCGTTTTACAGTTTCTGGTTTAGCAACGAAAGTTTTCATGCTAATAATAACCCGTTAATTAAAATTTAAACTTTAAGGAACACCAAAATAGTGCTCCCACACTGTCTAAGAGCCCAGTCATCACCCCTTCGAGTCGTTGGTACTCTCGACCCTCTAAGTCGAAATAACTTCAACAATCAGGTCTGCAGTAACGGTGGGTCGCAGGATTATAGAGAAGAGCGAAGAAAAAATCACCTTTTTTTGCGTTAAATCACGATTTTTTCTTCACTCACCTAAGATGAGTTGCTGTTTTACGCCCGATGCTCTCTCGCAAGGTATTCATGGCTCTGCATCTCAGTCAATCGAGACAAACAACGTTTAAACTCAAACTCCAGCTGTCCTTGCGTATACAAGGACTCCATTGCCACTTCTGAAGAAATAATCAATTTAACGTTGCGTTCATAAAACTCATCCACCAGCGCAATAAAACGTCTCGCCGCATCATCTATTTTTCGTCCCATCTGCTTTACATCTGCAAGTAACACCGTGTGGTAGATTCGGGATAATTCAATGTAATCATTCTGACTGCGTGGCGTTTGGCAAAGTTGTTCAAAAGAAGCATGCAGCACGCCATCACTGGCTTCAATGACCGCGACTTCACGATGGTTGATTTCAATACTGCTCACCGCAACCTTTCTTTCACCTATCAGTTGAAGGTAATACTTATTAAGATTGACGGAAGCCTGCTCATCCAAAGGGTAATGATAAATTTCTGCTTGTTGTAGAGTGCGTAATCGATAATCGACACCACTATCAACATTGAGCACATCACAGCGCTGGATAATCATATTTATTGCTGGTAGAAAACGGGCTCGTTGCAAACCATTACGGTACAGGTTTTCTGGTTCAATATTCGACGTTGCGACTAAAATCATTTGGCGCTTAAACATCTCTTGCAGCAAAGTCGCCAAGATCATCGCATCGGTAATATCCGAAACAAAGAATTCGTCAAAACAGACGATATCCGCTTCTTTTTTGAATAAATCAGCAACGTTGGACAACGGGTTTTCAACCTCACCGAGACGCTTGAGTTCATCGTGAACACGATACATAAAACGGTGAAAGTGCACCCGCATCTTTCTTTCCGTCGGCAAGGTGTCAAAGAAGGCATCCATTAAATAGGTTTTACCGCGCCCCACTCCCCCCCAAAAATATAACCCTTTTGGCGGCTGCGGAATGTCTGGTTTTTTACCGAGTAATTTCTGCCAAGTGCTAAGCTGTGGAGTAGGCGCAGACTGAAACTCTGTTGTGGCATAGTAAAGTTTATCTAAAGCAACGACAGCGTTATATTGGGCTTCATCATGCTGGAATCCATGCTCTGCTATGTCTTGTTGATATCGTTGTAATGGTGTCATGGCATTAAATCGTGTCAGAGGTGCTGAAACATTTGTCATTTGGGGTCAACTTTGAGAATAAAGATAAATGGATATCAGTACCTCAAAGACACACCGCTATTTTTCTTTATCGGCTGCCCGACCCATAGTAACATGGACGAACACAGCGTGTAACTAAGTAGTAAAACACTTGTTAAAACAACTATAAGGAGCAGTTATGCCTTGGATTTATGCCATTGTGGGTTTGCT
>NZ_ABGR01000100.1 GCF_000171815.1 Vibrio sp. AND4 | reverse complement strand
GCAGAACCGCGTGTACAACTTCAGCTTAGGCAAACCATTGATTCCATGCTTGCTTCACCCATTCTCTCTCTGCAATAAATTTATCTTCTGCAACATCAGCATTCAAGTTGAGCAAGTTTCGACGATGAATCTCATTGCGCATTGATGTGTACGCACGCGTCAATTGCATCGCTTGATCTTCTTCCATGATACCTTGTGCGATCAGGGTTTCAAAAATACGCACGTTATCGCACCAGCGAATCAACTTTGGCTTAGTGTGACTGTAGTTAAGCACAAGGTATTGAGCGAGAAATTCAATATCGGTAATGCCGCCATTATCTTGCTTGAGCATAAAACGACCAGACCTTTTACCGCCCAAATGATCACGCATTTTTTCACGCATATTGACCACTTGTTTTTTTAGTGTGTCTTGCTCACGCTGTTTACACAACACACCACGACGGGTGTTGTGGAAGGCCGTCGCCAAGAGGTCATCACCATAAATCATGCGCGCGCGTACTAACGCTTGATGTTCCCACGTCCAAGCATCTTTGTGTTGGTAATCATCAAACGCATCAGTCGGGCTTACCAACAAACCTGAAGCCCCAGACGGACGTAAGCGAGTATCCACTTCGTATAGAATTCCCGATGCCGTGCGAATCGAGAAAATATGGATGATGCGCTGTGCCAAACGAAGGTAAAACTGACGACCATCTATTTCTTTCTTACCATCAGTGTAAACGTTCAATGGGCAGTCGTGCATGAACACGATATCGAGGTCTGAGTTATAACCCAGCTCCCAACCACCAACTTTACCGTAGCCAATCACCGCAAAGCCCTTACCTCCACGATCTTTCACATGTGTAGGCTCGCCATACTTTTCCGACACTTGTAGCCAAGCTTGGTTCACGACGGCGTCGACAATCGCCTCCGCCAAATAGGTTAAGTGATCACTCACTTTCATGACTGGTAACACACCCGCAATATCGGCGGCGGCAATACGTAAAATGCAGATTTGCTTAAACTGACGCAATGCTTCCATCTGCTGCTCCATATCATCCTCAGGGATGCGAGCAAGAAAATCGCGTAGCTCCGTCTGGTAACTATCTAATGAAATTGGATGATATAAATGCTGAGGGTCTATCAGCTCATCCAGCAGTATTGGGTAACGCGATAACTGCTCTGAAATCATTGGACTTGCGGTACACAAACGAACCAATTGCACTAACGCTGCCGGGTGTTCGTCCAACAATTCAAGGTACGTGGTTCGCGTACAAATATTATGCAGTAAGTGCAAAACACGAGGTAAGCCAAACTGTGCATCTGGATGAGCAAATATCACATCAAACACTTTTGGCATTAACTTGGTCAGCACTTCACGACCACGTGGTCCAAGTGTCTTCTTCGCCAAATCCGCTTTGAACTGCATGATGGTTTTCGCCAAGTGTTCTGGGTTCTCAGCTTTGATGTCCTCTTGAAGAACGTGTTCAAGCACGTCTTGTTTAGTCGCCATATCCCACAACTCATGGAAATGACGAGCCACGGCCTCGGCTTCATCTCCTTCATCATCACCAATCAAGCTTTCAAACACCTTGTGTACCTTTGCCATATGCTGTTGAGTTTGAGCAATGAGCGCATCCCAACTATCAAAGCGCATCGCAGTGGCAAGCTTTAGCTGATCGT
>NZ_ABGR01000101.1 GCF_000171815.1 Vibrio sp. AND4 | reverse complement strand
TGTGTGAAAACTTGATCTTTCCAAGCAACATGAAAGCTATTGATTACGCCATGTATCGTGCTGTACATCCTTCTGTGGTTAGAGTGCTTTAATCAGCCAGTTTTGAATCAGCATATATCTTAGACTGCATAAAATCGGCGTAGGGTAAACCCAGTCAGAACAAAACGAGTGGCAAAGACACTCAGCCCTTCGCCTTTGGTGAGGGGCTTTTTTATGTCTGCCATTTGTGTCCATTCTTTCTGCTCTCGCAAATAAAGGCCGTCACAAAGAAGAGAGAGGTTTTTTGACTCTCTACATTCTTACGATGTCTCTTGGCAGGGGAACCATATTCATTACGAAAACTAAGCCCCAAGCCAGCGTTCTATGTTCTCCAACCCTTCCCAGTGGTCCGGTGACTATGGAGAAGGGGGCTTATGGCCATGCTCTACGTATTACCAAGAAGCTGGAAAACTTGATGTAAGTCAATTGTTGAGTAAGGACGGGAAAAGCTGGAGTGAATAGTTCAGGTTATGAGCAGGACTGTCTCTTGAAGTTTATTGTTGTAGCCAAGGTTGATAAAAAAGTTGATAACGTTGATATTTTTAGTTTTTCAATATGGTCATTTAGATTTTAGGTATAAGTCGCTGTATATAAAAGATTTATATTTTCTATCTTGTCAGGTTTATCTCAACGTTATACCGATAGGCTAATGGTTTTATTGATAACCCTAAGTTTATTTTTTTCCTCATTTTTGGGCGTAGTCTTCACTTCGAAATTTAGCGAGGTCGAACAGATTCTTTCTCAAAGCATCTCGCTAATCAACATTCAGTTTGAGTCACGTTGACTCGGGTAGAATAGATTTGGAGATGTTATGTCATCGAACTCGAAAAAAATCGGTCTGATTGCCTGTACAGGTGTGGTCGCCGGTAACATGATGGGTAGTGGTATCGCACTATTACCTTCTAGCCTTGCTTCTGTAGGCTCTGTTTCAATCTTTAGTTGGCTAATCTGTTTGGTCGGAGCACTGAGCTTGGCGTTCGTTTACGCCCGTTTGGCAACTAAAAATCCGCAAGAGGGTGGTCCTATTGCTTATGCTGGTGAAGTTTCTCCGGTATTTGGTTTTCAAACGGGTGTTCTCTATTACCACGCTAACTGGATCGGTAACCTAGCGATTGCCATTACTGGTGTTTCTTACCTCTCAGTCTTCTTCCCTGTGCTTAATAACCCAATCCCAGCAGGTATCGCGACGATTGCATCAGTATGGATCTTCACTTTTGTTAACTTACTTGGGGGGAGCTGGGTAAGTCGTCTATGTACACTTGGTCTAGTTCTTATCCTTATCCCTGTACTAGGTACAGCTGGACTTGGTTGGACGCACTTCGATACAGCGATTTACAGCCAAAACTGGAACGTATCAGCAGGTACGGATAGCCATGCAGTAGTGACCGCGGTTCTTATCTGTCTATGGTCATTTGTGGGTGTGGAATCAGCAGCAGTATCGACAGGCATGGTAGAAAACCCTAAACGGACAGTGCCACTAGCAACCATGTTGGGTACGGCTATCGCAGGTGTTATTTACATCCTATCCACTCAAATGATCAGCGGCATGTTCCCCGCATCAGAAAGTGGCAGCATCAGGTGCACCATTT
>NZ_ABGR01000102.1 GCF_000171815.1 Vibrio sp. AND4 | reverse complement strand
AAGTTCACATCCATGAGATTCAAGATTTAGTAGAGAATGAACTCATGCAAGGTTCTTATAAAGCTTTAGCGCGTTCTTACATTGAATACCGCCACGATCGCGATATCGCTCGTGAGAAGCAAAGTGCGCTGACTCGCGAAATCGAAGGTCTGATCGAAGAAAGCAATTTAGATCTAATCAATGAGAATGCGAATAAAGACGGAAAAGTAATCCCGACGCAGCGAGATTTGTTGGCTGGTATCGTAGCGAAACATTACGCGAAGACACACATTCTTCCTCGCGATGTGGTTCAGGCACACGAGGTGGGTGATATTCACTACCACGATCTGGATTACGCTCCCTTTTTCCCGATGTTTAATTGTATGCTTATCGATCTTCAAGGCATGCTAACGCACGGCTTTAAAATGGGTAACGCGGAAATTGATACGCCTAAATCCATTTCTACAGCAACAGCGGTAACGGCACAGATCATTGCTCAGGTAGCAAGCCATATTTACGGCGGTACAACCATCAACCGGATTGATGAAGTACTAGAGCCGTACGTCATAACAAGCTACGAGAAACATCTAGAGATCGCAAAAGAGTGGAACATTGCAGAACCCAAAGCGTTCGCCAACGCGCGCACAGAGAAAGAGTGCTATGACGCGTTTCAATCTCTAGAATACGAAGTAAACACGCTACATACAGCGAATGGCCAAACACCATTCGTCACGTTTGGTTTCGGCCTTGGTATAAGTTGGGCATCACGCCTTATCCAGAAGTCTATTCTCAAGAACCGTATCGCAGGTCTAGGGAAGAACCGTAAAACAGCGGTATTCCCTAAACTTGTATTCGGGATCAAAGATGGTCTGAACCACAAACCAGAAGATCCAAACTACGATATCAAGCAACTGGCACTTGAATGTGCGTCTAAGCGGATGTACCCAGATATTCTTAACTACGACAAAGTAGTGGAAGTAACGGGCTCATTCAAAACACCGATGGGCTGCCGTAGCTTCCTTGGTACTTACGAAGAAAACGGCGAGTTGATTCACGAAGGTCGCAATAACCTCGGTGTAGTAAGCTTAAATCTGCCTCGTATCGCTATTCGTGCAAAGGGCAGTGAAGAGAAATTCTACGAGCTTCTAAACGAGCGCTTGTGCCTTGCTCGTAAGGCGCTAGAAACACGTATTTCTCGTCTAGAAAACGTCAAAGCTCGCGTTGCTCCAATCCTCTACATGGAAGGGGCATGTGGTGTTCGTCTGAAAGCGGATGATTCTATTGCAGAAATTTTTAAGTACGGCCGTGCTTCGATTTCTCTTGGTTACATTGGTGTGCACGAGACAATCAACGCACTATTCGGTACAGAAGCGCACGTTTACGATGATGAAGTAATGCGAAAAAAAGCGGTAGACATCATCAAGCACCTGAAAGACACAGTTAACGGTTGGGCAGAAGAGACTGGTTACGGTTTCAGCCTATACGCGACGCCAAGTGAAAACTTATGTAGCCGCTTCTGTCGTATTGATGCGAAAGAATTTGGCGTCATTAAGGGGGTTACTGACAAAGGCTACTATACCAACAGCTTCCATCTTGATGTTGAGAAGAAGGTGAACCCATATGACAAGATTGACTTTGAGATG
>NZ_ABGR01000103.1 GCF_000171815.1 Vibrio sp. AND4 | reverse complement strand
AGCGCCTCAAAAACACCGTCGATGTACTCAAAGTCATGTTCGTCATGCACGTAGCCGTGGTCAACGTTGATCACACCGTCACGATCGATAAAAACAGCCGATTTTGCCAAAACGTATTTCTCTATTTACTCAGTTTCATCAGATTATTACATACCTTATAAGTACTCACACTATCTAATTAGCCTAAGTGAGCAACAAACCCCTTGATTTGCAGCCCAAGAATCGGTACACCTTGAACGTCTAGCTTGGCTACTTTTTAACCTCAACGCTTTCTATTCAACTTTATCTTAAAGCTCAATTCATTTGGACGTCTAGACGTAAAAATATCTATTGACTTACTTCACCTTAACCCATAGCATCAGCTAAGAATTGAGATAGAGTTCAGCATTAGCTCCTGTTAAAGCCGTTTTTAACAGCGAAATTCCCAGTATCTCTATGCAGGTTGAAACATGATAGAAATAAAAAACGTCAATAAAGTGTTCCACCAAGGCAGTAAGGAAATTCTTGCCCTTAAGGACATAAACCTAAATATCGCTAAGGGCACCATTTTTGGTGTTATCGGCTCATCAGGCGCAGGTAAAAGTACTCTGATCCGTTGTGTCAATATGCTGGAGGCTCCGACTTCGGGTTCGATTGTTGTTGATGGCATTGACCTAACCAAATTAAGCAAAAAACAGTTGGGAGAAACTCGCCGCAACATCGGCATGATCTTCCAACACTTTAATCTGCTGTCATCTCGCACCGTCTTTGACAATGTCGCGCTCCCTCTTGAACTTGCGGGCAAAGACAAATCACAAATCACAGCAAAAGTGAATGAGCTACTCAAGCTCGTCGGCCTTGCAGACAAACATGAGAGCTACCCAGCCAACCTAAGTGGTGGTCAAAAGCAGCGTGTGGCTATCGCACGTGCATTGTCCTCCGATCCTAGCGTTCTGCTTTGTGACGAAGCAACCAGCGCGCTGGACCCTGCAACAACCCAGTCCATCTTAGAGCTGCTAAAAGAAATCAATCGCAAATTAGACATCACCATTTTACTGATCACTCACGAAATGGAAGTGGTTAAGAGTATCTGCCACGAAGTGGCAATCATTGGTGACGGTGAGCTCGTGGAAAAAGGCACCGTGGGTGAAATCTTCGCTCATCCGAAGACGGCATTGGCACACGAGTTCATTCGCTCTACTTTGGATCTTTCTATCCCAGAAGATTACCAAGCACGCTTACAAACCACGCGCGTAGAAAACAGCTATCCATTGGTTCGCCTAGAATTTACTGGTGCTACCGTAGATGCACCTCTGATGACGCAAATCGCTCGTAAGTTCAACATCGATGTGAGCATCTTGAGTTCCGACCTAGATTATGCCGGTGGCGTGAAGTTCGGCATGATGGTCGCGGAGCTGTTTGGTAACGAGGAAGACGATAACGCAGCGATAGCGTTCCTGCGTGAACACAACGTGAAAGTAGAGGTACTTGGCTATGTCCTTTAATACAATTTCAGAATGGCTGAGTCTAAACAGCAACCTACTTTTGGGCGCAACGTTGGAAACCCTTTACA
>NZ_ABGR01000104.1 GCF_000171815.1 Vibrio sp. AND4 | reverse complement strand
TGCTTGATAATCTTTATGACGCGTCACGCGAGCCAAATCGTGGTAATCCAAACCAGCGCGGCGGACTTTTTTCTCTTCA
Organism: Vibrio sp. AND4; assembly: GCF_000171815.1. Lineage (GTDB taxonomy): Bacteria > Pseudomonadota > Gammaproteobacteria > Enterobacterales > Vibrionaceae > Vibrio. Next base: position 1,473 of record NZ_ABGR01000104.1, on the reverse strand, counting down.
AGATCAAAACCCAGCGGCTCAATCAGGTGGAGATTCGCACCACAGTTAGCACACAGGCGAATAATGTTGCCGGTGTTCGGCGCGATTTCTGGTTCGTATAGAGCGATATCAAACATGGTATTGAGTTAGATTGGTCAAAACAGGCAAGCAGTATATACCCAAGTCACCATGAGAAGCGAGATTCAACACAATGACTTGGGGAGTTAAGAGCGTTTGAGTAAAGCTTGTCGCTCCGATTTTTCCGGGTTTAATTGAGTGCGCGAGCGTAATTTTCTTTTACAGCGCACCAGTTGACGACATTCCACCATGCTTCGATGTATTCCGGGCGGCGGTTTTGGTAAGTGATGTAGTACGCGTGCTCCCATACATCAAGGGCTAGGATAGGCTCTCCTTGTTGCGTCGCAACGTCCATTAATGGATTGTCTTGGTTGCTGGTGGAGGTAATGTGAATCTCGCCATTCTTTACGATCAGCCAAGCGAAACCAGAACCAAAGGTATTAATAGCCGCTTGTGCGAACTCATCTTTAAATGCTTTGAAGTCACCAAACTTGTCGTTGATAGCTTGTGCTAGAGCACCTTGAGGTTCGCCACCACCATTGGGTGACATGCAGTTCCAGTAGATGATGTGATTGTAATAGCCGCCACCGTTGTTTCGGATGGCTGGGCTATGTTGAGAAATGCAAGCGAAGATGTCATCGAGCGGTTGGGTCTCGAGATCGCTGCCTTGAATGGCAGCCATAAATTTATCGTAATAAGTCTTGTGGTGTTTGCTGTAGTGAACTTCCATGGTCTTTGCATCGATGTACGGCTCTAACGCATCGTAGTGGTATGGAAGCTCTGGGAAAATATGCGCCATTGTGAATCCTCCTAAATGGAAGATTTATTTTAATGTTAATGAAAATCATTATCAACTTTGATCTTTGTGGGGTTATTTACCCACAAAGGTCAAGGGTAGGGTGATGGTGATACGTAACCCACCCAATGGGCTGCGGCTTGCTGTGATCAATCCACTGTGTTGGCGGATGGCACTTTCGGTAATGGTTAAGCCTAAGCCTGTTCCTCCTGAATGGCGGTCGCGTGCTGTTGATACACGGTAGAACGGGCGGAAAATCGCTTCCAGTTCTTCTTCAGGGACACCTTCACCATTGTCATCGACCACAATGCTGAGTGTGTCGAATGAATCCTGAATGTTGATCTTCACTTCATCTTTACCGTAGTAAATCGCGTTGCGGATGATGTTCTCTACTGCACTCATCAACAGTTTAGGGTTACCCGAGATGCTGCGTTCCGGAAAGGCAGAGTAGCGGAGACTTTTCCCCATTTGTTCTGCCTCGAACTGCGCGTCTTTGATGATCTCTTCCCACAAGCTAGCAATAGGTTGGGTCTCTCGCGTCATATGACTGTTTACCTGCATACGTGATAGTTCAAGCAGTTCGGCAATCATCTGTTCTAAACGCTGGGCTTCGGTATCAA
>NZ_ABGR01000105.1 GCF_000171815.1 Vibrio sp. AND4 | reverse complement strand
CGTTGAAGCAAACCCACAAGAAGCATCAGTTTCTACTGCTCGCCAAATCCAAGGTAAAGCACTTTCTTACAACAACATCGCTGACACAGATGCAGCACTTGAGTGTGTGAAAGAGTTCGACGAGCCAGCATGTGTGATCGTCAAACACGCTAACCCATGTGGTGTAGCGCTAGGTGAAGATATCCTAGAAGCTTACGACCGTGCGTTCAAAACAGACCCAACGTCTGCATTTGGCGGCATCATCGCATTCAACCGCGAACTAGACGCAGCAACAGCAACCGCTATCGTTGAGCGCCAATTCGTTGAAGTTATCATTGCTCCTTCTGTTTCTGCTGAAGCGGTAGAAATCGTAGCGGCTAAGAAAAACCTTCGTCTACTTGAGTGTGGCGAATGGACAACTAAGACAACTGGCTTTGACGTGAAGCGCGTTAACGGCGGCCTACTGGTTCAAGACCGCGACCAAGGCATGGTGTCTGAAGATGACCTGAAAGTCGTTTCTAAGCGTCAACCAACCGCTGAAGAGCTAAAAGATGCCCTATTCTGCTGGAAAGTAGCGAAGTACGTGAAATCTAACGCGATCGTTTACTCGAAAGGCGACATGACTATCGGCGTAGGCGCTGGCCAAATGAGCCGCGTTTACTCTGCGAAAATAGCAGGCATCAAAGCTGCAGACGAAGGCCTACAGGTTGAAGGCTGTGTGATGGCATCAGACGCATTCTTCCCATTCCGTGACGGTATCGACGCGGCTGCAGAAGCGGGCATCAAGTGTGTTATCCAACCGGGCGGCTCTATGCGTGATGACGAAGTTATCGCAGCAGCAGATGAGCACGGCATGGCGATGATCTTCACAGGTATGCGTCACTTCCGCCACTAGAAAGAAAAGAAACGAGAGCGCTTCGCTACTGGAAACGGGAACGCTGCGCTCCGAGATGCGCAACACTCTCCTTTCGTGTTGCTCAGACATTTTCTAGTTCTACTACTATCAATTTTGATTGAAGGTTTAAAACATGAATGTACTTATCATTGGTTCAGGCGGTCGCGAACACGCACTAGGCTGGAAAGCGGCGCAAAACCCAAATGTTGAGACTATCTTCGTTGCTCCAGGTAACGCAGGCACAGCACTTGAGCCTAAACTAGAGAACGTAAACATCGCAGTAGAAGACATTGCTGGCTTGGTTGCTTTTGCAAAAGAGAAAGCGGTTGAACTGACTATTGTCGGTCCTGAAGCACCGCTGGTTATCGGTGTTGTAGATGCTTTCCGTGAAGCAGGTTTACCAATCTTTGGCCCGACTCAAGCAGCAGCGCAGCTTGAGGGCTCTAAAGCATTTACTAAAGACTTCCTTGCTCGTCACCAAATCCCAACGGGTGCCTACGCGAATTTCACTGAAATCGAACCCGCTCTTGCTTACGTCCGTGAACAAGGTGCGCCGATTGTGGTAAAAGCAGACGGTCTTGCGGCAGGTAAAGGCGTTATCGTTGCGATGACACTAGAAGAA
>NZ_ABGR01000106.1 GCF_000171815.1 Vibrio sp. AND4 | reverse complement strand
CGCCAACTGTTCCACTATTGAGGCAATGTTGCATGCTTCTGTGTAACCAGAGCGCTTACGAGGCTTAAAACTATGGTCACCATCCGGTAAAAAGCTGACGGTCACCTGCTCTGACAACGCAAAGCCATCGAACTCTTCGCGCTTACCGAATGTATCGCGTTCGCCTTGCAGGATTAAGGTTGGCTTGTCGATACGTGCCAAATGATCACCTCTGTACCTTTCTGGTTTACCTGGAGGGTGAAAAGGGAAACCCAAACAGGCAACACCCGCCACCAGCGCATTGTCGGTGAGCAAACTCGACATACGTCCGCCCATCGACTTACCGCCAATCACGATAGGTTGAGAAGTAAAGTGAGCGATCACTTCTTCATAAGCTTCAAGAAGTTTTGGAGCACGATCGGGCGGGCGCTTCTTGCCGTCTTCAGCACGTTTAACCATGTAAGGAAAATTAAAACGCACCACGCGTATACCGCTCTCAACCAATCCTTTAGCGACAGCAGCCATAAATTCATGTTCCATGTCCGCGCCTGCGCCATGAGCAAAAATAAACAGCGGTCCACTCTCTGGCCCCTCAACTATCCAATGGCTCATCCAATACTTCCTCTTGTTCTTTTCTCGCCGTGGCAAGCATCCAGTCTCTAAACGTCGCGATACGTCCCATATCGGCTTGCTGCTCGTGACATACAACGTAAAAAGCATTCTTCGAAACCAATACCTCATCAAATGGGGCAATTAAGCGCCCCGCTTCCATTTCTGGCTGGGCTAATACGTTATTTCCTAGCGCAACCCCCTGCCCGTGCGCAGCCGCTTGCAGCACCATGGTTGAGTGACTAAAAATTGGTCCGTGATTCACATTGATACCTTCAATATTCTGTTGGCGAGCAAACTGCTTCCAATCTTTACGAGAAGTATCATGTAGCAAGGTATGTAACTTTAGGTCACTTAGAGATTCTAATGGCTTGTTACCCAAAAGTAACGAGGGTGAACAAAGTGGGATCAAAAACTCTTGGTAGAGTTTATCAGCACGTAAACCGGGCCAATTCCCTCGACCATAATAGATAGCAACATCAACATCATCAGTCAGTGAACCTTCATCCATATCAACCGCTTTAATACGTACGTCTATATCCGGTTCTTGGGCATTAAAATCCGCCAAACGAGGCACTAACCACTGGATAGCGAAACTCGGTGGTAGACTGATGGTCAGCGCCCCTTTTTCACTACGTTCCAATACTTTATCGGTCGCTTCAGCAATCGAAGTGAAGATATCTTTGATGTCTAAAAAGTAACTTTGCCCCTCCTCTGTAAGCAACAAAGAACGGTTGCGACGACGGAAAAGTTTCAACGATAGATACTCTTCAAGAGCCTTGATCTGATGGCTGACAGCTGCTTGGGTAACAAACAGCTCTTCAGCGGCGCGGGTAAAACTAAGATGGCGAGCCGCCGCTTCAAAAACGCGAA
>NZ_ABGR01000107.1 GCF_000171815.1 Vibrio sp. AND4 | reverse complement strand
TGCTTGACCACGACAGCACCAACAAGAATATCAATCGAATCATCGATATCCGTTTAAGTCTTGCGGCTACATACCTACAATTGTTCAACTACCCATTGGCGGAGCAATACCTAGACCGCGCAACAGGTTTACTTGAATTCGCAGACCAACCCCAACTGGAGGCGAAAGCGGCGTTACTTCACTCGGGCCTGTCCTACCACAAAAATAACAGTGAAGACGTTATCGCCAATGCCAAAAGAGCGCTCGCACTTATAGAGAACGCACCAGATGATACCGGCTTTATCAAACAACAATCCCATCGTTTATTAGGCCTAGGCTACGAGCAAGCAGGTGAATATCAACTTTCTCTGCAAGCGTATAAAAAGTACAACAATCTAGTCCGGCTCGAGCAAAAACAACTTAACCAAATCAGCGAAGATGCCTTCCGCCAACAGAAGGAATTTGCCGAACAAAGCATCCATTATGTCGGTCAGGGAGAAAAGCTAATTCAAGTAAGCAAAGAGCATCGCAAGTTCCAAAAAATCTCGTTCGCGTTATTTCTTATCGTATTAGTCATGTTCCTCTTCATTATGCGTCGTGGCGTTATCATGCAACGTCAAGCCACACAAATAATGAAACTGCGCGATGACCTATTTACCCACTCCCGCTCACGTCTGAATAACCTACGTATGCTCAACGTCAAACTATCGCGCTCTTTGAAGAAATCGAGTGACATTTTCGAGCAATGGCAAATGGGTGAACTGATTCATGAACCACTCAACGACCGTTTGCGCTTCGTGATGATAGACTTACCATTTCTACGTAGCATGTACGTTCAACATGGTTATAAAGCGGGCTTAGAGCTAGAACGTGCATTTGGGGAGTTCCTCGCAGAACGCATCCAAAAGCCAACACGTTTGTACCACTTCTCTGATGCCAACTTATTGTATATCGAACCGAATGCCGATCGTGATGCATCTGCTGAGGCAACTTTTAACAAGTTTCAAAGCTGGGTGGATGAGTTCGCGGGTAAGCACGATGTGAATCGCACCATTCGAATGGGCATCAGTGATTACCCATTCTTACCACGTGCGTATACTGCGATTAACGATGAGGAGTTACTCGATCTATTACTCTTCGCAACCCACATTGCTCGTGAGATAAGTTTAAAAGACGAACACAGTCACTGGGTATTCTTGAAGGCGATCGATAACACCCCAGCCGCAAGCTTTGCAACTGGTAACATACGAACCGCGTGTCAACATGCCATCAATCAAGGACTAATAAAGATTCATTCTTCTTATAAGAATGAGGACGATATCAAAAAAATATTAAAAAACGGGTAATTAACCAACGGTTGCACACGATCTATGATGAAGCTATGGGGATTTTTGTTATTATCAAATAATCGTCAGTAATGCATGGACTTAATCGTAGTCGCATCATGGGAATCTTGGAATCCGATATTCAATCGCAGCT
>NZ_ABGR01000108.1 GCF_000171815.1 Vibrio sp. AND4 | reverse complement strand
CTAATGGAGCTACGTGCTCGTACAGAAAACAATCGTGTAGTAAACTTTGAAGGTAGCGCAGACCTGATCGGTCAGTTCGTTGACGTGAAGATTACAGACGTATTTGCTAACTCACTGCGTGGTGAACTAGTACGTACAGAAAAAGACATGGACCTTCGTAGCGTAATTTCACCAACGCAAATGATGGCGAAAACACGTCGCGAAGATGAGCTGGGTGTAGCAACCTTTACGCCGTAAGCTCGTACAATTAGCCATGGAGAGCCTGGTCGTTATCAGGCTCTTGTTAAGTGGCATAAAGTGAGAGGCAACATTGAGCAATAAAATTGTAACGCTAGAAATCAATCTAGAACCTGCAGATAACCGCCGACTAGCAAGCCTGTGCGGTCCATTCGATGACAACATCAAGCATTTAGAACGTCGCCTAGGCGTTGAAATTAACCACCGTAGCGACCTTTTCACCATTGTCGGTAAACCTCATACCGCAGCGGCTGCGCTGGATATTCTGAAAACCCTTTACGTTGACACTGCTCCAGTACGTGGCGAAACGCCTGATATCGAGCCAGAACAGATCCATCTGGCCATCAAAGAGTCCGGTGTACTAGAGCAAAATACCGAATCAAACTTCGAGCACGGTAAAGAAGTCTTCGTTAAAACCAAAAAAGGCGTGATCAAGCCTCGTACTCCCAATCAGGGACAATACCTGATGAACATGGTCACGCACGATATCACCTTTGGTATCGGGCCAGCAGGTACAGGTAAAACTTACCTAGCGGTTGCCGCCGCAGTAGACGCACTAGAGCGCCAAGAGATCCGTCGTATTCTACTCACTCGTCCTGCGGTTGAAGCGGGAGAAAAACTGGGCTTCCTACCTGGGGATTTGAGCCAAAAAGTCGACCCATACCTACGACCTCTCTACGATGCCCTATTTGAAATGCTGGGCTTTGAACGTGTTGAAAAGCTGATTGAACGTAACGTGATAGAAGTCGCTCCTCTTGCTTATATGCGTGGTCGTACTTTAAACGACGCCTTCATCATTCTGGATGAGAGCCAAAATACCACCGTAGAGCAGATGAAAATGTTCCTCACGCGTATTGGCTTCAACTCTCGTGCAGTTATTACCGGTGACGTGACTCAGATTGACTTACCTCGTGGTGCGAAATCGGGCCTTCGTCATGCCATAGAGGTATTGAATGAAGTTGACGATATCAGCTTTAATTTCTTCCAAGCTGACGACGTAGTACGCCACCCAGTCGTAGCACGCATCGTGAATGCCTATGAGAAATGGGAAGCACAAGATCAAAAAGAGCGCAAAGAGTTCGAAAAACGCCGTCGTGAAGAACGTGACGCCAAACTGCTAGAAGCAGCCAAAGCTGAGCTGAATACACAAGTTGCGGCAACGAAGGAATAACCATGGCAATTGAACTTGATTTGCAACTGGCAGTCGAAAGTGAAG
>NZ_ABGR01000109.1 GCF_000171815.1 Vibrio sp. AND4 | reverse complement strand
CTGATTTAAACGCGCGGAATTCACCGATGATGGCGTGGCCACACATGTAAAGGTCACCAATCGCGTCCAATACTTTGTGAGTAACAAACTCGTTATCAAAGCGCAGGCCTTCTTCGTTAAGAATGCGGTAATCATCCAGTACGATTGCGTTATCAAAGCTACCACCAAGAACTAGGTTCTGAGATTGTAGGTATTCGATATCACGCATGAAACCAAATGTACGTGCACGAGAAATCTCGCGAACGAAGCCTTGAGATGAGAAATCAAACAGGAGACGTTGCTCGTCCGATTCAATCGCAGGGTGATTAAATTCAATTTCGAAGTCCATACGGAAGCCGTTAAATGGAACAAACTCAGCCCACTTGTCGCCATCTTCAAAACGAACAGGTTTCTTAATACGGATAAAACGCTTAGGTGCATTTTGCGTTTCGATACCTGCTTGTTGTAGCAAGTATACGAATGGGCTAGCACTGCCATCCATGATTGGAATTTCAGGTGCGTCAACTTCAACAATAATATTGTCGATGCCCATACCAGCAAGCGCCGCGTTCAAGTGTTCAACCGTTGAAATACGTACGCCTTCATCATTCACTAATGCAGTACACAGCATAGTGTCACGAACAGACGCTGGGTCAGCTGGAAAATCTACAGGTGGATTTACATCTGTACGACGATAAATGATGCCTGTATTAGTAGCAGCTGGGCGCAGAGTAAGCGTGACTTTTCGACCAGAGTGGAGACCCACACCAGTTGTTTTCACTATTTCTTTCAGAGTACGTTGTCTGATCATCTGCTTGCCTCTCTACAATATGCTACGAAACACGGCCGTCTGTAACGTCGACCGTGAATGCTACCATAATTTTGAACCATGTCAAATTTACGGGTTAAAGATTAATCAGCCTGACGACGCAAAAATGCCGGAATATCTAAATAACCGCTTTCTTTCTCTTGCTTGGGTGCTGCCGAGCTTTGACTCGCAGAAGACGCCGGAGAAGAAGTGCTATTAGTCGACTGAGGAGTTGCCGGTGATTTCTCTTGCACTGCTGTCGTTTGAACAGTTTGTGCCGGTTTCTCTTCAGCTTGTGGCGCGATAGCAGCTTGCTGTTGTGCTTGAGCTTGCGGTGCTGTAGCCGTTGGAGCGACTTTCGCTTTGCCACCAGCCACTAGCGTAATGTCTGGTTTTTTCTCATTGCCGATACCTGTCGCAACAACTGTTACGCGGATTTCGTCCGTCATGTCTGGGTCTAGAGAAGTACCGATAACCACTGTCGCATTGTCAGAAGCAAATGCTTTCACTGTGTTACCTACTGTCTCAAACTCATCAAGACGCATATCCAGACCTGCAGTGATGTTAACAAGAACACCACGAGCACCAGCCAGATCGATGTCTTCTAGAAGCGGGCTAGAGATAGCCATCTCTGCTGCTTCTTCAGCACGGTCTTCGCCTTTAG
>NZ_ABGR01000110.1 GCF_000171815.1 Vibrio sp. AND4 | reverse complement strand
AGGGCAGAGACGTCGAGCATCTGAGCGCTGATGATTCGATAAGTACTTGTTTGATTTGGTTGCCGTTTTCATCCAACCACACTTCAATAAAGGGCAACGCTTCAATACCGCGTTTAAGAGCTGAACGCGGGTAAATAGGCTGAATTGGTCTAGATACATAGGTTGGTTGATCAATCATGACAGGTTGCGTGCTTGCCCCTTTTGATTGGCTTGCAGTTGCCGTTTGTTGATGTTGAACAGGCTTTTTAGCGACGTTATCTGCCACTTTTTCTTTTGGCTGCGGCTGTTTTTTTGCGACCGACTTTGGAGTGGGCGTTTTTTTAACGGGCTTTGGCTTCTTTTTCGCTGTGTTTTTCTTAACCGCTTCTTTTTTCACCACCGGTTTCTTGACCGCTTTTTTGGTTGGCTTAGGTACTGGTTTTGGTTCCAGTTTTTTGTTCGTTTTCGGCAGTTTCTCGTCTACGACGTCTTGTGGGGTTGGTTGTGTCTGCGGCGGCATTGGCGCTGAAACTAAATTCAAGCTAACTGAGCTGATCGGAACGCCAGCTGACATCGCGAATACCTTCGTTTCTTGGGAGAAAAAAAGAAGCGCAGCGTGCAGCACGACAGAAGCACTTCCTGCGATGGCATATCTTCTCACGTTCACTGCTAAACCTCGGAAGTAGGAATCATTATCAACTAGAAAGATTATCACTCGAAAAGAAAATGAGATCAATTATTAATTGCATTATCATTACGGTGAATTTATGATCATTATAGCTTCTTTGAAATGTGTCTCAAGCCTTGTGGCGGTTTAAATCGTGTCCCTAATGAGCGAGTTGCAGAAGCTGCAACTTGCGGTAAATGTAAAAGCGCCCTTTTTGATGGTTCACCGATAGAAGGCACCATCGATAATTTTTCGGCATTGTTAGAGAGTAAAACACCCGTGATCGTCGATTTTTGGGCCCCGTGGTGCAACCCTTGCGTTGGGTTTGCTCCTGTTTTCGAGGATGTCGCACACGAGCAAACTGGCGCCGCCCGATTTGTCAAGATTGATACTGAAGCTCAGCAACAACTTGCCGCACAGTTTGGTATTCGTAGTATCCCGACCATTATGGTATTCAAGAACGGCCAACGCGTTGATATGCTCAATGGCGCCCTTCCCAAAACCCAGTTCGATCAATGGTTAAAACAAGCACTTAGCAAGTAAAACCCACCGCTAGCTTTACTCTTAAGCTAGCGGCGTCTGGATCGGTCGAGTTCGGTGAAAACTCCACCAACTCCTCATTTGTTCGATACCAGTATCTTTATGCTAGCTATGGCATTCGGTACACTTGCCGCCACCACTACTACTACCACCACTACCACCACTAGTAAAAGGTCTAGGAACAAAATTTGAGTTGCTATTAGGGGCAGAAGTAGTACTGATTATTGTCAAAGGCGGTGGTGGCTTACCT
>NZ_ABGR01000111.1 GCF_000171815.1 Vibrio sp. AND4 | reverse complement strand
CGTATACGTGAACATGCATTTGGCAGATAACCAACGCCTCAACCTCACCAATGCCACACACATTACCAACCTAGTCTTTGGTATTTTACGTAATGCTGGCGCGCTAACGCCAGGCATTGAGCCAAACCTCGTGGTGTGTTGGGGAGGCCATTCAATCAACCCTATCGAGTACCAGTACACTCGAGAAGTAGGTAATGAGCTGGGGCTGCGTGAACTCAATATCTGTACGGGTTGTGGGCCGGGTGCAATGGAAGGCCCAATGAAAGGGGCGGCTATTGGTCATGCGAAACAACGTTACACAGATCAACGCTATCTTGGTCTGACTGAACCATCAATCATTGCAGCTGAGCCACCCAACCCAATCGTCAATGAACTGGTGATCATGCCAGACATTGAAAAGCGTCTCGAAGCTTTCGTTCGTATGGCGCACGGCATCGTTATCTTCCCCGGAGGTCCTGGTACCGCCGAAGAGTTGCTGTACATTTTGGGCATCATGATGCACCCAGAAAATGCCGATCAGCCGATGCCAATCGTGCTCACTGGCCCGAAAGAGAGTGAGGCTTACTTCCGCTCAATTGATACTTTTATTGCCGATACTCTGGGCGAAGAAGGTCAGAGGCATTATCAAATCGTGATTGATGATCCGGCAGAAGTAGCCCGTATCATGAAACGTTCAATGGAAGGCGTTCGCCAGCATCGTAAAGAAAAAGGCGATGCGTACAGCTTTAACTGGTCACTAAAGATCGAGCCAGAATTCCAGCTGCCGTTTGAGCCAACACACGATGCAATGGCCAGTTTAGACCTCCACTTGAACCAGCAACCACAGGTTCTAGCAGCAAGTTTGCGTCAAGCTTTCTCTGGCATTGTGGCTGGTAACGTCAAAGCGGAAGGGATTCGAGAAATTGAGCGTCACGGTCCATTTACTATCAACGGTGACCCAGTATTAATGAGGAAACTCGATAAACTATTGAAAGATTTCGTGGCACAGCACCGCATGAAACTTCCTGGCGATACTGCTTACGAGCCATGTTACCGTATTGCCCACCAAGAAAATGGTGGTCGATAGATAACTCAGCTTTGGTTACACTAGGGGCATTACGCCCCTTTTTATTGCTAAGTCATTATGTCTATTCACCTTGTTATCATTGATGCCCTGAACTTGATCCGCCGAGTGCACTCTGCGCAACCCGACCCTACTGACATAGCAAGAACCATCACAACCACTGGTCGAACGCTGAGTCGCATCCTTTCTGAAGCACAACCAACCCATATTATCGCGGTGTTCGATCACCACGAGCAGCAACGAGGCTGGCGCGCGGATATCCTCCCAGACTACAAACAAAACCGTAAACCCATGCCAGAGCCTCTGTTGAAAGGCTTGGATGCAATTCAACAAGCGTGGTGGGAACAAGGT
>NZ_ABGR01000112.1 GCF_000171815.1 Vibrio sp. AND4 | reverse complement strand
CACCCCGTCGCCCGGATAGCTCAGTCGGTAGAGCAGAGGATTGAAAATCCTCGTGTCGGTGGTTCGATTCCGCCTCCGGGCACCACAATTTAAAATTGTTGGTGTCGTCAAACACGAACAATAGCAAGAATAACGGTACGCCGACTTAGCTCAGTAGGTAGAGCAACTGACTTGTAATCAGTAGGTCACCAGTTCGATTCCGGTAGTCGGCACCATTTATTCTTAAAGACAATTCCTCCTTAGCTCAGTTGGTAGAGCGACGGACTGTTAATCCGCAGGTCACTGGTTCGAGCCCAGTAGGAGGAGCCATATTCAGTTAATGAGTCGATGACTTATTAGCAAAATGTGCCGACTTAGCTCAGTAGGTAGAGCAACTGACTTGTAATCAGTAGGTCACCAGTTCGACTCCGGTAGTCGGCACCACTTATTAAAATTTGTTCCTCCTTAGCTCAGTTGGTAGAGCGACGGACTGTTAATCCGCAGGTCACTGGTTCGAGCCCAGTAGGAGGAGCCAACTTACAAAAAGCCGCATCATCAGATGTGGCTTTTTTTCGTCTGAAGAAAACTTATGCCCTTCTCTCAGGATTCCTTCAAAAATAAAAAGTCAGGTGATGCACCTAGCTCTCTTTTCTATATATGAACCGCTCGGATATCCATTTAACTCAGGCCACCAAGACAGATATACTTCGTCTCTAGATACTCATCCATGCCTTGCTTGGCACCCTCTCTACCGATACCAGATTCTTTAATACCACCAAATGGCGCAACTTCCGTAGAAATAATACCTTCATTTATCCCTACCATGCCATATTCCAAGCCTTCGCTAAATTTAATAATGCGCTTCAAACTATCGGTATAAAAGTAACAAGCTAAGCCATATTCGGTGTCATTCGCCATCGAGAGCACCTGTTGATCATCATCAAAGCTAATAATAGGCAGAACCGGACCAAACAACTCTTGCTGTACGATCGCCATATCTTGTTCGACATTATCTAAGACAATAGGCTCCATAAAGCGTCCAGAGCGTTTTTGAGGCTGGTTAAGTATTGCGGCCCCTTCTTGTGTGGCTTGATCGACCAATGCCTGTAAACGGTGCTTAGAAGCCATCGTAATCACAGGACCAAGAATTGTGCTCTCCTCAAGTCCATCGCCAACGGTAAGGTTTGCCACTTTATCTAGAAGTTTAGTTAAGAACGCCTCTTTTACACTCCGATGCACATACAAGCGATTGGTACAAACACAGGTTTGTCCTGCATTACGAAACTTGGATGCAATCAAGCCATTCACTGCAGCATCCAAATCTGCGTCGGCAAAGACGATAAAAGGTGCATTACCGCCTAATTCCATAGACACCGCTTTAACCGTACCACTTGCCTGCTTCATCAAGATCTTACCAACACGCGTCGAGCCAG
>NZ_ABGR01000113.1 GCF_000171815.1 Vibrio sp. AND4 | reverse complement strand
TCACTTCACGCAGCTTTAGAAAAAGCTGGCTACGAAGTGGTTTACCCATTAGATGATAAAGACTTAATCAAAATGATTGAGATGAACCCACGCATTTGTGGTGTACTTTTTGACTGGGATAAATACTCACTAGAGCTATCTGAACGTATCAGCCAAATCAATGAAAAACTACCTGTTCACGCATTTGCGAACGAACAGTCTACTCTGGATATTTCACTGACAGACCTGCGTCTAAACGTGAGCTTTTTCGAATACGCTTTGGGTATGGCTGACGATATCGTTATCAAAATCAACCAAGCGACAGAGGCATATAAAGATGCCATCATGCCTCCATTCACTAAAGCGCTATTCAAATACGTAGAAGAAGGTAAATACACCTTCTGTACTCCGGGTCACATGGGGGGGACTGCATTCCAGAAAAGCCCGGCCGGTAGTATCTTCTACGATTTTTATGGTCCTAACACGTTTAAAGCGGACGTATCAATCTCAATGCCTGAGCTAGGTTCTCTGCTGGACCATTCAGGTCCCCATAAAGATGCAGAAGAATACATTGCCCGTACGTTCAATGCAGACAGCTCTTATATAGTAACCAACGGAACGTCTACATCGAACAAAATCGTCGGTATGTACTCAGCACCTGCGGGCAGCACAGTACTGATTGATCGTAACTGTCACAAATCCCTGACTCACCTAATGATGATGAGCGACGTTACTCCAATCTACTTCCGTCCAACCCGTAACGCATATGGCATTCTTGGCGGTATTCCACAAAGTGAATTCAACCGCGATGTCATTGCTGAGAAAGTGGCGAAAACACCAGGTGCAACAGCGCCAAGTTACGCAGTCGTCACTAACTCAACTTACGATGGCCTGCTGTACAACACACAATTCATCAAAGAGTCGCTAGATTGTAAACACATCCACTTCGACAGTGCTTGGGTGCCTTACACTAACTTCAATCCAATTTACGAAGGTAAATGTGGTATGAGTGGAGAAGCGATGCCGGGTAAAGTGTTCTATGAAACACAGTCAACTCACAAACTGTTGGCGGCATTCTCACAAGCTTCAATGATTCATGTGAAAGGTGATTTCGATAAAGAATCTTTCAACGAAGCATTCATGATGCATACTTCAACTTCACCTCAGTACGGCATCGTTGCTTCTACTGAAACTGCAGCGGCTATGATGCGCGGCAACACTGGTAAGAAGTTGATGCAAGACTCTATCGATCGCGCAATCCGCTTCCGTAAAGAGATCAAACTTCTAGAGGCCGAAAGCGACAGCTGGTTCTTCGATGTATGGCAACCAGAAAACATTGATAGCACGGAATGTTGGAAACTAGATCCTAGTGATACATGGCACGGCTTCAAGAACATGGATGATAACCACATGTATCTTG
>NZ_ABGR01000114.1 GCF_000171815.1 Vibrio sp. AND4 | reverse complement strand
GGATAATATTGATGTGCTAATAGACGGGAAGTTTGAACAAGATAATTATGACCCCGGGCTACTTTGGCGGGGTTCGAGTAATCAGGTTATTCACCGTTTTAAAGATATTTAACCTAGCCTATTTCTTTTGCAAATAATACTCACGAGAGAGCAGCTTGCTCTCTCGTGGATTGTGATTATATGAAGCTATGACATCGACCATCACTAGTGGTATTTCGCTAGACTTTAAATCCAGGGGTGCGCTTTGGAGTCAAACCATCAAACTTGGGTGTAATGTAGGCAAGTTTGTCGATGTGATTTCCTCCGAATGTAAAGAATGAGAAATATACAAGATCTTTTCAAGAGTTTGGTTTATTGCTGGAGAGTCGAGCTCATCAATTCTGTGTTGACTCCAGATTACAAGTTCATCGTTTTGGGATAAACCTATACGGGGCTGAAAATACTCAGAGGAGAAGATATTTTGCCTCAGTAGGGATACTGCTTGTTGTTCACTTTCAAGTGTACCCGCGTTCATAAAAATAACCAGTTGGTCTTCGCCGATAGGGGCTAAGTGTACAACGTTTTGGTTGTCAAAAGTTAAACTGGATATGCCTTCTTCTATGGTCAGTTCTGTTTCTAGAAGCCGACCTAAATCAGCGATCACCATTTTAAACCTTTCGTTCATGTTGTCTGCCTACTTTGTTTCGAATATCCAAGAAGTTATCAAAAAAATTTTCGTTCACTTGTTACTTTTAGTTATAGTTTTATCACTATTCGTCATTTGAAAACAAATATAAAAAGTTGCGACCAGAAACGGCAAACGAGACCCTAAATAAGCTTTTAATATGATGTCGGATTTAAAGATAATGTAGAGGTAAACATGGGATTATCGATTCAACAATTACATACTCAGGTCACTCATTTAGCGCAGGAAAATGGCGATGCAACAGGTAAACTAAGAGGAGCTGTTGCCGCAAATACACAAGGCAGTTTTCAGGGACTTACAGTCTCAAATGGTGCTAGAGAGACAGAAAAAGCATTTGCTATGGATATCTTGAAGCATACATCGAACATTATTCTCAACAGTTACGACCAAGCAGAGTTATTTAGCGGTTCTGCCCGCCTTGGTAAAAACAACTTTGTTTTGGAGCAAGTGGGTGGCGGACAAAGTCGCTTTGTTGGGTTGAAGAGTGATCAACTGACGCTTCGAGACGCAAAAATATTATTGGAAGCAGCGATGCGTCCACCAGTTCCTCTACGAAGCAATACACCGCCACCGATTCAGATGGGAAGCGATATTCCGCCGCCAGTTCCTGCGCGAAACGGCACACCGCCAC
>NZ_ABGR01000115.1 GCF_000171815.1 Vibrio sp. AND4 | reverse complement strand
ATCCGGAAAATTAACTGATCAGGTTTATCCAATCTCTCTGCTTATTTTGTGACACGATCTTGGGCCTCAAGAAACCTATTCCAAGCGCGACAAACCTTGGAAACAATGTTGTTATAATCAGTGAAACTTTGATTCGCTAGATAATGTTGTCGCAACCAACTCCAAACTTGCTCTATAGGGTTAAGCTCTGGCGAGTAGGGAGGAAGCTTAATAGTACTGACGTTATTAAACTCTCTCGCAATATCATTGGTATGCCAGCCTGCACCATCCATTATAACGACAGCATGACGTCCTTTTTTAGTAGCCTTAGATATCTGCTCTAAGTGCTTGGTCATTATGTCCTTGTTAACCCAGGGAACCACCATGGCTTCACCAATTCCTCGTTCAGGGCACACCGAACCAAACAAATAAGCGTATTCAAATTGCTGTTGTTTTACCACGCGAGGCCTCGTTCCACGAGTCGTCCAAAGACGTGTCGTCGTGTTCTGTTGGCCAAACCTAGCTTCGTCTTGAAGTGAAACCTTAAAAGCTTTAAAAGCCTTATATATTCTTTTTTTTCTTATAAAACTTAAAACCTTAGAGGCTATTTAAGTTGCTGATTTATATTAATTTTATTGTTCAAACATGAGAGCTTAGTACGTGAAACATGAGAGCTTAGTACGTTAGCCATGAGAGCTTAGTACGTTAGCCATGAGGGTTTAGTTCGTTAAACATGAGAGCTTAGTACGTTAAACATGAGAGCTTAGTACGTGAAACATGAGAGCTTAGTACGTACTATCAACAGGTTGAACTGCTGATCTTCGGATGCACCCGGTGGTTACTGGATCTCAATGAGTGCAGATAAAATCGTAGCTCAGCCAACCACACTAACAGGCTCTATTGGTATCTTTAGTGTCATCACAACGTTTGAGAAAGGCTTTAATAAGCTTGGCATCAGCACCGACGGCGTTGGTACATCACCATTCTCTGGTGACGGTATCACAACCGGTCTTTCTGACGGTGCATCACAAGCGTTCCAATTGGGTATCGAACATGGCTACAAGCGCTTTATTTCTCTGGTTGGCTCAAACCGAGAGATGTCACTAGAAGAAGTAGATAAAGTCGCTCAAGGTCGAGTTTGGACAGGCCAAGATGCCATGTCTTTCGGTTTGGTAGACCAAATGGGTGACTTTGATGACGCGGTGCAACTGGCAGCGAAACTTGCTGAAGTAGAGAACTATCAGCTCTACTGGGTTGAAGAGCCATTATCACCAGCAGAACAGTTCGTTCAAGAATTCATGAACCAAGTGAAAGTGTCTCTGGGTATCGATG
>NZ_ABGR01000116.1 GCF_000171815.1 Vibrio sp. AND4 | reverse complement strand
CGGATAAAGTTTCTGATGTGAATGAGGTGACGGATTGTCCGCCTTCATCGATACAACCTATTCCGACTCCCGAAGACTACATGCGCAGTGTCGAATTAGCGGCAAGTCATTGCTGTCGAGAGGATATTGATCTGGATAAGGTGGTGTTATCACGCACCATGCAGGTCGACACTGAAGAAGACATTGACCGGGCACGCTTCTTAAAAACCTTGCTCAAACAAAACCCTGGTGGCTATACGTTTTCTACTCGTATTGGTGGCAGTCAGTCTGATGCTTACTTGATGGGATCGAGCCCTGAACTGCTTGTATCACGCAAAGGACCCCATGTTTGTTCTAATCCTTTGGCTGGATCTCGTCGCCGCAGTGATAACGAATGCATTAACCAACAGCAAGGTGAGTTGATGATGGAGAGCGCAAAAGATCTCCATGAACATGCCGTGGTGGTGGATGCCGTTGAGAAAGCACTGCAACCTTTTTGCCATAACCTGTACGTGCCAATGGTGCCATCAGTGATAGAAACCAAAGCCATGCTTCATCTTTCTACTCGCATTGAAGGTATGGTCTCGGACCCGAACACAAGTGTGTTGAAGTTGGCGACTGCATTGCACCCCACGCCAGCCGTGTGCGGTTATCCAACCGAACAAGCTTACGATTTGATAAGCCATGTTGAGCCTTTTGACCGAGGTTATTTTACCGGCCTTGTTGGTTGGGTCGATGCTCGCGGCAATGGCGAATGGGTCGTAGTGATCCGCTGCGCAGAGGTGGAAAGAAAACGTCTCAAAGTCTACGCAGGTGCTGGCATCGTAGCGGGCTCTGAGCCACAAAGTGAACTGGAAGAAACCGGTAACAAGATGCGCACTGTGCTCAATGCGTTGGGTATCGAGATCCGTGAAAACATGGAGGTGGTGCAATGAGCCTTGAATCCATACGAGCATCGGGCTTTACCCCATGGCCAGAAGCGCGAGCAGAACAATATCGTCAAGCGGGTTATTGGACAGATCAAACAATCCCACAAATGCTGCAAGCTAGCGCTGTTCGACTGCCACAGCAATTGGCATTGGTAGATGGCGAGCGTGAGTGGACATATCAATCTTTGGCGCAACAGGTCGACCAATTGGCGGCAGGTTTCCAAGCTAAACTGAGTCTCAAACCAGGAGACAAAGCGGTGTTGCATCTGCCGAACATTGCGGAGTTTTATCTTAGTTTCTTCGCTCTACTGAAAATTGGTGTGCAGCCAGTCATGGCTTTGCCTGCGCACCGTTATTCGGAGATTCGATACTTTTGTCATTTTTCCGAGGC
>NZ_ABGR01000117.1 GCF_000171815.1 Vibrio sp. AND4 | reverse complement strand
TCTACCGGTAACCACAACATTGACTGAGCTTGATGAAGAAGCGCTAATTCAGATCCTCTGTGAACCGAAGAACGCACTGACCAAGCAGTACGCAGCATTGTTTGAGTTAGAAGACGCTGAGCTCGAGTTCCGTGAAGACGCGCTTCGTGCAATCGCTAAGAAAGCGATGGAGCGTAAAACAGGCGCTCGTGGTCTACGTTCAATCTTAGAAAGTGTTCTGCTAGAAACCATGTATGAACTGCCATCAGCAACAGACGTCAGTAAAGTTGTTATTGATGAGTCAGTGATTAACGGTGAGTCTGAACCGCTGCTCATTTACAGCAACGCCGATAATCAGGCCGCTGGAGCAGAATAAACCCAGCCATGAATTAAAAAGGAGGTAAGTAATTACCTCCTTTTTTTATTTCACTTATTGAATCCAAATAATTAGACCCCATATACTGCCTAAAGTAAGACGTTAAAGCGGAAGAGAGAATTATATGAACTTGGAACGTTCCGAGCGTATCGAGATCCCGGTATTGCCTCTACGTGACGTAGTGGTCTACCCACACATGGTTATTCCATTGTTTGTTGGTCGTGAGAAATCGATTAGCTGCCTAGAAACGGCGATGGAAACAAATAAACAAGTTCTGCTTGTGGCACAAAAGCAAGCTGATACTGACGAGCCTACAGTTGATGACCTATTTGAAGTAGGTACGGTTGCGACCATTCTCCAGCTTCTAAAGCTACCTGATGGCACGGTTAAAGTGTTGGTTGAGGGGCAGCAACGCGCAAAGATTAATCATTTCAAAGAAAGCGAATTCTTCCTTGCTGAGGCAGAGTTTGTGGTAACGCCTGAACTGGACGAGCGTGAGCAAGAAGTGATTGTTCGCAGTGCGATTAACCAATTTGAAGGTTTCATCAAACTTAACAAAAAGATCCCGCCAGAAGTACTGACTTCACTAAGCGGTATTGATGAAGCAGCACGCCTAGCAGATACCATTGCAGCGCATATGCCTCTTAAACTGGTGGATAAGCAACAAGTACTCGAAATTGTCGATGTAACTGAACGTCTTGAGTTCCTAATGGGCCAGATGGAATCAGAAATTGACCTTCTTCAAGTTGAGAAGCGTATCCGTGGTCGTGTTAAGAAGCAGATGGAAAAGTCTCAGCGTGAGTACTATCTGAATGAGCAAATGAAAGCGATTCAGAAAGAACTTGGTGAGATGGAAGATGCGCCCGACGAGTTCGAAACACTGAAGCAAAAGATTGAAGAGTCGAAAATGCCTCAGGACGCGCGGAAAAGACAGAA
>NZ_ABGR01000118.1 GCF_000171815.1 Vibrio sp. AND4 | reverse complement strand
TGGCGTAGACCTTGACGTTTGGTCTTACCCTTATTAATAAGAGTATTTACAGACTTAACTTCAACTTCAAAAAGCTTTTCTACAGCAGCTTTGATCTCTTTTTTAGTTGCATCTTTAGCTACTTTGAAAACGATAGTGTTCGCTTTCTCAGCTGCCATAGTTGCTTTTTCAGAGATGTGCGGAGCACGTAGAACTTTTAGGATACGCTCTTCAGTGATCATGCTAGCATCTCCTCAACTTGCTTAACTGCCTCAGCAGTCATTACAACTTTGTCGAACGCGATTAGTGAAACTGGGTCGATACCAGCAACGTCACGTGCGTCAACTTTGTATAGGTTACGAGCCGCTAGGAATAGATTCTCATCTACTTCGCTAGTCACGATTAAAGCGTCAGTTAGCTCAAGCTCTTTCAGCTTAGCAACTAGCTCTTTAGTCTTTGGCGCTTCAACTGAGAAGTTATCAACAACGATTAGACGCTCTTGACGAACTAGCTCAGAAAGAATGCTCTTCATAGCACCGCGGTACATTTTTTTGTTTACTTTTTGGCTGTGATCTTGAGGTTTCGCAGCAAAAGTAACACCACCTGTACGCCAGATTGGGCTACGGATTGTACCAGCACGCGCACGGCCAGTACCTTTTTGACGCCATGGCTTAGCGCCACCGCCAGAAACTTCTGAACGTGTTTTTTGAGCACGAGTACCTTGACGAGCACCTGCTGCAAACGCAACAACTACTTGGTGTACAAGAGCTTCGTTAAACTCACGTCCGAAAGTAGTTTCGGAAACAGTTAGTGCATCAGCACCTTTAACCATTAGTTCCATTACTTACTCCTGAGACGTTATGCTTTAACAGCTGGTTTAACGATCACGTTGCCACCTGTTGAGCCTGGTACTGCACCTTTAATAAGAAGCAGATTGCGCTCAGCGTCAACACGTACGATCTCTAGGTTTTGAGTCGTTACACGCTCAGCACCCATGTGACCTGCCATTTTCTTGCCTTTAAATACGCGACCTGGAGTTTGACATTGGCCAATTGAACCCGGTGCACGGTGAGACAATGAGTTACCGTGAGTCATATCTTGAGTACGGAAGTTCCAACGCTTAACTGCGCCTTGGAAACCTTTACCTTTAGATGTACCAGTAACGTCTACTTTCTTAGTTTCGTTGAATAGTTCAACTGTTAGCTCAGCGCCAACTGCGAACTCTTCATCGTTTTCCAAACGGAATTCCCAAAGACCACGACCAGCTTCAACGCCAGCTTTAGCAAAGTGACCTGCTTCAGCTTT
>NZ_ABGR01000119.1 GCF_000171815.1 Vibrio sp. AND4 | reverse complement strand
TCATTTTCCAAGTCATAGATGCCGGCAGTTTGACTGCAAAAGATTGGGCAAACCTAAGAAAGCCGTTCGTGAGTAAGAGCGGATTAGGGCTTGGATTAACAATAGTTGAATCAATGGTAGGCCGCATGGGCGGAAAAATGTCCCTAATGGGGCCACCTACAACCTTTATATTGGAGATACCTTGTGAAACAGACACTGCTTCTCGTTGAGGACGATAAAAACTTGGCTGATGGCCTGTTAGTGAGCCTGGAACAAGCAGGATATGAGTGTTTACATGTGGAGCGTATTTCAGACGTTGAGCCACAATGGAAAAAGGCTGACTTAGTCATTTTGGATCGCCAACTGCCAGATGGTGATTCCGTACAATCTCTTCCTGAATGGAAAAAAATTAAAGATGTTCCAGTAATCCTGCTAACTGCACTGGTTACTGTAAAAGATAAAGTGGCTGGTCTAGATTCTGGCGCGAACGATTACTTAACGAAACCTTTTGCTGAAGCGGAGCTATTCGCTCGTATTCGTGCGCAGCTACGCGCACCAGATTCAGCTGATCAGGACAATAGTGACAAAGTAAAGACAGCGGATCTTGAAATTAACCGCGCGACACGCGAAGTGAAATTCAAAGAAGAAATGATCACGCTGACTCGTACTGAATTCGATCTGTTGCTGTTCTTGGCATCTAACTTAGGCCGTGTTTTTACACGTGACGAATTACTAGACCACGTGTGGGGGTACAATCATTTCCCAACAACCCGTACAGTAGATACGCACGTACTTCAGCTTCGTCAAAAACTGCCAGGTCTTGAAATCGAGACACTCCGTGGTGTTGGCTATAAAATGAAAGCGTAAAAACAAAAAATGAAAACACTACTTCCTGTAGTTCTATCATTATCATTGTTGAAACCAGTCCATGCCACGGACTGGTTTCAGTCCAATACACCTCTAACACAAGCCCATCAGCATCTGCTTGAAGATGATCTCGGCGGTATGTTCAATTCTCTTGTTGAACTTTGGCAAAGTGAGCCCAAAGAAATAAGGCCACAACTCAACAACTTGCTTGCTCAGTCTCTATCAAAAGATTGTGGTAAATCACTCACCAGTGTCACGCTTCCAGATTGGATCAGCGGCATCAACGTGATCCGTCAAACCATTCAGAGCCCGGGTAGAGATACCTACCGTCTCATGGTTAAGTTACGTGCAACAACCGACATTGAAGATATCTCATTTCGTCGTTGGGTAGATAGCTCAATCTCTGCCGATAGCTCCTTTAGTTTGAAGAGCCG
>NZ_ABGR01000120.1 GCF_000171815.1 Vibrio sp. AND4 | reverse complement strand
CAGAAGCGCTGCCTGATGCCATTACCCACGCCGCTCAAGCTATGGTATCAAGTCTACTTAATGGCAACAAAATTCTATGCTGTGGCAACGGGGGCAGTGCAACGAACTCGCAACAGTTTGTGTCTTGTCTTTTGAACCGATTCGAAACTGAACGCCCTAGCCTTCCTGCAATGGCTCTAACAGCGGATAATACAACATTGACTGCGGTAGCAAACGACTATCACTACCAAGAAATTTTCTCTAAACAAGTACGTGCATTTGGTCAACCTGGTGACATCCTTCTGGCGATTTCGACGAGCGGTAACAGCAAGAACGTCACCAAAGCAATGGAAGCTGCGGTAACACGAGACATGACCATCATTGCTTTGACTGGTAAAGATGGTGGTGAAATGGCAGGTCTACTTGGTGAGAACGATGTTGAAATTAGAATCCCATCACACCGTACAGCGCGCATTCATGAAGTACACATGGTAACACTGCACTGTCTATGTGATCTGATCGACCAGGTACTTTTCCCAGCTCACGAAGAATAACTAAATAGAGAGTATAGAATTATGATACGTAGTCTTGTCATTTTATGTACAGCATTAAGCATGAGCGGCTGTGCAGGTTTGTTTATTGCAGGTGCAGCCACTACGGCCAATATCGTCACAGATACACGTACCACCAAAGAAATTTGGCAAGACAACAATATTGAGTTCGAAGTCGCAGCGATTGGCAATAAAGCACCTTTTAAAGGTGCAGTTCGCGTCATTGCGAGCTCATATAATGGTACCGCTGTGCTGATGGGCCAAGCCCCTACTCAAGATTTGATTAACGAGTTTGAGAGCAAGGTTCGTCAAGTCAATGGGGTTAAGAACATTCACAACCAAATCAAACGCAAAGAGCCTCTCAGCGTAACACAAATCAGCAACGACAGTTGGATCACCACTAAGGTTAAGTCTGCACTGCTGACGGACAGCGAGCTCAACGGTGTGAAAGTAAAAGTCATCACCGAGGACAGCGATGTGTTCTTGTTTGGCTACGTAACGCCAGAGCAAGGTGAGAGAGCGGCTGAAATCACACGAAATATCTCTGGCGTGAAGCAGGTCGTCAAGGGCTTCCAGCACGGGGATGAGAAGTCACGAGACTTAGACGAATCCGAAACGACAAACACTGAAGCAAGCGTGATCGAACTCGACGGGCAAGCTAACTAACCTAAGTCATTAGCTAGGTTTCGAGGTCGATACAGCGACTGAAAGCAGCCT
>NZ_ABGR01000121.1 GCF_000171815.1 Vibrio sp. AND4 | reverse complement strand
TCAAGCTGATGCTCCAGAGGTTCTAAAGAACCAAGCAGTAATGCAGGCAATCTTGAGCCCAGAAGTGAAAGAGGATGGTCTGAACTCTGAAGCCATCGAGATCGCACCAGAGCACATCATCGTGGTTCGTGTTGAGGATGCTCGCGACGAGACAGTACTTCCTCTTGTTGAGGTTAGAGACCAAGTGGTCGCAAAACTTTCTCACGTTAAGGGTGAGCAAGGTGTCATTGAACTTGGCACCAAAGTGGTTGCTGCTCTAAAAGAGGGCAACCAAGATATCCTTGCAGAGAACAACCTAGTGTTTGGTGAGCAAGAGTCTGTAGACCGTCGTTCGCCACTGGCATCAAGCGTATTTGCTATGGCTAAACCTGAGGGTGACAAGCCAGTATATGGTCAGTCTAAAGATCAAGCAGGCAACGTTGTCATTGTTGAGCTAGATGCAGTACACGAAGAGCTAGATAGCGCGTTAGAAGAGCAAGTTTCAATGCAAATGCAGCGTGCTTCGTCTCAGCAAGATCTGAGTTCGGTCATTGCAGTACTACGAGCAAACACCGACATCAAATACTTTGTTGTGAGCAACTAAGCATAATTGATGTAATTTGTATGTTAGTTAAAACGGGCCGCATCAGCGGCCCGTTTTATTTTTATCTGAAGAGGCTTCAATACACACCGCGCTTTGCCTAAAGTAGTGCTCGTTTTGATACTACAACTCTAGGGAGTCTACTCAAATGAAATGGATGTTAACACTGTGCCTAATGCTGCTCGCACCGATGAGCTGGGCAGAAACAAAGACAAATGCAGATAAGTATGAAGGCATTGAGATAACGGTTAACGTTAACTCTGCTACCGCAGAAGAGATTGCGACCTTACTTAAAGGTATTGGTGAGAAAAAAGCGAGAGATATTGTCGAGTATCGTAATGAGCACGGTCCATTTAAAACCGCAGCGGACCTTACTAAGGTGAAAGGCATTGGTGAGTCGACAGTGAAGAAGAACGAAGCCCGTATCTTACTGTAATCAAAATTCTTGTGATTTGAAGCGAAGGTTTTCCCCGATTGAAGCTTTCCCGATCCAGCCATTCTGCGGGGTCGGGATTTTTTTCTTTTCGATTCTATTTTCTATTCACAGGGTAGCGGTGAGCGGTTTTCAATTGCCCTAACAGAAATCGAAGATAAGCTTATCCGAACATGAGATCTATCCGGCAACAAGCTTTAACCAAAGAGACGACGATGTGTCAGTTTTTCT
>NZ_ABGR01000122.1 GCF_000171815.1 Vibrio sp. AND4 | reverse complement strand
ATTTAGGCGCTAGAGTGAGTGCCCAAAGATCGCCGTCAATGTTGTTAACTGTGTTAGCCCCTGCTTTGAAGTTAGCTTTGTAATCACCTAAGTAATCAACGCCATACTCTAGGCCAATGATATCGGTAAAGTTGTAACCGACGTGCATTCCGGCACCGAAAGCATCGTCGTCACAAGGGCTGTTTAAATAGCAAGCATCATCTAGCGTAGTCATGCCTACTTTGCCCCCGATATACATCTCAGCTTGCGCGGAGTTAATTAAACCACCAGCTACCACTGCTGCGACTGCAATTGCTACTTTTTTCATAGTATTTCCTTGTATTGATTGCATATTAATTTCTACTTTTTTCAACTTTTTGTTGAAAATCAGGTAGTTATAAGAAATTAGTTTAATAGTCATTTAATTTAACATCAAGCAACTTCATCCCGGGAACCGCGACTTTTTGGACGCGAATTTCCCCTCAAACTTCTGATATCTGTATCATTGTAGACAACATTTTCAAACTTGCAGGAAAATATCTGATTATTTTGAACTTTTTCGTAAACATAAGTGTACACTGTGTTTTGTTTTGAACATTGGCGACGAATTTGCATTTTTTTAATTAAAGTGATTGCAACTCTGCATCTAAGTCGATAAGTTACTTCCACGGACACAAATAAATAAGCCCACAGTCCTTGCTACTGCTTACTCTGTGAACTAAGTTGCGGTGGTTAAACTTTAGTCAAATAAGTGGGTCTGAGATAGTAATTAGGAAGTAGAAGTAATGTTTCAAACTGACGATGTAAGAATTAACCAAGTAAAAGAGCTATTGCCGCCTGTTGCAGTGCTTGAGAAATTTCCAGCAACTGAAACCGCTTCCACAACGACTTTTGAATGTCGTAACGCCATTCACAATATTCTTGAAGGCAAAGATGATCGTCTACTAGTGATTGTTGGTCCATGTTCTATCCATGATCCAAAAGCCGCAGTTGAGTACGGTAAAAAGCTAAAAGTACTTCGTGATGAACTTGGCGATCAACTTGAAGTTGTCATGCGTGTATACTTCGAAAAACCGCGTACAACGGTTGGTTGGAAAGGGCTTATTAATGACCCTTACCTAAATGACACTTATAAGCTAAATGATGGTCTTCGTATTGGTCGTAAGTTACTACTAGACCTAACAGATATGGGGCTTCCGACGGCAAGTGAATTCCTAGATATGATTACGCCTCAGTATGTTGCGGATCTCATTA
>NZ_ABGR01000123.1 GCF_000171815.1 Vibrio sp. AND4 | reverse complement strand
ATGACTGATAGATAAAGTGCCAATCATCTCCCCAGTCTGAGAGACTAGTGAGTTCTGATTAACCTCAAGCAAACAACTGCGCCCTTGAGGATCCGTTGTCCAGCGACGCTCACTTTTGCGCGATGCTATCGGACTGATGTTTGCAGAGCAGGCTTCGCCTCTGCGTCCTTCCCAAAACAAATCAAACGCTCGGTTGGTCGTTAGCACTTTGCCCTGTTGGTCTTGCAAACAAATCAGCTCAGAAAGAGAGTCAATCGCAGAACGAACAATGCCTAGTTTTTCTAGTTCTTGTTGCAGCTCTTGGTGTGTCACTTGGTAAGGTTGAGCGTAGATAATCCAGACATGATGCCCACGCAACACGCTCTTTTTCCCAGAAAGCTCAACTTTCACGTTTTCTGTTTCACATAGTCTCCAATCAAATAACTGATGGCGAAAATGGCGGCTGGAGAAGCTATCGAGTAGCGTTAACAGTTCTTCATTATGAAAAGAGGCTGGATAAAGAAAACCAGAACCCAATGAGCGAATACCGAGTAATTGCATCGCAGGAGCATTCGCAAGCAGCAATTGGCCATGGCTTGCATCGAGAACAACTACGGGATAAGGGGAGTCTGTAACAAGGTGTTTTAAAGAGGATTGGAATCGAGCATAAATCAATGCCACGGTGAGTACGCACACCACAAAGAGCAAAACCACAAATATGTAGTCGCCGTGCCCATCCCAGAGCCAATTGAGTAACTGATCCATTTTTCCGACCTTTAAAGCAAATCGGATGAAATATAACAGGTCTTAGTCGATCATTCTGCCTTTAATTCTGGTTTGCGATAGATGAAAACATCGCCTGTTAAACTGCCTTGCCCACCCTCATGATTTAATATGCGGCCAATTTCCGTCATCGCAAGCCAACGGTTTTCACACCATAGTGGTGATAGTAAGGTAGGGCGACGCGCCGCAGAAGAAACACGATGGTAAATCACCTCTTTTGGAGTCATGCGGATCATTTCACTGGCGATAGCCACATACTCTTCAAGCTCAGGCGCCTCTAGCTTTCCAGCACGCCACGCTTTTGCCATAGTACTGCCTTCGACAATATGTAGACCGTGAAGCTTGATACCGTCCGTGCCGACATCCAGTACTTTACGTAACGTTTCGACATTGTCTTCGCGCGTTTCTTTTGGCAAACCGACAATAAGATGCGTGCACACCTTAATGCCGCAAGCGCGAGCTCG
>NZ_ABGR01000124.1 GCF_000171815.1 Vibrio sp. AND4 | reverse complement strand
GTCGTCGACTTGTCCCCCTACAAATAAAAAGGCGAGGCATCAAATCCTCGCCTTTAACAAGCAACGGGCATTTAACGGCGTTTATAAACACTTTCTGCTGCATCGATAAGCTGCATATGAATCGGTACCAAATCCGCATGTTCACTTCGGTACCCACCACCAACGACGGCTGCAACGGGAATATCTTTGTCTTTCATCAGCTGCATTAAGAAGCGATCTCGCTCAAATATCCCCTCGGTCGAGACCTTGAAATAGCCTAATTCATCGTCGGTATGAATATCGACACCTGCATCATAAATTACCATGTCGGGACGGTGTATGTTCACCGCCATTTCAACGACCTCTTTAAATGCCTCTAGGAAGGTTTCATCGTTGGTGCCACGACCGAGAGGAACATCAAGTGAGAATTAACCAATCTATAGACCGCGGGAATGGAAAATGAAAAAACTGCTTCCACTATTTATCAGTGTAGCGCTTGGCAGTATGAGCACTTCTGCATGGGCAGACTCTCTTGCTGAAATCTATGACTTAGCAAAACAAAACGACCCTCAATTGCTCAGTGTAGCAGCGCAGCGTGATCAAGCTTTTGAAGCCATCAACTCTAGCCGCAGTGCCTTACTACCACAAATCAACTTAACTGCGGGTTACGATATTGCCCGTGGTGAGACTGACTACGACAAAAATTCTGCTTTAAGGCTAGATCGTGACAACGACCAAAACGTGCTCTCTGCGGGTGTTGGCTTCTCGCAAGAGCTATACAACCGCGCATCTTGGATCACGCTAGACACCGCAGAGAAAACCGCTCGTCGTGCAGATGCAACATACGCGGCGACGCAACAAGGCCTTATCCTTCGCGTTTCTCAAGCTTACTTCGAAGTACTGCGAGCAAAAGATAACCTAGTATTCGTTCGCGCAGAAAAAGCAGCGGTTGGCCGTCAGCTAGAACAAACCAAGCAACGTTTTGAAGTGGGTTTATCCGCCATTACTGACGTGCACGATGCACAAGCACAGTACGATGCAGTACTAGCAGATGAAGTGTTGGCAGAAAATGACCTGATCAATAGCTACGAATCGCTACGTGAAATCACAGGTCAAGAGCATAAAAACCTAAACGTACTGGATACTGCTCGTTTCTCTGCAAGCCGCTCTTCTGAGTCAGCACAAGCACTGATTGACGAAGCGAAGACAACCAACTTGAGCCTACTGTCTGCGCGTATCGCACAAG
>NZ_ABGR01000125.1 GCF_000171815.1 Vibrio sp. AND4 | reverse complement strand
CATGATCACCGTCATTGGCCCGGTGGGTTCAGAAATAAGGGTATTAGAGCCACCAAACAAAGAAGCAAAAAGCCCCACCATGATTGCACCCCATAACCCCGCTTCCGCCCCCGCGCCTGATGCCACACCAAAGGCTAACGCAAGAGGAAGTGAAATAATGGCTGTTGTTACACCACCGAACAGATCCCCTTTCAAGTTGATATCCTTAAAGCGACTACCGAACATTGAATTTGCTCCCTGCATTAAAAAGACAAAATACCACCAACTTAACAAATATTTCGTCAAAGAAAAAAACACAATAACCCAACGAAGTTACTAGACTTATTCGTATACTGAATGCTATCTGCATAGTTTACGACTTTCACTGCGAGAACTCGTCAGATGAGTCCTCTTAGATGAATATATATCGGGATCGAATTTGTAACATTGTGTATAGTTACTTCGCTAATCGCTTGATAAACAATAGTGGCTGGCTGGTTTTTTTAGTTTTAGGGAAGTAGATGTCAGATGCCGGAAATTAAACAATTATTCGAAAATAACTCTAAGTGGTCAGAAGAGATCAAATCTGATCATCCAGAATATTTCGCCAAGCTAGCAAAAGGTCAAAAACCCGATTTTCTTTGGATTGGATGTTCAGATAGTCGCGTCCCTGCAGAGCGATTAACTGGACTTTTCTCGGGGGAGTTATTTGTTCACCGCAATGTGGCTAACCAAGTCATCCATACCGACCTAAACTGCCTCTCTGTGGTGCAGTACGCGGTTGATGTATTGAAAGTCAAACACATCATCGTCTGCGGTCACTATGGCTGCGGCGGCGTTAATGCTGCCATTGATAACCCTCAACTAGGCCTTATCAACAATTGGCTACTTCACATTCGTGATCTTTACTTTAAACATCGCAATTACCTAGATCAAATGCCATTAGAAGACCGTGCAGACAAGCTGGGGGAAATTAACGTTGCCGAACAGGTTTACAACTTAGGTAACTCCACCATCATGCAAAACGCATGGGAACGTGGCCAAGATGTGGAAATTCATGGCGTGGTTTATGGTATTGAAGATGGCCGCCTAGAATACTTAGGCATTCGCTCCAACTCAAAAGAGACCGTGGAGGTTTCTTACCAAAAAGCACTATCAACGATTCTCAATGCAGACAACCAATTACTTTGTCGCTAGAAAACAAAATTAGCCAG
>NZ_ABGR01000126.1 GCF_000171815.1 Vibrio sp. AND4 | reverse complement strand
GACAGTATTGGCGTTATCTTGACTGAGTTAGCAAAGAAAGCGAATACGGCAGATGTGTATGACATGGAAGCAACAGATGCTCGCTTCTTACTTGCAACTAGTCAAGCCGAAGACTCAAAGCTTTTCTCCGGTAAAGAACCAGCGTACTTTGCAACGAAAAAAAGGTTGGATACTACGAACCAAGAGTTAAGTGATGTCATTACTCGACTTACTGCCGCATTTAATAGTGGTGCAGACTTAATTAGAAAATCATAAGGAGCTCATACTGTGAGTACACAAGAAATAAGTCAGTTGATTGGAGCAGTTAATAATCTAACTCAAACTGTTTCCGATAAAAATAAAGAGATTGATGCCCGAGTTGAACAAGCGACAGAAGAGCTTGATGCTTGGAAAGAGAATCTAACGCCGAATGACATTAACGCCGAAGGACGCTACGTTACTGAGCTTTATATTAAAGGTGATAAAGACACTTTTTATCCTGTTATTTTTAGCATGCCAAGCAATACTGAAACTGAAATTACGATATTTCGGCACTACTCGTGGAACAATTACAGCAACAGTGATTTTAATACAAGTCACGTAGCAGGTGCGCTAGTCGCGCTTCGCGGCCAATCTCACCCGTGGTCCGGGAACGCCAATTACTTACGTACTGTCGTCAATTTTCAGCGTTATCGTCAGACAGTCGCAAATGTAGGTTTTTTAGCATATTGTAATGCCGCGAAAAGTGATCCGGCGGGGAACGATACAGTATACAACAGGCCCACCGAGGGATACTTAGCACGTGTCCATTCAGGCTTTATGCTCCGTGGCGGACGCTTAAAGTATTTGATCGTATCTAACCACAAGATTGATTTCAAAGTCTTGGCTGACGGTGAAGAATTTTACAATCACAAAGAATCACACACTAACGTCAAATTTCTAGGAAAGACTCTAACGTTACCGAATGATGCTATTCAGACGGGCGATTCATCAAACAACCATTCGACAACATATGTCAGTTATGGAATTCCAACTCAAGCAACGGAGGTTAGCTAATGTTTGAGAAAATCATGATACGCGGTGAAGAGTTAATCAATGTACCAGCTGATAAAGAGACTCTGCTTGCACTTGGCTTACAAGACGCAGAAGCAGATACAGCACTTAGAGAGTATCAAGCAAAAAAAGAGCTAGATAAAATTCGCGAAGTTCGG
>NZ_ABGR01000127.1 GCF_000171815.1 Vibrio sp. AND4 | reverse complement strand
TTAAACAATGTACTCCTTACTATTTGCCAGCATTTGCTTACAGCCTAGATACGCTTGAAAAACGATTTGAAGAGTTTCGAGCCAAACCTCTCTCAGATACAGGAACAGAATCATTGGGGTTTGTTAGTCCAATGTGTCTTAGTCGAGATGATTTAATTATTAAGCTTGGATGCTTGTATGGCTTTCGCTTGAAGATTCAAGAGAAGAAAATTTCCCCATCAAAAGTTAAGGAAGTTGTTAGTCAACGAGTAAGTAAAATCATGGAAGAAAAGCCTGGTCTTGATCAGGCCAAATTGGAAAATGAGTATTACGGTCAAGTTAAAGAAGAAATACTACGCCTTGAAATACCAAGCGTTAACTATGTAACAGCATTTATTGATACCGAATCAGGCTATCTATTTGTTAATGACAAGAGCGATAAACGCTGTGCACAGTTATTAAAACTACTACGTCACAGTTTGGGTTCTTTTGTAGCTCTACCTGTAGACACCGAATATCAACCGTCTGATGTTTTATCAAGAGCCTTACAAGGCGAGGGTAAGTTAAGTGATTTTCTTCGTGTCGATTATTATGAACAAATAAAGGCTGTTGGCGATAAAGCAACTAAGCAAATCTCTTTTAAAGGGATCCAAATCGAGAAGGATGAGCTTGAAGTTCTTAAAGGAAAGAGCATTACTCAGATGGGCCTTGTTTTTTGTGCTAACGAAGATGAAACGTGGGCGATCACCATCGCATCTAAGCGCGATAAGTATTTTTATATTCTCAATTTTGTCGAACCCATCCCTAATTCAAATCTCTTAGCCGACCGATTATTCAGTACCTGCGATGATGACTTCAATGCTAACTGGCTTATTACTGCTGATCGTTTAAACCGGATTATATATTCCTTGAATGAGTCATTTGGTGGAAGAATCGAGAGCAATCGTGAAAGCGAAGAATTCGTTGCTCAGCTTAAAGAAGCGCAATTGATGTCGGTGACAGAAGAGAACATCAGTGAGGGCGCTAAAGCATTGTTAGAAGGAACTGAATAATGTCTAGCCGTGGAATTAATAAAGTAATCATTATCGGCAACCTTGGCAGTGATCCAGAAGTGCGCTATGGCGGCAGCAACAATAGACCATGGACTAAGTTAAGCGTGGCCACGTCTGAAAGCTGGCGTGATAAAGCTACAGGCGAACAACGT
>NZ_ABGR01000128.1 GCF_000171815.1 Vibrio sp. AND4 | reverse complement strand
CACAGCTTCCACGCTCTCTTGATGATGTAGCGATTTCTATCATCAACACAACTTACGCAAGCTCAATTAACCTAACACCTGAGCGTGACGGCATCTTCGTTGAAGACAAAGAATCGCCATACGTCAACCTCATCGTTGCTCGTAAAGACAACGTTGAAGCCGCTAACGTACAAAACTTCGTGAAAGCTTACCAAACAGATGAAGTTTACGAAGCAGCCAAAGACATCTTCAAAGGTGGCGTTGTGAAAGGTTGGTAACCCCTCTTTCTACAATACTCAAATCGTAAAATGTAAAATACACAAACAGTAAAAAGGGCGCTCATCACAGCGCCCTTTTTAGTTCTATGTTAACCGCTGTTTTCGCAGCTCTCTAAAAAAGACTATTTGATATGATCCCAAGATATATTGGAGACAATTCGGCAATCGTCACACTTAAAATAGAAAATATCGTGCAGCGGCTCATCGAGTAACCAGTCACCACCACATTTTGGACACTTGCGCGCTTTTTCTGTCTCAAGTGACTCACCGCCAACTCGGTATTGGTAGTAGTAAGTCGGGATCTGGGTGATGTATTCAATACGACCACGCAAATCCCAACCACGACGGAACAGCACACTGTCTGCGTCGCAGATTTCATGCAGCGCTGCATGTTCTGCACGGCAGCCACCCGCCATTTGGATTTCATCACACGCTTGCCATTCGGTTTGCCATTTCACCACCGCTTTGTGGTCTCCATTCAGCGTCGCACCATTACGGTATAGCGGGATTGGCAACAGCGTCTCGCCACTGCGCAGTGGAGAACAAGTATGCACATACGTGGTGTAAAGTACTTGCCAGCTTGGCGTCTCTTCTTCTGCCGCTTCTTCTGAGTTCAAATCACGACCCAACATGCGCATTTTCGGCGTAAGTAACGACGCTTCCGACAAACGGTTCATGCACACTTTGACAAAATCAGAATGGTAACGAGGGTGCAAACTGTCTTGCTCTGGACAAACCACGCGAACATAAAACTCGCCATCGCCCATGACGATAGGAAACTCGCGTCCAAGCACCTGACCGTTATAACGCAATGCGTCCATCAAGCCGTTAACCGCTTTATCTACCGCGCTGACGGTAGTGTTATCAAAACACTCAAACTGTAACTCAACAACGTACATGCTTACACCGCTGCCTCTAATTT
>NZ_ABGR01000129.1 GCF_000171815.1 Vibrio sp. AND4 | reverse complement strand
AACTTCGAACGTCAATTAGAGAAGTTAGAAGAGTTGTTCCCAAGTGCGGATGAATTCGATTTTTACGGTGTTTATCCAGCGATGGATGCGTGTCAGAGCTTGTCGACACTGTTGCACGGTCTGTTGGATCGCGACTACCTTTTTGACTCAATGCTTAAAGTGAGCCAACAGTCGGTAAAAACCGTTGCGGACCTAGAACAAGCACAAGGTGCAGAGCCAATCACCAACGACAATCAAAAAGAAAATGAAGCCGTATGTGAAGAGTGGGATGTTCAATGGGCTATCTTTCGTCCACTGCGTGAAGCGGCAGAGCGTGATATTTGCTTGATTAAAGATCTACGTGAAGAATTACGCGAAGAAGCCGTGAGTAACATCGGCATTGCTCTTTAATCATTGAATCGATAGAACAAAGGCATCCAGAATGGATGCCTTTTTTGTTTTTGCGTTTAAGCGATTATGCCTAGTGTCAATTACGATTCTTTAGAGTCCG
This sequence comes from Vibrio sp. AND4, assembly GCF_000171815.1. Taxonomy (GTDB): domain Bacteria; phylum Pseudomonadota; class Gammaproteobacteria; order Enterobacterales; family Vibrionaceae; genus Vibrio. The sequence continues at coordinate 667 of NZ_ABGR01000129.1, read as the reverse complement.
GTTTGGTTGGCTCTTGCGCTTCTGGCGCTTTGTTCTGCTCTTCGTTTTCTTTCTCTTCTTCATCGTCATCGCGGCTTTCAATTACGCCGTGCTTTTCTTTCCAGCTCTCCCAACGTTGGTAAGCCAATTCCTGCATGTCTGTGCTCTTATCCGCTTCATCGATGATCTCTTCACCCAATAGGTGCTCAAAGATGTCTTCTAGCGTCACTAAGCCTTGCACTGTGCCGTATTCGTCAACCACAAGCGCTAGCTGCAGGCGGTGAGACATCATCTGGTCGAACACTCTAGGCAGAACTGTGTTGTTCAGTACCACTTGTATAGGGCGCATGACCGAACCAAGTGGCTTTTGGCCGCTGCCTGATTGTTGTAGCTTGAACAGCTCTAGACGGTGCACAAAACCAATGATGTTGTCTTTCTGCTCGCTGTAAACCAGTGGACGAGAGAAAGGCGTCTCTTTGTGCTTCTCTAGGAAGTCATTGATGGTCATGGTCGCGTCTACGCGAAATACCACTGGGCGCGGAGTCATGACTTGAGTTACTGGTACATCTTGAATACCCAGTAGGTTGCTCAGGATCTTAGATTCACCTTCCGCGAATTCGCCACTCTCTCTCGCTAGAATGGCCATGGCAGAGAGCTCATCACGCATTTTTGGTGCCTCGTGGTTACG
>NZ_ABGR01000130.1 GCF_000171815.1 Vibrio sp. AND4 | reverse complement strand
TAAAACCTGCAAAATAAACATTGATATTTAAGTAACAAAAAAACGCCGGTTGATTTTCAGCTGGCGTTTTTGATTGCCGCTCAATCACCACTGAGGCGCATTCTTTCGGCAAGCCAAGCCCCACTCGGCAAGGATTGATTGAGCCCCCAAAAAAGTAAAGGCCGCTCGAAAGCAACCTTTACTCATCAATTTAGCGAGGGAGAAGTTACCCTTTGCCGCCTTTGATGGCATTAATGATTTCACTTGTTGAGCAACCATCTTCAAAGTTCAATACGCGAACTTCACCGCCAGCGGCAATCACTTCTTTACCACCAGCAATCTCTTCTGGTTTGTAGTCACCGCCTTTTACTAGCAAACTTGGCAACACTTCAGAGATCAAACGCTGAGGCGTATCTTCGCTAAATGGCACAACCCAATCCACTGCGCCAAGGCCAGCCAATACTGCCATACGGCGATCGGTTGGGTTGACTGGACGACCAGGGCCTTTGAGACGTTTCACTGAGTCATCGGTATTGACTGCAACGATAAGACGATCACCCAGCTCAGCGGCATGATTTAAGTAAGACACATGACCTGCGTGTAAAATGTCAAAACAACCATTGGTCATGACGACCTTCTCGCCTTTCGCGCGTGCTTTCTTAACCGCTTCAATCAGTGCTTGCTCTGCAATCACACCATAATCTGTATCTTGGCTACCGTGAATCGCTTCTGCTAATTCAATCTCAGAAAGCGTCGAAGTCCCCAGTTTACCCACCACAACACCTGCCGCTGCATTTGCCAATGCACACGCTTCTTCAAAAGATTTGCCTGCGGCAACCGAAGCAGCCAATACAGAGATAACCGTGTCACCCGCGCCGGTCACGTCATACACTTCTTTTGCTTGAGTTGGTAAGTGGAACGGCTCTTTTCCACGACGAATCAAGGTCATGCCATTTTCACTTCGTGTCACCAACAGCGCTTCAAATTCAAACTCTTCAACAAGAGCCAGTGCTTTTTCTACTAGCTCTTGGTCAGATTTCACTTTACCGACTACGTCTTCGAACTCTTTCATGTTTGGAGTGAGAAGTGTTGCACCGCGGTAGCGCTCGAAGTCCGCACCTTTGGGATCAATAAAAACGGGGATCTTTGCTGCCCGTGCTTTTTGA
>NZ_ABGR01000131.1 GCF_000171815.1 Vibrio sp. AND4 | reverse complement strand
CATCTACTAGTAGCGACCGATTGGACGTCGTCATCTTCATTATGATACGCGCAGAAGCTGGAACATAACCACGACCACGTTCAACTTTGATACGCATAGCGATCTCAGCGTTGTCATCCGTTAGGTGACAAATAACGTGTTCAGGGTTAGCGATCTCTACATCACCATCATGGGTGATGTCACCTGCAACCACAGGGCCCGAGCCTGATTTGTTCAAAGTAATGAACACTTCATCTTTACCTTCAGCAACACGCACTGACAAACCTTTAAGGTTTAGAAGGATTTCAAGAATATCTTCTTGTACACCTTCTTTAGTGCTGTATTCATGAAGCACGCCTTCAATTTCTACTTCTGTTACAGCACAACCTGGCATAGAAGATAGAAGAATGCGACGAAGTGCATTACCCAGAGTATGACCAAAGCCACGCTCTAATGGCTCAAGAGTTACTTTTGCGTGAGTCGAGTTGATTTGTTCGATGTCAACCAGACGTGGCTTAAGAAATTCTGTTACAGAACCCTGCATTGTGTCCTCTCTTTAGTTTAAACCTTACTTAGAGTAAAGCTCGACGATCAATTGTTCGTTGATGTCAGCTGACAGATCAGAACGCTCAGGCATACGCTTGAATGTACCTTCCATCTTGCCACCATCTACTTCAATCCAAGTTGGTTTTTCACGTTGTTCAGCAACTTCTAGAGCCGCTTTAATACGAGCTTGCTGTTTAGCTTTCTCGCGGATAGAAACAACGTCGTTAGCCGCTACTTTGAAAGAAGGAACGTTTACAACTTTACCGTTTACTAGGATAGCTTTGTGGCTAACTAGCTGACGTGCTTCTGCGCGAGTAGCGCCAAAGCCCATGCGGTAAACTACGTTATCAAGACGACCTTCAAGAAGCTGAAGCAGGTTTTCACCTGTGTTGCCTTTAAGACGTGCAGCATCTTTGTAGTAGTTACGGAATTGTTTTTCTAGAACGCCGTACATACGACGAACTTTTTGCTTCTCACGAAGCTGAACGCCATACTCAGATAGACGACCGCGACGAGCGCCGTGTACACCTGGTGCGTTATCAATTTTACACTTGGTATCGATCGCGCGAACACCAGACTTAAGGAATAAGTCAGTGCCTCACGACG
>NZ_ABGR01000132.1 GCF_000171815.1 Vibrio sp. AND4 | reverse complement strand
CTGTCGTGGTCAAGCACGTTGAAGTAATGTACAAGTGCAAGATTGAACTGACCTTGATGGAAATAGATGTCACCCATTTGCTCTAGCACGTCAGCCAAAATCGGTGAGCCAGGGTAACCATCGTAAAAGTCTGCAGCTTGTGAGAGGTACTCGATCGCTTTATCGTAAACGCGGCGCTCTTGGAATAGACGAGCCAACAGGCGGTTTACCTTTGCCAATCTTGCACTGCTATCACTTTCGATAGATTGCCAATATCCATAGAGCAATTCTGAGAGAGCGAGATTGTACTTCTTATTGTTGAGATAAAACTGGCCTACAGCAGTGTGGTAGTCAATCAAAGTCAAGTCTGAACGATTGTCTTCCAACATGGTTTTAGCTTTAGCGTACAGGCGATCTGCATTGACTGAGTCGCCTCTGTTTGCTGCAAGCAAAGCTCGCTGCATGACCAAGCGGTAACGAACGCCATCGGTGTGTTGTAAAACCAGATTGGCGTCTTTCATCTGTTTTTCGATTTGGTCGAGTTTTTGCTCGGCTGTGGCATAGTCTTTGTCGTACATCCAAATCATTTGGTTACGCATCAGTTGTACATCCAAACCCATGTACTTCAATTGGTATTCTTTGGTTAGGCGCTCTGCTTCATCGAGGTTTTTTATGGCGGAGTGAACGTTGCCCATCGCGTAGTCGGCTTGTGCGATGATCTTGTGTGCTTCAACAGTGCTGCTAGGTGTACGAATGCTAAGATCGGTCTCTTCACGAGACATTGCAGAAGGGCTACTGTTGTCTTGGCGAACCGTCAGTTCTCGTTGTAAAAGGTAATTTTTGGCCGCTTTTTTCGCTTGTGTAGGTGCGATCTCAGCCAGTTGCTGGGCTTCGTTGAGTAGAGCGGAAGATAAAATGGTCGCGTGGAGTGGCTGAGCCAGCAATAAGCAAAGAAAGCCAATTAGCCTAAGTAAACGCGAACGGTCGCAAAACATCCTTTTATTCCCTCGAACTGTGTCGTAATCAACCTGTTTTGAATAAACAATAGTAGAGAAAAACGCCCAGCAATCCAATAGATAGCTGGGCGTTTTTGAGTATTTGAGGTGTACGGTGTTTGAGTATCGAACTTAAAAACTAAAATTATCCACT
>NZ_ABGR01000133.1 GCF_000171815.1 Vibrio sp. AND4 | reverse complement strand
CTAATACTAAACTGCTTCTTCTGCCGTCAAAAACCTCAGCCAGCGCCCAGAAACCGAATAACCCATGTAATACTCCCGACAAGCCAACATAAATTGACATGTTGGTGAATAAGTTCATTGCACCAACGAAGGCGCACAGGACAATGAACACAATAAGAAAGTTGCGCACAGTAGGGCGGAAAATGAAGCCGATTACCCATAAACCAGCGAGATTCATACCGAGGTGAGCAAAGTTGGTATGCGTGAGATTTCCTGTTACGATCCGCCACCATTCGCCATGGCGTATATTGTAAGCGTGCCATTCGGTTAAGCTCGCCATGGGTTCGAATTGCAGTATTAAACAGATAACGCTGATGATGCTCAGCAATGTATAAAGGTTCACTCTATGTCTCGTTATTGTTCTCAGTGTGGAAAATCGCGCAAAGCTTGTATTTGCCATTGGATTGTACCGCTAGCAAACGAGGTTGAACTTATCATCCTTCAGCACACGAGTGAAGAACATCGTCCTCTTGGTACGGCACGGATTCTCAATTTGAGCCTAAATCACTGTACTTGTCTGATCGGAGAAGACTTTTCGGATAGTGACGTTTTAAATGCTTTGCTTGAGGAAGAGGATTACCAACATTTCATTCTTTACCCTTCAGAGCACTCGACGTGCCTCTCTTTAATATCTGCGAACAACATACTGTCTGGGAACAACAAAGGCGCTGCCGTTACAAAAACACGTTTGATTTTACTCGATGGTACTTGGAAGAAAGCCTATAAGATGTGGCAGTTATCGACAAACTTACACGCTATCCCGACGGTGAAATTACCAGAGGATCTGCAAGGTCATTATACAATTCGTAAAGCGCCATCGGAGAACAGTTTATCGACGGTCGAAGCGGGATATCACGCGCTGAGTTTGATGGAATCTGGGAAAGATTTCACACCTTTGTTGACAGCGTTTGAGAAGATGATCGAGTTTCAAATCGCCCAGATGCCTCCGGGCGTATTTGCAAAGAATTACCGACAAGGTGAATAGTTTCGCTCTCGACGACAATGAGCAACACCTAAATTTGATGACATACAACATTTGGGCTTTACCGGCTGTGGCTTCACACATTGATGACCGCTACGAGCTGA
>NZ_ABGR01000134.1 GCF_000171815.1 Vibrio sp. AND4 | reverse complement strand
ACACGTATGGCACTCGGTGGCGTCCGTGATGAAGCGGAAATCCGTGGTCACCGTCGAACTTACATTGGCTCTCTGCCAGGTAAACTTATTCAGAAGATGTCAAAAGTTGGCGTGAAAAACCCGCTGTTCCTTCTGGATGAAATCGACAAGATGTCTTCAGATATGCGTGGTGATCCGTCATCGGCACTACTAGAAGTACTAGACCCAGAACAAAATAATGCGTTTAACGATCACTACTTAGAAGTGGACTACGATTTGTCTGACGTGATGTTCGTGGCGACATCGAACTCGATGGACATTCCGGGTCCACTGCTTGATCGTATGGAAGTGATTCGTCTTTCTGGTTACACAGAAGATGAGAAGCTAAACATTGCCAAGCGTCACCTTGTTGATAAGCAAGTGAAGCGAAATGGCCTGAAGGCAAACGAAATCACCATCGAAGATTCTGCAATCATAGGTATTATTCGTTACTACACGCGTGAAGCTGGTGTACGTAGCTTAGAACGTGAGATTTCTAAAATCTGTCGTAAAGCAGTGAAGAACATCTTGCTTGATTCAAGCTTGAAATCTGTGACCGTTACCATGGATAACCTCAAAGAGTACCTAGGTGTGCAACGCCATGACTTCGGTAAAGCGGATGACAGCAACCGTATCGGTCAAGTGACTGGCCTAGCTTGGACACAAGTTGGTGGCGATTTGCTGACGATCGAAACGGAATCCATGCCAGGTAAAGGTAAGCTGACACAAACGGGCTCTTTGGGCGATGTAATGAAAGAGTCGATCCAAGCGGCAATGACGGTAGTGCGTTCACGCGCAGAAAAGCTGGGTATTAACTCAGACTTCTACGAGAAACGCGACATCCACGTGCACGTACCTGAAGGTGCGACACCAAAAGACGGCCCAAGTGCGGGTATTGCGATGTGTACGGCACTGGTCTCTAGCTTGACGGGTAACCCAGTTAAAGCAGAAGTCGGTATGACGGGTGAGATTACCCTGCGTGGTGAAGTGCTACCTATCGGCGGTCTAAAAGAAAAGTTACTTGCGGCGCACCGCGGTGGCATCAAAACGGTACTGATTCCGAAGGACAATGAGCGTGATTTGGAAGAGATTCCAGAGAATGTTATT
>NZ_ABGR01000135.1 GCF_000171815.1 Vibrio sp. AND4 | reverse complement strand
GACAAAGCTTCGCGTGAACGTATTTTTACTTAATGGGCGAAAAATAAGTCGTGACAACTGGGCTGAATTCAAGGGGACAGCTTAAGGAGTTTACTTGTTGGCGCGATGAACCGTTTGGAAGGTGCTTCAGATTTTCAGGATGCTCTCTTAGACGATGTTCAAGTTTGGTCACGAGCGCTTGATGGCAGCGATATGCAAGGCTACATGGTGGTGCCACCGCGAGCAGGTGAAAGCGATTTAATGGCGTATTACAACTTTAGCCGTTACAGAGGCTTGTGGGTTGAGAACGTGGCGACTGGCACCTTTGATATGAAGCTGTCTGAATTAAAGTTGATGGCGCCAGCTGAAGCTGAGGTGGACCAAGATGGCGATGGACTAAGTGATACTTTTGAGCTGTCAACATGCAGTGATCCTTACAATGCAGACAGTGATGGCGACGGTCTTTCGGATGGTCTGGAGATGGGGATCGAAACAGGTGAGCATCTGAGTGATCCGTGTAGCCCAGACAGTGATGGCGATGGCATTGATGATGGGTTCGAGTATGAAAAGGGCTGGGATTTACAAGGCTTTGATATTGGGGAGCTCAATGACCAGAGCATAAGCCACTGGGCTGAGTACGTTCAGGCGCAGGCCATATTGGCCGATGCTAACGGTGAAGCGGTGGTCTCGGGTGAACACGTCTTAGATGTCACTGATAAAGAAGCATTTGGTTACACAGGATTCATGCCTTCTGGTGACCAGTCCATGACTTTTATGTACTGGGTGAAGTTCAAAACATTGGATAGTCGTTATCAATTGTCTGGTGTGAATGATGGCGATGATCACAAACTGTATGTTGGATTAGATCATGGCAAGCCGACATCTGGTGCTGGTAGAGACCGGTATACAGAGTCAGACAAGGTTGAGGTGGATCAATGGCTGCACCTAGCCGTTGTATTCGACAAAGCTTCGCGTGAACGTATTTTTTACCTTAATGGGCGAGAAATAAGTCGTGGCAACTGGGCTGAATTTCAAGGGGACAGCTTAAGGAGTTTACTTGTTGGCGCGATGAACCGTTTGGAAGGTGCTTCAGATTTTCAGGATGCTCTCTTAGACGATGTTCAAGTTTGGTCACGAGCGCTTGA
>NZ_ABGR01000136.1 GCF_000171815.1 Vibrio sp. AND4 | reverse complement strand
GCCAGAAATGATTGCCAAAGCGATTGAGGCTGGTGGGGATGATTACTTGGTTAAACCGGTCAACAAGCTTGTACTTAACTCTAAGCTGATGGCGATGCAGCGTATCGCGCACATGCGACGTGAACTCAAACAAGCGACCGCACAATTAGAAGAGATGAACGTTCGCTTACAACAACAGGCCAACGAAGATGGCCTGACCAAGCTCTATAATCGTCGATATATTGACCAAAAGTTAGAGGGCATGGTTGCATTACATGGTCGTCATCGTATACCCATGGCAATAATTCTTTTGGATGTCGACTTCTTCAAGTTATTCAATGACAATTACGGTCATACAGAAGGGGATCGCTGCCTACAAGCCATTGCGAGCCAACTTACTATGACCTTCTGCCGATCTGGAGAATACGTGGGTCGCTATGGCGGTGAAGAATTTATTATCCTACTCAATAACACCGATGTGCAAACCGCAAAAAAAGAAGCTGACCGTATTCAAGTAGCATTGGATTCTTTGGATTACCCCCATGCCTATTCAAGCGTTGCTAGTAAGGTGACAGTGTCACAAGGTGTATTTACGTTCCAACCCACAGGCAAAGAGAAAATCGAAGAGTTATACGAGATGGTAGATAAGGCGTTATACAGCGCAAAATCACGAGGAAGAAATACCTATACATTAATAAATGACGTTGAATCAGAGGTTTAACCCTGGCGTAAGTCAGGTTACGGCGTCACTTTTGGTTCTAATTTGGATAGGATCTCATTCAGAAATCTCTACAGAAACGTATTCTATAATTGAGATTGACTATTAGCTTCGTCGTCATATCTTAAACGCTAAGCTTAACTGTATTTCACACAGTTTCGCCCAGAGTTTTTGGCTCTATAAAGAGCGTCATCAGCGAGCTTAATCACATCGGCAGGGGTGCGTGCATTTCGGCTATCTGCAACACCAAAACTTGCTGTTACTGATACTGCTTTTTGCTTTGAGCCCTCACTGCCACGGTTTTGGCATCCTTGTTTGTAATCGTCGGGGCGGCTGTTTTGGTCTCGCAAAATCATTTTGTATTGGGCAATAAGCTCCCGAACTTCTTCTAAATGCTCTTTGCAGCTTTCTGTGTATTT
>NZ_ABGR01000137.1 GCF_000171815.1 Vibrio sp. AND4 | reverse complement strand
ACGAACTGATTGCCCAGTGGCGGTAAGATTTGGCGCAAGGCTTGAGGAAGAATAACCAAGCGCATTTTCTGCCAGTAGTTTAGCCCAAGCGACTCTGCGGCTTCATGTTGTCCGCGACTGATGGCTTGGATTCCTCCTCTAAAGACTTCCGCCATAAACGCGCTTTCTGCAATGGTTAACGCGATAACCCCCGCCCAGAAATGATTCAGAGAAACATCAAGTAGGGTCGGCATGCCGTAATACACCCAGAGCAGTAGCACTAATACTGGTATCGAGCGGATCACTTCCACATAAATACGGTTGATCCACTTGAGTGCTGGAGAATCTGACAGAGCGGGAAGGGCAATGATCAACCCGATGGTCATCGCAAACAGCATGCTGAGTAAAGACACCTGGATAGTGTCATTAAAACCAGCCAGCAGAAACTTGATGTTGGTGAGTCCTTGCTCAGTGGTCGGATTAAGTACATACCAGCCCCACTGATAGTCGGAGCAGCCGGTAAGAAGCAGCAAAGAAATTAACCATAGACGCTTACAGTTCACATTTACTTCCTGAATGGACTAAAAAAAATCATTTATTATTGCTATGTTACCAATGAAACCATAGTCGTGGTTAATAATTAAAGGGAATATATCCCATCATCATTTTTTTAAGGGAATTGAAATGAAAAAACCGTTGCTTGCGCTAGGAATGTGTTTACTTGCGATAACCCAAGTCGCTCATGCGAACAGCCGCTTACAACAAGTGCTGGATAAAGGTGTTTTGCGTGTCGGCACGACAGGGGATTGGAATCCGATGACGATGAAAGATCCTGCAACCAATAGTTATCGTGGTTTTGATATCGACGTGACCACTGAGCTGGCTAAAGATCTTGGTGTGAAGGTGGAATTCGTTGCGACCGATTGGAAAACGCTGGTTAATGGTATTACGGCAAACAAGTATGACATTACCGGTAGTGCATCGCTGAACATGTCACGAGCTAAGGTTGCAGGTTACAGTCAAGCGTATTTTTATCTGGGCTTTGTGCCAGTGGTGCAAAAGAAAGATTTGGCTAACTTCACCGATTGGGCGGATTTTGATAAGCCTGATGTGAAAGTAGCAGCCACGCTTGGC
>NZ_ABGR01000138.1 GCF_000171815.1 Vibrio sp. AND4 | reverse complement strand
TGTTGAATCAAAACAAAGCAGACTATCCCTGCTTTTTTCGTGAGTTGTCCAACTTAGATGTTAAATCGCCCCAGGCCGTCACTGATCTGTTCATTGACCGAGAAGCAGCAAACGCGTGGCTGGATTTGTATCTTGCCCGATGTGAGTTAGAAATAGATGAGCAGGGCAAGCCAGTGACCGTGCAGCAACGCTGTGAGCGTATGCGTCAAGTCAACCCAAAGTACATCTTACGCAATTACCTTGCTCAACTTGCCATTGATAAAGCTGAGGAGGGGGATTTTAGTGAAGTCAACCGGCTCGCTGAGCTATTAAAGCGGCCATTTGATGAACAGCCAGAGCAGGATGATTACGCCAAGTTACCCCCTGAGTGGGGTAAGAAAATGGAAATCAGCTGCTCATCGTAACCGTGTTATTTTAATGAATCGATTTCTACCCAAAGTTCACTGAGATGAGTGGAACGTATCTTTTGCGCTCTGTTTATCTTGTTTTTAATAAGTAAGAAAACGTTGGTTTTTTGTAATAATACATTGAAAATTCGTTTCCAACACTATGAGATAAAACCCGAGCAAGATCTCTTTTTAACCTTTTCAAGAAAAAAAGCGGTCGATTCTCTTGAAAAAGTCGCTATTGTCCCCATTCTAGATATGCTGGCTAAGTTGAAGCGATGCTCAATGAGTATTTTTTCGTGAAAATTGAGCCTGCTTTCGAGAATTTAGCGCAGACAATGTCCACATAGTGGCTATTGGCTCGACAGGATTGCGACAGCTCGCTAGAATGTTGCGTCTAAAATTCTGTCCTGAGGCTAATAGGAGATACCTTTTGCATCTGCTGAAGATATCACTGATTAGTCTGGTGCTGGTTTTCAGCATCGATACTCGGTTTTAACTTAGGTGTTCGGACAGAACACTACACAAGGATGAAGCGTGAACTCACCGAGTCTCGCTCATACGCTCGGGAAGACCGAGCCACTTTAGAGGTTTATATATAATGCAAGTTACTGTTGAAACACTAGAGGGCCTAGAGCGCCGTCTAAACATTACTGTTCCAGCTGCAAACATCGAAGACGCTGTGACAGCTGAACTACGCAACATCGCTAAAAACCG
>NZ_ABGR01000139.1 GCF_000171815.1 Vibrio sp. AND4 | reverse complement strand
TATTCATGAGGTTCGTGATGCGGCTAGTGCAATGGAAGCGTCCGCCAACTCGGTTTCTTCCAGTTCTCATGAGGCTCATATACTGATTGATGACACTTTGAAAGCTTGTCTTATGGCGAAAGATACGATTGACCAAACTCACACCAACTTAGCGCAACTGAGTTTACAGGCGGAGAAAGCCACCAAGACGACTTACCAATTGAGCAATCAAGCGCAAGAGGTCAGTCAATTAATGGAGGAGATTGCTAGCATTGCCGATCAAACGAATTTGCTCGCGCTTAATGCTGCGATTGAAGCGGCACGAGCAGGCGAGCAAGGTTCTGGCTTCGCAGTGGTTGCTGATGAAGTGAGAGCGTTATCCGGGCGTACCTCAAATGCGACGGAGCAAATTAAAGTATCAATCGATGCCATGCTGACGACAATTCAGTGTTGGCAAAAAGACATTATCGCCAATAAAGATCAAACGGATTCTTGTTCTCAAGTTGCCGAGCAGGGCGCGTTGCGTTTGTCTGAGGTAGAGAAGATGATGCAAACGATGAGCGGTTTGATGGTTAACGTAGAGAATTCTGCCGATAAACAGTTGCGGCTTTCTAGCGATGTAAATCAACACATACACTCGATTGCTTCCACCGCGGAGCAAAACCTTGCGGCGACATATTCTGTAGAACAAAACAGTGAGCGGTTGAAAGAGCAAGTTGAACAGTTCTATCGACTTGCTAATCAGTTTGAAGATAAGTCGTACCAACTCGGCAGTTGAATTGTCTCTGAAATGAGCAGATAAAAGAAAGCCCCGCGACGTTGAGCGGGGCTTTTCAGTTCTCAATTTAGCATGAGAAAAACTGATAACACTGAGCGTTTACGCCAGTAATTCTTGCGCAGTGTTCACCACATTTTCTACCGTGAAACCAAACATTTCGAACAACTGGTCAGCAGGCGCTGATTCACCGAATGTTGTCATGCCTATGATGCGACCATCGAAACCAACGTACTTGTACCAGAAGTCTGCAATGCCCGCTTCGATAGCGATACGTGCCGTTACATCAGATGGCAGTACTGACTCACGGTAAGCGGCGTCT
>NZ_ABGR01000140.1 GCF_000171815.1 Vibrio sp. AND4 | reverse complement strand
GGTAATTCTAGTCGTTCAGGAATACGTTGTTTCAGGTATTCTGCGTACACGCGCAGCGCACCACTTGAACCAGTAAGTTTAGTCGATTTGTTATCATCACGACCGAGCCACACCGTAGTCACTTCACGGCCATCAACCCCCACAAACCAGCTGTCTCGACTGTCGTTACTGGTACCCGTTTTCCCAGCAAGCGCAGCCCAAGCGAATTGGCTTTGTAGGAAACGTCCCGTACCTTGAGCAACACCTTGCTTCATCGCGTAAGTGGTCAACCCAACCTGCTTGCTGATCAACCGCTTGAGACGAACGCGGTAGTGACTGATACAGCACATTACCATCCATATCAATCACCGAGCGTAGTGCCGATAACTTAGCTCGTTTGCCTGAGTTAGTGACCGTCTGATACATTTGAGCAACTTCAAATGGCGTTAGTGAAAATGCGCCAAGAAACATCGAAGGCACCGGACGAATTTCGTTCTTATCAACCCCCAAACGTTCCAAGGTATCCGAGACCTGTGAAATTCCCAACGCCATCCCCAAACGCACCGTTGGTACATTGAGTGATTTCGCCAAAGCTAGGTACAGCGGCACATCGCCACGGAACTTACGATCAAAGTTACGTGGAGACCAAACCGAGCCTTTACTGCCCTTCAAACTCAATGGCGTATCATGCAAGGTCGTGGCGAGGTTGTATTTCTCAGGTTGCGCCAATGCAGTAAGGTAAACCGCAGGCTTCACCAATGAGCCAATGGGACGGCTGGCGTTCAAAGCACGGTTAAACCCTTCATAACCAACACGCTTACCACCTACCATAGCGCGAATTTCACCACTGTGTCGGTCAACGGCAACGGCCGCGGCTTCAAGTTCTTTACCCGCGCGTTTGGCAAGCTCAGGTACTTTGGTTGCAATCGCTTGCTCCAACTTAGTTTGAGAGACAGGATCGAGTGAGGTAAACAAACGCAATCCTGTTTCCGCTTTAAAGTTATCCCCTACCTTCTCTTTCAGCTCGATGTTAAGTTGCTGGAAGTAAGCAGGCTGACGACTTGCAATGCGAGGTTTGCTCTGCGTATC
>NZ_ABGR01000141.1 GCF_000171815.1 Vibrio sp. AND4 | reverse complement strand
CCATTGTGTTATAGAAGATAGGCGCGATCTTACCGCCCAGACAGATACCGCCCGTGCGTTTGTTTGGTACGAATGGGATATCTTCTCCCATAAACCAAAGGACTGAGTTAGTTGCAGATTTACGTGAAGAGCCTGTACCGACAACATCGCCCACATAGGCTAGTGGTATGCCATCTTTTTGCAGCTCTTCAATCTGATTAATAGGGCCGACACTACCAGGTTGGTCTGGCACTATGCCGTCACGTTCCATCTTCAGCATCGCTTTCGCATGTACTGGAATATCAGGTCGTGACCACGCATCTGGTGCAGGTGACAAGTCATCGGTGTTAGTTTCACCAGTAACTTTAAATACTTTGACGGTAATTTGTTCCGCTACTTTTTTCTTCGATGTGAACCATTCAGCATCCGCCCAAGATTGCAGGACTTGCTTGGCGAATTGGTTGCCAGATTTGGCTTTCTCTTCAACATCATAGAAAGCATCAAACATTAACAGGGTATGAGACAAGGCTTTCACTGAGATTGGCGCGAGTAGGTCATCATCTAAGAATTCAACCAGGGGAGCGATGTTGTAACCACCTTGCATAGTACCAAGCAGCTCTGCCGCTTTTTCACGGCTAACCAATGGTGATTCAACTTCACCTTTTGCTATCGCAGTTAGGAAGCCCGCTTTAACATAAGCAGCTTCATCGACACCTGGCGGGATACGATTTTCTAGTAGGTCAAGAATAAAAGCTTCTTCACCTTGTGGGGGATTTTTCAGAAGTTCTACAAGTCCAGCAACTTGTTCAGCGTCAAGCGGTCTAGGAACAACCCCTTCAGCAGCACGCTCTTCGACGTGTTTACGGTAGGCTTCAAGCACGACTTTTTCCTCTCATTGCGGTTCCTCTTTTTTAATTACTATTTTTCAAAGTAAAAGAGTGAACATCCTTGGAAACTTGGCTCTCCATTGCCCTTGTTTTCATTCAATTCTGATTGAGAAACAGCGCCGTAGAGGCCAAACTGTGGGCGAAAGAATAGCAAAATTAACGTTGAATTAAAATCTCATC
>NZ_ABGR01000142.1 GCF_000171815.1 Vibrio sp. AND4 | reverse complement strand
TAAGAGCGGACGGTAGCATGTTCGCGTTGACCCTAATGACCCTGATCGCATTCGCATTCGGATACCACTTGGTTGCGTCAATCGGCGGTGCAGATATGCCGGTTGTGGTTTCAATGTTGAACTCTTACTCAGGGTGGGCAGCGGCGGCGGCAGGTTTCATGTTGGCAAACGACCTACTGATCGTGACAGGTGCGCTTGTTGGTTCTTCAGGTGCAATCCTTTCTTACATCATGTGTAAAGCAATGAACCGTTCGTTCATCAGCGTAATCGCGGGTGGCTTCGGACAAGAAGTTGTGATCTCAAGTGATGAGGAGCAGGGCGAGCACCGCGAAACGTCAGCGGAAGAAGTTGCTGAAATGCTCAAGAACTCGAAATCAGTGATCATCACTCCTGGTTACGGCATGGCAGTTGCTCAAGCACAATACCCAGTACATGAGATCACAGAGAAGCTTCGCGCGCAGGGCATCGAAGTTCGCTTTGGTATTCACCCTGTTGCTGGCCGTCTACCGGGGCATATGAACGTACTACTGGCAGAAGCAAAAGTACCGTATGACATCGTACTGGAAATGGATGAGCTTAATGATGACTTTTCACAAACAGATACTGTTCTTGTTATCGGAGCGAATGACACAGTGAACCCGGCAGCGTTAGAAGATCCAAATAGCCCAATTGCTGGCATGCCAGTTTTAGAAGTGTGGAACGCGCAAAATGTCGTCGTATTCAAGCGTTCAATGAATACAGGCTACGCTGGTGTACAGAACCCACTGTTCTTTAAAGAAAACACCTCGATGCTATTCGGTGACGCGAAAGAAAGCGTTGAGGCAATTTTCAAAGCACTGTAAGCAGTTTGTGCGAAAAGTAGCCGTTTTAAAACTCATCAAGGCCAGCCTCTGCTGGCCTTTTTCGTCGGTCTGCAATGTTATAGTACTGCAAATCCTTAGGTCATCTAATGTCATTCACTGGTTTATTGATGTATAGTCCTGACTAATATAACAAGTAACGGTAACAGTTTGATCAACCAGTTTTTGCTCCGTTCTGCTTTAATG
>NZ_ABGR01000143.1 GCF_000171815.1 Vibrio sp. AND4 | reverse complement strand
CACAGACATTGAGTCAACATTTACTGCGCTCGAAATCGGTAAGGGTCGCGTGGTTCGTAAAGGTGAGAAAGTGGCTATTCTCAACTTCGGTACTTTCCTGGGTAACGCGCTAGAAGCGGCTGAAAACCTAAATGCAACCGTTGCTGACATGCGGTTTGTTAAGCCGCTCGATGAAGCCTTGATTCGACAGCTAGCCGCTGAGCACGATGTTTTAGTAACCCTGGAAGAAAACGCAATAACGGGTGGTGCTGGTGCTGGTGTGATTGAGTTTATGATGCAAGATAAGATCATCAAGCCTGTACTAAACCTTGGCTTACCCGATCGTTTCATTCCTCAAGGCACTCAAGACGAGCTACATGAAGAGCTAGGCTTAGACGCGAAAGGTATTGAGAAATCAATCTGCGATTATATGGCGAAGTAAGCTCGTACTCACCTTGTTAGTTGGCGAAAAATTGCTGAAAAGTAAACAGAAAAGGGATGCTACCATCGCATCCCTTTTGTTTATCTTTTAATTCTAGAACTTGAGAGAAGGCATTAGATCCAACCTGCATACTTCGCCACTAAGAACAGCGCGACGCCTGCCATAATACCAGCAACGATATCATCAACCATGATCCCCAAACCACCGTGAACACGCTTGTCCAGCCAACCAATTGGCCATGGCTTTACCATGTCAAAGAAGCGGAACAAGATAAAGCCAGTCAGTAGCCACTGCCATTCCGTTATAGGAATATTCAATGCTGGTACCAGACTCATGGTGATCCAAAAGCCCGCAAATTCATCCCATACGATAGACCCGTGATCATGAACCCCCATGTCATCGGATGTCACTTGGCAAAT